>CAKZRU010000001.1 GCA_937146725.1 uncultured Myxococcales bacterium
CCGGCCATAGCTTCACCGGCAGTGGTTTCACCGGCAGTGGTTTCACCGGCAGTGGTTTCGCCGGCAGTGGTTTCACCGGCCATAGCTTCACCGGCAGTGGTTTCACCGGCAGTGGTTTCACCGGCAGTGGTTTCGCCGGCAGTGGTTTCACCAGCAGTGGTTTCACCGGCAGTGGTTTCACCAGCCGTAGTTTCACCGGCAGTGGTTTCACCGGCAGTGGTTTCTGCTTCTGGGATTTCATTCGCACTTAAGTCTTGTTGACTCACACAGACTTGTCGTGTGCATACCTCATTTTGCGCGCAATCATCATTGTTATAACAGGCTGCTACACATTGGTTCATCACACATTGGCGAGGTGCAGAACAATCATCTGGACCACCACAGGGGATAGGGCTATCTTGAACGAGGTCAAGACAGGCACTGAGTGAAATTAAACAGAAAAAGATACTTGAAAATCTTAAGAGTCTAATAAGTGTCTTAAATTTCCCTTGCGCTTGATTAATAATCAACTTCATTATGCCTTTCTGAAACTATTTTCTATGTAGCCTGTCACATAAAAGCGTAATGACAAGCAAGGTGTACTTATCTTACCTATGTTTGTTGCTTTGAACATGTTCTGTGACATGGATTTTTACTAAACTCAACTCTAAGGAGATTCTATTATGAGATATTGGCTTTTATTAAGTCTGATCTTCTCTCTTGGTGCATTTGGCTGTGAAGAGTCAGATAGCGGCTCTGGTACTGGACTGATCGGTGAGGGCTGTACAGATTCAGGTGACTGTTCTTCAGGCCCCTGTGTAGATACAGGTGCCGGTTCTCAAATCTGTACTCAAACTTGTGATGATGCTAGTCCTTGTCCAACAGGATATAGCTGTACTGCTGCTGGAAGTAGCAACGTATGTATTCCTGATATGATGAGTGTTGCTGGTACTGAAATGCCGGTTGCCGGTACTGAAATGCCGGTTGCCGGTACTGAAATGCCGGTTGCCGGTACTGAAATGCCGGTTGATAACGACTGTGCAGAGATCGTAAACTGTGCGAACTCATGTCAAGATCAAAACTGCGTACAAGCTTGCTTTAACAATGGTACAGCCGAAGGCCAAAGCCGTTTTAACTCACTTCTATCTTGTATCCAAGGTACAGTGCAAAATGGTCAATGTGCTCAAGACGACTTCGCTTGCCAAAATCAGGCTTGTGAGGGTGAGCTTAACGCTTGTGTTGGGGAGCAAGGACCTACCATGACCGGTGATCTTTCTTGTGCTGATCTCAATGCTTGCTTCAGCATGTGTGATCCGAATGATCAAAACTGTGTTCAAGAATGCTTCAACAGTGCAACAGCTACAGCACAACAGCAGTACAGTGCCATCATTACCTGTGCTCAAGGCTCAGGCTGTCCTGAAACAGATAATGCTTGTGTAAACAATGCTTGTGCTAACGAGATTCAAGCCTGTCTTGGTGGTGGTACAACGCCTACGGTAGGTTCACTATCTTGTGGTGGTGTATTCATCTGCGCAAGCTCTTGTGGTCAAACCGATTCAGCTTGTCAGCAAAACTGCCTAAACGCTGTTGCTGCTGATCAAACCGATGAGCTTGAAGCATACTTGGGCTGCTTGGAGACAAATATGTGTCAAGATCAAGCCTGTGTTGAAGCAAACTGTGTCATGGAAGAAGCGGCTTGCTTCCCTCCAGGTACACAAAGCTGTGGTGAAGTACTCACCTGTATTGGTACTTGCCAAGATCAATCTTGTGCTGGCGAATGTCAGCTGCAAGCAACCGACGAGGCGATGACTGAGCTTGAAGCCCTTGGTGAGTGTATAAATGCTAACTCTTGCATGAACTTTGACTGTCCTCAATGTGCCACTGAGTACGCGAGCTGTAACGACTAAGCTGAGTTCAGCAATTAATATAAGCTATGAGTTCTTCTCCACTGTTTTCTGTTTTTATTAAGTTTGGTGCAGTGGGAGGCTCTGGTGTAGTGGTCAATTTGGCCTGCCTAGCCCTATTAAGAATGTTAGGCTTGTCCAATAATCTCGCCTCTGCCTTGGCGATTGAAGTTTCGATTATCTCTAATTTTATCTTGAATGAAAGATGGACTTTTAGGGAGCGAGCTTCTCAGAATACACAAAGATTTCATCGGGCTTTCAAGTTTCAAATGGTCTCTTTAGTGGGGGCTTTGGCTCAATGGACAGTTTTTATCGGCTTTAATATACTTTGGGTCTATTTAGGCCTATGTGCTGATCCAAATGCTGATCTGTGGTCAAACTATGCGCCATTGCTTTCACAGGGCGGATGGCAAGCAATTGTTTTAAGTCCACCTCAAGTCGGAAATTGGGTATATGTATCTCAACTGATCGGCATAGCGGTGGCAACAGTATGGAACTTTTTAGCCAATTATTATTGGACTTGGAAAGTAGATCATGAGCAAGCTGATCGCTAAGTGAGCAGTCAGAATGTGGCTTATCTGCCCTAAAAATTAGTGATATATCTTAAATGTGGCTTGCCTAATGGCCTTCTTCAAGAGCTAAACCAAGTTCCAGCCACGCTTGTTCATGTTGTTGAACATCTTCTTGGGTTAAGCTTGCATATCTAGGTGAATACAGCGTGGGGGCATCTTCCCCAGTCATAAACTCATTGAGTTTGAGATGAAAAACATTGATGTCGCGTTCTGGCGGTAAATAGAGTGCTACTTGTATTAAAGGCTCTTGACTTGGCGTTTCCTTACGAATCATCCGAGTCCAATTAACAATCGCCCAGCCGTCTTCTCCTAATGTTTGCACAAACTGATCTAGTAAGATGCCGGCTTTTAAGCTTTTTTGTACTCCATAAAGCCTAAAGGTTTCTCCGGGAGAACTTTGCCATATACACAAAGCCGGCGATACCGGATAGTTCTCACCATTCAGTTCCACACTGCCCTCTTTAACACCGTCAACCAAAAGAATATCACCGCTGCGCATTGTGGGATGATAATAGGGGATACCACTCAGCTCTACTCGTGCTGGTCCGATGCGACGTCCCCACACAACTTCAGAGCGAGGCAACTCCCCTTGTGAGGCTTCGACTGTGTCTAAATCAATCTTAATTCGAATCGGGCTGAGTTCACCGGGAGTTGCATAATCTTGATCGGCCATTTGATCACTGTCTTGTGGAAACTGAAAGCCCACCGCTTGCCATGCTTGACGAGCTTGAGCCCAATCATGTTTTGCAACAGCGAGCAAAGCTCGATTCCACTCGATAGACGGGTCGGGAGTTGACTCATGACCGCGATGTGCATCAAGTTTTTTTAGCCAAGTCTGCGCTTCATCCCAAGCAAGGCGCATTTTAGCACAAATCACCAAGTGAAAAAGCGCACTGACTTCACCCGGTTGCTTTTCATGCACAAAGAGCGCTAAGGGCTCAGCCTCAGTAAAAAAGCCCCATTCTAGCCACATATCACACAAGTCACTGCAAAATGAGGCACCCAGCTCATAGGCTCGCTTACTTAAATGAGTAGCGATTTCACGAGCGCCGGACTCATCTCCCAAACCAAAAAGTACCGAACCCACCCAATCTTGGGCGACTCGGCCTAAAAAGTCCAAGGGTAAGTCCGCTGACCAAGATTCTTCAAGCAACGGAATAGAAACTTCATATAAGCCCACATCACGAAGCCAATCTAAGCTTTCTTCCAGCAGGGCGAGCGCTTGGCCATCTAGGTCACTCTTTAAAGATTCTAAGGCTTCTTCAACTTGCTCATCATCAAGAAGCGCTTCTTGACTTCGATTTTGAATTAGACCCATTAATAAGTTTTGGCTTCTTGTGCTCAATAGCTCAATGCTAGGAGCCGGAACTGACTCATCACTCATGGTTGATTTATCCTATTTCTTTTGTCTTTAGCTCTTGTCTTCAATGAAGGCACCGAGATAAACATAAGTTGGGAGGAACTCAAGCGCTTAGCGAGTAAACTTACGATATTTAATACGCTTGGGAATATCGGCCTTGGGTCCAAGACGACGCTTACGATCCGCATCATAATCTTGGTAATTCCCCTCAAACCACTCCACATGAGACTCGCCTTCAAAGGCAATGATGTGCGTGGCAACACGATCAAGGAAATAACGATCGTGACTGATCACCAATGCGCATCCTGGAAAGGTCAAAAGCGCTTCTTCCAAAGCACGTAAGGTATCGACATCTAAGTCATTGGTGGGTTCGTCTAAAAGAATCACATTACCTCGAGATTTGAGCAGTTTGGCAAGATGAACACGATTACGTTCACCACCGCTTAACTTACCTACCATTTTTTGTTGATCAGAGCCCTTAAAGCCAAAAGCGCTAACATAGGCTCTTGAGTTCATTTGATCTCGGCCAACCTCAATAACCTCAGCCCCCTCTGAGATCTCTTGCCAAATCGTTTTTTCGGCATCGAGATTGCTACGGCTTTGGTCAACATAAGCCAATTCAACGGTTGAACCTAAGCGAAGATTACCTTCATCGGGTGTCTGCTCGCCCACAATCATCTTAAATAAGGTAGATTTACCCGCACCATTCGCGCCAATAATTCCCACGATTGCACCTGGGGGAATCTTGAAGGATAAATCATCGATGAGTAATTTTTCGCTAAAGCCCTTGGTAACATTATTGACCTCAATGACCAAGTCACCCAAGCGAGGTCCAGGAGGAATACGAAGTTCAAGACTACGAGCGCGTTCCTGAGCCTGATTATTCATAAGATCTTCAAAGGCCTTTACACGCGCCTTACTCTTAGATTGACGCCCCTTGGGTGATGAACGAATCCATTCAAGTTCCTCACGAAGTGCACGCTGTCTTGAAGATTCGGCTTTTTCTTTTTGGGCGAGTTTTTCTTGTTTTTGATCGAGCCAAGTTGAGTAATTACCCTTCCAAGGTAAGCCTTTACCGCTTTCTAACTCCAAGATCCATTCGGTCACATTGTCAAGGAAATAACGATCGTGAGTAATGAGAACAATTGTACCATGATAATTTTTAAGATGTGCCTCAAGCCAAGCGACAGACTCAGCATCAAGGTGGTTTGTCGGTTCATCAAGTAAAAGTAAGTCAGGCTTTTGTAAGAGTAATTTACAAATCGCCACGCGGCGTTTTTCACCACCACTGAGTACTTTTACATCAGCATCAGCCGGTGGAAGACGCAAAGCATCCATTGCAACTTCTAGCTGACTATCAAGTTCCCAAGCATTGACCGCATCGATTTGATCTTGGAGTTCGCCTTGGCGAGCAAAGAGCTTGTTCATTTCATCATCGCTCATGGGTTCACCCATTTGCATACTAATCGCTTCAAACTCATCGAGAAGATCTTGGGTGGCTTGAACAGCCTCTTTTACATTGCCCAATACATCCTTATCTTCATTGAGTTCTGGCTCTTGAGGTAGATAACCAACAGTAAAGCCATCGGCAAGCCAAGCTTCACCAACAAAATCGCTGTCTTGTCCGGCCATAATTTTTAGTAGTGTTGACTTACCAGAGCCATTACCACCAATCACACCAATCTTTGCACCAGGATAAAAAGAAAGATGGATTCCTTTTAAAACCTCTTTGCCACCGGGATAGACTTTTTTAAGGTCTCTCATATGATAAATAAATTGCTCAGCCATAACTTGAACTCCCCAAGTGAATTATGAATTAAGAAGCTCAGAGCATAAGTCCCAAATACTTTTTTAGCAAGCTGATCGGATTTTAGATTGTTTAAGATGCTTAAGTCTTGATCTTAGCACGACTTTAGCATAGAAACAGTTTGCAGAGAGTGTAGTTTAGAGTCACTATTCTACAGCATGAAATCTTTATTTATGCTTTAATGCTCAAGCAGGATTTTATTTTTGTGCATATAAATCAGCATTTTAGGTGTTGTATGCATACTATTCTGTATCAAATCTTTTTTTTCTATCACGACAAGCCCAGACGCGACGTGGTCTCCTCAATCTCATTGAAAGTTTATTAAAGAGAGTGCTATGAGCCCCAGCCATGACGAGGCGAATATCGTAAATCAGCGCAATCAACTCCAAACTGAAGTCGAAGCCTTACAGCGGGAGACTTCAACTTTAAAAGAGCACCTTGAACGAGCTCAAGCCAATGAGCTTACTGCGCAAAGAGAACTTATTGAAGCCGAAGATAAGCTCAATGATGTCGCTAAAAAATTTACTCGTACCAAAAGTGATCTTGTAGAGAGTAATTCTTTAGTTACTGAACTCCAAGAAGAACTTCGACTTGCCGAAACTCAACAAAGACGTACTAGCCATAGTTTAGAAAATGAGCGTTTTACTCGAGAACAAGCTGAGCGAGAGTCCAAGCGACTTGCTGAGCAATTAGAAAATCTTCAAGTCAGCTCAAACTCAGAAAAGTCTCAAAATCAAGCCGAGGTCCAACGACTAGAAGCGGCATTGACCGAGGCTACTCAACGTGGTGAACTCGACTTGGAACGAGCCGAAACAGCTTTTCAAACCAAGCTCGAAGAAACCATCGCTCGTTATGAAGAACGAGTGAGTGAACTCGAAAGCGTACTGCAAGACGAGCGAGTAACTCTCAAAACAGAATTGTCGGGACAAAAAGATCAAGAAGTTGAATCGCTCAAGCAAGAACTTGAGGATAAGCTTCAGCAAGCAACCGAAGATTTCGAAGAACGAATCGAAGAACTTGAACGAGACCATCGCTTAGCGCTTGATGAAGCTCAAGGACGAGAAGAAGACCTTGAAACTCAGTTATCACAGCTTAAACGAGAGATCGATGCGAATGATGATCAAGCGCGTCGCAGTGTTTTAGAACTCAATGAAATCCGAGTTTCATTCTCTCAGACTCAACGAGACCTTGAAGCCTTGCAAGTACGTTATGAGCAAGAACGTCAGCAAACCATGGAACTTCAAAGAGAACTTGGTGATCAAAGACGTTTAGGCCTTGATGCTGAGGAAGAGTTTAAGCAGCAACTCGAGTCCTTCCAAACTAAAGCGACCGAGCATCAAAGTGCTCAAGCGAACTTACAACAAGAAATTACAGCACTTCAGTTGGCCTTGAGCGAGCATGAAGAAAGTATTGGCGAGCGAGAGCAATTACTCACTGAGGAACACGCACGTTTTGAGGTATTAAAGCAAACTCTTGAGGAAGAACGCGAAGGCTTTAAGAAAGCGCGTAGTGAGCTAGATCAATTACGGGGTGATCATGAGTCTTTGAGTTCAGAACACCAAGATAAGCTGGCCCAACTGACTCAGTTAGAAGCGACATTGAGCGAAAGAGATTCAGCCTTTGCTTTGGTAGAGGAAGAGCATAATAAGCAAACTATACGCTTAAATGAGCTTGAAGAAGAATTGAATCAGCGCGAAGACTACTTTGATACATTGACTAATGAAAAAGCCAATGTAGAAGCTGAACTTGCTGATTTGCGCACTCAATTCTCAGCACAGGCACAAGATATGAAGCTCTTTGATGAAGAGCGAAGTGCCTTGAATGATAAGATCACTAGTCTCAGTGAAGAATTAGAGCTTACCAAAGAGCAGTTATCTTCAGTCCAAGATGAGATTCTAAGTCATCTAGAACAGCAAGAAGAACTAGAGAACCAAGTCAATGAGTTGAAGGCTCAGTTGCAAAGCACAAGCAACTCTTGGAAGACTGAAGTGGATACTTTACAGACTGATATTAAGCACCATATAGAAGAGATTCGTAAGCGTGATGAGTCTTTGGCAACCCTACATGAAGATCTTGCCTTTGAAAGCGAACGAGCTCGTACTCTTGATGAAGAGTTAAATCGAGCCAAGCAACGCCTAAGTCGTGAATTAGGACTTGAGCGAGAAGGGCGAGAGCGACTTAATAAGCAGGTTGTAGAATTGAACTCACAGGTGAGCCAATTCTCACAATTAAGCCAAAAAATTGGTCAAAGTCTTGATATTGCCCAGCAGTTCCTTGAGCATATGCATCATGCAGAGTTTGAAGTGCCACAGGTTGTTTTTATGACGCCACAGACAGAGTCAACAGCAGATACTGACTTAGCTGTAGTTGATAAGGTTGATGCAGCTGATGAAAGCGAAACTTCTGTACATGATTTCGAAGTTCAGGTCGCTGAAGAGAACTCAGACGCTTCTGTGACTGAATTAGTCGATCAAGATGAAGTATCTGAAGCTCTAGAAATAAATGCCGAGCCAGAGATTAATGAAGAAGACATTGTAATCAATGAAGTCAGTGTGAATGCGCTGATTGACCATGAAGAAGACTATGACTTGTCTTTATCTGCAGTATCTTCTGTACCTCCTGAGTCTGCTCAAGCTGATTCATTGCCACCGTCTGGTCAACCAATGGCCCTTGCACCGGTTGACGAAGGCGAGGCGAATCAAGCTGAGCATCGTGTTTCACAGGGCCCAGAAAAGATCGACTTTATCTTTGATGAAGAAGAAGATGCTGATGAAACCAATAGTCCAGGAGCGGTTCTAAGTAGTGGTGCGCCTAAAGAGTTAGAAGCAGAGCCCACTACTCAGCACCCAAGTGAGCTTCCAGCGCAATTAAATGATGGTGAAGGTAGCAGTGAAGGAGACGGAGCTGGAGACGCTTAAGTTTTTGTACTTAAACTCAATTGTTTAGCAACACTTAAGCGTTTACAGTCTCTATCTTAATGAAACATCTTAATGAAACATTTAGACTAAGCTTTAGCATATTATGTGTAGAGAGTATGCTGTACCTAGTTTAAGCATCTATATTATATGAACCTTTTATAAAGTTTAACGAATCATAAAGCTTAATGAGTCGTAAAGTGAGCTAAAGGCGCATCAATACATTTTTAAAAGTAAGGGTAGGTATCATTTATGCGTGCAGTCGATTTAATTATAAAAAAAAGAGAGGGCCAAGAGCTTTCTCAAGCTGAAATAAAAGTACTTTTTGATGAGTTTTTAAAAGGTGAAGTACCTGAATATCAAATGAGTGCTTTGTTAATGGCCATTTACTTCAAAGGTATGGGTACTGATGAGTTGGTTGCATGGACCAGCGAAATGGTCAACAGTGGGCAGGCCTTAGACTTAAGCCACTTGGCTTTACCTAAAGTTGATAAGCACAGTACAGGTGGAGTAGGCGATAAAATTAGCTTGCCATTGGCTCCCTTATTAGCTGCCTGTGATCTGATGGTGCCCATGATGAGTGGACGTGGCTTAGGTCATACCGGCGGTACTTTAGATAAATTGGAGAGTATTACAGGCTTTCAAACACGCTTACCTCCTTCAGAACTAGAAAGATTACTCAAAGAAGTCAATTTAGGGATGATTGGTCAAACGGCCGATGTTGCACCCATTGATCGTGAACTTTATTCCTTACGAGATGTAACCGGCACGGTGCCCTCTATCCCATTGATTGCTAGCTCGATCATGTCTAAAAAAATCGCTGAAGGCACCGAGCATCTTATTTTGGATGTAAAAGTCGGTCGCGGTGCCTTTATGCAAACCCTTGAGGATGGACGAACTCTTGCCAAAACCTGTATTGCTCTTGGAGAAGGCATGGGGCGTTCTGTAAGAGCCATGCTGACTCAAATGGATCAGCCCTTGGGATATATGGTGGGCAATGCTTTAGAAGTTCGTGAATCTATTGAGATCCTTAAGGGAGAAGGCCCGGCAGATTGTACCGATCTAACCTTAGCGCTCGCTGAAGAATTATTAGAAATGGTTGGTCAACCAAGGTCATTCGCTCGGGAATGTTTGGATAGTGGTGCTGCTTTGGAGCGTTTCTACCAAATGGTCTCGGCTCAAAATGGTGATTTAAGTATGGTCAAAGACCCAAGCCGTCTACCTACCGCACCTAAGCGTGTTCCCTTGCTTGCACCAAAGTCAGGATATGTATCTATGCTTGATGCTCGGATGGTTGGTGATGCCGCAGTGATGTTAGGGGCTGGTCGTAGAGTGAAAACGGATCAAGTCGATCCACGAGTCGGTATTGAGCTTGTTGCTAAGATGGGTGATGAAATACAGGCCGGTGAACCTCTATTGTGGATTCATCATGATGAACGTGGCTTTGAGGAAGCAAGTGCCAAGCTATTAGCAGCGTATTCTATCCAAGAAGAAAAAAGTGCTGCTCCCGCTTTGGTCTATGAGACAGTTTACGGTACTCGCTGAGCTTTGTTGTCTTAGGTTTTCAGTGAAATAAGGAGAACCTATGATCGGGCCGTTTTTTTTTATTAAATATTTAGATTTATTTAAAAATGTGACAGTTGTGAGCCTTTGCTTAATCATTGTCTTTATAAAGATCACAGTTGAAGCACAGCCCACAACTCAGTCGGTCACTCGCTCTTATCATTCACAGCTCGCTCACCAAAGCTCCATAAAGACAAAGCAAAATATGAAGACAGAATCACGAATCCTAAGTGCTGATGATTTGCTTGAACGCTTTGTTAATCTTGAACATGCATCAAAAGAGCAAACTCAAGATGCGATCAACGAAAGCAATGAGTCTTTTACACTTTTGGATGCCCGCGATTTATATCCCAAGTTCTATTGGTCACATATACAAGGTGCTCAACACACCCCTTGGCGTTTTTTTACTCAAGGTTCACGTTCGGGTGTTTTAGTGGACTTGCCCCTTTTAACAGACAAGGTTCAGAGCTTGGGCATTTATCCTGATCAACCGGTGATCATCTATGGTGATTGGCATAAGGGATGGGGAGAGGAAGCTCGAATGCTTTGGCTACTCGAATATTTAGGTCATCAAAAAGTATATGTGATCGAAGGGGGATGGGAAGCGATTAAGTCTTTAAATATTCCAAAGTCTTGGGGCAAAACAGAGAGAGGCAAGCGATCAAGTTGGATACCAAAGCCACAAGAGTATCTAAGAGCAACCCATCAAAAAGTGAAAGAATTACTGTCTAAGTCAGTGGTTTCTATCGATGCACGTTCTCTCAAGGAATATGAGGGCGCTACCCCTTATGGTTCGGCTTATGGTGGGCATTTCGCCAATAGTATTCATTTAGAAATGCATGCAGTTTTAGATGCGAAGTATCAATTGAAGTCGAAAAGCGAATTAAAGGCTTTATTTACTTCGCTTGGCCTCCAAAAGAAGCAAACTATATTTACTTATTGTACCGGTGGTATTCGTTCAGCTTTTATTTATCTTGCCTTGAGAGAAGCCGGCTTTGAACATACCATGAACTATGATGGTTCTTGGTGGGAATGGACCGAAAAGCATCCAAACCAAGTAATAGCCCATTAAGTGAGTAGATTCGGTGTTTAAGATGATGAGTCCAACTTCAAAGGCTGAGTTTAAAGAGTGGTGGCTTGCTTTATTGGTTGGTGGGCTTGCTTGGTTTTGGATATTTCCCCAGGTTTTAATCGGTCTTCATTGGCATGACACAAGTGAGTTTATTGCCAGTAGTCGTACCTTGGCACTTTCTCATCCTCCTGGGCATCCTTTAACTCTCATTTTTATGCACATTACCCAATTGATTCCCTTTTTTGATTGTGCAGAAAGATCACATCTAGCAAGTTCTTTTTGGGGTGGTTTAGGTGTGGGAGTCATGTATTTAGCACTTTTTGACTTGCTGATTAAGCCAAATGCTCTTGCAAGTCTAAAACAAAAGTTTTGGGCGCGCTTTAGTTTAGTGCTTACTGCTCTATGCAGTGCTTGCCTACCTTTGGTTCTTCTGCAACTCACCAGAGCCGAAGTCTATGCGCCTCAATGGGCATGTACGGCCGTGGTATGGTATAGCTTGTTTTATGCACAAAAGTATCAAGACCAAAGAGCATATCTGGTGACAGCTTTTTTCTTGGGCTTATTATCAACCAATCATACTCTACTTGCTTTGGCTTTGATCATTGGTGTTTTCCCTAAATTACTCAGTTTAAAACTAACTAAAAAAGTGTGGGGGCTGAGTAGTTGTGCTTATCTGATTGCATTGAGTTTGTATGCATACCTTTGGTTTAGAGGCACAGCAGGTGGGCTAAGCGGTTGGGGATGGGTTGTTGACCTTAATAGCTTATGGGACACGATCAGCGCGAAGGTATGGCAAGTACAGGTTGAGCAGCGAAGCGTTGAATATCATTTTATTGATAATATCTTTCGAATGCTAGCGTTTGGTATGAGGCAGATCGGCCTTGTGATGAGCTTGATGCTTGCTTTGATCCTAGGGCTTGCTAGCTTGAATTGGATCAAAGGTATGAGAGCGACAAGCTCTTTAAAAACCCTCTGCCGTATATGTCAGGGGCTTAAAGATGGGTGGGGGGGTACCTTACTTTGGGCTTCATTACTTATTCTAATGACCAAGTTGACCTACCCATTTTCTGAGGGAAATCCTGACTTTAGTGGGTATTTGGCGACCGCTGTTCCAAGTTTAATCTTGTTATGTGCCTTAGGTATCAAACAGTTTGCTCAACAGTTTGGTTCACAGCAGCTTGATTTAGTAAGTCAGTCTTATAAAGAATATCTGATCAGTGCGATTATATTTGGGGTATTGCTAGTTTCCATAAGCTTACAAAGTCATTCATCTAGACCTCCGGCAAGTCGCAGTGCTGAAGCCTGGGGACGAGCGATGATGCAAGAAGTCCCGGCGGGAGGTACTTTATGGACAAGCTTTTATGCATCTCACTTCATCACTGTTGCTTTGCAAAGTGTAGAAGGTTGGCGGAGTGATATAAACTTGGTTTTTAGAGGGCATCGGCGTTTAGATTGGTCTCTTCCCCGATTAAATACCTTAGCTAAACCTAAGCCTTTAAACTCTATTAGTAAGACCCAAGACTTAATGCAAAGCAGCTCACGCTTTGAGATTGAACGTAGCTTGGATGCTGTACCGATGCTTTGGCCAAAACTCTCTTGGCCGAATACTCGCTTTGGTTTTTTAAGTAGCTGTTTTAAGAATCACTGTAATCAGCTTCATACTGATCACCTAGCGAAGCCGGTTTGGTGGCGTGAAGATCGACTCAAATATAATCTCTATTTGCTTTCTTTGGGAGATGCTCGTTATGAGGTAGATAAGTTAAGCTTAGCAAAAGATAAAAACTATATTATTGATGAAGATGGGGCTTATGCTTGGGCTTTACACTATGAAATGAGTGTTCGGTGGCTCAGTTTACAAGCTCAACAACGCCGGTTTTCGTACCCAGAATCTCAAAAATTAGAAGCTCTGATTTATGATAGTCAAGCGCTTAAAGAGTTTTGGATTAAGGTCATTGCTGAAGAAAAATGGGATTCTGTTGATTTCTCTTTTTCTGACCCTTGAGCAACTATCAGCATTAAGGTATATAAAGGCATAGAGTTTTGAACCTTGAATAAGGTGTAGTCCCGTCGCATGTCGCGGAGTGAGTGATCTACTATGCAAGTACAATTTTGGGCAGCGACAGATGTCGGCCTTACTCGTGATCACAATGAAGATAACTATTTAGTTGATCCAAACTTACATTTATTTGTGGTGGCAGATGGCATGGGTGGACATGCGGCAGGAGAGATTGCGTCTTCTGTAGCCGTTCATGAAGTACGAGAAGCGATCAAAAAGCAAAAGGAAGTCGTCGAAGGATTTAAAAAGTCCGGAAGCGTCTTGCAACGCCAAACTGTGTTAACCTTACTTGAACAAGCGATTCTTACCGCTTGTAAAAGTGTTTATCAGTGTGCACAAGAGGATAGCGAGCGGCATGGCATGGGAACAACCCTGTCTCTATTGTTACTGGCTCGTAACCGTGCTTTTGTTGGCCATGTCGGTGATAGCCGAATCTACCGAACTCGAGAGGGAAAAGTCTCCCAAATCACTGAAGACCATACGGTGATTAATGAATTGATCAAAAGTGGTCGTATTAAACCCAATGAAGCTTTTAATAGCCCATACAAAAATGCGGTTACTCGTGCGGTCGGTGTTCACCCTTCGGTCGAGGTCGATACCTTTGACTTTGAAGTTCAATCGGGTGATAACTATCTTTTATGCAGTGATGGCTTAAGTGGTTATTTAGACGAAGATCAGGGACCTTTTAGCTATTTAAGTCGTGATGAAATCAAAGAGATCCCTAAAGCACTCATTGATTTTGCCAATGAGTCAGGTGGCAAAGATAATATTACCGCAATTGTGATCAGAATCGATGAGCTAGAGCAGCCAAAAATGAGCACCAGCTTTGGTATGCTACCACCCTTACCAAACACCTCGGTTTCTATGCATGAATCTGAGCTTGATGAGCTTGATGAATTAGAAGCTGAAGAAAGTTTGGTTGGGTTTACCGATGAAGGAATACCATCGCTTGAGCAAGATGATGAGCAAGAGCCGCCACCCTTACCTCAACAGCTTCAAAAGGACAAGGCTCATAGTACCCAAATCCCTAGTGCCCAAATCGCTAGTGCCCAAACCGTTAGCGCCCAAGCCGCCGGTACGCAATTAGATCACTTACCGATTAATCTTCTCAAAGTTTCACCTCTATTTGCTTTGCTTAATGATGAATTAATTGAAGCACTCGTTTCTCTCGCTGAAGTCATTAAGGTAGAGGCTAATAGTCCTTTATTACTTAAGGGAGATGAAGATGATGCTTTATATTTCTTATTTGAAGGTGAGTTAAGAGTTGAGGACGATGAGTCTCAGGTCTCTCACTTAACCGTGGGTGCGATGTTGGGCGAAGATCAGTTATTAATACCAACAGCACAAGCATTTCATGTACTTGCTGATGCTGATTGTCAGCTGTTACGTTGGCGTAGCGAAGCTTTACATTTATTAATGTCAAGATCTCCAGAGATTAGTGCTCGTATTATGTGGGGGCTTGCCTTACTGAATCAACGTAAGATCGAACGGCTAAATCGCTCTTTGCTTATGGTCAATGAGATGTTTACCCAAACCCTTGAGCAATATGTGCCCAAAGATCATCCGGTGCAAAGCTCTTGGCGAGAAGAATCTAAGACATTGATTGCAAGTACACCAAGTTCACTTGAAGTGTATACACCCTTAGAGCGAATGCCGGAGTTTGTTCAAGATCTACCAAAGATACCAAAGGCAAGCTTTGAGATCAGCTTAAAGGATGCTCAAGATATGCTTGATGCAGAACAAGACGAGTAAATTGATTATGCAAGCTAAGCCTTGGTATTTCATACTTCTTGCGATCACATTGGTTGTGATCGGTCTTGTTGTATATCAAGAAGGCACTCAAAGTTTAAGCCCTTTGCCTTCGGACGCTAAGCTTGTTTTTGCCGAAGATTTTAATCAGACTCGCGCTTTGGAACAGTTTAGACAGGGGCAACCAGACTTAGGCCATGAAGTGGAAGGTGCGGAAGGAAATGGGAAGGCTTGGGTGATCAAAGAAGGGCGTTTAACAGTCGCTAAAGCCCATAATGCTGCTTTGTGGCTTCAAACAAAGTTACCTCAAGGCGATTTAAGAATCAGCTTTACTGTGCAAGCTCACAGTGATGAGGGTGATGTAAAATGTGAGGTTTTTGGTGATGGAATGAACCATCAAAGCGGTTATATTTTGATCAACGGTGGTTGGAAAAATACAGTTCGAGCCATTGCCCGCCAAGATGAGCATGGGGAAGACCGACATAATGATCACTCTTGTAGACTTAGCCCGCACAAAAAATGTGTAACAAAAGATCAAGAAGAAACATGGGTGATTGAAAAACGAAAGGGAGTCATTTACTGGTACATTAATAAGCGTTTTATATTAGCTGAGCGTGACTCTCATCCTTTAGAAGGACGTTATTTTGCCTTTAATAATTGGTCGGCTCCAAGTTCTTTTGATCGACTGCGGATTTACCAATTACCCACAGGTGAGTAGAAGATTACTCGGACTCAGATTTGTATTTGCTAAAATACTTGTCTATTTAAGTATTTGGTGCTATAAGACATGGCTAACAATAAAGTAATTGGTCTTTGATCAAGAACTGAACGGCGAACAATACAAAAGGCTTCTCGCTGAGAAAAGCCTTTTTTTATGCCTACGGTATGGTGTTGTTTCGAGTTTTACCTAATGTTTGCTTGATCTTTATATAAGACCAAACGATTCATCCAATCTCATCAACAAAGGTCAAAGATTTTTATGTCAACTCCCGTGTATATCGGCGCTTTAAGACAAGCAAATATCGCCAAAGCAATGGAAGCGATTGCGCCTGTTGTCGAAGCTGCTGGGCTTCGTTTAGTTGGCCTAGAGCGTAGTCAAGAAGGTAGAAGAACGATTTTGTGGGTATTCTTAGACCATGAAGACGGAATTACTCTTGATCAGTGTGGAGAGGTGAGTCCAGAAATTTCGGCTGTACTTGATGTTGAAGACCCGATTCCGGAAGCCTATGACTTACGGGTTTCATCACCAGGCGTTGAGCGTCCTTTAATGTCTGATTATGATTTTGAAGAATACATAAATCATCCGGCCCAGATTCGTTTACTTAGTCCTCTGCGTGGTCGTAGAAAGTTTCAAGGTAAGATCCTTGAATTGACTCGTAGCGAAAATGGTGCAGAAGCTGATGTACGATTAGCCTGCACCGATGGTGAGCATTTGGTTCCTCTTTCACTCATTCTGAGAGCTAAACTTCACTATAGTGATGATGAGATAAAAGAGATCTTTAGAGCGCGTCGTGCTGCTCAAAAAGAAACTCAAAAACAGACTGAAAACTAAACTAATTCATTTAACCTTAAAACGACTAAGGCGAGTTTTACTCACTTGGTCTTGACCCCAAAATTGGAGCGAAGATGAACGCATTCGACCTACGACAGCTCATCGCCCAAGTCGCCAAAGATAAGGGAATCACTCAAGAGCGCTTACATGACGCCCTTGAGACTGCCATGTTGAAGGCTGCTAAGAAAGTATTTGGTACAAACAAAGCCATCGAAGCCATTTTTGATGAAGAGCGTGGTGA
This sequence comes from uncultured Myxococcales bacterium, assembly GCA_937146725.1. Taxonomy (GTDB): domain Bacteria; phylum Myxococcota_A; class Bradymonadia; order UBA7976; family VGTA01; genus CAKZRU01. The sequence goes on from CAKZRU010000001.1 coordinate 16,771, forward strand.
AGTTACCCTTGCTCATGTGATCCGCATCATTAGTGATGATGATGATGATATCGACGAGCCAGAGTATGAATCTATGCGTCGTGGTCAGCATGATGCTCGTGACTCTGAAATTGAACGACTCACCTTAGTTTATTCAGAAAATCAACTCGATATCGAAGTGGCTCGTAATGAATATGCGCTTGATCTGCAAGTTGGTCAGTATATTCGCTTACCCATTTTGTATAAAGGTGAACTACTGACTCGTCAAATTGCCGGTCTAAAGTCAGAAAGACGCGGCAAAAAAGGCCCAGATCGCCAAGCTTTGGATGATGCGATTCAAGATCTTGAGATTCGTTTAGCAGAAGAGCGACAGCAGTCTCAATTATATAGTGAGCGCTTTGGAGACCTTCTACTATTAGATCACCAAAACCAAGGCTTTGGCCGTATAGCTGCTCAAGCTGCCAAGAGTGCTCTTCGTGAAAAACTCAAAGAAGCTGAGCGTGATAAAATCTTTGAAGATTTTCAGGGACGAGAAGAAATCGAAACCTGTGAAATCAGACGTTTTGAGCGTGGAGGGGCGATTATTGTGGCCTTGTACACCTCAAATCAAGAAGAAACGGTTGAGGCGATCTTACCTCGAGATCAACAGATTCCACATGAGACTTATCGCTTAGGTAAGCAGATTCGCTGTGTAATCACTGAAGTACGCAAAGAACCCGATCGTAAGTCAACTTCGATTACTGTATCTCAAAGACATGAAAACTTTATTCGTAAATTATTTGAGCAAAATGTGCCTGAGATTTATCATGGTATTGTTGAAATCAAACATGTTGCACGAGTATTTGGTCGTGAATCTCGAGGCGTAAAGATCTCGGTCACCAGTAAAGATCCCAATGTTGATCCAGCAGGTGCGTGTATTGGGCCAAGCGGAAGTCGTGTTAAATTGGTTGAAAACGAGATCGGTGGCGATAAAATCGAGATCGTACCTTATTCTTCAGAGGATTATATTTATGTCTGCAAGGCCTTACAGCCTGCTCAAGTTTCTCGCATCTTGATCGATTCAGATAAGAGAACTATGGATGTAACTGTACCCGATGAAGACTTGAGTAAAGCGATTGGTAAAAAAGGTAAAAATGTTCGCTTGGCAAGCTTATTAACCGGCTGGACTTTGAACATTTATGATGAAAAAACCATGCAAGAGCGAGAGCGTCGTGTATTTGAAAAGCTCGCTCAACATGAAGATGTCAATGAAGAGACCTTGCTAGAGATTTGGGAAAAGAACAATTATCGTTCACTTGAGCAGTTTAATGAGTCAAGTGTAGAAGAATTAGCTCAATTACCCAATGTCGATGCTCAAGATGCCGAAGCGATCATTAGAGTTGCTCGTGAGTACTACAAGCTTGAAGAACAAGCGATAGCAAACCGTTCAAGCCGACGTAAGTCTTGGCCACATAATCATGACGTATTGACATCACAGCTTAAGCAGCAAGCAAAAAGCCTAAGAATGCCACATCTGAGTGATTTAGAATCTCTTTCGGTTTCCGAAATGAGTACAAGATTTCAGATTTCTCAAGAGAATGCGTCAAAAATCCTTGATGCAATTCGTTCTCTATGATGTAGCTCTCTGAGAAAATAATCATAAAGGCAAAGTTGTGAATCGGCGCAAGACTGTAAGAGTAAAACTTAACCAAGAAAAAGGAACACGTATGTGTTGCTCTTGTCGTGAGCGAGCACCACGTAATGACTTGTTACGTTTTGTTCGTGATCCACAAGGGCAAGCTTGGTTAGATCCTTACCTTAAGGCTCCGGGCCGAGGCGCTCATCTTTGTTTTAAGTATGATTGTATTGAAAGAGCGGTAAAGAAGAGATCTTTGAGTGTGTCATTTAAAGAGGCAACTTCTTTGCCAGAATTGAATGGGCTTCTGCAAGCGATTGTTGAGGCTCAGCTCAATAAAATAAGTAATCTGATCGGTCTTGCTCGGCGACGGGCTGAACTCGTTTCAGGTTTGAATATGCTTGAGCAGGCTCGAGATGAGCTTTCTTTACTCGTTTTATCATCTGATATTGCCGAGTCGAGCAAAGAAAAATTGATGAATGGTTTTCAGAAGAAAAATAGCTTGTCCGTTGTGCAAGCACCTTTCTTAGATGAGCGATCCATGATATGGGTCAATTCAGATAAAAACCTTATAAGTTGGCTAGATAGCCTTGTTGAGAAGTGGAGTGGAGAAGCATTAGGTTTATTGATTGGTAAGGTTCATCGCGTAGCGATTGGCCTTAAAAATGAACCGCTTTCCCAGCAATTAAAACAAGAGATTCTTAAGATATCTCAAGTTTTAGTTGCAAGTTCTTCACGATAAAAGTAGTTCCAAGTACGCAACCTTAATCGTTGAATCACCCTCGTGTGTGTTTATATAATTTTTTGAGAGGGTGGGAGTAGGCATGAGCGACAAAAAAACAGTCTTCGGAATCATGCGTGATCTAGGAGTTGACTATGAGACAATCGTTGAGATTGCTCAGTCAGCCAAGATTAACGTGATCAAAAGTCCAAATACAGAGGTTTCACCTCGCCATCTCAAAAAGATTCTTGCTGCTGCAGAGAAATATAAATCTGCGCAAAAGGCAGCTGAGGTACCTAAAGAATCCATTCAGTCCACAGAAAGTGTAGAACAACGTTCAACACCAAATGATGAGGCACGTGTGGAAACAGAAGCACCTGCCGCCAAGAGCGAGGAAGCGCCTGCCGCCAAGAGCGAGGAAGCGCCTGCCGCCAAGAGCGAGGAAGCGCCTGCCGCCAAGAGCGAGGAAGCGTCTGCAGCCAAGAGCGAGGAAGCACCTGCTACCAAGAGCGAGGCAGGACCTACAGCTAAGAACGAAGAAGCACCTGCGGCTAAGAGTAAGGCTTCTGAGGCTAAAGCTAAGGAAAAGACAGTAAGTCAACGGACGATCAAACGTGAAATTATCGTAAAGCGTCCAAGTGACAAGAGCAGTAGTGGCCAAATGGCAACAATGACTGGTCGTAGTATTTCGCTAGAGCAATTACAAGCTCGCACCGGCAGTGGTGGTGGACGCGGTGGTAATTCCCGTCGTAGTGATCGTGGCGATCGTGGCGATCGTAATAGCCAAAGAGCACCGAGAACACCGAGAGCACCTCGTCCAGAGCCAAATCTTGATCAGATCATCACCCAAGTGCCAGAGGCTGCTAATCCAAATAAGGAAACTCGACGCAGGATTCGAGTAACTCCTAAACCAGAGGATCTTGGTGAGCGCCAGAAGACAGCTCGTAATGCAAGAAGACGCCAAGAGATTCACCAGCAAGATATTTATGGTGGTAATCGTTATAGTCATCATCGAGCTCGCCGTAAAGGCAAGGGTCGCAAGGGTGCAAAGGTTGTTCTGACAACACCTGCAGCACACAAGCGAGTTGTTCGAGTTGATGAAACCATGAGTGTGGGTGAGCTTGGTAAGGTGATGAGCGTTAAATCTGCTGATATCATTCGTAAGCTCATGGACTTGGGAGTCATGGCAACGATTAACCAACAACTTGATTTTGCAACCATTGAGCTGATTGCACCAGAGTTTAAGTTTGAAGCAAAGAATGTTTCCTTTGATGAGCAAGAATTGCTTTCTGGTCCAGCGGCGGAACAAGCCGAAGATACTGTTGAGGAAGATCCAGATGCAGTATTGCGTGCACCGGTTGTAACAATCATGGGACACGTAGACCATGGTAAAACAACCTTGCTTGATCGGATCCGTTCCGCAGATGTTGCTTCAGGTGAAGCCGGTGGCATTACCCAACATATTGGGGCCTATCGAGTACAGACTGAAAGCGGTCCGGTTGTATTCTTGGATACGCCAGGCCACGCGGCATTCTCAGCAATGCGTGCTCGTGGTGCTTCAGTGACCGACTTGATCGTTTTAGTGGTTGCGGCTGACGACGGTGTAATGCCTCAAACAGTTGAATCCATTAACCATGCGAAGGCAGCCGGTGTACCGGTGATTGTCGCGGTTAATAAATGCGATAAACAAGGTGTAAATCTAGATCGTATCCGCCAAGAACTCTCCGGTCATGAATTGATTCCCGAAGAGTGGGGTGGTGATACAATGTTTGTTAATATCAGTGCGCTACGCGGCGATGGTGTTGACGAACTTTTAGAGAATCTTGCGTTACAAGCAGAAGTTCTTGACCTTAAGGCTAATCCTAAGAAACCCGCTTATGGACGAGTTGTTGAAGCACGTGTCGATAAGGGGCGTGGTTCAGTAGTGACCGTTTTGGTACAAGAGGGTACTCTTAAAAAGGGTGACTACATGCTTGTTGGACAAAACTACGGTCGTGTCCGCATGATGAGTGATCACTTTGGTAAGGCGATCAAAGAAGCAGGCCCATCAACACCGGTAGAGCTTGCGGGCTTAAATGGTGTACCAGCTGCTGGTGAAGAATTCTATTTGGTCAAGAATGAGCGTGATGCCAAGCGTATTGTGAGCAATCGTGAAGTGAAAGCACGTGAGGCCAATAAGCCTGCTTCAATTCTACCAAGCGACCCATGGAATACCAATGTTAAGAAGTATCAAAACTTGGTCATCAAAGCTGATGTATCAGGTTCTTTAGAGGCCATTAAGGCTTCGATTGAGGCCCTAAGCACAGATGAAGTTGAAGTAAAGGTTATTTCTTCGGGCATTGGTTTAGTGAACGAGTCAGATGTGACTTTGGCTCAAGCTTCTGAAGCAACCATTATTGGCTTTAATGTAGGTGCAGATACTAAGGCGAAAAAGATTGCTGAACGAGCTGACTTGCATATTTCTAAGTACTCAATCATTTATGAGCTTATCGACCGAGTGAAAGACTTAATGAGTGGCTTACTTGAGCCCGAAATTATTGAAGAGAAACTTGGTAAAGTGCAAGTACGTGCCGTGTTCCATATTCAACGTATTGGTTCCATTGCTGGTAGTTTTGTACTCGATGGTAAGGTGACTCGTAATGCTCATGCTCGCGTTATGCGTGAGGGTGAACAAGTCCATGAGGGGCAAATCAATACTTTGAAGCGCTTCAAGGATGATGTTAAAGAAGTTTCTAGCGGTTATGAGTGCGGTATTGCGATCGATGGATATAAGGATGTACAAGAGGGTGATATCCTTGAAGTAATCTCTTATAAAGAAATCCGACGCCGTATTGATGATGAGGTTCGTCTGTAAGATGAGCGGAGCAAAGAATCGCCGAGATCGACTCGGTGGGCAAATTCGTTCGGTCGTTGCTCAATGTCTTTTAGTTGAGGCAAAAGACCCTGGTTTACGGGTTGTTGATATCACTGATGTGGTGGTCAGCCCGGACCTTGGTCATGCCAAGATTTATTACTATGCTCGAGGTGATGAGCAAGAAATTAAAAAGCTTGAAGCAGCTCTCGAGCGAGCGAAAAGCTTTTTGAGACGACGGGTAGGGCAAGAGATTCGAGCCCGAGTAACACCTAATCTTGCTTTTTACTATGATGACTCTATTGAGCGTGGTGCTTACATGGAAGGTCTACTAGAGCAGGTTAAGGCACGTGATGAGGCCTTTGCGGTAGAGCATCGTGGTGATAAAAGCAGCTTAAGTGATATAGACGACGATCCATCTGGTGAGTGAGCCGTCGATAAATATGAAGTCGGATGACTCATAAGTTTCTTGAGCGGTAGGCGTGGACCCTAGGTCCTAAAGTCTTATACTCATGGATTATGTTTACAAGCTTCCCTCTTAGAAACTATAGATTTTAGATAGGCATGATAAGATGGCCCGTAAAGCAAAAAGACCATCAAAAATCGCTCATGGCTTGCTTTTAATTGATAAGCCTAAGGGACACTCAAGTTTTGATGTCATTCGTGATTTAAGACGTCTTACGGGTGTTAAAAAGATGGGACACACAGGCACATTGGATCCAATGGCAACCGGCTTGTTGGTGATTTGTCTTGGTGAAGGCACCAAGCTTGTTCCCTATCTCACCGCCGATGATAAAAGCTATGAGGCCGAAATTACCTTTGGAATGTCAACCGATAGCTATGATGCTGAAGGTGAGATGGTGGCACAAGATCCATGGATAAAGTTAGATACACTGACCCAAGAGCAAGTGCAGGATACCCTTGCTCGCTTTTTAGGAACACATGAGCAAAGACCACCGGCTTTTTCGGCGATTAAAGTGAATGGTGAACGCTTATATGCCAAGGCTCGCCGAGGTGAAGAAGTGGAGGTACCGACTCGTACAGTCACCTTTTATGAACTTGAATTACTAAGTTTTACTCCCGGACAGGCAGAGCAAGGTTTATTGCCTAAGGCTAGCGTTCGAGTGAAATGTTCAAAGGGAACTTATATCCGAAGTTTAGCCTTTGATTTAGGTCAAAATATGGGACTTAATACGCACTTAAGTGCTTTAAAACGAACCCAAGCCGGCGCCTTTGTTTTGGAGCATAGTCAAAGTTTAGAAAACATCAGTGGAGAAAACTTAGATCAGCTATTAACCCCCTTGGTTGAGGCTTTACCTCAAGCCACGCATTTAGCGTTAAGTCAAGAAGCTGTACTTGCTGTTCGGCAGGGTAAACTGATTACAGCACCCTCGGATTTGCCCCCATCTGAGTTAAGCTTATGTCGAGCAACTGATCCACAGGGACGCTTAGTTGCCTTGCTCACTTTTGAAAAAGGTAAACTCAAGGTTTTAAGAGGCTTTAATCCTGAGTAGATTTGTTTTTTAGTATTGCACTAAGCTTAGTGCAGACTATAAAACTCAAGACTGAGTCCAATCACATCATTGCTCACGGCCCAACGGTTAGCGTTTGCGTTCCATAAATGCATCCACCAAAAACTTAAACTTGAGTTTGAGCCACTATATATAAACTCGACTAAGCTTCTATGGCGCTCATCATACGCAAATTGGGTATGGGGATCTCTCCATAGGTATGAAATACGCCAAATATCTGGCCAACGGGCGGTATTGGATGGAACTTGCTCATGATCTAAGCGATAGAACGCCAAGCTTTGACGACTATTTAATCCTAAACCAAGCAGTGAAGTTTGAGCCAGGCTTGCTTCTTCAGCAGCGGATAAGACATGGTTGGTTATCGTCGAGTTTCTTAGACCTAAACTAGAATTCCACTTGGATTGATAGCGATTTAAACGACCTATATTCCAAGTTGAGTTCGCTTGTAAATATAACTCATTTCGCCTAAGTTCACGTCCCAGTAAATCAACTCGTTGACTCTTAAGAGTTTGCAGTGCTAGTTGCTGATCAACATAGCTTAAAGTTGAGTTTTGCAGAATCAGTTGATGAGCATAAATGAGGTTCACACTCGTTTGAAATGTCTTGGTTTGCCAACCCCAGGCCGTATCAAAAATAATTCCGGATTCATCCCTAAGGTTCAAGCGACTCCAAGAGCCAGAACTTGGGAGAGCAACAGATAGCCTATATTCATGTTGCTTAAGTGTATTACTTAGACTTGCACCGAGCACAAAACGATCGAGGGGAGAGACGGATAAGCTATAACTTGGCATCTCCTGTCGCCAAGCATTATATTCTAAGGCGCTGATTCTTTGATCAGCTAGATGTTGCCAATGGCTATGCTCAACGCTGAGTAAAAAATGGCCCAAAAGGACTTTAGGTGCGTATTTTGATTGTGGTTCATAGCGTAGAGAGAGTTCACCTAACGCCAAGCCCTGACCTTTAGGATCAATCAGGGGTCTGATTTGGCGATTGTGTTGCTCGAAGTTCATTCTAAAGAGTCTTAAGCCAAGCTCAGTCACCCAGTTTGATCTTGGCGCTTGATAAGTAAAACCTAGGTCAGCTCGAGTTGGAGTAAGTGCTGATTGTTCAAGTGAGCGCCAAGGTAGTTGGCGCTGTTCAGAAGGGCTAAGTTGATCAGCTAAGCTCAGTCCTAAAGCCATTTGATAGCGAGGAGTAAATTGAGCTTTTTTGGCATAAGCTAAGTGGCCACGAAATACGTTCATGAAAGAACTTAGGCAAAGTAAAACGATAAGTTTTCTTAACAAAAATCGGCCGTATAAGGCGGTCATTGAGGTGCACCTAAATCTAGCCAAGTTTGTAATAACTCTAAGTCCTCAAGATTGCTAATCCCTCCAGGCGGCATATCCTGAAGTTCAATCACACGAACTTGAAAGCGGTCAAGATAAGGTTGAGCTTGCTCATACGTTTTTAAAGGAAAGGGCGCTCCGCCGGTGGGAGGATTGGCATGGCAGGTGTTACAGTAAATCTCAAAAAGAGGATAGATATCATGCTCCCAACTAGGTGAGTCTTTTGTCATTTCTCCAGCTGTTTCTCCGGCCATTTCTCCTGCTTGCTCTCCAGCCATTTCTTCAGATTGGTCGGCAAAGGGAGCGCCTTGACGTATCCATTCACTCAATAAAATATCAGCGCCCTGAGTTCTGAGTCCACCGGGGGGCATATCTTTTAGGTCGAGTGAACGTACCTTTATTCGGTTAAGCCAGGGAGCGACCTCATCGTAGTTTCTTAGGCTTTGTGGTGCGCCCAATTTGGGGGGATCATCATGACAGCCCACACATTCCGCAAGAAAGATAGGTTCTATATCATTCCAAGTTAGACTTTGGGTCGCCATGATTTCTTCTTCGGCAAAGCGTTCGCCAAAGCCCGCACAGGCAGAGAGAAGTAAAACAGTTAATGAAAGAATAAGGTAGTGTAAGTGTGAAGCGGACATTACTGAGCTCAAAACATGATTAAAATAGGCTAAGTACCCACGCAAAACCAATGTAGGCACCTAGTGCAGACCCCATGGTCGCAAATACGGCAACCAAAAGAACGCGAGAAAAGGGATTTTTATACATACCCTTTATGGTTGCCGCATCACTAACCAAGGTTTCGCTATCAGCCACAGTTGGCTTTCTGAGCCAAGCCTCAACTAGACCAACCACCATACCCGCACCTAAAGCCGGATTAAGCGAAGTGATTGGAGAAGCGATCGCTGCGGTTAAAACAGAAAGTGGTTTGGGCAAAGCGATTAAACTCAACAAGGCAGCCATCACGGCATTTGGTAAAATCCAGGCAGTCAGCATCATCTCAAATGATTCACCGCTTTGATTCTGATATCCAACATAAAAAGCACCCAAAATAATACTTGGGATGATCCATTTTAATGATTTAACCCAAAGTGGAGTTGGTGGAATGATCGACAGTGCTTCAAGATCAATCGCTGTTTCAGCATTAAAATGCTCAACCATACCTTCAACATGGCCGGCACCTACAACTGCAACGACTGTGTTACCAGGTGCGCTGACCACGCTTTGGATCAAATACTGATCGCGCTCATCAATCAAAGGCGTTTTGATTTCGGGTAAGGCTTTGGCAAACTCACGCATCATTTCAGTGATCGTATCTTTGTCCTTCATTTCTTCAAGCTTTGCTTCGGTCAGTTCTTCAGCTTCTTCGGCCGGTGCAAAGACAGAACCAAGAAGCTTGAGTTTAGACCAGAATCCAATATTCGCCCAAGTTCTTTTAAGTGTGGCTTGAATATCTCGATCGGCAAGAACTAACTCTGCATTGGCTTCCTTGGCTACTCGAATGCCTTCTCTTTGTTCTTCACCGGGTTTTACCCCAAACTTTTCGCCAAGAGCTGTTTGATAAGCCGAGAGCGCGAGATTCGCTAAAAAATATAACATTTTCCCTTGTTTAATTACTTGAAAAATATCGAGCTTTTTCCAACGATCAGGATCATTCATGGCTTGAAAACGAGTATTGCAAAGCTCTACGCACACTGAATCCGGTTTTACAGCTTCGATGGTTTCTCTGACTTCAACGACGCTTTTTGCTGAGATATGAGCAGTACCAACAATGTAAAAAGTTCGCTCTCCACGTTGCAAAACAGTTACGGCCGAACTGAGTTTGCTAGTCTCAGCTAAAGGCTCAGTTTGTGTTTCCGCAATTTGTGATTTAGGTTCATCTTGATGCGTAAGTTGAGAGTTTTGCTCACTCATGTATTTTACCTTAGAAGAAGTCTGTATGATTCGTAATTAAATTAAGTTAGCGATTTTCTTAAACAGTGGAGTATACACATGATTAAGCGTCATGGCTAATAAACTGTTGACTTAGATCAATAGAATGACAGCATAACTCTTTTTCGCTATAATTCGATTCTAGATTTTTACTTTAAGGACTTACAATGATGACCGGCAGCACCCTATTATCTAAAGTCAATCGAGTTTACTTGCTTATCTTAGTGTTTACCTTAAATGCCTGTAGTCAAGCACTTGATATCACACAAAATACAGGAGATTCTCGAGTTGGTGAGCTTGTAGATTATAAGTTAGGTGGACCCACCACGGCGGATGCAGAACTCGATGCGGAGTTATTAGATAGTGAAATGCAAGCCGGTGAAATGCAAGCCGGTGAAATGCAAGCCGGTGAAATGCAAGCCGGTGAAATGCAAGCCGGT
>CAKZRU010000002.1 GCA_937146725.1 uncultured Myxococcales bacterium
CCCACCACAACCTAACATTTTGAGCGTTGTTCAAAAGCTCTTGTACCACTTTTTTAAGCCCAAATGGCCCTTGTGGCTCTTTGCCCTCTCGCCACAAATGATATTGAGTTCCCCCCCCTAAATGCACTAATAGCTCTTGAGCACTGCCCCGCCGTTGGGGCCGATAGTGAGTCAGCTTGGCCAAAAGACGTTCCCACTGCTCATCTACATGATCACCCATGCATTCGGCCAAGGTTAAGCCTAAGGCATACAGGTCAGCACTTGCCTCTATTTTGTGCCCTCGAAGCTGTTCCGGTGGTGCATAACCCGGCGTGGCCATTGTGGTTTGCTGGGCTTCCGTGTGCGTATGCGCAATACCAAAGTCAATTAAGATTGGACGCCCCTGCTCATTAATCATGATATTTTCGGGCTTAATATCACGGTGGACAATCTGCTTTTGGTGGCAAGTCGATAAAGCCGAAGCCAAATCCAAAGCTAGGCGTGTGACTTGGGCAGAGTTCAGCTTTTTTTGAGCCATAATCCGATGTAGACTCATGCCCTTAATAAATGGCATCACAAAATACCACAGGCCACTCTCTTGATCACAACCCCAATCTAAAATCTTGATCACCAACTCATGCGATAATCCCTGCAAGGCCCTAATTTCATCTTGAAAACGGCGCACAAACTGTGGATCGGCACCCAAACTATGATGCATCAGCTTTAAAGCACCTTGAGCCCCCAAGTGATTTTCCACTTGCCACACTTCCCCCATACCTCCTCGGCCCAATAGGCTTGTAAGGCACCACCCTTGATCTCCAATTTTAGCGCCTTGGCTTAAGCGTATAGCTTGCTCTGGACTAGAATTTTGAGTTTGTTGTTGGGCTTGTTGCTGTCTTAAGCGTTCGCGCTTACTTTGCCCCACCAAGGCGGTGATCCCAGTGATCGCTCGTTGTAATCTAGGATCTTGCGCCCCGCTTCCAATTAGTGTTTTAGCAACTTTTTCGGCCCCCTCAAAGTCTTTGATGGACGCTTTAAACGCCATTTCGCTCACTCGATAAGTATTGCCATTGGGTGAAATCATTCGCATATCGGCCAAAGCCTGTTCAGCTTCACTGTGGTCACCATTAAGCAAAGCGCTTTGAAAGCTCCCGCGAGCCGCCAAAAAGGTCGCGATTTGGGCCCCTACAATGCCCTCACTGGCCAAAGGCGCATTAAAGGCCAAAGCAGCATCTAAACTGTCTTGTACTTGCGCCAACATATCCCCTTGCAAAGCTTGTTGTTGTAGCATTTGAACTTGTTGTCGCTTCACGCTTTCTAAATTGGGCACTAAAGCCCTCATCTCATCACGCAAGGCCGTATATTGGGTTTCCAAAGCGGTATTAAACATCGCTTCAAGAACATCCGGAGAGGTAAACGAAGCCATCATCGTCATTTGACTAATCACCCCCTCAAGCTGCCCTCCTAAATGTTCCAAAACCCTTTCAAGCTGAACCACATCTCCACCGAGCTCTTCAAGCATCTGAGCCAACTCTTGATCTTGAGCATCATCGAGCTTATCCACACTATAATCACACAAAGCCTCAACCGCCCCCACCAACACCGGCGCCCCGGGCATAAGTGCATGCGCCGCAATTTTAGCGACCGTACCAATCTCGGTACCATGCCGAGTCACTAAACTTTTAGCCTTATCTTTGATGCCTTGCCACATAGTTGACATATGCTTGCTTGCTCCTGAGTGGGTTTAATTTGAAAAGGTATCTTAAAAGGTATTATCTTAAAAGGTATCTTAAAAGGTATCAGCCTCTTAAAGAAACTTTTTTTAAAGCTTAACTCTCCATTATTTTAAACACAGCTCTCCCACTCCTTAACCCTAAGCTAAAGCCTCAAAACCTTTATCTAATGATGAATATCCTTATGCGATTAAACTTACCATTACCAAAATATCAAAAAGCCACTACATGCGCGTTTTATCACGTTCAATCCGGTGAATAACGACAACCAAACAAAGGCACACCACCAGTAGGAAAGCAAATTGAGGCAGTATCACAGCCTTGCCGAATTGCTTGTCGCAAATCGGCTGAAACCTCTTGGAACTTGGCCTTAAACTCAAAGTAGGTCTTTTGGTAAGCTTTAAGCATTTTGATGCACTTGGTTCTACACAATGGCCGAGTTCCTGACTTGGTTAACCTTACTTTACGTACACTTTCACTCAGTACTATTCTCATGCCAAGTGACGCTTTTGGCCCACGCTTGATCAAGGCGTCTCGAGTGGCTTCCGCACTCAGTTTTATACACTTTTGTTTGTACTCGGCTTTGGATAAATGAGCCCACATTGGTGGCGCTGTTAATTTGATCTGATGTTGAGTTGTAAACTCATCAATCAACTTACCCTCTCGTCTCTGAATTGAATGATAATAGGCAGTTCGGTTCACCCATGGACCACTGACTTTCTTACCCATCACCAACTGGCGATAACCATGAAGCCCAGTCCAATCTTTTGGATGATCAACAAGACCTTCTTTGACTGAGTTTTGCGTGATATACTTAAAGACCTCAGTCAGCGCATCTTCATCAAGAATCTCCTCACTCGAATAACGCTTTTGCCATAATGTACCATACCAATTGTGAACTCGAGCTAGCTCCCGAGCTAAGTTCCCTTTAAAATGGCACATGAACTCCGCAAGGTCTGGGCTTGATTTAGAACTTAATAGCAAGTGAAAGTGATTGCTTAGAAACACATAATGATGAAGCTCTATGTTGTTTTGATGCTGTTCTAGCGAATAAGCCAAAACACCTCTAGTAATCGCTCGGATCTCTCGGGTGGGCTTCAAAAAACCAAAACCTTGAATACATCGAGATACCACATGATGCGTGGCCCAAGCCTGAGATTGAAAACGTAAGTGAGCAGGCATGTATACACTCCTTTTTATAATTAGGGGGCATATACTCTCTCGCCAGAAATTAAATATTGTTGCACAGTTTCTTAAAATAGTTAGGAAATGCATAATATTTAACGTTAATTTTAAGTTAAATATATGGTTGCTACCTTTAAAGTTGGCCTTCAAAGAAAAGAAAGGAAGGTTTGTCGTATGCTAAAAAGCATTTACAACTTTATAGTCTTCTTTGGTGTAATGACGCTTATCCCTTATACATGTAATTACATCTTGGAATTGGGCTTTAGCGATAGTGTCACAAATGTCATACTGGTATGCACATGTCTTATTCTTGTTTGGATTGCTTCACTTTTTGGTCCCAAAGATAAATGGTGATCTTCAAGATAGATCAAAAGCTCATTCTTACGACAGCAATCATCAAATCATTTTTTAAGCAATTGTGATGCTTGGATCCAAGTATACATCCTGAACTCGGTTGATCAGCTCAATCCCCTCGGCGGTTGGTCTTTGGAAGGCTTTTCGACCCAAAATAAGCCCCATACCACCGGCTCGCTTGTTGATGATGGCTGTTTTAACTGCATCAGCTAAGTCATTAGTGCCACTAGAGGCACCACCGGAACTAATTAAGCCGACACGACCCATGTAGCAGTTGGCGAGTTGGTATCTACACAAATCAATCGGGTGATCACTGGTGAGGTGATCATAGATTCTTTGATCGGTTTTACCGTGACCCATTGAAAGATAGCCGCGGTTACCAAAGCTTAATTTTTGCTTGATAATATCAGCTTTGATCGTAACACCAAGGTGATTTGCCTGTGCTGCTAAATCTGTTGCATCATGGTTGTCTTGATCAGCCTTTTTAAAGTCACTATTTCTAAGGTAGCACCATAAAATGGTGAACATACCAAGCTCGTGAGCTCGTTCAAAGGCCTCTGAAACCTCCATGATTTGACGACGACTTTCAGGGCTACCAAAATAAACGGTTGCGCCAACACCTACAGCACCCATATCAAAGGCTTGATTCACCCGAGCAAACATCACTTGATCATGCTGATTAGGGTAAGAAAGAAGCTCGTTGTGATTCAACTTCACAATATAAGGAATCTTGTGAGCGAACTTACGAGCGGTCATTGATAAAACGCCAAGGGTAGAAGCCACACCATTACAGCCAGCCTCCACGGCAAACTCTACGATCGCCTCTGGGTCAAAGTATGAAGTATTTTTGGCAAAAGATGCACCAGCCGAGTGTTCAATGCCCTGATCAACAGGAAAAATTGAAGTATAGCCAGTACCTCCCAAACGACCATGATTGAGTAGAGTTTGCATATTACGTAGAACAGTAACCGGACGGTCACTATCACGCCAAACTCGATCAATAATATCTCCACCGGGAAGATGTAGTTGGTCTTTTGGGATAGTCTGTGAGTTGTGATTAAGATAAAAATCGGCCTCTGCTCCGAGAAGCTCGCTGATCATTTGTGTTGAATTAGACATCACTGATCCCTCTTACAAATATGTCGAGTATGCGTGAATGAGTCGGATGACTCTTAAGGATGAGGCACAGTAAACCGATTTTATACTAGGTTTCAAGTGTATAGATTCAGCTTCACTATGATCTGTGGATAAAAGCTTGGCTAAAAAGTGACATTGAGCAAGTCACTTTCTCAGGACTTTCTAAGGACAAAGACCATAGGCTCCGGTATTTGCAAAACCATCAGGACAAATTGTTGCACAAGAGTTAGCATGGGCATCAGCAACTTGAGTATCACATACTTGAGCACAGACCTGAGTACCTTGGTTAAAAGATACGCAAGTGCCTTGGTTACAGGATAAGGCCCCAAGGCCGTCGCAGACTCCTCTTGCATCGATTGGACCATCCCATAAACAGCCCCAACGTTCTTCGGCGGTGCCAATATTTAACAGTGCGCAGTGTGAACCGTTCAAAGCACATGAGTCAGGTAAAGGCGTACATTCATCGGGCTGTCCAAGTCCACATAAACCAAGCATGCTAAAGACTTGATAATGATGCATACCCAACTCAGATTCCCAAGAAGCATCAATCCGGTAAAGAACGTTTGCTACCGGTGCTTCCTCAGGAATAAAGAAAAAGCCAATTTCTCTTGTATTAGCCGGCATTGCGCCTAATGAAATTGGTACATCAATAAAGCGATTACCTTGCAGTTTTGACAAAGTGATTTGCATATTGACCGCCAAACCTTCAGGAATGGTTATACTCCATGGTACTCGTCCATTGTGATTGCCGTCTTTGAGTAAGGCATAGGGGTTTTCACCGGGTGCTGGCAAGGTCAAAAGATTGATAGGTAAGTTCACCAAACCGGCATCCTCTTTTTGCATGCATACGGAACGTCCACGACCACCCACTAATAAACGAGTTAAACGAGGAGAAAGCATATATTGTCTAATCGGAAAAGTCGTGGATAAATCCTGATTAAAGCTCGTTAAGCCAAAGGTTGCATGTAGGGCATTATACAAGGACCAATTGCCGGTTAAACTGATACGATTACTAATGTTGAAAGCCTGCTCACGAATCGCCGAAAAACATGCTGAATTACTATCAAAGCTAGTCAGTTGATCTCGATCGACAATATCATGAGCCAATGCACATTCTTTAAGCGTGGCATTCGTATCAACAGCGACTTCTTCTAGACCAAGTTGCCTCCGATAGACATTGAGTAAGCGCTCAAAGTCATCATATCCTTGTTGATGATAACTCCCCACTTGGCAGGTAGATCGGTCTCCGGTCCATGGTAAGGGACGTAACATTTCATAGCTAGACTGCCAATCTGCACACATGGTTTCTTGAGACCGATTTAGTGTCTGTACGCAACGATCATTGATTACATCATAAATCACACAATTAGGATAAGGCAAACTGCCTTGAATTGGGCTTTCAACCATTGGAGCACCGGCCATTTCTCCGGCCACTTCTCCGGCCATTTCGCCGGCCATGTCACCGGCCATTTCGCCGGCCATTTCGCCGGCCATTTCGCCGGCCATTTCACCAAACTCTCCTGCATATTCTGGTAATTCATGAAATTGAGGATCTTCACTAATGACTTCTTGAGCATCAAGGCCAAGTTCATTGCGAGGATTCACATCAATCCGTAATTCTTCTTCTTGAGGAAGCATATCAACAATCTCTATGCCTCCTTGATCAGAGCTTCCATAATCTTGTTGAGCAAGGTCTTGATCGAAAGTCATAGTGGGTGGAACTTTCATGTCTAACTCATAACTCAATCCTAAATCCGATGAGTTTTCCAATGCTTGAGGCTCAGTATCAATACTTAAGGAACAGGCGGAGCAGAGACTAAGCAGTAAGCAAATACTGATGGTATGCAATTTACTATCCAATGACTTACTTGGGCTAGATAAGCTTACAAATAGGGACATAGAACAACTCATTTAAAAAAGTGAAGAAGCACAAGTGGAATACTTTGCATCAGATGTACGCTATAGTAGACGGCAGTTTTATACTAGCATATAGTTCTCGAGAAATATCTTAACATCATATATGCTGCAACGTGATCACAGAAAGCATACTATTCAATTACAACTTAAACCCACAGGAGCATTGAATGATTTTATACTCCAAAAATCTATTTTTCTATCTGTTACTCACCAGTCTATTTGCTTTAACTCCAAGTCTTGGCTTTGCTCAAGATACTCCTGTCACTCCAGCACCGGCAGCGACACCGGCAGCGACTGAAAAACCAGCCGCTGAGCCTGAAAAAAGCTTACTGCAAAAAGCCAAAGAAAAGGCGGCGGCGGCTGCAGAAGCAGCCAAAGAAAAGGCGGCTGCTATTAAGAAATCAACTCTCGAGGCAGCCGAAGCCGCTAAGGTGAAAGCAACAGCTGCAGCTGAGGCTACCAAGGCTAAGGCTAAGGCTGCTGCCGAAGCTACCAAAGCGGCAGCCTCAGCTGCTGCCGAAGCAATTAAAACCAACACCAAAAAGGCGGTAGAAGCGACCTCTAAGCTTGTTGAGGAAGCCAAGACTAAAACGATTGGAACACCTGCACCTGCAGCAAAAGAAGCACAACCCGAGCCCAAAACCGACCCGAAGCCCAAAGTGAAGTTCAGCACCAACATGGGTGACTTTATTGTGGAACTCGATGCTGAAAAAGCACCGGTTACAGTTAAGAATTTCATGGCATATGTAGATGGTGGTTTTTATGCCAATACAATCTTTCATCGCGTAATTTCTAACTTTATGATTCAAGGTGGTGGTTTTACTGCGGACATGAACAAGAAGACTACTCAGGCTCCCATTGTGCTTGAAGCTAGAAATGGTCTTTCCAATCTAAGAGGTACAATCGCTATGGCTCGAACCAATAATCCTAATAGCGCGACTAGCCAATTCTTTATCAATGTTCAAAATAACCGTAACCTTGATAGTTTTGGTGGTGGCTACGCTGTCTTTGGTAAGGTGATTGAAGGGATGGAGACTGTAGATAAGATCCGCAATGTTCAAACCGCACCTAAGGCTGGACATCGTAATGTACCTGTCGACACAGTAGTGATTAAGAGCGCTACTCGTCTGTAAGACGTACAAAAGATCTTTAAATTACAAGACATCTTACGTTAGGCATTCAAAAACTAGTAAAGAGTTCAAAAGCAGAACTGAATCTAGCCAAGAATTTCTAAACGCATCAAAATAATCACGGTTAATAGGGTCATTCCATAAGGCCTAAGTCAGAGCGAACAGCAAGCGATTTACTTAGCTGTATCGTGCTGAAGTGTCTTACTCAATTACCTTACTCGTCATCAAGATCATCTAGTCCGCTTTCCTTCATCAACTCTTGAATTGATTTAGGCGCTTTAGACTTGCTTGATTCCTCTTCTTCCTCTTCCTCTTCTTCCTCTTCATCAAGTAAATCAGAGTTCATCTTCATTAGCTCTTGAATAGACTTAGCGCCTGATTTAGCCGGAGCTTCATCTTGCTCTGCTTCTTCTTGATCATCCGATGTCGATTTAGAGTCTTCGGTTTCGCTAGAAGGGAATGGTACCCAAATCGGTTCTCCACGCATGGCTCTAACCGGACCAAGCGAAATGGTCGGAATATAAGTCACACACATCAAAGCAATCGCTAAGATCCCTAAAGTGGGTAAAACGGAACGAATGACTTCACCGATTGACTTATTAAATAAGGACGAAGATACAAAGAGATTTAATCCCATAGGTGGAGTTAAATAACCAAGTTCTAGGTTAACGATAAACACGATACCGAGGTGAATAGGATCAATGCCGTATGAGGCAGCCATAGGCGCTAATAAAGGCACCAAGATCATAATTGCGCTCATGATATCCATAAGACAGCCCACCAACAGCAAAAAGCCATTAAGAATAAGCATAAAGGTAAAGGGCGTTAGATCTTGTGTCCTAATCCAAGCGGCGGCTCTATCAGGTAGTTCAAGCTCAGCGAGAAGATCGTTTAAACCAACCGCCATCGCAAAGATCACCAAAAGGCTACCCATTAAAATCGTAGATTCTCCGACAACATTGGGTAGATCAGAAGGTTTTAAAGATCGGTGGATGAGTAATTCTACTAAAACACTATATACAACGCTGATTGCAGCGGCTTCAGTGGCAGTAAAAACCCCTGAATAGATGCCTCCCAAGATAAGAACTGGAAGCATTAAGGACCAAAATCCTTCGATAAAGCGCTCTTTAATCGAGTCATCACTCGCTTTAAAGCGCTCGCCTTGATTCCAGCCGACCCCAAAGCAATACAAGGAAAGTAAGGTACCAATTAATAAACCAGGGCCAACACCAGCTAAAAAGAGGTCCTCAACTTGAATCACCTGAGTACCGCTAGCAAAGATTGCATAAACAATCATCGGAATACTTGGCGGAATCAGAATCCCTAGGGTACCGGCACTCGTCACCAAACCGGTTGAAAAACGTTCGGTATAGCCTGCTTTAACCAAAGCAGGATACATTACGCCACCAATGGTAATAACTGTCACAGGAGATGAACCACTAATCGCCGCAAAAAACATACAGGCAATCACTGTTGCAATCCCTAAGCCACCGGGAAGGCCGGAAAATACAGCCCGTGCCACATTGACCAAGCGTTCCGCAATGGCGCCTCGGCTCATAATCGCCCCGGAGAGCACAAAAAATGGAACCGCTAGTAAGGGTGGCTTATCTGTGAGTTTGCGCATACTTTCGCCAAAGGCCACTTCGAACCAAGTGGCATCATCAAATAAGACATAGCCAAGCGCTGTACAAAATCCGATAAGTAAAAACAGCGGAGAAGAAAGTAGAAGTAAGCCTACAATCGCTCCGGTCATCATTAAAGCTTCATAACTCAATGGCTCAACTCCTCTGTCTCTTGCTCATTAGGATGCATAAAGCCCCAAATACCATAAGCAAAGCTTCGTAAAGTAATGAGGGTAAAAGCAATCACCCCTGAAAACAGAATGACCCAAGCTGGAATACCGGTTGCCGGTCTAGTTTCACCGCTTGCAAAGCTGCCTTTGTCACCAAAAACGCTCATTGTAAGAGAGGTTGCAATATAAGCAGTAAAAAGACTTGTTGCAATCAACCCTAGTGGTCGAATATACGGTTTTAAAGAAGCCGGAATCAAGGCCGCGAGTGCGCTGATTTGAATATGCTTATTTTGATAAGTCGCCATGCTTGCGCCCAAAAAAGCAACCCAAGCAAGCAAAATGAGTGAAAGTTCCTGGCTCCAAATGTAGCCTTGAGGCAGAGAAAGAGAGCCCCATGCGACCAAAAGAGTAAGGATCGCATTAATGATTTGTTCCGCACCGGTTGATCTATATGAGATCAGACCACCAATAAGTAGACTAAGTAGCATACAGACATAACAACTAGGTAATGCATAAATCATCACGGCAAATACATAGGCGCCTACACTCCATAAAAGCCCATGAATGATTGCTTTTTTGGTGTTATCACTTTCACCGCGGTGTAAAGAGGCATAGACAGCCCAGCCAAGAGCAAATGGAACAACAAATAAAGCAATCGCCGGTGCTAAACGGGTTTCTAAATCAGGATTGACTTCACCGACTGCACCAAAAAGTGAGAGCAGTGAAACAAAGGGCTGACTTTGTTGGCCATTGAGCGAACGATAAACGATGTCTAGACAGACTGTCGTTGTCATCAAAAGTGCAGCAATTGTGACCAGTCTTTGCTCTAAGGAAAAGCATAGCTGATCAACTCGTTTTAATAAGGAAGTATGATTTTCGCTCAAGTGGCTTCTCGCTTATTTCATCGCTTCAATCAGCTTTTTGCCAAGCTTGCTCGCCTTTTTGGCTCTAACCGTCCATACCTTTGCAGTCGCTTTCTTAAAGGCAGCTCTTTCTGTAGGACTCAAGTCACATACTTTAACATCTTGATCAGCAAAGTTTTTCATCAGAGCTGGCTCAAGACCGCGCACCATCTTACGACCCTTCTTTTCAAGCTTTTGAGCATTATCACGCATGATCTTTTGTTGCTCAGGACTTAGGCCATCAAACCAAGCCTTATTCATAATGATCAGTGCTGGTTGATAGATGTGTCGAGTATTTGAGAAGAACTTGATTGCTTGGTTCCACCCCAAAGCTTGCGTAATGATCGGGGTATTGTCAAAGCCGTTTACCACACCGGTTTGCAAAGAAGACAAAACTTCACCAACTGAAATGGTGACCGGACTTGCACCCAAAGCACGATAAGTCTCTACATGGACTTCACTTTCTTGTGAGCGCATTTTCATCGCTTTTAAATCAGCAGGGCTTTGAATGCACTTATCCTTTGTAGCAAATGAGCGATAACCATTCTCGGAATACATGAGTAAGGTTAGACCCTTTTCATTGAGTAAAGCCTCAACGGTAGGACGCACTGAATCAAGCACCTGATCAGCGGTAGCAAAATCAGGAAAAGCATAAGGTAATTCTAAAATGTCCATATCAGGTACAATCGTTGATAATGCACCGGTTGAAACACCGCCCATTTGTAAAGAGCCCTTATAAACTTGACGAACAATACTCTGCTCATCACCCTTAATACCATTGAGATATACTTTTGGTAAAAGCTCTTTATTACTCTCTTTGCGAACCTGCTTCTTAAACTTATTGAGGAGCAATGCCCAAGGAGTACCGTCAGGGGCAATAGTTGCAATCTTAAACTTTACCGGATCAGCAAATGAACTTGTACTGAAAGTTGTGATCAGGGCAAAAGCCAACAGGCTATGAATAAAACGTGTTGTCATAATAAACTCCATGACTTTGATTAAATTAAGGGACTTTTCTCGCTTATGAAGATTGCTTAAAAGATATCTTCAATATTGATCAGCAATTCCTTAGCGATCTTTTGAGCATTTTTATTCTCAATTTCTAATTCTGGAATCGCTGTTGGATCTGCTTCAATCACCTTGTTAAGCACTGACTTAAACATTTCTTCATTTTGGGTTTTACCCGCAAAATATTGTGCTTTTAAAACGTGTGAATCTAAATAGTTGGGGCTAATCTCAATAGCCTTATCAAAACTTTTTCCTGATTTCTCAATGCTACCACCAGGTACTTTGGCCTCATAAACACCGAAATAACGATGTGGTGCACCATGGAAGAATTTTTCGTCAAGCTTAAGAACTTGCTTCATTGTCGAAACAATACGGCCCTTGTTGCCCAAGGTGGTAGTGATGCCTTGGATTAAACTCCATTTACCCAAGTTTGTTGCATACCAATATAAGCTGGGAATGCCTTCTTTCTTAACGCTCAGAACAGCTTCTTCCCACTTTTTACCAGCTTCGATCATCTTTTTGAAATCGCCATTTTGCAAGAAAATCGCTCGCTCACCAGCCTTAATACCTTTTGCGTACCAAGCTTCCATTTTATTAGTCGAATCCTCAGTCCAGCGATCATGAACATGAGCCATAAAGTAGTAAGCATAGGCCAAGTTCAAAGGGATTTCCGCCTTGGTTGGATCTTGCTTTTGTGCTTCTTCCCACTTAGCAACTGCAGCTTCAGCCTTAGCGCGATCACCTCGGCTTTTCCAAAGCTCATCAGCCTCGGCTAATAGTGGAGATACATCGCCTTTGGCCTCACCAACTTCCATTTTTCCTGAAAGAGTTGTTGGGGTTGCACCACAGCCAATTAGGCCAAATAAGGCAAAAACACAAAGTAAACGGGTGATACTTACAGTCATCATGAATTCCTTTAATGAGTGAAGGGAAATGACAAACAACAAAAGGCTTGCTGTATGTCATGAATTGTATAGCTAAAGTATATATATGTTGGTCAAACGTAAATATACTTGAAGATAAACTTTCTAGCTTATTTCATAGGCGGATGAAAAGAATAAATAGTGAGATACACTCTCTAAATTCTTTATCCGAATGTATGACCAAATGTTCATAGCGATCTTGTGCTCTGTTTACACTAAATCGTTGCAGGTGATCACAGCAGATCACCTTAAGACTAAGGCTTTAAAGTCTTGATATAGTTACAACTGTGTAAAGGCGTTTATGGAGTTTGCTGTGGAGATCGCTGTGGAGATCGCTGTAATTTTGGTTGGGGCTGGGCAGGTTTAGCTCTTGGCTTAGGATCTTCCATCATTAAAGCATCAAGTAATAATCCCGCACTTTCCAAAATAAGGGCGGTTTTTGGATCTTCTCGCTTAAGCTCTCTGCCTGCTTCTTTGAGTAAATCACTAGGCTCAGCATTGGGATTCATAAGTACGCGACTTGCGACTCTGGCCCAACGAGCGACTTCTGGATCTTCGGCCATCAAATCGCCAAGTAATGCAGTAAGGGCTTCATAATCAATATTTTCTTTATCAAGCTTTCCGGTTCTTAAAGCATATTCAACCAAATCAGCCAAAGCATCAACGCCTCTGTGGTTTAGCCAACGTCTCAATTCGGGATCCAGTTGAGCCAATGCCATATCCCCCATCATAATCTTCATTGTTCTATACAGGCTCACTGCTTCAATATCATCATCGCCATGTGTTTCATCAAGCCAACGTTTGGTGATATTTTCAATCTCAACTCGTCGTTGGGGGTTAATAATCAAGGCTTCTCTTAAATCTTTACCCGTTGCGACTCTAAAGGTATGTTTTTGATAGTATTGAGCCAAGGCATTATGCAAGGCGAACTCTCCTAAAACTTGTCTGAGATGCCAAAAGAAAAGTGCACCTTTACCATAGACAATCGCACCATAGTCAAGTAGACCGGCAAATGCCGAAGTGCTTTGGTCAACAGCTTGATCTTTCATTCCGGTTAAGCGAGCTAAATGATAATTTAGACGCATCATCATATCGATTTGACGTTGAGTCGCGGCCGGACCTCGAGTTCTAGCAAAGTGAGCAGCAGCACTATAGTTTGCTAAGGCCTCATCGACAAAGGGATGACGACGACTATCACTCCCCACAACTGCATTCCACCATTGATGCGCAACTTCATGAGCAATCACAAAGTCTCGGCTTTCTTGCATAAAGTCTTGGGCAATACTTTGGGTATTCGCATGAGAACTTCCTTGATGATGCCCGTACCGTGAACTCTTTGCTTGAGTCTGCTTTGAGTTCTGACGAAGCTGACCTAAACCTTGAGCACTATCATAAATCATTGAAGCAATAGTAATCAGCCCAGGAAACTCAACACCACCAGCCCCGCCAATTAATGGAGATTCGGCAATTTCTAGCTCTTTATAAGGATAGGGCCCAAAAAACTCTTCAAAACTTTTAATCGCACTAATCGCTTCTTCTAAAGCGGGCCGATTATTTTCTTGATAACGACGGGTCACATAGCTTTTAACGGTAATATCGCCATATTGAGCGCTTTCCATAGTATAATCTTTAGATGCTTGAATACTAAACTCTCTGACCCCTGAAGCAATATATCTAGCTTCGCGTAACATACCTCGACGGCGATTTTCGATCTCTATGCCAGTTGTAGCCACCAAAGCATCGCTTGCTGTACTTAAAGTGACATCAAAATGAGCAACATCAAAATAACTGCGATCACCAATATGTTCACTAGGTGTGACATCCCAACCTTGATCATCATAAGCAACTAAAATGGGATACCACAAAGCCATACTTGCAATTTGCTCACCAAAGCTAAAAACACCATACCCCCCTTTGGGTTGATGTTGATGGACTAAGGTTTGCAATAAATCTTCTAGCTTGAACTCAGTGATTTTCATTTGAGGCTCAAGAGCAAACAAACTGCCTTTAAAGCTTAATTCTATCTGTGCTTTTTGTCCGGGCTGAAGTTCATTTGGTAAAGGAAGCACCAAGACTTCCGAGGCTAAACGATCATATTTGATTGGCTGTCCATTCACCTTTGCTTGGGTGATAAGCAAACGTCGCTCAGATTTACTTGAGAGCTCCTTAGAATTGGGATAAAGCAAAAAATTGAGTTGCTTGAGTGTATCTCGTTCTATGTTTGTATATTCAAGCAGTAATTGACCACGATAAATCTTTAAATCTAGATCTAATTCCGCATTGATACGATAAATAGGAGCATTCAGCAAAGCTTGATGATGATGAACGCTTGACCTTAGGCTCATCTTGATCATTTCAGGGACAGAAAGAGGATCATGAGCCTGAGGATTAAATCCTGAAGTCTGTGCTTGAACTGAATGAGTGTTGAAAAAAGTGCTTAAGACAAACGTAAAAATAAGTACAGAAGCAAACTGATTTAAGGACTTATATTTCATACATGCTACTCTGAAGTTAAAGATTAAAGTTGATGTGCTTAACCTTAGGCTTTAACTAGCTATTCCCTATATACAATAAAGTTTTTGCTAGATCTAAAGTCATTAAATGTTAGATGATGATTTCATCTTTTACTTTTTAGACTTTTTAGCAGCTCGCTAGGCCCTTTAGCTTTTTGCTCACGAGCTTTTATGCCGGCTGCAGTGATATTAAAGCGTTCACACTCTGATAAGTCGACTCCCTGTTCTTTGAGAAGTTGGAGAGCAATATCCAATGAGCTAGCAGCAGGCTTATAGTGACCGCTAGCATTTGAAATCGATAAGAGTTGGCCTTCTTCTATCATTAGCTCACCTGCTGATAACACCGGAGCTCCGGCTAAAAGTGATGAATGATGAATATAACCATAACGCTGGTCAAAGGTGACCCAAAATTGGCCATCAATACTGATCACAAAAATAGCTTTACCGGACCTTCCACTATGCTTGGGATTGTCCAACTCGGGATCAAGCTTTTGTCCTTTATGGTCATAGAGTAAGCCGTTGTTAACCACTAATTTAAGCTTGTCACGTTCTTGGGCAGTGTAATAACGAACCCCTAGTTTCTGCTCTTCGCCATACTTAGCCATGACCTTATATTGTGGAAACGGAAGCGTTTTTGGAGCTTGGTATGGTGCTTCGTTGGTATACGTCTCAGACTTACTTTCTGTCTGCTGAGGGGCATGATCAGAGAGAGCTTGGGTATCGTTTTGAGCAAGCGATAAGGGTGAGACACTCTTAGAGGAAATAACCCTCTGTTTTGGCGCACACGCATTCAGAAAAAGAAAGAGACAGAGACCAAGATAAAGGCTAAAAGGTGAGTGTTTAAGCCATAAATTACTAAGGTCGGCGCTAGTTTTATCGTTTTGAATCATATGCTTACTTTATTAAGTGATCTGTTGACTTATTTTTGACCCAAATAGGCTTTCATTCTGCCGACTTTAGGCGCTTTAATTGGACTCTTTTTTTGAATCGTTTCCATAAATAAAACCCTTAAGGAAATGGCTGTATCTTTACTGGGTAACTTGGCGAGTCCTTGACAACAGCTTCCTCCACTTGACATATAGCTATTCATTGCAACTCTATAGCTTTGATTAGGCTGAATAGGCTCCCCTTTTAACAATACTTTTAATGAATCAGCATTAAACTTGCCTTGGGTATCTAGGTTGATGCTCACCTCTAACTCTGAGGAAACCTGTAGACGACTCACGCCACCTTTAAAGTTCGCCTTAAGTAGGTCTATGACCTGTTGACCAGTGAGTTGCATAACTGCCAAGGTGTTTTCAAAGGGCATGACTTGATAAATATGACCCACATTGATTGCTCCAGCGCCAATATCGTTTCGGAAACCAAAGGTATTATGTAGAGCAAAGTCAGCCTTGCTGACCACCTTCATCTCATCGCAAAAAAGATTAGGCAAGGCACCATCTAGCACTCTTACCTGCTCATCTTTACTGCGCTCTACTGTACGATTTAGGGGCGCAAGTGTTTCACCGATTTTAGTATCCATTTTAGCCGAAACTTCAGCTGTGATTTCGGTAACTAACTTGGCAATTTTAGGTTCTGTTTTGACTTGGTCGGCCCAAAGCTCAATGAGCTTACCACTGATTTCTGCCTTGCCACCATCAGATGGCACCTTGATCACAATCCGGTTGACATGTTCTAAATGCTCTCCACTCTGAGCGATTAAACTTCCATTTTTAGGAGCCCAAAGCTCATCAAAGGCCGCATGCGCATGACCACCAAGTACCAAATCAACGCCTGCTTCTCGTGCAATCATAATGTCGCCTTGATATTGGTCATCTTCCGGAGGCGCAACATAACTTGATGCGGTAATTTTACGACGAGCTACACTTGGTCCAATGCCACAGTGCGTTAAGGCAATCACCACATCAGCACCAGCAGCTCTAAGAGCCTTAACATGGGGTTTAGCGGCTTCTACTTCGTGAACAAAGCGCAAATGTGATACATGTGCGGGCAAGGTCGCAGTACTGGTTTCATGAGTGGATAAGCCAATCACACCCACCTTGACTCCATTTTTTTCAAAGAGCGCCCATGGTTGTGCATAGTCAACTAAGGCTCCATCTTTAAGGCGTTGAATATTTGAAGCAAGCAATGGAAACTGAGCAAGTTTCGCAAGCTCAATCAGGTTAGCTTCCCCAAAATCATATTCATGGTTTCCGATCGCACTCGCTGTATAACCCATCGCATTCATCAAGGTGACTACTGATCGGCCTTTACTTAAAGTCCCTTCCGGTGCGCCTTGGAAAAAATCGCCTGAATCCAACAATAAATAGGGCTGGGTTTCTTGCTCAATCACTGAGGCTAAGGCAACAAAACCACCAATGTTACGCTTAGGGTCAGCTTTGTACCATTTGGCTGAGTGAGGCAAAATATAACCATGGATATCCGAGGTGTGGTAGATGATCAATTCAGCAGCTTTGGACTTATTTTCTTGAGCAAAACCTGCTGTACTAAATCCTAGGGCTAAGCTAAGTATGCATGTAAAAAAAGCATAATACAGACGCAAGCTATTCTTTAAGCGAATAAACATATTATTATGGTTTGTGAGACTATTTAAGAGACGCATTGTTTCACCAAATTCCATCTTTAGGGTTAGGTGATATACTAAATATACGCCTCGATGACTTAAGTCTAATATTAAGTGGCTTAATGCCCAAGCTCAACAGTCGTGTTCGTCTAGTTAAAACACTTAATAAAAGACTTAACTTACTGTTTTAAGGCTGAGAAATCTCCAAAATCTCAATATCAATATCACCGGATTCAAGATTAATTTCGATGACATCTCCTACATTACGGCCAAGTAACGGGCGAATGATAGGCGCAGTGACCGAGATACGTTTCTCTTTGAGATCGGCTTCTAGTTCACTTACAATTTGATATTCCATCACTTTTTCTGTGTTAAAGTTCTCAAATTTTACCTTTAGTCCAAACTGGACACGATCGGTATTTAGATTTTTGACATTCACGACATCAGCTCGCCCAAGATGATCTTCATACAGACGAATCTGTGCCTCAAGCATACCTTGCTTTTCTTTGGCCGCATCATAATCAGCATTTTCGCGAAGATCACCATGTGATGCTGCTTCTTCTAAGTCGTCCGCAACCTCTCGTCGTCCTCTACCCTTTAGGTCTTCAAGTTTAGACATTAGACGATCATAACCCTCTTGAGTCACTTGTACTCTTTCCATAACTACCTCTCTCTCTTGATCCTAATCAACAATCATTTTTGATGGGAATATTAGACTTATTCTACATACGCCTTTGATTTCAATAATGATTAAACGAAGCTTAGGAAATGCTCCCCATCATTGATCTAACTTCATAACTCGCTCTTGTACATCTTGTACAATTTTTGAGCTTTAGTAGGCTGATCACCGTTGAGTCATTTGTCAAGTCTTGCGCTTGAATATTTAAGTTTATATTGATTTTGAGCTTGGTCTTGAACTTAAATATCAAGCAAAGGCTAGTGGATAAGACTTAAGTATTGAAAAAGTACTTCAGGCGTTAAAGCAAGAACTTCAAAGGCGGCAATACATAGAAAAGGCCCAAAGGGCATGACTAAAAGTACACGTTGTTCTTCGTATAACCCCTCTTCGCCAAAGCGCTCATCTAGCTCCGCTGAAGTCATGGTTAAAAGATTACTGCGTCCGGTGAGCTTGGTATAGCCTAGAGCTAAAGCGGCTGCAATAATCCCTTGCACGGCGGCGGCAAAGAGAATCCACGGTAAAACTCGCCAGCCTAAAAAACCACCAATCATTGCTAGCAACTTGGCATCACCTAAGCCCATTGCTTCTCTACGATACAGCAAATAACCTAAGCCACGAATGCCCAAAATGGTGCCATAACCAGCGAGTAAGCCAAAAAAATGATCAACCGGTACTTGGGTAGGAATAAAAAATGCACCAAAAGATAACCACATCAAATTTAAGCTAATTTCATCAGGCACAAAAGTATAGCGAAGATCAATTAAGGTGATCGCTAATAGGGCACAAGTAAAAATCAGCAGCCACAGCCACATGGCCGAGGCACTCAGTAAAACCGAAATATCATTGACCCATAGCTCCGGCTGAGAAAAAGTTGGCCAAAGCTCTCGATAAGCCAAAGAGATGCTCCAAATCCCGGCTAAAAACTCTAAAAATGGATACTGAAAGCTGATCGGCGTTTTACATTGGGAACAGCGAGCCCGTAAGAGCAGAAAGCTGATCATCGGAATATTTTCATACCAACGAATCTGGTGACCACAAGCCGGACAAGCTGAGGCTGGATAGACAACACTCATATCCATGGGAATTCTGTATATCAGTACATTGGTAAAACTGCCCAAACTCGCCCCAAAGGCAAAGGTAAAAAATAGAAAAAAATACATGAGTGGATGGCCCCATAACTCGGGGGCTCCCTCGGTGATAATACTGATCATCTCACTCTCA
Source organism: uncultured Myxococcales bacterium (assembly GCA_937146725.1). Taxonomy (GTDB): domain Bacteria; phylum Myxococcota_A; class Bradymonadia; order UBA7976; family VGTA01; genus CAKZRU01. The sequence continues at coordinate 19,040 of CAKZRU010000002.1, forward strand.
CCTTACCAATCATAGCGCGATTATCGTGATCTTTGAGCTTTTTATCCGAATTGCGGATCTTCATACGAGTCTTGCCACGATATAACCCAACAAAGAAGGTAAAAGTGGCCGGTTTAATAGACCTTTTGACAGTAATATGATGCTGATCTGAAATAATATCCCCCACCTGCCAATTCTGAGTAGGATATACACCAGCCACCGGATCATGATCAGCATGGATTCTTTGGCCCGGTGCATCGATATGCACAAAGACTTTCCAAGTATGACGAATCTTACGCTTTGCCTTCCAAAAGAGCTCTATCTTTAAAGGGGCACCGGCTCGAGGCTGAGCAGGATTAAGACGCCATGCCACGAGTTCAATTTGATCTTCAAAATTAATGGCTTCATCTAAAGTGACCGCACCTTTAGGAATCTCATCAACAATGGCATGCTTAATTGGATTGTAATCATCTTCACCCGCCATGATTTGATTACTTGCTAAAAGTAACTCATGATGACGATCATCAAGAATAGGCAGATGACTGTCAGTCACTCGTCTAAACTCTTGATTGACTTCAGACAAGCGATCACGATTGATCACATAATATTGACGAGTCTTATCTTGGGCACTAGACATAAACTCCGTCTTTTTTAGATCTTTTAAATCACTTAAATAAAATGAATTTTGGGCATCTTTAACCTTATAGAGTTTCAATTCAGGGTCTATTTGGGGATCTGAAGAACTTGAGCTTGTTTGCTGAGTTTGAGCTTGCTGAGTTTGAGCTTGCTGAGATTTATTAAGCAGACTTTGATACCCATGAATCATGTCCTTATGGCTAAAATGACTGCTTAAGCCTTGTAAATAGAATCCTTGGCTAAAGACTAAAGATGCACTCAACCAAATGACCACCATTAAGCTTAACCTTAAGCTACGATTGACAAAGATTTCCCTTTGCCAAAAGGCCCAAATCCCTATTTTCTGTACCAAAACATCTTGTAGACTGACCGGTTCATCCTTAAGTAGCTCTTTACATAAATAGTTAAAACTCTTGCGAAATAAAGCAACGATCAGTCCAAGAATAATCACCAAGGCTAAGTGCATAACAAGGGTTAAAGCATAAATGGGTTTATGCGTGGTTGGATTTTCTAAATAAGGCAGGACAGGTCTCATAAAGCGCCACATGGGTAAACGGCCAATGTAATGCGGTAAAATGATTAACCAAGATAACAAAAAGCCCCATTCAAAATCGAGTTTCGAAATGAAGTGATATGTTCGTTTTTCTGCGTAACTGCGCCAAAGCAACCAAAGCAAATGATAAGCCAAAAAAGCGATAAGTATAGCAAAAGTAATCACCTTGACTTGAAAGGGAACTCTACCCCAAAAGGGCGCATTCACAAAAGCACTACTGACGATCCACTTAGGTAATACAGTGATCAAATAAGGGAAAATACTGATAAAAGCGACACTCACCGCAATGAGGGATAAGCCCCAATGATGTCTGGGAGTACTCTCTTGCTGAAGCTTTGACTTTATGACTTGCCAAGCTCGAGGAACAAGCGGTGTTCGAGTCGTGATGATTACGAGTAAGCCAAATAAGGAAAAAATACGGCCAAAGCGCCATTCATTAAAGTCCGGTAGAAGGCCTTTTACGCTTTCATCACTTACAGCAGCGATGATAAACCCCGGCTCCCGCTTGAGATTACCGTCAATGAGCCACCATAAAAAGATAATGGTTAGGGTATATAAAAGTGGGAACTTTGCTTGAACATCATTGGTTAAAAAGTAGTGGGCACTGGCGATCGCTAAGGGAATCGCCAATAATAAGGAAGCACCACCCCAATAGCCTCCGCTTGGTGCCAAAAGAACACAAGAGAAAAAAGTGGTCACAAAAAGCCATAAAAAGGTCTGTCCTAGCTCGAATTGCTTGGCATATTTGCTTATGCCTGTGCCATGATCCAAATCTTTTAAACTCAATGCCAAAATGGGAATCAAAGCGCCAAATGGGAAAAGATTAAAGCCAATCAGATGAAGCATGTTTTGAAAGCCCGACCATTCAGCGTAATGATAACTCTCTTTAAGGGGGTCAAGCGTAAAAAATAAGTGCCACAGGTCAGCTTGCTCAGGTCGTTTTACCCAAGATCGCCAATAAAACAGAGCAATGACTCCAAGAGTTGGAAAGAGCCATAAGTGACGTGCTTGCTTATTGATTAAAAAGTAAGCAGTCAAAGGGAGAAATAAGCCTACTGCACCTAAAGCGCCGGCGCTAAGAATCAAGCTTATAATCGCTAGAGCTTTGATCGCTAAAGAGCGACTAAACACTTGATATAAAAAGCATAAGATCGATAAGGAACAGGCTAGTCCCCCGATGCCCCCTGCGATCAGAGTATGCCGGCTCGCAATATTAAAGCTGGGCATAATCATGAGAAAGCCGATCACCAGCAAGGCAAAGAGCCTTTTCTTTTGCCAAGCTGTCATTAAGGAATACAGTACACAGATATTTAATGAGGCCAAGATCAATGAGGGAAGACGTAAAGCAAGCTCCGGGCTCATGATGCCTAGCTGGGGGGCTAACCAATGCACACTTAACATTGAAGGCCACCATCCCATTGCTAATTCTATGCAAGCTCTGACTCGTTCCTCATCCAAGGGTAGATTGACCTGCATCCATGTTTCATGTGCCCACATCCACTTGATGATACGGGCATGCAGTGACTCACCAATTTCCCATACTCCTAATGATGCACTCGTCACATAAAAGAACAAGAGACTGATCAAAAAGACCGAGATGATTTCTTGAAGAGAGAGTACTTTTGGGGGGCTTTCTTGGGTAGGATGCGCTTCCAGACTCATGGGCAGAGCTCCATTGGAATTCTCATAGAGGAAAGAATCTTCATACAATAAAAAGTTCTCATAAAGTAAAAAGCAGGATCAATAATCCACAATAAGTGTTTTGCATACTCTAGATTGAGTGAGATGGCTAGAAACACTTCCGCACTAGATTTAATCTTTCTGTACGTTGTGGGGCAATAGACACCCATCTCATTAAGCGGGTTCGATCAGCGCTTAATACCCAACCAATAGGAGGACTCGTTTGAGGACGCCCTTCATCAATACTGATAAGCTGACCATGCATTAAGGGTTGGCACAGTAAAACAGTTCGAACTTGCGGGTCAGTATTTTTAATCGCTATATTTAAGCGTTCATAAATCAATGCAAGATCTTTACTTGTGTGAGTATCAGCCGATTGCTCCAAAATATGGCCTGACTCGACATATACTTGATCTACTTCTGGTTCGGATGCGGTTTCTATTGCAGTTTTAGCAGTGATCTCTTTTTTTGCCACAGTACCGGCTTCAGCTTGTTGCGGAGCTTGCTTAAGGTTTGTTGTTAAATCGTCAAGAGACTCAAGTTTAATCCGCTCAATAAACACTTCCAAAGGAGCATATAAGCCAAAGCATAGATCGATTTGTTCCCCAAGAATCAAGGGTTTTAAATGACTTTGACCAATCCATTCGTCTCCCACAAAGCTATGTACAATACCACCACCGAGCGGTAATAAAGTATCAAGCTTACCTTGCCCCATCACCATAACCTCGGCCAGTTTTTTGGATAAGTCGAGTTCTAGGCTTAAGTTTAGGGTCACTTGATCAGAGAATAAATGACATAAGCCTGCCCACGGGCTATGTAGACCTTTTTGGATATCCGACGCAGAGTGCCCCCCTTGATAGCTTTGAATTGTAAGACGTTCATAGGCAGGATAATTAAGCGTTGGAAAACCGATTTTGGGGGCTGGATATAAGCAGAATTCAGCACTACAATCAACCCAGGACTCTTGAGTGGCCTGTAAAAAACGGGCTGACATTTCTAGACTAATCTTAGCTTCTACCTTGGGCTTGGTCCCACTTGGCTCAAACTGTTCCTCAGAAAGACGAGCCTGAAAAATAGGATGCCAAGTTGCCGCTGTTAATACATAACTGAGTTCAAAGCAGTAACGTTCTTCTTGCTCTACTTCAATGTCAACTTGAATTGTTTTAAGCTGAGTATTGGGCTTACTGTTGAGTTCATCAAGGCGCATCTGTAGTTTATCTTGCACAATTTCTAATTCATCTTGATGCTTAATCCGATCAAGTAAAGTTTGCTCAAGTAGCGCAAGACCGTCATTCCACTCTTTTAACTCTAATACTTGTTCCTGCCGAGCCTTGGGAATCCAACCCTTAAAAAGACGTAAGGCCTGCTGGACACCCTTTTGGGCTTTTTTGACGGCCCGATTAATCTCTTTGAGATCATGTTCAAGCTGATGTATTTTTTGGGTTTGAGCTAAACGCTCTTGATCACCGTCTGCTGTGCCATACTCAACTTGGGTATTCACCACACTACAAATCACATGTTGAGCACCTTCAAGAACAATAAAACTCAGTTCTTGGACCGAGTCAGCAATATTTTCAAACAGCAATTGATGCTTGCCAGCGCCTAGATTTATTTTAACCTTATGTCTAAGTTCCACCGCATCTCCACGAAACTTAACATGAGTCTGAGGGCTTACATGGTGCTTGGTGATTTTGCTCGTAGGGTTTGAATCCAAGCTGGATTGTGATGCTGAAGGCGATGAAACCGCAAGATCAGATGACAGAGATAGATTTTGAGGATCGCTATGATTCATTTAATCCTCCCCCCATAGTTCTTGAGCTTGATTAAGACTCTGACTTTGCTCAAAGACTTGATGTTCAGTTTGCTGTACTTGTTGAATGCTCTCTGCATTCTGTTCAAGATTTTTGATCATTGTCATACCCAAGGGAGCGATTTCAATTTCATCAATCACTTGTGCTCCCTCAATACTTAAAACACCAATACGACAACTTTGCGAACTTGTTGATAAAAACTTTAAGCCTTGCTCAATGCGCTCAACTTGTAAGTATGTACTTGCCTCAAGATTAAAATGTAGAAGAACTCCATGACGCTGTACAGGGGTTAGTTTTTTGGCTACACCGCCAATAATCACTTCCCAGTTTTGCTTAAGCCCATCTCCATTTAAAAGCTCATCAAAAAATGGATCAAGATAGGGTAAGCAAAGGCGAACCTGCCTTTGACCTTGCAAAGCCGATTCATTACCTAAGGTTAAAGCTGGTGGATATTTATACCTAACAAAGTCACAAAAATATCCTAGGTTTTGATTGGAGTTTGGCGTGGTATCAGAAAGCTTTAGTCGTTTTAAACTTTGAGCCAAAGCCACTTCACCCTCAAGATCACGCAAACTGCGTGACATGAGTAATAAGCTTTTGAAGCAACTGCTAATTCGATGGTCATCAGAAACAGACTTAAAAAGCTGTTTTAGAGTGATCACACTTTCTTGTGACTTGCCCTGTTCAATGGCTTTGATACTTTGATGATACTTATGGTTAATCCACTCAAGCTTGATTTCTAAGTGATCGCTTTGATGCTGTTTTGCTAGCACAGTTTGAAGCAGTCCACATAAACTTTGTGCCTGTAGGCTAGCCATAACATTCAAGCGACCGGTATCGCCATGAAGCGATAAGACAAGCGAGGGGGTCCAATAGACATGTTCCACCAAAAGTCTTAACCAAAGTCCTTTTGGCTCTTGATTTGGTTGAGTCTTAGCTGTTTCTTCTTCGGGATCTAGCAAGCTTGGAGGAATAGAGTCAATCCATGCACCAGAGAGGGCCTTGGGTAGGTGGGGTGAGTAAAGGCTGTGTTCGCTGTTTTGAGTTTGAAAATACAAGCAAAGCATTTCAGAGTCTTGTTTTGCCTCTTGTTCTTTGGCATCACGCTCTACTTGTGTTTTGGATGTTGAATGATCTGTATTCTCTTGCTTCCAACGTTCATTTAATACATTGAGAGTTTCAGAGATTTGAAGTTGCCGATTAATACTTTTGAGCGAACTAGGAGTCTGTTGCTCATGTATTTCAGATTCTTCTTGAATCGCTTTAAGGACCATCTCTTTAATTTGAGCGGGTAAAAGAGCCCAATGCGCTTGGGATTTGGGCACTTTTTTTTGTGCCTCACTCAGCCTTTTAGGTGGTGGTAAGGATAAAGGCTTGACTGGCTCTGTTTCTGAAACCTGTTGCGCGATCTCAGCAAAAAGAGTGCGATCTGTCCATTCTGTGTGCAATAAAGTCATTCTTGGAGACAGAATTCTCAAAGATGCTTTTTCATTTTGACTCAGCGCTTTGAAGGGCAGACGCCAAGCGCTAATATCCGGAGAGTCAGCCCCGCAGGAAATAGAAGTAGATTGAGGCTGAGCAAAAAAGAGTAACTCGGCGCTATCTCGATATACTCTCATCTTTTTGAGAGTTAGGTCACACTCATAGAGCGCCAAGGTCGACTCCAAAATGGGCTAGCTGTTAAGGTTAGATCACTTTTTATGTTTAATCTCTTGATGCCTCAATACTGACCGAGGCTGGCTCAGGTCGGAATAAGCGGCCCTCAAAGCGTCCATAAATATTCCACCAATCGGGATTGACATCCAAGGGTTTAGCCTTGGCGGGTCTGACTCGTTCTTCGATATGCTTGATATCACTTTCCCATTGGCTAATGCTTTCGAGTACACCTAGAATACTACGACCGGCACGAGTTCGTGTGTCTAATTCTTCTTCCACGCTAAACAAAGTGATTCTTCTAAGAGAACCTGAGATCAGTGCCTTGAGCATACGTAAGCTTCTAGTTAAGCAGTCAAGCCTAGCGACTATAAAACCGAGCTCAGGATTTTCTTGGCAACGCCCCAAAGCACGTTTAAGGCCTGAGTTTTGCTTGAGATCAGCGACATGTTGGGTGTCTTTGATAATTTCAACTAACTCAAGATTATGACGCATAGCGTAGATTTGGATCTGTTCAAGCTGCGCCTCTGTAGAGAGTGCATCCTTGCCCTCATATTGACAGAGATAAGCGATTACTTTCATGACATAGTCCTTGTCTTTGATTGATAATCTAAGCGAAAACTCAAAACGAAAAGCACCTTGCTTAATTGAGATCGCAATAATAATACTTAACTAACTAAGATTAATATAGCAATCTATAAATGGAGAACTTTCAAGTTTAGTAGATTTGTGGATCTGACTTTATGCATATACTATTCGCTTACAATAAGCGAATATAACGGTAGTAGACTACATCAAAACTGAGTCCATATTTAAGAATGGGCTCTTGTTGGGCAACATTTGAAAGACCATAGGCAAACCAAGTTGCCAAACGCACCCCCCATCGGCTCAAGATCCTCTTTTCAAATCCTAAACTCAGACGATTATGTAGCGATAAAGCTGCTTTTTGCTGTCTTTGACTTGATAAGTCTAAAGGAGTCCAAGTTGTGCTTGTTGCCATATTTATCTGTTCATTATTGGATTGACTTACACTAGATTTTGCTTCTGAGCGCTCAAGATTACTCCAAAACTCTCCTGAGGGTAAATAGCTTACTCCTAGTTCAAAGATGAGATAGGGCGATAAATCATCGTAAGGCTTATACTGATAAGCAAGCGCAGTATGATAAGTTTTACTCAAAACCTCTGCTTTAGACCGAATACAAGGTACTTGATTTAAAGAACTTTGGTCTTCTGTGGATCGATTTCCTGCTGTGTTCTGTATGTAGCCGGCATCCAAACAAGCAACAGGTGCCTCATTTGGCTGTAATATAGCTTGGCTTTGCACAAACCCAAGTTTCATCAGTACAGTTGATCTAAAGCTAAGTCCTAGGCCAACTTGTAAAAACTGTTCATTTTGTTCCCATGATTGATTCTCACGGCTGACAAAAGCACCCACATCAGTATCTAATGCATGATTGCTCAGTTGTTCACCTAAGCCAAACTGCATCCCAAGACTAAGTTCAGAGCGATCCGCAAAAGCCTGAGAGATACTGAGTCTAGAAAGCACTAAAAAGGTTAGTCCAAACAGGATTAGTCGTAAATGGAAGCGCTTGAAATGAGGAATTAAAGGAAGAAGCAGGTTCTTATTTAGGTTCTTATTTGAAGTCTTATTCATACGTGTTCGCTTAAGCGAAGGAAAACTAAAAAATGGCCAATCTTTATGGTAGTTTAAGGGTGACTAAAAAATCCTAAACGCATAAAAACGGCCAACAT
>CAKZRU010000003.1 GCA_937146725.1 uncultured Myxococcales bacterium
GCAGAATGAGGCCTTCACTGAAGAACTCGTCGAAACTACTGCTGAAGAATTGGGGTCACCCGCCGAAGAAACAAGTGAGGCACTTGCAGAAGAACCAAGTGAGGCACTTGCAGAAGAACCAAGTGAGACTCCGGCAGTAGAACCAAGTGAGGCACTTGCAGAAGAACCAAGTGAGACTCCGGCAGAAGAACCAAGTGAGACTCCGGCAGAAGAATCGAGTGAGGCTTCTGAAGAAGAATCGGTAGAAACAGAAAGTCATGAGCAACAAGTAACCCAAGTTGATAATGATAATGATCTCCACGATGAAAAGTCAGCCACCATGGAAGTTATACCGTTCGTTGAAGAAGGTAATGAGACCCAAATCAATGAGGTTAATAAGCTCAACTCAAAAGAAGTAGAAGAAGTACCATCCAATGCCATCACTTCCATCAATGAGAATAAGAAAACTCACAGTTGGCTGTATCTACAAGGCGATGTACAGGTATGCTTTGAACCACCATATCGTAACCCGATTTCAACCTTAGCTGATTTAGCTCATCACTATGAGCGTTGGCGAATTGGTAGACGAGCAAGTGAAGTATTTGAAATCGGACAGCTGTGGTGGGAACTCGACTTTGAAGATGCTTTGGAACATCATTGCTTTGAACATGCTATTCGCTTTGTCAACTGCTCATTCCCAACGATTTCATTTGAGCAGATCACCGGAGTCAGCCTACAGTTTGAGCGTTGTCAGTTTTCCGGCGATCTATCCTTCCGTAATTGTCAATTTAAACAAGGTGTAAGCCTTTGTGAATCTGTAGTTGAGGGTACTCTGTGTATTACCCATAAGCCGGAGAATATTGAGCTTACAACGACTGATTCTAGTAAAGAACCAACTCTTTTTGCAGAGGAATTACAGATCTACAATGCACTCATCAAACAGATGAGTTTTGATCGAGTGAGCATCGAAAGACTCTACCTAGATCACAGCTCGATTCACTTTGTGGATAGTCAACTGCATGGCTTAGGACAGATCGAAGTTCTAATCTCAAGATCTATGATCAGTGGGCATGGCCATTTTGAAGGTTGTACTCAGGTTTTAATTGAGTCATCTTTCTTACAAGACGCACATCTATCCTTTGCAAGTGAGATTGAGGATACTTCAGTTAAAACGAATGAGCAGTCTCAAATTAACCTCATTTGGTCTTCGTGTCGTCAAAGTTCAATTTCGATCTACGACCCTAGTCTTATCTTAAGTATTGAGGACTGTATTTTTCATCGTTTGGACCCAAAAAGCCAGCAAAATGAAACCGCTCTACTCATTGAGCAAAGTGATCTTGCCGAACTCAATCTAAAACAGCTTAAGCTTGATCAGCACTGTGGTATCAAGTTGAATGCAGTGAGTGTGGATGAAATCTTAATTGATGTAGAAGAGGCAGAAATTACTGAGCAGTGGTATGATGCAACCCTATTTATGGCCTCTCATAGTTTACCAGAGACTCCTGCTAAAAGTATGATGACATTAAGCTCTAGCATCCACTTCAACGAAGTATTGATCAAACAGAATCTCAAATCGATGGATCTATATTGTTGTGAGTTGAACATTAATCACAGCTACTTACTTGGTTGTGATGATCATGAATCTCAAACATATACGAGTTTCGTTTTACCAAAATATACTCAAGTTCATGGTGGAGAACTCCAACGTCTTTGCCTACTAGGTGATCCTACTGGACAAACAATAGAGCACTTACATTTAATTGACTGTGAACTCAGTGACCTCTCTTTACATTCACTGCAAGCCGAAGAACTCATCATCGATGCTTGTGATGCAAAAGATGTTGTTTTAATCGACTCTCAGGTTGCTCAAAACCTAGTGATCAAAGATTGCTATGGTGAAACCTTACTATTAGATCAAGTCCAAGCGAGTGGAGAAAGTCACTTGAGCGGTGGAAATTGGGAGCAGATCCGCATACAAGACTCGACCTTTACTACCTTATTTTTTGGACCGGACGAGCTTGAGCTGATTGAATGGTATGCCTGTCAAATAGGATCGTTTGTTTGGACTCAATCTACCTATATCCAACAATGGTTGATGAGTGGTGGTAGAATGACAGCATCCACTCAACATCAGCAAGCCGAATTCTCGATTTATCTCAAAGAGCTTGTGCTCAAAAACCTTGAAATCTCTGGTTCTTTATTTGCTCATACACAAATCAATCGTCTGTGGCTTGAGCATACTGATGTAAGAGGTCCGGCGTTTTATAAAGCAAACTTTGAGGCTTTAGCGCGTTTAAGTTCTTCAATTTTTAAGGGCGAACAAAGTTTTGCTTATGCAAAAGCACTGGGAGAACTCACCTTTGATCGCTGTGTATTTACCAATGATAACACAGAATCGCTACGTGGCTTAACAGTTGAAGGTACACTTAAACTTAACCAAGCGATTGTACACCAAACCTTGGATTTGAGAGAGGCCAAACTTGATCAAAAGCTCATGCTTAATGATTGGTCGGTTTATCTTAGCCCTAATGAAGAAGGCTCAGAGGCTTTAACCAGACCTTTATATCAACTAGACCTTAGTGGATTAGAATGTGCGGGCTCATTACATATTTCTTCGCCTCTTATTATTGGAGAAGATCAACAAAAACGCAAACAAATGGCTACAGGTGGTGTGCGCTTACATATTAACCTTGATCAAAGTCATATTGCTGAACGCTTAAATCTAATGAGTTTAGCAGCTCAAGATACCAAGCGCTTTGTAGGCTCTCTGTCTTTAAGTGCTCAAGGCTTAAAAGTGGGTGAACTCAGCACTGCTACCTTGACTAAGTTATCCACCGAAGGTGGTCCTATTGCCTACTTATCCCAGCGAACTCTCAATGGCGATCCATCCTTGAATACTCATCGTATGAGCGAGGTGGCCGATTTATATGATGAATACTTATGGTCTACTATGATCGCTGATCATGCTTCTCGACAAGGGGCTCAATCTGAAGAAGCATTATATCGGTCACATGCAACTAAAACCCTGCTGACTGCATACAGTGTTGCCTCACCATTAGCGAGCTTTATAGCAGGCCCTATTCGTTGGTTTAGATACAGTACTCGCAATCGCTTTGGTGGTATTTGTATTCCTAAGATACTGCTTAAGCTTGTGTTAATCACCCTTATTTTTTGGGGGGCCCAACAGCTACTTACACCAAGCCTAAATCCTTTTGAAAGCCTTAAGTTAGTCAGTATGGGGGCTTGGGCTGAACCTGTGCAAACTTTACTCTCGGTACAGAGTAAATCTTTAGTCAGTGAGCATTTAAGTGGCTCATCACTGTGGTTACTTGCCCTCCAACGCTTATGGGGCTTGTGGATCATCCTCAGTAGCTTTTGGATATCTCGTCAGCGTATTGCTGAGGCCCAACTTTCATCACGGATGAGCGTACGTCTTAAGCGAGATTAACTTAGCTATACACTTAGTCTAGTTTGCATCTGCTTTGCGTTGCTCTAATCGTTCCATACGGCGCTCAAGACGATCAAGACGTCTTTGGCGCCGTTCCTCTTTGCGAGCCTTTTTCTTATGACCGCCGGCTTGATCCTGTCGAGACCAAAAGCCTTTTCGGAGCTCAAGTAGTTTTTCACGCTGCTTTAGACTAAGAATTTTTCGTACTTTTAAACTGGTCATCAAGCGTTCTTCTCGCCATGATTTTTCACTGCTAAGATAGGCCTGCATGGCTGTTAATAGCTGTTCCTCATGTACTTGTGTTTCTGCCTTTTCCCACTGCGCAAGCTTCTGTTCAAAGGCCATTGCCAAGTTTTGCTGTGTGCCTTGCTGTGCGCTTTGCTTTGCTTTTGCCGATTTCATAATGCCTTGAATCTGCTTTAGCTGTTCTTCGCTCAAACCGAGTTTATCTTTTTGCTTTAAAATCATGCGAGGAGGAAGCATTTGCTTGCGAAAACGCTCCATAAGCTGGCGGAACTTCTTTTTACTTTGCCGAGCTTTGCGACGTTCCATGCGGTTTGCTTTACGCTCTTCACGAGTCAGCTTGATTTTATGTTTTTGCGCTGAATGAGAAGCACTTTCGGAGACTGTAAGAGCTGGCTTAGTCGAACTTTGCGTAGGGTTAAGGTCATCAGCATGCGCTGCACCGAACACAAAAGTACTAAATATAGCGATCATGAGTAATTTTTTAGAGAATTGCATAAGCATTAGTTTTTTCCTAATGGGTTAAAAGTTGAATGTTGTGTAAAAAGGTAAGAGGGTAAAGGGGCAAAGGGGGATAAACTGAGTAAAAACGATAAGGCGTTTTAAAAGTCTGAATTAAGATTCCAATCATCATGATCAAGCCAACTTAAATAGTCTTCTTCATCATTGCTATCCATCATATATGAGCTAGTTTGAGCAATTTCTATTGGCTTAATCGCCTTATCCTCAGCTGGAGTAAATAGCGTTGGAGCTCCCCAAAAAATGAATAGGAAAGCACAGATCAGTAAGGCGAAAGTAAAGGGCCGAGAAGATAACAAAGAAGAAAAGATAGATGGTGCTTGCACCGGTGTGTTTTGAATCGCCTTAGAGCGCTGAAAAGAGTTGTGTTCAGCCTGTGCCCATAACTGTTCAAAGTGTACTTGACTCCCTTGAGAGTTCATTTCAGGATTAAAGTCTTGGTTTCGAGCTGTATCATCCTTAATGGTCTCTTTGAGAAGCTTTTTAAGATGTTGCTCATTTGTGATATGACCTTTCGATGTTTTTCTCATAACTCCACCATACTTTCTTGAGGGCATTGGGAGATCGGCTGAATATTGACTTCATCTCTGATCACCTGAGGTTGAACTTCCGGATCATTCACTAGATGTTCACTTAAGTAAGCATGAAGCTTTTGCTTAGCCCGATGATAATGGGTTCTTACACTACCCAAACCTAGCTCTAAAACCTGAGCAATTTCGCTTAAAGTTAGTTCTTCATATATCGCCAAAATAATAATCTCTTTTTGACGATCACTGAGCTGGTTTAATGCTAAGTTGACCAGCTTTACGCGCTTATTTTTGATCTGCTTTTGCTCAAAGGTTTCATCTGGTTGCTCAACCTGTGGCGAGCTTGTTTGCTGCTTAAACCATTTCTGTAGTAAAGCTTGTCTCCAATCATGTTTTCGTTGACGAGCTAAACCAAGTTTTCGAATCGTGCCAAAGGACCAAACAAGCCATTCATTAGAGACAATCTGCTCAGCTTTGCCTTCTAATAACATCGTATATAACTCGGTAAGAACATCTTCTGCTTCTTGCTGATCAAAGTGTGTACAGCGTAACGCCCATTGAAATAGTCTTTGATGGTTTTCACTACAAAATTGCTTAAACAGAAGTTTTTGATCATTGCTCATCAAAGATTCTTGTTGCTGTATATGGCGTTTTCGTTTGCTGAGCTTAAACATGAGTTGTTTTCTATCTTTATACTTTAATCAAAGTCCTCTAATGGCCATAAAAAACGTTTTTTAGGGACCGTTCATTATGATCATGCAATCAGGCTTAATTTTGTATGACAACTCTGTTCATCTTTTTTATATTTTTTTCTTATTGGATTTCGATTGGGTATGACAGCTCATAAGAATGATCTAGTGAATCGGTTAGAGTAAATAAAAGATGAGCGACTCGTCCTGATATTGCACCCTCATTGATTCTAAATCGGATATCAGTGGCCTGTCCACAGCTACTGTTCGCCGGACATACTCCATCATTATTATCCTGATTATCACTTTCGCTTGTGTAATTATGTTCGGAGCCCGGTGTAAAGACCAAGCGCTCTGATATAAAGATTAAGCTTGGGTCGTCGCTTGATAAACTACCGCTTAGACCAACGAGGTTGGCTGATCCGGTATTACGAATACTGAAGTAGTTTAGAGTTGCTGACTCACCAGGACTTAAACCATCGGTCGCTTGATCACCGGTGATCACAACCTCGAGTATTTCAAGATTTACGTCTAGTGCTTCCACTCTTAAGCGATATTCCAAATGATACTCATTGTTAAAGCGGTCTAGTAAGTCAAACACAATAGGCAGTTCTGTATCCACAGGCGTATTTGGGCTAATTTCAAACTCAAAAGAGCTTACTTGACCACAATTTCCCGCCAATGGGCATTGGCCGTCGCTATTATCTCTCGCTTCTTCTGCTGAATAGCTATAGTCAGAGCCGGGGGTAAAGCTGAGCCTCTCAGAGGTAAAACTAAGATAAGGACTTGGGCTAGATACCACTCCCTGCAAGCCAACAATATCGGCCTGTCCTATATTCTGCATAGCAAAGTAACTGATTCGTGCAGATTCACCAGGGCTGAGTACACCATCACCATTTTGATCATCACTGATAATGATTTCGGCAAGTTCAAGACCAACGTTATGAGGCGTGATTTGCAATGAATACTCTAGATGATACTCATTAGAAAGCTCATCGCTGAGATCAAACTGGATGGTAATCACTTCATCTACCGGTGTATCAAGACTTAGCTCAAAACGAATTGCTGTGGCTTGTCCACAATCATTCTGTACCGGACAGCGTCGATCACTATTATCCCCATTATCATCAGCAGATATATAATAATGATCAGAGCCGGGTGTAAAACTTAAGCGATCTGTAATAAAGCTAAGAAAAGGGCTATTACTAGAGATCACACCAGTCAGGCCTCTAAGATCTTCAGCACCGGTATTACGAAGTACAAAGTAGTTGAGGACAGCTCTTTCTCCAGGACTTAAAAGCCCATCCTGATTGTCATCATTCGTAATTCTTACCTGTTCTAAGCAAAGTCCATGATCACAGCCTTCTAATGGTTCAGGTATTTCAATTCCACCTTGCTCACCCGCGCTGATTTCCCCACCTTGCTCACCCGCGCTGATTTCCCCACCTTGCTCGCCAGCACTGATTTCACCCCCTTGCTCACCCGCGCTGATTTCACCACCTTGCTCACCCGCGCTCATCTCATCGCGCTCAGACCCACCAATAATCAGCCCATTTTCTTCCATTGGAGCTTCATTACCAGCATCGTCATTGTCTTGGATTGCTTGTGGTATACAGATCCCTTGACTATTGCATATTTCAGAGTCAAGACAGCCGGCATATGGCGTACAGGGCTCTGGTGATGAGCAACTCATTAAGGAGAGCACAATAGAGCTTAAGAAGTAATCAAAACGAGTCATAATGATAAAACCCTAAAACCTATGAGTAGAAAGAAACTGATATTTGTTAATACATGAAAAAACAAATACTTAAAAGTCGTATACCTAGTTGCCTAATCAGCATTTAATCTACTGATTGACATAATTAAGCCTCTAAGTCTCTTTAAATATCAAATCCCATTTTCTGAACTAGGACTTGACCAATGAGCTAAAAATCTAAGTTGTAAGATCTTTAGCTTAAGTTGACTTTAGCTTAAGTGCCTGTTCTTGACTACCCTACCTGCTTACTCTGCAGAACCAGCTTTTAAGGTTGCATTTGCCTCGTCTTCAGCCAATTTTTCATTGGCGGTAAAAGTGCTCCTAAAGACGATCATACCCAAAGGTGAAATGAGGCACATAATTGCAATCCACAGCCATGAATATTCATGACTTGGGAACTCGGTCATACTGGCCGCAAAGTAGCGCTCGGTCAAAATATCAGCCATTACAGTCGCCCCAATTTTTCCTAAGAAATAAGGGAGTACTGCCAAAGCGATATAAGCGCCTTCTTTACCGCGTGGTGCAATCTCCGCTGAGAACTGCATTAGGCGAGGAGACCAAATCGCTTCGCCAATGGTGAAAACCACAATAAACAATACTAAAGAAATCACAAAAGGATCTTGGTTACCTACCGGAGCTTCTACCCAATAATCAAAGAGCCAAGTGCCAAACCAAGTATCACCAATCATGCCAGCAACCGAATCTGGTAAGAAGCAGATAAACACTGATAAAGCCGATAATGTCGTACCGACGATCAGCATTGTGTAAGAACTAATCTTCACACTTAAAATTGAAATTAATGGGACTAAGAAAACGATCATTGCCGGATTTAAAGTACCAAAAAGGCTCACAACCGGGAAATCATAACCAAAGACGCGGGTTGCGTAAGTAGGGAACATAACGTGGAAAACATAGAAGGTCAATTTAACAAAAGTCAAAATACCCAACATGGCCATATAGACCCAGAAAGCCTTTTCTGAGAAGTTTTCTTTTAATTGGCGAGCGGTTTCTTGGGTGGCGTCACGAACTGACTTCATTACTCGGTCAAAGCCACCACCGGCGTTGATTGTACCTAATCTAGAACTTAAGGCATAAAGAATGCCACCGATTGTGAAGATTCCGGCAGTGATTACGAATGACCACAGGTAAATACCGCCCTTGACTACACCAATTTTGATTTTGTGTACTTCTAACTCAACAAAGGCATACGCTAATAAACCAACAATCGCTGTCCCGATGACACTGCGCATTAACTCATCTAACATCTTAGCGCGACGCTCTGCGACTGTGCCGATGAGTTCCTTGGTGATTTCTTCGCTTGATTGCTGATTACCATCGCGAATAATCATTCCATTTTCGGTCATTTCAGCGCCTTCACGCATAAATAAAATAGCGATCAGACTTGGAATATTGATTAAGAAGCCTACCCCGATAATAAGTTGATAAGTGGTCATTTCAAACCCAAGAACGGTGGCTCCATCCGCATGGAACTTACGGAAATAATCGGCGATTTCTGCACCCACAGTAAAACCGACATTCATCAGTGTGTAGAACAAACCAAAACCCAAAGTGGCTGTTTTAAGCGTTGTAAACCACTTGATCCCCACCTTAAGAACAGGACCGGTGATTGCAAAGCCAAAGGCTAAGGGCAAGAAGCCCAAGAATGTAACCGCCCAAATGTCATTGCTTAATGGCATGCAGAAACGAGAAACAAGTAACATCACCGCACCGATTAATAAGCTCTTTTTAATACCGATCGTATCACAAACCGCACCGACCATCATTGTAATAATAGTCGAGATCATCCCCCAAATCATGTAGTACATATACCCATTGGTATCGCCCAAAGGTTGGCCGTTCATCATGACATCTTTTTGTAAGAAAATAACAAAAATTGAGGCAGCTGCACCATACGCACTGTATTCAGTGAGTTTGTTAAAGAACATCAGCCAAAGTTCTCGCGGGTGACCTTTAAGACCCTTGGCATAACCCCAAGTCAAACCGATTAAAGCGATGAGTAAACCGATTAAACAAATGATTAAAAGTTTGTCTAAAATGTTAGAGCGTCCATCACTCATGCGAGAGAACATCGACTCGGCCGAACGATAATCCATCACCGTCCATTTGGTTTGATCAGACCAATCTCGGTTGCGGTCTTTACCCTCTACATGTGCATCACCTTCAAGGTGCATGTATACCGGAAAGCCGTCACCTTTGCTTGGCGAAAAAGTCCCCATAAGCTTAAAGCCATTATTAGCGGGTAAGGCTTTGGTTCCATTTTCCCATTCTACCTTACCGGCTTGATCAAAACGCCATTTTTTCATGTCTGCAGTAAACTGCTCAAGCGTTCTTTTTTCTCTTAAAACCGTACCACCCATGTTGTAGGCAGCCTCATAATTGCCTGCTGCAATCGCTTGGGTAAAATCATCAGCGATCTTGATAATTTGAGACTCTTTCCAAACAAACTTTTTGCTATCAGCAGGCGGTCCGCCTCCAGCAAATACATTGGTGCTAAACATGGTTAACAAGATGAAAACCAAAAGTGATAGTCTTTTCATTCAATGGTCCTTTTTAGGGGTCGGTATGAGCAGTTAAAAGCAAGTTCATACCAAGCAATATTTAAGTGAGTAAAATATTGGCATGCACTTGGTCTGTATTGAGTTCTGTGCATATCAAAAGTTAGCTAATATTAGAGGGTTTGAAATTATAACACTCCATACTAAGCGTCAATGAAGATTCTTAGTGTCTTCAAAGTGATTAAGTTAGGGGATAGGCCTTTAAATCATTTTCCAAGGCAAAGCGAATCGCAGCAGTCGCTAACAGGCCTTTGACATGCTGAGGTGTTGGCTTATTTTTGACAAACTGAATGCGTTTGATGAGCGCTTGACGATCAATCAACTCAAAAAAGGCACTATTCGTCTGATGATCCATTAAATACGCACAAATTTCTTCTTGCTCACGACGCCACATATGAATCTGTCGATTGAGTTCATTTCCAGCGCCTTTAATCGGTGGTGGAGCGATTCGATTATGTACTTTAGTCAAGGATTTAGGCCACTGATGCTTGGCAAAGGGAAGCCAAGCCAAGTTCTCATCCATACGACGCATTAACTCAAAGTGTACGGTGGGCTTTAAGCGATCGGCTAAGCTCATTTGAGCATATCCGGCACGTAACTTAAGGTCAGGTAAAAGATTTATGCTTGGGTAGCCTAAGGATTCATACATTTGAGTATGTCCGGCCCAACGCCACATTCGAGCTTCACGATGCAAGTCATCCAAAACTAAAGAGGATGGACTCTTTTGCTGTGCCAGCCAATCTTGAGCTCGGCTTTGGTAATACCGCGATGCTTCCTTACCAAGCACTTTATGCTTATTCAAAGTGCCTAAACGCAAGTGATCTAACAGTATCAACCGATGTGAATGGCTTATAACATGCTTACCATGACTACGATAGAGCTCACCAAAATGACCGGGTAAAGACCCATAGTTTGGTAGCTCAAGTGTGGCATTCCCACTTTTTAAGTCCCAAGCGTTGATCAAGTATTCAATCATAAAGGAATGACGTGGTACTTGACTCAAAAAGGAGTCGTTACGATACGCATCGACTGCCGATTGAACTTCTAAGTTTAGCCCATAATGATCAGCAAGCTGTTGAGCAGCCTTGTAGTCTGCCTGCTCTTTGGTTGCATGCAGATAGATGCGTTTAACCTGTTCAATACTACCACTCTTAAACAAGGCTCCCAAAATAAGCCGGCTGTCAAAGCCACCAGTTAAGGCAAGTTGAAAAGGAACTTTAGGTAAGCGCTTTAGTTGGCCGGCTCGCCAAATTAAATCTTGGGTCAATTCATCCCAATTGGCTCGATGAGGCGTAGGCATCGATACCATTTTAAGTTGAGGTCCGTCTTGATTCGCCTGTAAGCGCTGGCCGGGCATGAGTAGTTTAATCTCGGACCAGGCGCTCATATGGTCACCCAATAAACTTTCATAGCGCGTAAGTAGCCAACCCAATTGTAAAGAATCTGGGCGACGCGGTTGTAATTTAGTTGGCGATATTCCACGGTTTTGCTGTGCAATTCCATCAAGGTAGGCAGCAATCAAACTTGCTCGATTGGACACAAGCGTTCTTGCGCCGTCATAAGCGTAATATAGATGCTGTCCGCAAAAGGCATCCGCAAAGCCATGCAGATTATATTCAGGATCAATATAAACCCCACAAAATTGTCCGGGACGTTGGTGTAAGGCTCCAAGTGCCTCACTTTGACCTTGTCGACAAAGCTTTTTTAGAACTTGAGCAACTGTTAAACTTAGTGGCTCCTCATCGGGCTCTCGTACCCAGCCTTGAAAACATAAGCCGGCTTCAGAACCTTGCGTTTCTTGATCGGGCCAAGTCCAATAACTTCCTCTAGCACTATCTTCTAGTACAGACCAGGCTCTCAGGCGAATCGTGTATTGTCCAAGATGCCACATCCGAGAACTTTGACGAGTGGATACAAAAGGTATCCATTCATCGAGCAGGGTAAGTGGTAAATGCGAATCGCTATTGGGTTCATAACAAGCTAAAAAAACCGAACTCATGAGTTAGTATCCTCATTACTTACAAAGAGTTAAGACATATGAATAGCACCTACTGCTTGATCAAAAATATTTGCTAATTTTTGGGCTGCTGGCTCGGCGCTATATTGATAAATCGCCTCATCATTCATCACACTTGGGATTTGCTTGATCTTGGCTTCATAAAACTCAACTAAAGCTTGGGCAATTAAATCGACTTGGTTAGGAACGACCTTACCCGCTCGCGTGTCCGACAAGATTTCTTTCATTTCTTCATTTTCGGAAAGACATAAAATGGGTCTTTTCGCTGATAAATAATCGTAAAGTTTACCTGAGATCCTCATGTAATGCTTAGCACTGGTTAAATCCAATAAAAGATCATATTGCTGCAAGAAAATCCGTGATTTTGTAAAGGTACACCATTCTACTTTTTCAACAAAGGGCTCAAGATGAAGCTGGACAATTTGGCTTTCATCCTCTTGAGTTCGCCGGCCTAGCGTGGCAAAAGAAACTTGACCCGGCTTTAAATCTTTTTGGTCAATCATCAGTCTCATCGCTTTGAGAAATAGACTTGCATTACGAATGGGGGTTAAATGCCCATAAAAAATGATCTTAAAAGAGTCTTTTGATGAGGTATAAGAAGATGAGGTATAAGAAGATGAGGTATAAGAAGATGAGGTATGAGCAGGTGCTGTTTGACTTGGCTCTGTCTCATAAAGCTTGGGATCAAAGTGATTACGAATAAAGGTAAACTTATCCTCATCAATCTTGCCACGATAGGCCTTACAATAGGTTTGATAAGAGCTTCGGGTATTTAAAATGACCTTGCTTGCTCGTTGAAACTGCTTTGCCTCTAACTTGGAAGCTAGCGCGAAGCCTAGTGGACTCCAACGCCCCCTATAAATGGGGTCTACTGTGTAAGGGTCTCGTAAGTCAAGCACAAGCGGTAAACCGGTAAGCTTTGCCAAGATATGGGCGAGAATAAAACTAGAAAAAGGCCCACCGGTGGCATAAATCAACTCACAATTATTCTTTCTTAAAAAGCGTAAAGCGCCAGGAATTAAAGTGGGGATATATTTGGTAAACTTATCAAAGGGCAAGCCTTTGAATTGTTGAATTAAGGATATGTTTTTCTTTAGGTTTTGACCGGTGCTTGCCTTGGTTACACTTACTGCCCGCTCTTTTTTGGGAAAAAGACAATCTTCAATCCAAGCGATGGGGCCTCCTCGATAATAACGGTATTGCGCAACCTTGGGCACAAGCTCAACTAAATTAGGGTCTTTCTGAATCTCTTCAGACAGAGCAATGACCGCCGGTTCCCAGCCAAATGTCGGTAAGTTATTAGCAAAGCATAAGGCTCTTTTGGCGGCCACCGCCTTGCAGGGTGGAAAGTGTGGAGCAATCATCAAAAACTTACGCAATTATTATCTCCATAATGCTTAAGACTGAACTTTAAGACCATGATCTGCAGAGTTTTGATCATCCAAGCAGGCTTGATCCAAAACTTGAGCATATGCTTTCGCTTGAGCATCCGCAGTGAAGCTTGCAAGCTTTTTAGCATTGGGTTCATAGGGCTTGGACTTAGCTTGATCAATGAGTGCTCTTAAAGCATTTGCAATTTCACAAGGATCATTAGGGTCAGCACAGATCCCACTTTGGCTTTCATGGATTATCCTACTGACTTCCTTGGAATAGGTCACCGATAGAATGGGCCGTCCGGCACACAAATAGTCATAGAGTTTACCCGCGATTACTCGATCACAGCCTCCATCAACCAAAGCCAAAGCATCGGCTTGTTGCAAGGTTTCAAAGCTTTCCAAAAAAGAGACCGCTGGCTGAGAAACAATATAGTCATTAAGCTTATATTTTTCCATCGCTTGCTGAGCAAAAAAATCCATAGAACTAATCATCACAAACTGGAAGTCTTGTGGGCTTAAGTGATCTTCTTGAATCAGCTGAGCCAAACCAGCAAAAAGCGCGTCCGGTCTAACAAACTTTCTAAACTTGCCAAAATAATAGAGCTTAAAGGGCCGATCAATCAAAGGTTTGCTAGCTTGCCAAGTCCCGAAGAGAGTGGGGTCAAAGGCATTTCGAATGACTGTAAAAGGATCACGTTGCAAAAAGTCAATGTCTCGCTCACGATATGCTTGTGCACAGGTATCAGTATTTAAGATCACCGCTTTTGCTTGCTTGAATATTTTACGCTCATAGACTTTCATCATCGCTAAGGTAAGTCTAGGCCTTAGCTTTGACTTGCCGCTGTGCATGGTCCATGGATCTCTAAAGTCTGGAATCAAGGGAAGCTGATACTTTTTGGCTAAATAAGAGGCAACAATGAGTGATGACCACGGATCAACGCTGACCGCAATCGCCTTAATGTCATGCTCTTGGATTAAGCGCACTCCTGCTTTAATCGCAGCGAGCACCTCGGTGATGCCTTTATCAAAGGGTAAAAGATATTGTGGAGACAATCCGGTCAACTTTTCAAAGAGTCCAATACCGGACTTAAGCTTTTTTTGAGATACTTGAGCCGTACTTGTTCCTAAGTTTGATGCATCTTCTAATTCACCAATCTTATTCTGATGATAGCTTCGACTCACAATGGCATCTTCACCCACTAAATCCATGAGTTTTAGATCGAGTCCTTCCTTGTGAGCCGTTCGAGCCAAGATGACCGGTTGCCAACCATATGAGGGCAAATGTCTAGATAGGTAAAACGCTCTTTTGGCTCCAATACGACTCATTGGGGGAAAGTAAGCAGAAATCAGAAGAACCTTTTTCATCGCTCGGCGCTCATTCTTTATTGGGGCATCATCAACTCATTAATTGGTGATCACAAACAAAAACATCAGCGCATCATACGTTCAAGCGTGCTAACTGTACAGCTTTCTCTCATACTTTTATTAGGAGTTTTATTAAGAGTTTTATCAAGGCTTTGCACCTTACTCAATGGTGAATATGGTATTCCTGTGGAAGGGCGCTGTCTGCAAATTGAGGAAACTGTTCCTTTAATTGAGAAATAGCTTATTGTTTAAGAAGCTAGTTTAAGCTTGGAGAAAAAGATTAAGGGGTGATCTCAAAGACTTCACTGACCAGCTGATAAGCGTCGGGTCGCTTTCCTTGCACAACCAGTCTAAAGCGTCCGGATAAGTGGCCAATGCTAGGGAGTACGCTAAATCTTTCGGGTAAACTCACTTGCCAATAAAAATAACGCCCGATTTGCTCTTCTTGTGCTTGATAACTTGGGTCTACTCGAAGCGAGAGTTCTAGTTCTGGATTATTACTATCCCACAAAGCACCACTAAAGTGAGTTACAGGCATCCAAGTCGCTTCATTACCCACTTCTGTTTCTAATAAAACATATGGCCGATCGATCGCGGGATCGCCACCTATCCATTGAGCAAAGTATATCCCTTCTTCAGAGCGCTGTGGTGCAGTTACCCAAGAGGCTTCTCCTAAAGCTTCCTCAACAATCACCTCTTCAAAAGGTATATCAGCTTGCTCGGGCAAAGGCACCGGTCTAAAGGTCATCGGGCGAGTTGAATCTATTAAATGCGCCATAATCTCAACACCACGATCAACCAAAAACTGTCCTAAGCCCGGTCCCCAGATGCCACCCGCACCTTCATACCCACCCAAAAGATAATCATAAGGATGCAATAAGTAGCCTAAATAGCCTTGAGTATAACCTAACACCCATACCTGCTCTAAGCCTGTTAACTCAGCGACTCGATCACGTAGTTCCGTACCAATACTGGTTAAGGGTTCACCTGGTAAGCTCACCAAGCCTAAATCACCTAAGCGAACCGCTGCAATCTGTCCCCACGTAATTCCATCCGCTTCCGGTATCGAAAGTAAGCAAGTCAGTTCACTGGCATCGTATACTCTTTGCTCTTGGCTATCTTCCGGACAATTATTATGATCCAAGGGATAGCAGTAAGCCCCACCATGAGGATAATGATCAAAGCTTCCATCGGGATTAACTAAGGTATTATCCATGGGAAAGCGTAGTGTTTTGACCTGCAAGGGTAAATCAGTGGCAAGTTCAATGGTCTCAAGTGCCGGAATAATCAAATCTGCAGCTTCCTTACCGATGGCCGCCAAATCCCGATAATCGTCACGTGTTTCACGGCCTTCTTCAGTAATATGTTGCTGAGGTACCTTGGGACTCATATCGCCCGCCCAACTTTGAAAATACATGACCGGTGCATATTCGGGAAGTCTTTGTTCCACACCGATTTCTAAGGCGCCGGAAGCATCATTAGACAGCAGAAATTCCTCTGCGCCAATCACAGTGCCATGCATAGAGTAGTTAACCATCACACCCATAAGCTTATCATTGTCATCGGTGACCTTAAGTAAGCCCATACTATGGTCGATCACATCCCCATTTTCACAGCGTCTATCCTCGTGTAGTGAGTCAACCTGAACGGTTTTATAACCCACCTTGGCCGGAACAACAGCTTGGTCTGCCTCAAGAATTGTATCGATGATTTGCTTTAAAATGCGGTGATACAATGCCGGAGAAAACTGTCCTGCTAAAAGACGTAAAATTGGATGCGAGATGATTTTTCCCCCGCTCGCATGGGTATGTGTTGCCCCTAAAACTAAACCATCTGCCAAATCACCTCGGCCACGCTTCCTTAGCTCTTGTTGAATATCAACAACAAAGTCCTGCCACATTGCTGCCGTATCGGTGCGGAGTAAAACTAAGCTCTTTTGTTGATTACGAATCAAGAGTACTTTAGCGGTGAGATCAGTATGCTGAACGTCAGTACCACTTGCCGCAAAAGGATTTCTAAAACCTCCTGGAGAAGGAAAAAAGCCTACGGTTCCGATTCCTAAGGGAAAACCTAAAGAGCGTTCGGCCACGCCTGCATAAAGACGATCAACCGCATCAGCCTGTTCTTGATAGGCTTCTTCTGATACCTCAAGATCAAAGGTCCACTCCATATCTTCAACAGGCTCCATATCTTCAACTTGGCCTAGATCTACCTCGGCATCAATCGTAGTGCTCATCATTGAATCAGGCATATTTTGATCATTGGTCATGCCATCGGCTTCAATCAGCATATCTTCATTTTGCTGTGATTCTTTTGCATCATCACACGCACAAAGCAGACTAAGTATACATGCTTGAAGCAACATAAAAGCCAATGGCTTCAAGCGATCATGGCGAATAAATAAACAAGTAAATAAACGAACCTTCATCATAAAACCCTAAAAACAAAAATTATAGATAAGTCACATGTTTTTCATGAGATCTATACCAAGAATAGGGCTTGGGTACTAGAGTAAGGAATAGGTAAGATTTAAAGATTTACGACTTGGAGTTTAATTTAAAAACGCTTTAATATCTTTATTAACATCATTGTTAACGTCATTGTCGCGGATCGATTGTAGTTTGCCCACTAAAAAAAGCACTTAAATCGCGCAGAGAGTCACCTGCGGGCGAAATAGGGCGTATACCGCTCTTACGAAACCAAACAACTTGAGAGTTAGCTAAAATCGGACAAGCCAAATCTAATACCTGATGTTTAACGCCTGAACTTGGAGTGGTCACGCAGGTTTTATTGGTGGGTACACTCAAATCTAAATGCGGTGCAAGAAGATTAAGATTTCCTTGTGATAAAGAAATAAATAAAAACTCGGGCTGTAAATACTCAAGTAAGCGCACAGTAATTGAGGCCGAGCGTTGGGCAAGATCTCTGCGAGTTTTTGTCGGTAATTTACTCCATACATCAGAGGTCATAATTGGACAAACATCCAAATGTAATGCTTCTGTATTGCCATTTCGATTATTGTTATAGCTAGTTCCAAATGAGCTCAATAGAGCATTAAAGGGCCTAAACCATTGATCAAACTGAAACTCATCAAGCGCTTGCTTATAGAGATTTGCAGTGTGTCGTGTGTTCGAGTCTTCTAATAAAGGATAAAGGCGCCAAGGATCAGCTTTGGGAAAGGCGAGAGGGCCCGGATTAATCCCAAGCGTGATCACTTTTCTTGGGCTTGCCTGATAGTGATCTAAATCACCAAACCATAAAATAGGCGCTGAGTCTGCGGGAACCAACTTAGGATAAGTTTTATGGGCAGAATCCCATAAGTTCCAAGTATCACTGATTAATGTTTCTAGTATTTGATCCAAGTGGTCTAATCCTTTCTAAAGTGAGTTTTTAATAAGAGTTTGAGCCAAAGCTTGGCTGATGGCCTGATGAATTGAACGCTGTGCATACTTGGAGAATTCCTGCGAAGACCCCTGCGAGTTTCGGCAGTAATCAAATTGATCTACCGCTTTCATTAAGCCAATATTACCTTCTTGAATAAGGTCTAAAAAATGCATATCTGACTGATTTTTATAGAAGTGAGCAATCTTGACAACTAAGTTCAACTTTGCTGTCAGAAGCGATTTTTTAAGTTGCTCAATCATCTCTAACTGATGTTGAACTTCCTCAATGACCTCAAGGGTCTCTGAGTTTATACTGGGCTTCTGATGATTTCCGCGTAAATGCTCACTCACATCTTTTAAAGCAAGCGGATGCTCAGTGAGTAGTTTAAGTATATTAAGATTCGATACTCTAATCGATTTAACAAGTTTCTGTTCTGTGTTGTGATCCATAAACCTCTATTTCTCACTTTAGGCAAGGTGGACGCATTTAATCATGATCCAGTACCTTACTAAGCTTTTTAGGTATGCCCAACTTGGTAAGACCGGTCATATATAATTAAACGTTGTGGAAATGTGCTTATGACTTTTTATTTTTTGTAGGTGTTAACTTTAGACTAACTGACTAACTTGATTTAATGACTAACTCACTACTAACTTACTAACTGAATAACAGTTTACTAACTGAATCAGCCTTATCTACTAACTGAATCAGCCTCAAATTGACTAACGACTAACTGACTGACTAACTGAATCAGCCTTATCACAAGTCATAAAAAAACGTACCTGGGCTTTAATTCCAAACATACTTCTCCCGCACCTTAACCAAAGGTTAAAGGCAAAAAGTTAGTGTTCCGATATTCATTATCCCTATGCTGTTGAACTTACTATTACCAAAAAATCAAGTGCCATTACGCTGTCGATAAGCAAAGCTCAATCCGGTGAATAACGACCGCCAAACAAAGGGACACCACCGGTTGGAAAACAAACTTGCGCTGTGTCAAAACCAAGTCTAATCGCTTGCCTTAAATTGGCTGAGACTTCTTGGAACTTAGCTTTAAACTCAAAGTATAGCCTTTGGTAAGTTTTAAGCGCCTTGATGCATTTTGTACGACACAAAGGACGATTACCACGCTTGGTGAATCTTGTTTTTCTTACGCACTCACTTAAAACCTTTTTCATACCTAATGAGGTCTTTGACTCCCGCTTTAAACGAGCGTCTCGAATCGCTTCTGCACTTAGTTTTGTGCAAAGCTGCTTGTACTGTGATTTGGACAAATGAGCCCATATTGGCGGTGGAGTGAGTCTAATTTGGCGCTCGGTTGTAAACTCACTAATCAGCTTACCTTCACGTCGTTGTACAGAGTGGTAATAACCCGTTCGATCAACCCATGGTCCACTGACTTTTTTACCCATCACCAACTGACGATACCCATGAAGTCCTGTCCAATCTTTGGGATGATCAACAAGACCCTCTTTAACCGAGTTTTGCGTAATGTATTTGAAAATGTCTTCAAGAGCATGTTCATCAAGGATTTCCTCGCTTGAATAGCGTTTTTGCCACAGCGTACCATGCCAATCGTGGACTCGGGCAAGTTCTCGGGCGAGATTCCCCTTGAAATGGCACATGAACTCCGCAAGGTCAAGACTGGATTTAGCGCTTAAGAGCAAATGAAAGTGATTACTGAGAAACACATAGTGATGCAACTCAATCGTCTTTTGGTGCTGTTCTAGTGAATAGGCCAAAACACCACGAGTGATCGCTCGGATCTCACGAGTCGGCTTCAAAAAGCCAAAGCCTTGAATACATCGAGACACCACATGATGAGTGGCCCAAGATTTTGATTGGAATCGTAAATGGGCGGACATATATACTCCTTGATTGATTTAAGAAAAGGGGCATATATCTCTCGCCAGAAATTGAGTTGTGTTGCGTAATTTCTTTAATTAGTTTGGAAATACTTAAGATTTACAGTGATTTTTGGGTCAAATAGTTGGGTCAAATAGTTTGCTGCTCCCTTGTCGGCTCTGGCACAGATTCATGTATGGAATATGGGCAAGGATTGAGTAATTCTGATGTCATGGCTCTTACTAGCGAATGTGAAGAGGATGGAAATGAACTGGTCTCAAACTGTAGCGCAGGTTCTGAAATAATTGGAGGAGCTTGTGATGAAGGTGATCGACTCGTGATCTACTTTCAGTCGGACACGTTGGCAGATTATCGCGAGGGCTGCTCATTAGATGGTTATGATTGGATAGAATGTCCCTAAATATTTATATATTCGACATTGCTTAGACTTATCTTGAAAGAACAAAACTATGTTGCGTTATATGATTACTACATTCGAACATTTGATGTTTTAACAAAAAATGAAATAAAATATATTAAAATAGCATTAAATACATGTCTATGTGAAAAATATAATAAAGTACGATCAACAGTGTTTAATGAATATCATAATTTTTGTATGAAAATGATACATGATCCATATTTTATGAAAAGACTAGAAAAATGGAATGTATTTAATAAACGTGCATCCATGATGATCGAATTAATTGATATTGATGAAAATATTGAATATGAAGAATTGAAAATGAATTCTGAATTAAATGGTTACATAATTACGTTATTAGGTTATAACTCTGTTAAATCAGATGGAAAGCGTCATACGAATTGGTTTCCATGGAATCGCTTCAAAGATGTATATGAAACTATTGGATATAAATGCGAATGGACCACATTAGACAAACTTCACCGAAAAGATGAAAAACGAGTTTTTGTTACATGGAACGAACCTACAAGTTTAGAGTTGGTTCGAAGTGGTAAAGTTCATTCCAATGATATTATTTTTCAGAAATTAACAAGTTTAGGAAAAGGTATGGAAAAAGACAATTGGACAAGTGATGCTAAAGAATGGTGTAAAACATGGAATTGGCCAATTTACAGAACATTCGAATATTTATATGATTGTGGAATCAATATTTATGGTTTTGGTTGTAAAACGCGCTATGATGAATTTCCTGAAAAAAAACGTATTTGCGAAAAATTAAAAGATCGAATTTTTTGGATTTCTTGGGGAGGCACTCCATTTAATTGGGAACAAATAAAAAACGCAAAACCAATGATGGAAAATTTAACTAATGATATTATGTTTGTAGGAAGTAAATGGGGAGTCGTTGGACGGGGTAATATTGACGCATGGGAAAAATATATTGAACCATTACAAAAAACTGACTATAAATTCCAACAATATGGCGGAATTGGAAATAAAATGGTAAGTGATGATGAAATGGTAGAATTGTTACAATCATCCAAATTATGTCCAATTATTCACGCACCATCATGGCAGGCAGAATATGGTATACAAGATCGTTTCTATACTGTATTTCTAAGTGGACGTTTTGGAATATGTGATAATATGGGAATTATTGACTTATTTGGAATAGAACTAGAAGACATTTGTTCTGAAGATTCAAGAGTTTATTTTCAAAAATCAAAAAACTTTTTGAAGTTTCCACAAAAACAACTTCCTTTTATTAAATTTATTCAACATAAAATAAAGACCAAATTTAATTTTTACAAACAATGGGAATATATTTTAAACAGTGATAAAATTCAAAAAAAATGGAAGTTTAAAAATTCTTCAAAAGAAATGCTTAAAAATGTTGGAAATATTCCGTATGTTTCTACCATGTATGATTATGACACACTTGTAAATAAAAAATATAATTATATAAATGAAATATTATTGTTTGATGGAAGTCTAAAAGATTATTATTTATATAAAATAAAAAAACAATTAAAATTACATAATTGTAATCAATATGATGAATTAATACGATCAAATGAATTTGTAAACTATTTTCATAATGAAAAAAGTGTAAATGCCGATTTTTATAGTTGTTGTACTTTTCTATTGAATACAAATTATGAATTAATGTTAAATAAAAATATTTCAAAAGGTCTAGTTAAATATTATTATCAATATAATGATGTCAATGAAATCACTATGGATAAAAATTTAAAATTAGATCAAAAACTTTTTACTTATATTTTAATTGTTAAAAATCGTGCAAATCGTGCTATGACATCTATCAAATCACTTGTAAACCCCGAAACATACAAATATTGTGATTTTATTATTGTTGAAGATGTGAGTAACCATTGCTTGGATTTATCTAATTTTCAATATAAACATTTCATAAAACATTATATTATAGACACTGAATTAATTTGGACTCGTTCAGGAACACTTAATTATGGAATAAAACGCGCAAATACTCCATATATAGTTGGTTGGGATGCCGATTTTATTTTTAATGATAGAATAACGATCGACATTGATAAATTTATACGAACATATAAACCAATGAATGTCATTGGTATATCATCGCTGGAATCCTTTTTTTCTGATATTTCCAATTTTGATGGTTTTCCATGTATTCCATATGGGTATATGTGGATTTATAATGTTGATGTATTAAACAACGTAAAAGGATTTAATACACAAATGATCGGGCATGGTTTTGAAGAAAGAGAACTGGAAGCAAGAATAAAAAATAAATATGGTATAGGTCCAATAAAAACATCACAAATTCACTATGTTGTTCATATGAGTCATAATTCTAAGTTAAGAGGCGGGGGGGGTGGAAACAATAGAGATATATATTTTAAAACGTTAAATATGAAGTGTCAATTAGATTGTTTTGATGACAATTATAAATTACTATCTTCTTATGTATATATGAATTATGATATTATTCGTTGTGGAAACAATGTATATCAGTTATTTGTAAATGACAAGAGCAAACTTTGCGTCTATGATTTACATCAAAATAAAATGATCATTAAAAATAATGAAATTGTTTATTCATCACAACGTGATTTTTTTTGGGATTACACCATAATTAGTGAAAAACAAATTGTCATTTATCATAAACATATGTATTTAGATTTATCGAATAAAACCATAGAACTTAATAATATGAAAAATGATATAATAATGTTAGGTAAAGAAGATGATATATTTAATTCATTACATATTTCTAATTTTGATCATTTTTATTTAAATAGACTTTACAATGATGGAATTCAAATTATTGGACCTGCTGATCATATTCAAAATATGAATAACCTACATAATTCTTTAGTTTGTATATGTAACACAAGTATTAATTTATTAGGAAAAAAAATAAATAAAGTCGATATATATTTTCATTGTGTTTCTATGTGTGGAGATAGTGGAGGTACAATTGATGTAAACAAACTTATAAAATATGGTTGTCAACATATTGTCTTTGTATATCCAATGTTAAAAATAGATGAAAAAACAACATTTTATAACATAGGTTTAGTAAAAGATTATATTGGTTTAAGACATATTAATTTTAAAACATTAAAATTGTGGATGATTAATAAAGAGACATACTTACAACTCGAAAAGGATTTAGATAGTCGACCAAACACAGGATTTTTAATGAATTATATGATGATTAATAAATTCTATTCAAGTTATAAATTATATATTAAAGGATTTAGTTTTTTCAAAACAAATTATGCTTTAGGCGTTCGTGATGTCATTGATGACATTGAATGTAAAGATAATAATCGAACATTAGCAAATAACAGAATGAAAAAGTCTGGTTGGCATGATCAAGAAAAACAAATATCTTATTTTCAAAAATTCATAAAAAATAAACCAAATGTTATCATTGATAGTATGTTACATGATGTTTTAGAAGGTAATATTATTCATTAAACATGTTTGTATTTCATTTATTTATTAACATAATATAGATAAATGAAAATAATTGGGAACGGACCATCGTTAAATGAATTTGATCATAAAGATGTGTTTAATAACAATGAAGAGAGTGCTTCATCCAATCGCGCTTATATAATTTATGAAAAATATAATTATTATCCAAATTATTACTTTTGTATCGATAAAACCGTATTATTAAACTGTTTACATCATATTAAACAATTATTAGATAGTCCTATAAAACAATTTATATTATTAGATTGTGATGAAACTAAAGAATTAGTATCACATGAAAAAGTTGTTTTAGTACATAAAAATAAAGATAATGAAAAATATTTTGGCGATGTTTCTACTTACATGATTTATTATTTATATAAAAACTTGAATATAAAACACTTCAATGTATATGGTTGTGATTGTAGTTATATTGAAGATTGTCATCAATTAAATGTAAATGTTGAATATAACGAAAATGATCCAGCGCGAAGAATTGTATTGAAACCTAAACCTGGTTCAATCGATCCCAATCATTTTTTACCGAATTATTATGATGAATATACTGAATATTCTGTTCCACGAACTAAAAATCATTTGACTATGTGGAAAAATATTAGTTTACTTCCAAATATTGTTGTACATTTCAAGACTTTTTCAAATGGGAGTGTTTTTTTTTCTATAGAAGAACACTTGTTTAATGCAGAAAAAAATATTCATGACTATGTTTCACACTGTTCTTTTTATTGTAATGAATTAGTACAAAAAAAACAATTTATCAATATACATTACGAATCATCTCTTTCACCCAATTATCGTCACATTGAAGATCATATTTTGTATAATGAAAATAAAACAAGCAATGAATGTAATATAAGTCAATATAATAATATTATCAATGAAAAATTATTAACATTTATCATATGTATTAAAAATCGAAATATTAGAACAAATATTTGTTTGGTTAATTTAATAAACGTTTGTAAAAATTATAATAATCAAATAGATATTATTTTAGTAGAAGAAAAAGGACACGATTTATTTATTGATAAATTTAATACATTTCAACATACAAATTTGAAACACATTCAAGTTAGTGAATATGATAAAAATATATTTAATCGTAGTCATTTATTGAATATTGGGATAAAGCATGCTACTACCAAATATGTTGCTATGTATGATTGTGATTTCTTAACATATAATATTTCACCATTAATAAAAACGTTGTCTTATTATTTTCATCATAATAATCTCATATTTCGCTGTTCATTATACGAAAGTGAGGCAATGAATAAAAAACAAAAAATGCAACCTTATAGTTATGTATGGATTTACAATAAATATATTATTAACCAAATTAATTACTTTAATGAGGATTTTGAAAATTGGGGTTTCGAAGAAACAGATATTGCGTCCCGTATATTAAGAAATGAAAATAAATTAATTCATATTTATAATGATTTTTTCCACTTATCACATGAAGAAAATACACGCAATAAAGACAATAAAAGCAACAATTACAAATTATTTCGTTCAAATATTATGATTCCCAAAAATCTTCGTTTAATAAAACATAATCCTTTTCACGGAGAACATATTTTATTCTTAAATTATAATGAATCTAATGAAATTTTTAATGACCAAGACGCTATTATATATACTCCACAGTCATTAGTAGTTGT
>CAKZRU010000004.1 GCA_937146725.1 uncultured Myxococcales bacterium
TGGGACGTAATAAAACGAGTATTACACCTAATCACATTAGGTCTCTTATTCTTTCACCCACTAGGGAGTTGGCAACTCAAATCGAGAATAATATTATCAATTATGCAGAAGGCTTGGAGCTTAAATCAAAAGTCGTTTTTGGGGGCGTTGGTAAGCAACCTCAAATTGATGCACTTAATTTAGGGGTAGATATACTCATTGCGACGCCCGGTAGACTTTTGGACTTGATTGAACGAGGGCATATAATATTTGATGAGCTAGAAGTATTGATTTTAGATGAAGCTGACATGATGTTAGATATGGGGTTTCTGGGAGATGTCAAAAAAGTAATTTCATTCTTACCTCAAGAAAAACAAACCTTACTTTTTTCAGCCACTATGCCTGAGGCCATAGGTAACCTTGCAAACGAGCTCTTGAATCAACCTGTTAGAGTTGAGGTCGATGCGGAGTCATCTATCGTTGAGACAATTGAGCAAAAGATTTATACAGTAGAGAAGATTAATAAGGGCTATCTCTTACAAAGCATGCTTGAAAACCCTGAACTAACCTCCGTTCTCTTGTTTTGTAAAACAAAGTTCGGAGCAGACAGAATTATTGAAAACTTAGAGCGAACCCCAATAGGCTGTGCAGCAATACATAGTAATAAATCTCAAAGTGAAAGAGAGAGGGCTCTTAAGGCATTTCGTGAAGGAGAGATTAGAGTGCTAGTGGCAACAGATATCGCTGCTAGAGGCATCGATGTTGAGCATGTAAGTCACGTGATCAATTACAACCTCCCTGAAAACCCTAAGAACTATATTCACAGAATAGGGAGGACGGGAAGGGCGGGAAATAGAGGAACTGCAATTTCTTTCTGTGTCGAATCAGAAGTTCCACTATTGAAAAACATTGAAAGACAACTTAAAAAGAAACTTGAAATAGATTCAAGTCAACCATTTCACAAAGAGATTTCATTATCACTTAAAGCGTCAAAAAAAACAAAAGCTGCGAAAAGAAAAGGGCAGAGAAGGCATAAAAGATAGGGTGAGCTTGCGGGCGTTTTGGTCTGAGACTAGGTAGAGCTGAAGGTGAGGCTTACCAATCCTTTTAAGTATGCAACATAAGCGCTAAGCGCACGAATCTTGATTCAACGAGTTTTATCTTTGAAAAACTCCCAGACAAGCTCTGCCATCTCAACATCGTGATTTTGCCTACCAACAATGGCCTCAAACACTCTTGAGAACTGTTCGGCAATACTTGGCTCCGTATGGCCTGCACCATTCATCGTGATGAGCACGACGTCCTGTATTCGGGTCTCTCCAGAGTAGCTTGAGCGGATCACAGTCGAAGCATCAAGCGTATTGATGTCTAGTAGGTTCTCGACCGAAGCTGTCGAGGTGTTTTGGTTTAGATTTTTCCAAAACGTAATCGTGTCAACCGCCGAGAGTACCTCGCCTCGACCTCCAGGCATCTGACCCCCATCATAGGGTAAAATGGCGTCATTCGTTCCGCTGAGAAGCATTAAGGCGACCTGTGTGTCGGGCTGTGAGCATTTGGAGTTCTTGGGCATAGCAGCCACCACTGGCGCGATCGCAGCAAATGTCTCGCCTGCTTCTATGGCTAAACGCAAAGACATATGTCCTCCGTTCGAAGTGCCGCTCGCATACATCCGGTTCTCATCGATTGGGTATATCTCAGCCATCGCTGTCGCCAGGTTCACGATCAATCCGACATCATCTGTCGAAGGATTGGTCGCGGTATCGCCTCGACAATCATGCCAACCTAATTTGCCGTCAGGCGAAGTGACACCTTCAGGGACTAGAAGGAAAACCTTCTCCCTCGCAGCGACATCTAGCCAAACCTTATAAGGCGCCTTTACTCCAGATGGTTGTTTACTGAAGTCATGTAGTCTGCACTTTTACTCTCGCAGGAGACGATCAGAAAACACAGAGTTAACATTATCGCTATCAGCAAGTCATGATGCGGATTCTTAAGCATTTAATCCCTTTTGAGAGTTACTCATTTATGATTTCGGGTAACTTTTAGTCAATGATATCAAGTTCAAACTTCTCTTACCTTAGTAGTGTCGTTTCATGGAGGGATAGGTAAAATAACCAACCACATAAAGAGAATGTTCCTTTGTTTTAATATCTTACGACTCAAACTACACCTCACCCGTACCTTAATCAAAGATTAAAGTCTTAAAAGTTCTAATTCTGTGATGTTTGTTCTTATGCTGGTGAACTTAATAATCAAAAACCGCTTGGTCCATATGACTCTAATTTTACGTTGTTAGCTAAATATTAAAGTCACAAAGGCATTTAACCTTCGCCATAAGGAACCCAAATATTCTTGACCTCGGTGGCGTGTCTAAGCATTTCTTTCATACTTACTTGAGTCCAATCATACCTTTGGCCATGATTACACCAAGTACGCTTTATGGTGTGTGCTGCTGCTTTTTCGATACTGCCTGATATAGGCTCATCACCAAAGTACCAAACCGATTCCACATCATCATGCTCGCTTAAAGTCTTCATTAAGACTTTTTGCTCACCGGTCACAATGTTAACTACACCACCAGGTAAATCAGAGGTCTCAAGGACTTGATAAAGGTCGGTGGCAAGTAATGGGAAGGGTTCAGATGGTAGCACGATGCAAGTATTGCCCATCGCAATCGCTGGCGCGACTAAACTGACAAATCCAAGTAAGGGCTGAGTACTTGAACACGCTATCCCAATCACACCCATCGGCTCATTCATGGCCAAAGCCACACCACGAATGGGTACATTGTGTACTGCACCATCATACTTGTCGGCCCAAGCTGCAGCTTGGAACAAGCAAGTAATCGAAGCATCAAACTCAGCTTGAGCTTGCTCAGCACTACAACCGGTGACTTCTACTAATCGTTGAGTAAACTCACTCGCTCTTGCAGAGAGGTTTTCGGCCAAATAATACAGGATTTGTGCTTTTAGATGACCGCTAGTGTTAGCCCATGATGCGGCTTTATGAGCAGCTTCAACCGCATCGCGAATATCTTTACGGTTACCCTCGCCAACATGGGCAATGAGTTCACCCTTTTTGTTGTATACTGCGCGAGAATAGTTCCCATCAGGACGTTTTTGCTTTCCACCAATGTAATTCTTGGCGGTTCGATCAATGCCTGTACTCGTCAATGAAGAATGTTGCTCATTGCCGGCAAAGGCTTTAACAGGCACTAAAGGGGCAAAGTTACGCTTTGGTTTAAGATAGGCATATAAACCTTCTATGCCACCCTCACGTCCAAAGCCACTTTCTCGGCGACCACCAAAACCCGCAGCTGCATCAAAGAAATTGGCACCATTAACCCACACTACTCCGCAGTTAATTTTAGGCGCTAAATCCAAAGCCAAGTTAATGTTTTCGGTCCAAACCGATGCCGCTAAGCCATATTTGGTGTTATTCGCAAGCGCTACCGCTTCAGAAGGGATTCTAAAGGTTGTGGCCACAAGAACCGGCCCAAAAATCTCCTCTTGCATCAAAAAAGCTGAAGGAGAAAGGTCGGTAATCAAAGTTGGTGGGTAATAGCAACCTTGGCTAGGCAGTTCACAAGATGAACGATACACTTCGCCTTCGTCTTCACCTTTGGCAACAAGTTCCGTAATGGTTTGCAACTGCTTTGGATCAACAATCGCACCCATATCAATGGCCTTGTCTAAGGGATGTCCAACTCGGAGTTTATCCATACGAGCTCGAACTTTGACATAAAAACGCTCGCTAACACTTTCTTGTACAAGCAAGCGTGAACCCGCACAGCACACTTGGCCTTGATTAAACCAAATTGCGTTGACTAAGCCTTCAACAGCGCTGTCGAGATCGGCATCATCAAAAACAATATACGGTGACTTTCCACCAAGCTCTAAAGTCAGAGACTTACCACTACCCGCAGTTGCTTCACGAATGATTCGTCCTACTCGTGAAGATCCGGTAAAGGCCACTTTATCAATATCAGGATGACTGACAATCATTGAGCCGGTTTGACCCTCACCGGTCACAATATTGACCACGCCTTTGGGTAAGCCTGCCTCTTGACAGATTTCGGCAAAAAGCAAGGCGGTAATCGAAGTATATTCAGCAGGCTTTAGAACGACGGTATTCCCCATCGCCAAAGCAGGTGCAATTTTCCATGCTAACATCAACAATGGAAAGTTCCACGGAATCACTTGACCGGCGACACCGACAGCTTGATACCCCGGAACTTGCTCATTCATCAGTTGAGCTGCACCTGCGTGATAATAAAAGTGTCGAGCAACCAATGGAATATCAATATCTCGGCTTTCCCGAATGGGCTTACCGTTATCTAAAGATTCCAAAACAGAAAATAAGCGAGCGTGTTTTTGTACAAGTCGGGCTAATGCGTATAAATAGCGAGCTCGTCCTTGTCCGCCCAAGGCTTCCCAAGCAGGTTGTGCTGTTCGAGCTGCCGCAACAGCCTGATCAACATCCTCTTGTGCAGCACGAGCGACTTCGCTTAAGAGCTCACCGGTAGCTGGTGCACGACTTTCAAAATATTCGGTGCTACTTGGCTCGATAAACTCACCATTAATAAAAAGTCCAAAGCGACGATTATGCTTTTCTAGCCAAGCTTGTGCAGCCGAA
This sequence comes from uncultured Myxococcales bacterium, assembly GCA_937146725.1. GTDB lineage: Bacteria > Myxococcota_A > Bradymonadia > UBA7976 > VGTA01 > CAKZRU01. The sequence goes on from CAKZRU010000004.1 coordinate 4,615, forward strand.
TCGCTCTCTGGGGCTGGACCATATTCCATAGTCTTAAAGATCTCCGTAATATTCATCGCCTCATCCCATTGCATGGCGGTGTTTAGCCGAATAACGGCCAGTTACAAAATGTTCGAGTTGTCGCTCTATATCGGTCAGCAAGGAACTTGCTCCAAAGCGAAAAAGATCCGGTTCTAGCCAGCGGTCACCGAGCTCTTCTTTGATCAACGCTAAATAGCTAAGGGCAAGCTTAGCACTAGAAATACCACCGGCCGGTTTATAGCCAACCATAAAGCCGGTTTGCTCATGAAAGTCTCTAATTTGGCGAATCATCGTCAAAGAGACCGGCAAGGTCGCATTGACTTTTTCCTTACCAGTAGAGGTTTTGATAAAGTCAGCGCCTGCCATCATGCATACCAATGAAGCCCTAGCCACGTTTCGTAGCGTATTGAGCTCACCGGTCGCTAAGATTGCTTTTACATGCGCATCGCCACAAGCCTCTCTAAAAGCGCTCATTTCGTCATACAAAGCTTGCCAATTTTGATCAAAAACATGGCGACGAGAAATCACGATATCTATTTCTTTAGCACCCGCAGCTACAGACTGCTTAATTTCTTCGATTCTAAGCTTGAGCGGTGATAAACCTGCCGGAAACCCAGTAGAAACAGCCGCCACAGGAATCCCACTGCCCTCTAAGGCTTTAACCGCAGTTGGTACCATTTCATGATAAACACAAACAGCGCCCGTAGTTAGATTTAAGTCCTGAACGCCCAAGGCCTCAACAATATCGGCCCGAACTGGCTTCATTGCTTTACGGCACAATCGTTTGACCCGTTGTTCGGTATCATCACCTGCTAAAGTTGTTAGGTCAATGACTGAAATGGCTTTGAGTAACCATGCAGCTTGCCATTGTTTTTTCACAGATCGACGCTTGGGCAAAGTTGCTGCTCGGCGCTCCACTGCACTTGTATTCACCTGTAGGGATGCTACCCAATCCAAGTCAAGACTTGTGCCTTGATTTCTTGGAAGCATGGTATCTCCCTCCTTATACTCGGCCATATAATAAGCCTCCTCTGACATGTATTAAAGACGATATTCATGTTTTAGAAACGCTATCATGAGCACAGAGTATGGTCTAGGTAAATCACCCGTTCAAGGTGATAAACTGATTAAAGTCATCTAGTGATCAGCTTTTTATCTAGCTCCAAAAAATAAAGCGTGTATATTATCCGATTTCTAAGACAGGTGTCTAAAACAGGCTTCTAAAACACTAACTTTTTGAGATGAGATATTTGTAGGCCAAAGATGATCGAGTCCTTTCCTGATAACAACAGCTTAAGCTTTCAAGAGCGTTTTAAGCAGATTGCTGAACTGAACCCAAATCAGCCAGCGGTCATTGATGGTTCACTCAATAAAAGCTATGAAATGCTTGATGAAGAAAGTCGAAAAGTCTCAATTTTTCTTCGAGGTCATGGCGTTGGGGCTAATGATTTAGTCATCGTTTATATGACTTCCTCATATGAGTATGTTTGTGCCTGTTTGGCCATATTAAAAGCGGGTGCCGCTTTTTTGCCTGTGCCGGTTGATCACCCAATTTCACAACTTGAGCTCATTTTTGCTGATGCCTGTCCTAAAGTCATCTTAGCTCAACCGCAATATCTTGCTAAGCTTAACGAAGTTCAAGCAAGCGCCTCTGCTGAGATCTTAAGTATCAATCCTGAGTTACTTATAGGCAAAGACTCTCAGTTTAATGCGCAAATTATTCAGTTTGAAGCTGAACTGAGTCAAGCTGGACAAAATCTTGAGTACACTAAGAGCGCTCCCAATGATTATGCCTTTGCCACTTATACATCAGGCACAACCGGTAAGCCTAAAGGCGTTTTACAGATTCAAGCTGCTCTTTTGGCTTCCTATGATGCCCGACATCGTTTCAATCCCTATCAAGGACAAGAGCGCGTTGCCTGCAATGTTTTCTTCATGTGGGAAATCCTTCGGCCTTTACTTGTTGGAGGTACAACGGTTGTTATTCCCGATGCACTTTTAGCTATGCCCAAAAAATTAGCAAGTTTCCTTTTTGACAATCAAGTTACAGAAGTGTTGTTTACGCCCTCAGCGTTTCAACGTTTAATCCGTTCGGTTCCTGCTGCTGAGCTTAGAACACAACTCGCCGGCCTTCGTACGATATGGTTGAATGGTGAAGTGGTCACCACAAAACTGGTTAAAGAAGCTTTAGAAACGATCCCATCACATATTAAGCTTCTTAACACCTATTCTATTTGTGAATGTCATGATGTTTCCAATGCTGACTTAAGAAGCCTTAACTACACTGATATCGAAAAACAGAATGAGGGGATTTGTCCGGTTGGTTATGCAGATCAAGGAGTAATTGTTAAAGTAAAAGATGACGTTGGTCTGCATAATACAGGTAAAGGTGAGCTTTACATTAGTGGTCATGGGCTTGGACCGGGTTATCTTCATTTAGAGAAATTAACTGCCGAGCGTTTTCCCACAGTTGATGGACAGCGCTATTATGCCACCGGTGACCTTGCGGAACTGTCTTCTGATGGTCTAATTACCATTAAGGGTAGATTGGGCACCATGGTTAAAATGCGGGGGTACAGTGTCTACCTTAATAGTATTGAAGAAGCATTAAGACTGCATCCCGATATTCAAGATGCACGGGTGTTTCTACGGGGGGACCATTTATCACAGCACTTAAGCGCTTTTATTATAGGACCACAAGCACAACTCAGCTCCTGGCTAAATGAAACCCAGCAAAGCGCTCCTCGCTTACGTGAGTGGCTTACCAAGCATTTGGCGCCCTATATGATTCCAAGTAAGTGGATTCGCCTTGACTATTTTCCAGTACATCCAATCTCTGGAAAGCTTGATCAGCAAAGCCTTTGGGATTTAGAAATTGATCATACCCAATCGCTTGAAAGTCTTAGTGAAGCCCCTCAAAGCACCTGGGATGAATGCATCAGTCTAATGAAGAGCTTGTGGGCTAGGTCATTAGAAGTAGATTTAGAGAGCATACACCCCCATGCCGACTTTTATGACTTGGGTGGCCACTCCTTATCAATGGTGGATCTTGTGACCTCGGTTGAACAGGTTTTTGGACTTAAGTTAGATGGCGATGAATTGTATGAAAGGCCTAAACTCGAGGACTATCTTGCTTATATTTTAAAAGACCGCTTTACCTCAGAGGTTTTATCTACAATCACAAAGCCGGAGTCGCTTACTACTATTGATTCTTCATCTTCTCATGTGTTTTGGATTGAAGCAGATTTAAATATTAACTGGCCTAGCTTAAGCTTACTGCATAAATCAACTGCGGACACCAGAACTCCTCAAGCCACTAAGCGCCTTCTGTCCGAGTCAAAAACAATCTTATTAACCGGCGCTACCGGACATTTGGGCTTAGGATTGTTGGAAGCGCTTCTGACAAAGACTCAGCTGACAAAGACTCAGCAGCAGACACAAATTATTTGCCTAGTTCGTCCAAGTGAGCAAAATGGAGTGAACATCAGTGGGGAACAACGATTAATCACTCGTTATCAAGAGGCTCTGCTTGGCGACTTAGTTCTTCCCATTAAAAACCAACGTTTATCAGTGATCGAGGGAGATATTGGCCAAGATAAGCTAGGTTTAAATACTGAGGTTTATCATCAACTGTGTGCAAGTGTTGATGTTGTTTATCATTGCGCAGCCTTTGTGAATTTAAGAGCTCAATATGATCAAATGAAGCAAAGTATTGTGATCGGTAGTAAAAACATTCTGCATTTCTGTGCTCAAACAAAGCTAAAAACACTGCATTATATTTCAACCAATTCCGTGGCTCTTGGTGAAGCGAACACTATGATTCTTGAAGAGTTTGTAAGCGATCAAGCAGCACAAAAACTTAAAGACGGCTATTCACAAGCGAAATGGGTGGCTGAATCGTTAATGCAACAAGCCATTAATGATGGGCTTAATGTTACGATCTATCGCCCAGGAAACATTGGACCTCATCAAACCACTGGATATCTAAATCCCAATGATTTATCAGTGTTAATTTGGCATGCTTGCAAGCGGCAAAAGCAAGCACCAATGAATACTAATTGGCTTTTTGAGCTGACCCCTGTAAATCTGATGGCTCGGTTAATTTTAAGTCTATCCGACCAAAGTCAAGGCCAAAGGATTTATCATTTAGTTCATCCTCATCCTATTAGAGCCAACGAACTTTTTGAGTCATGGTCTAAGAATGACTGGCTCGAAGCAACGCATGATGATTGGCAGCTGTGGAGACAGATCCTACTTGCTTCAGAGAATTCAGAAGACAAAGTTCTTGGTGCTTCGCTAGCCTATTTCAATACACTTCTATTAGATGAGCAAAAGTTCTCAATCGAAAACGTATACACCGACTTACCTTATGAGGCTAAAATCTACGATCAAAGCCCAGAACTTGAAGTATTTTTTCAAAAGTTTTTTAACGAACTCTTTCACTCCATGCCTACAACCAACAAAGGAAAATAATGTTTGATTCTACCCTTCTCAAAGATCAAGTAGTTCTTATCACAGGTGCAAGCCGAGGCATCGGTCGCCAAGTGGCCTTAAGCTGTGCCCAACTTGGGGCTCAAGTTGTGGTCAGTGCCCGAAGCGAACAAGGCTATAATACAGTGGTCAATGAAATCAAAGCGAAGGGTGGACAAGCCTATGGTGTTCAATTGGATGTAAGTTCTGAAAGCAGTGTTCAGCAAGCTGTAAACCAAGTTCTTGAACAATTTCAACGCATTGATGCCTTAGTAAACTGCGCTGGAATTATCCAATACGATACCCCTGTTTGGCAAAGTTCAATCAAAGACTGGGATCAAATGATGAGCATCAATCTGCGTGGAACCTTTCTGTGCTGTCACGCTGTTGCCCCGCATATGGTTGAACGAGCTCAAGGCAAAATTGTGAATCTCGCTTCTTCATCCGCTCGTATGGCTGATGATGACCTTGGGCCATACACAGCAAGCAAATGGGCGGTCGCCGGATATACAACCTCACTCGCCCGCTCTTTACGTCCACATGGTGTCAGAGTTAACGGTGTAAATCCCGGTTGGGTGGATACTGATATGTCAAGAGCCTATCAAGCCGAAGGCGATAGCGAGTGGAGTACGCCGCAAGAAATAGCTAATTCAATCATATACTTACTTGCACTTGCCCCAAGAGATATGACCGGTCAGTTTTTAGATATCTTTGGAAGCTAAAGAAAATATCCACAGAGCATCACTGAATAAGCAATGTATGACTTTGTTGGCTTTAATGGCTTCTGTGTTGACTTAACAGGCGCTATCTACTCTAATCCGCTCATCGTAGATAATTTAATGTTTAAACGACATCATGCATAAGGATTGAGACATGACTCGAGAAGAGATTTTTAATGGCGTTCAAGAGATCTTTCGTGATATTTTTGATGAAGATGATCTAGTGATTGAAGATAGCACAAACTCGGATACAATCGAAGATTGGGACTCTTTAAATCATATCAATTTAGTCAGTGCCATTGAAAAAGAGTTTAAAATTAGGTTTGCTTTGGGTGAACTTCAGGAACTCAAAGATGTGGGCGCTATGATCGATCTAATGCTTACTAAAATCAACTCATGAATGAATATCGTTTTGCTGAGATTGAGCTTGGGTTAGAAGCCTCATTTTCTCGCACGATTACATCAGAGATGATGACTCAGTTTCTTGCACTGTCAGGCGACTGTAACCCATTACATATAGATTCCAGCTATGCGCAAGAAAAAGGATTTGAAGACCGGGTCGTCTATGGCCTACTTTCTTCTACCTTTTATTCGACCTTAGTTGGCGTATATTTACCTGGTAAATATTGTATTTTACAGGGCATCGACATACAATTTTCTAAGCCAGTATTTGTTGGTGATCAGCTTAGTATTCAAGGCAAAGTAAGCTATATTAACGAAGCTTATCAGCAAGTGGAAATTAAAGCATTCATTACAAATCAAGCAGGTATTAAGGTCTCAAAAGCAAAGATTAAGGTAGGCGTGATCGATGACTAAAGAAAGTATATTAATCATTGGCGCTTCTTCTGACTTGGGGATAGATCTCATCAAGAGCATTACCGAAGACTGTGTGATTTTGGCTCATTATCATAACTCTCGCGAAGAGTTAGAGCGCTTGGCTAATGAAGGTCGGCATAACCAAAGTCAACAGATTGAATTATTACAAGCCGACTTGTCTGATGAAACTGCAGTAGTGAATATGCTGCAAGAGATCGAAGAACGTTTTGGAACACCTAGTAAGATTGTGCACTTAGCGGCAACTCGTGTACAAAATATACGCTTTAAAGATGTGCAATGGCAGGATTTCGAAAATGATCTTTTAGTGAGTCTTAAGTCGTTGGTTTTAATTCTTCAGAAGATCTTACCCAAGTTAGCTAAAGAAAAGCGAGGCAAGGTGGTTGTTATGCTTTCTAGCTATGTCATGGGCATTCCACCAAAGGCACTTGCTCATTACACAACTGTCAAATACGCCCTTTTAGGCCTCGTAAAGTCTTTGGCTAGTGAATATCGAGAAAAAAATATACAGATCAATGCGATTTCACCATCGATGATAGACACCAAGTTCTTGGGTAATATTAATGAAAAACTCGTCGAATTAAATGCATATCATCACCCGCTTAAAAGAAACGCTCAAATTGGCGATGTAACTCCAATCATTAAGCTGCTTTTATCAACAGAATCGGATTATATGAATGGCTGTAATATACCGATTACTGGCGGAAGTAATTTTTAAGTAGGCTTTTAAACAGATGATTTATTGAATACTGATCATTTTTATGTGGCAGTATTTTTATGTGGCTGAGTAGTAGATCGCCTGAATTGTAAAGGAATGGTAAATGACTAGCTTGACTTATCCATTGTCCAATGTATTGAGGAAAAAAAAATCACTAAAGAGAAAACTACTCGCAGAGGACCGGTCTTGGATTCATAAAAACATTGCAATCTTGGGGGGGTCTACAAGTGCTGAAATTAAAAATGCACTCGAGCTTTTTCTTTTAAATGTTGGGATTAAACCAGAGTTTTATGAGTCGGAATATAATAAGTATTATGAAGATGCCTTATTTACTCCCTCAGAGTTATTGGAGTTTAAGCCTGACATCATCTATATTCATACTTCTCAGGTTAATATTGCTCACTATCCCAAGCTCCAAGATAGTCATGAGATGATTGCTCAAGATCTACAAAAAGAACTTGATAAATATCAGTCGATTTGGCGGGCACTCGCAAAGTTTGATTGTGCGATTATTCAAAACAACTTCGACTACCCCCTTGATCGTAGCCTTGGTAACTTGGATGCATATGATCCGCATGGTAAAAGTAATTTTATTAATCAGTTAAATCAAAGGTTTGCCGAAGCAGCACAAGAACAAAAAAACTTATATATAAATGATATTAACTATTTGTCTGCTTATATGGGCTTGAAGAATTGGTTTGACCGTAGTCTTTGGTATCAGGCTAAGTATGCGATGAGTATGGATGCTATTCCTGAGCTTGCCTTTAATATAAGCAAAATCATCAAGGCTATTTTTGGTAAGTCTAGCAAGTGTCTTGTTTTAGATCTAGATCACACTTGCTGGGGGGGCGTTATTGGTGATGATGGTCTGAATGGGATTCAAATTGGAACAGAAACCGCGGTCGCTGAAAGCTTTACCGCCTTTCAATCTTATGTGCGAGAACTCAAAACTAGAGGGATTACCTTAGCTGTTTGTTCCAAAAATGATCATAGCAACGCTCAAGAAGGCTTTAGTCATCCTGACTCTATTTTAAAGTATGAGGATTTTACAGCCTTTAAGGCAAACTGGGAACCAAAGCACCAAAATATAGCTCAAATCGCTCAAGATATTAATATTGGCCTCGATAGCTTGGTGTTTATCGATGATAATCCTGCTGAAAGAGCCATCGTATCTTCACAATTAGCGAGTGTTGCCGTTCCCGATGTAGGCTCAGATGTGATTCGCTTTATCGATTATATCGATCGGAATGGGTACTTTGAAACAGTGTCTTTATCTCAGGACGATTTGCAACGTAATCAGTATTATGAAGACAATAAAAAAAGAACTGAAGTTGAAGCAAGTTTTCAATCCTATGATGAGTTTTTGCAGTCCTTGGAGATGAGCGCTGAAATCAAGACCTTTTCTCCTCTATATTTACCGCGCATCACTCAGTTAACCAATAAAACAAACCAATTCAACTTAACCACTAAACGCTATTCAATGGGTGAAATCGAACAGATTTCTACTCAGCCTCAATATATTAAACTATATGGTAAGCTCAGCGATAAGTTTGGAGATAACGGCTTAATTGCGATTACAATCGGACGAGTTGAGCATAAAACCTGCCATATTGATCTGTGGCTGATGAGCTGTCGTGTCTTAAAGCGTGGTATGGAGTTTGCAATGCTTGATGAATTGGTCAAGCAGTGCCAAAGTCAAGGCATTGAACGCTTACTGGGCTATTATTACAAGAGTGCTAAAAACTCTATGGTGGCCGATATGTATAAGAGTTTTGGCTTTAGTCAAGTAGCGCCAAATGAGCCAGTAACACAAACTCATCAAGACACAATTTGGCAACTTGATCTCAGCGATTACACTGTACAAAGTCAGCATATCAAGGTTAATTGACTTAAATATTTTGGAAGATTCCAGAGTCATTTTATCTCACCCACCAAGACTTACGATACTTAAGATCCTTAAGATTCTTAAGCTAAGAGTTCACAGATGTTATTTAATAGTTATGGTTTTATCTTTATCTTTTTACCACTGTGCTTCTTGGTGTATTTCAGTCTAAGTCAGCGAACTCCCATATGGCTTTCTAAAGCTTTTTTGGTGTGTGCAAGCCTGGTTTTTTATGGATTTTGGAATCCTAGCTATCTACCTTTGATCATCATATCTGTTTTAAGTAATTACTTTTTGGCTCAACAAATGATCTTTTTTGATAAAGACCAGCAGTTTCTGTTGTCCAAGGTCAATCTACTTAGGCTAGGGCTGATATTTAATGTAGCCTTACTATGCTATTTTAAATACATGGATTTCTTTATCGAAAATACGAACATGCTATTAGGTACAGAGTTTAGTCTGTTAAAGCTCACCTTACCGCTTGCGATTAGCTTCTTTACTCTACAGCAAATCGCATTTTTAGTAGATAGCTATGAAGGTTTGGTCAAAGAAAGTCATCTTTTGGATTATTCGATCTTTGTGACTTTTTTTCCTCAGCTGATTGCCGGGCCCATTGTGCATCATAAGGAAATGATGCCACAGTTCAACGATGTTAGTAAAAGAGTAAAAAATTACGATCATATCGCTTTAGGGCTTTATATTTTTTCGATTGGGCTCTTTAAAAAAGTGATGATCGCCGATCAGTTTGCGATTTGGGCTAGCGCCGGATTTGATACGGCTAATTCTCTTGGGTTTATTGAGGCATGGGCAACAAGTTTATCTTATACTTTTCAGCTCTATTTTGACTTTTCCGGCTATACTGACATGGCCATTGGATCTGCATATCTCTTTAATATCAAGCTTCCGCAAAACTTTAATAGTCCCTATAAAGCGACCGGCATGATTGATTTTTGGAAGCGTTGGCATATAACGCTAACCAACTTTATCACAACCTATATTTATACACCGATCATTAGATCCTATAAAAAGCTTAACTTCCATAAAGCGATGCTCGCCACAGTCATTACATTTTTAATCGCAGGATTATGGCATGGTGCATCTTGGATGTTTGTGATCTTTGGAGGGCTTAATGGGGTTGGGATTGCCGTAAATCATTATTGGCAAAAAAAGTTGAGAAAAAAGTTGAGAAAAAAGCTCAAGTTCAAGCTAAACAAACATTTCGCATGGCTTATCACTTTTTTGTATGTCAATTTGACCTTTATCTTCTTCAGAGCCTTAAACCTAGAGGCCGCATACAAGGTACTTAAAGGGATGTGTGATGTATCAGAACTCTCACTAACGATCTCGCTTCCCATCAGTAAAACACAAATCGCTTATATCGTGCTTGGTTTTTTAATCACCTTACTATTACGCAATACTCAAGAGCTTGCCGAGCAATTTGCTGTCTCAAAAAGAAACCTTATATTCACTGTGATCTTGTTAAGTCTTAGTATTTTAAGCTTAAACAAGATCAGTGAGTTTTTGTATTTTAACTTTTAGGAAGATCGTAAAATGGCTTCAAAAACCTGGGTCTTTTCTACCCTTATGTTAACCCTATTAACGATCTGCTTAATCTGCGGACTTAATGTCTTGATTGACCCATTATGGCTATTTGGTCATAGCCACTCATTCAATAGCCATCAAAATGGCTTTAATGAAAGATTGCAAAAGAGTCTTTACTTAAGAAAGCAGGTTAATACTCAGCAACTTGACGCACTTTTATTTGGAAGCAGTCGAGTCACCTATTACAATGTTAGTCAAGTCAAAACGGATCTGAATATCTTCAACTATTCATTTAGTTATGGCGTACCAGGAGAGTTTATTAACTATCTCAGCTACGCTAAAGGTCTAAAAGGCTCGGACTATCAATATATTATCCTTGGCTTAGACTTTATAGGTCCGGCAATTGAGCCTCGAATATCTGTAATTGATCAAGTTTTAGATGATTTTGAGATTTACAAAAAATATGCCACACTTACTATGCTTAAACACTCATGGAAGAATATCAAAAACTCTCTTGAGCATCATGCTGGGCATCGAGCTTACACCAGATCACTTGATGTTTTAGCTGATCAACCAACGCCGGACAAAGTCCTTAAGATTGCTGAGAAAAGAATTGAAAGTCTTTACAAAGATTTAACCTTTAAAGAACAATATTTTGAAGATCTCAAGACGCTTAAACGAGAAAATCCTAACACTCAATTTATCATCTTTACTACACCTTTATCTCAGGTGTTTCTAGACAGAATCGGTAGTGAGCCTTATCTAAAAAAACAATATTTTAAATGGCTTAAGGAACTGACAGCAATCTTTAATGAGGTACATTTTTATACTCATTACAATGACTTGGCAAAAAACTTTGCTCGTCTTTCTAAAGATGGTGGACACTTTTACAATTCGGTTGGCCATGAGATCTTACGGCATCTTTTAGAGTACAGTGGGCAAGTCACAGACAAAAAGAATCATAAACATCATGAACCGAACTGCTTACTATTTTCAACTGACTTAGAGCACCAAGCTATAAACTTTAAACGCCTAGAAAAACAATGGGCGCATTCTCACAAATAATACTCATTTTAGAATCACTTACATGCAACTTGATGATGGTTGCTTGCATCTAGTTATTGAAATCAAAACCTTTTTTTGAACTAGATCTTTAAGCAAAGTGAGAAAATGATGTCCAAACCATGGATTCATATTATTGGGGCCGGTGTCTCCGGCTTGTCTCTTGCTTCTCAGCTTGCACAATATGAAGATCTACCGGGTACCATTAAAATTAGCGACCCGAACTTAGATCGAGCCAAAAGCCAAACTTTTTGCTTTTGGTTCAATGAAGAAGAATCAGCATGGCTTAAGCCTGAATACTCTTGGCCTAAATGGCGCTTATCCAATGGGCAAGATGAACATGTACACCACGGTCATCAATATAAATATGGAATGGTATCAGGTGAACGATTTAGACAGTCAGCCCTCAAGACCATTGCTGAACATCCTCAGATTGAGCTTGTACAAGAATGGCTATTAGACCAACCAAGTGCTGAACATGTTTTTGATTCTAGACCTCCTCATTTAGAAGAGTTTTATATCAAGCAAAGCTTTATAGGCTTTGAAATTGAAGGAACACATAACTATGACCTCAACCAAGTTGCTTTAATGGATGATTTATCCTTTGCCTATGGTGGCTTGCGCTTTAGATATGTACTGCCTATTACAGCGACACGCTTGCTTGTTGAATATACCTTGTTTACCGCTCAAATCGTGAATCTTGACAACTTTGAACAAGAGTGTCGCCTCGCCCTTGATGAGGATTGCCCCTTCGACTATAAGCATCTCCGTTTGGAAAAGGCTCACATACCCATGGGGCTTAGGGGAGAAATAAACAGTTGGGGAATTCCGATTGGAACTAGGGCAGGGATGTGTCGCGATGCAACCGGCTATGGTTTTGTAGAAATGCAGCGGTGGGCTAAACTTGCGAGTCAGCAACTCATCGCTCACAACCGAGTCAAAGCATATCATAATCCACGACTGAGATCTTGGATGGATACCTGCTTACTTCGTCTGATTGAGCACCGACCGGAGCTTAGTCCTCAAATATTTATGGAGCTTGCACGCTTCTTGTCCGGTGATCAATTTGCTCAGTTTATGATGCGTTGTCATTTAAAAGATGCATTTTCGATGATGCTTAAAGCGCCTAAGAAAAGTTTTATCCTTTCAGCTATGGGGAAGCCACAATGGATATAAGTCTACTTTTAGCGATGATATTGCTTGTGCTCACGGGTTTACCACATGGTGCATTAGACCCTGTGCTTGCCTATCGGCATCATGTTTATACAAGCAAATGGGGGGCCTTTGGTTTTTATGCCACTTATCTTGGTATTACCTTGTTGGCATTGGCAACTTGGATTTATCAACCGGTGGTTTCGCTTCTTTGTTTTCTTGCATATTCCATGGTTCATTTTGGGCGGGATTGGCAACATGAGTTACCTTTTAAAGGCTTAGCTTATGGCTGTATTATATTGGGTTCACCAGCGCTCTTTCATAGCCAACAGGTACATGAAATATTTCAAATTATAAGCTTTGGGCATTCTCCAGAGTGGCTTGTACACGCCCTTCAAATTTCAGTTGGACTAGGGATGGCTTTGATGCTACCCACCAAAAGTCAGCTATCTACAAAGCTATGGTTAGAGCAAATTGGACTCTTTTGTACAGCAATCATTTTTGAACCTCTGTGGTATTTTCTCATTTATTTCTGTTTTCTGCATAGTCCCAAGCATCTACTTGAGGAGTGGAAGCATTTGAGTCACTTACAAAAAAAAGTAGCGATCAAGGTCATGGTCACCATTACTTTTGCCACTTGCTTGCTTGTATTGGTATTGAGTCAGCAGTTATCTTCGGTGGAGGTAACTTTTAGTGAGCTCAGCTATCAAGCGATGTTCATTGGTTTAGCCACCTTAACAATTCCGCATATGCTGTTGATGGCTTGGATTCAGCACAGTACGACCCCACCTAGAAGCTCTATAATAACAAAGGTAAATACAAATGTGGTCTGAATCATACTTTTGGTTAATTTGGCTCGGTGTTGCTATATTTATGGAGTTTTGGGCCATGTTTTTACACGGCTTACTCTGGCATGGTCCTTGGTGGGTGACGCATAAATCCCATCATGAACCAAGACAAGGCTATCTCGAATTTAACGACATCTTTTCCGTTTTTCATGCGCTTTTAGCCATGACTCTAATCATATATGGTTGTGAAGCCCAACCTTGTTTCTTTTCTTATGCTTGTGTAGCAAGTGGCTTTGGCATGACAAGCTTTGGCTTAGCCTATTTTGTGGTACATGATGGTTTTATCCATGAGCGTTTACCGGTTAAGTTTTTAGCAAGATTTGCGTATATGCGTCGACTCAGAAATGCTCATAAAGTTCATCATTTCAGAGATCATGAACATCCTTTTGGCTTATTCTTAGGCGAGTATGAGCTACGCTGGCACCGCAATCGCCGAAAGTAGATCCTGAGGCAGTTCTCCCCAACATTCTAACAGATTAAAGCGTGCAAAAAGCTCTTCTGAATACCATTGTAGCTGACGAGTTCTTTTGACAACATCTTTATGTTCATGATTCTGATACGCAAATGCCTTCATTGCCTTTTCACTGCGCCAAAGGGAAAAGGTTGCCTGCTGAATCAAAGGCAATTCGCCAACACCAACCGCAAAAAGGCAGTCTGGAAAATCGCTCATGGAAGCACTGATTTCAGGGACATCGTGCCAAAAACGCCATAACATTGACCATTTAATTTGAGCCCTTGTTAAGACGACCAAGGTCGAACTTGGGTTTCTTTCATGTTGATCAGTACTGAATGGATTTACCTTAGTCCATTGGCCAAAGCTTTGATAAGGCTCCAAAACTAATGACCATTCGGTACTTCGATGCTTTCTAACCCTCTGCATTGCAGAGCTTGCACTATTTTGATCAAAAAATGCCTGAGCTGATTCAAGTTTAGTCCACACTGTGAGTAAAAAATACTGACCCCAATGTGGCCACTTACTAAAACCATTACCGGAGCCGCTACCTAAGATCTTAAAAAACTTTAAGTTGGGGGTGTTTTTTAGAAGTGGTGGAACTAGGCCCATATTTCTAAATCCCTGCCACTTCTGCCAATAGCTTTCATAAGTAAAGCAAGTGATCACCGTATATTCTGAATCTGTTCTCTGATGACTCATCTATGCCTCCTAATCCGAAAAGGCAGTAAGAAGCGAACCCACGACTGCTTAAATCTGATTAAATCAAGAGACTCATACATAGACAGTGCCTTCTCTCCTAACAGTTCCGTATTGACTAAATCTCTCGTGTAAAAAGGTGAATCTAATAAGGTATGTTGAAGCGATAAGACTTCAGGAGAATCTGCTCGATTTGGACGCTTCACCTTCCATATACCATTGGGTAAATGAGTGGGTGTAAAGTTTTGAGCGATATCTTTCACTTGGCCATCATGTCCAAAAAAAAGTGCTTTTGGGTTGGACGTTTCTTCATGTTCTGCAATATCGTATAACACACAGGTACCTTGACTAAGCTCTGTTCGACTCCAAGTCCATGACTTAAAAGCGGATTCTAAAGGCTCTTGTCCCCAATTTGTATCATGGTAGGCATGGCCCGAAAATGACAGTTTTGGCTCAAATAAATGCACGGTTGCGACCGCCGATGGTGCAATCGCCATCCAACTGTGCTTTGCTGCTTTGTCTAGCTTTAACTCATGATTGAAGCGCTTGGGGAGTTTTATCCTAACTTGTCCACAAAGGGTTTTAGGCATACGTTGAAAAAAAGGTTTAGTACGTTCATTAATATCAATGATGAGCTCATCGTGATTTTGCTGCCAAACACTTTGATTAATAGTGAACTTATTGCTTTCCCGCTGTATTAAATCAGAATGCTCTTTTACCTGTTGAGTACAATATTCATTAAGTACCCAAATGCTTGGACAGCCCAGTGCTTTTTTTGCTGTTTTGTTAAGGGCATGCAAGGAAATATTAAAAGCACAAAAGTTCTCAGGTAATCCATTAAGCGTTTCTCGATCGGCTTGTCTTTCCTGATTGGCTTGTCTTTCTAAATTGGCCTTTATCTTTTGGTCAGCCGATCTTTTTAGGTCTTTCTGACGAGCCTTAAAATAAAAAGGAGAAAAAACATGGCCTACAAAGATAATAATAGATAAGGCAAAAGACTGATCTTCACTTATCACATCGACATACCACCATTGATAGCCATGTGGATTTAAAGGGCGATCGAAGTGTATTCTTTCATCAAGGCTTGGGCCGCCCATTTTCCACTGAGCGCGGCCATTGGAACGCCGGCTCCCGGATGAACAGTCCCGCCCACCAAGTATAAGCCCTTGATCTTGCTTGTGGCTCCCATACGCTTCAGGTTGCTGTTCCATTTTTTTACCCCTTGACCATAGATGGCGCCCCCAGAATATGGGAAGCGCTGATTCCAATCATTTGGTGTCATCCATTGACACTGTACAAAGCGAGGAAGACCTATCTTATCCATCACCTGCTTGACTCGTTCTTTACAATGCTCTTCTCCACTAGGATCAAAAATAGTTTCATCGCCACGAGCCGGAGCATTGATTAGGGCAAAGATTCTTTCATAGTTTTCCACTGAATTCGATTCTGATATTGAAGCTAAGCTTGGTGATGAAGTTAGTGTTTTTGGAGTATCAAAGCGATCTTGTGCACAAAAATAGATCGTAGGATCTTTTGGATATTGACCGGCTTCCAACTCTTTAAATTCCTGTTCATAGTCATCGCTAAAATAAACGTTATGATAGAGAAAGTCTGTATTTGATTTTTCAACAATTCCGCAAGCTGTCAAAGCAGAAAGTGACCGTTCGGATTTGGGATAGGTATTGACTGCTTGTAGCTGTTTGTGATGCAAATCTGGATTCTCTGCTTGAATAAGATTCCCTCTGAATAGGGCTTGAGAATCACCATTAAACACAATATTTGAACTCTTTAAGCGCTCACCATTCTCTAATTCAACCCCTGTGACTTGCTTATTTTGAGTCAAGATCCTGTTCACTTTTTGACCTTTGAGTACAGAGCCGCCCTTTGATACAATTAAGGTTTCTAGGGCTTTTGCAAGCTTGGAAAGCCCTCCCTTAATAACCCATACTCCACTTTGCTCAACGGCTGAGATTAAGTTAAAAGTAGCGGGCGTCAGAAAGGGGTTATTTCCGGTATAAGTCGCGTATCGAGCGAAAAGTTGCTTTAGTCTTGGATCATCAAAATATTGATCGATCGCTTGCCACATGACTCGAGAAATATCAGCCCGATATAATCTTGGAAGTACACTCGGCTTAAGATATGAAACAAAGTCTTTTAAGGTTGGCTTGGGCGCATAAATGAATATATCTTGAACACTTTCATATATTCTCTGAGTGTATTGATGAAAGCTTAAAAAACCTTCAGCATCTTTGCTTCCCGAAAATACTCGAATCGCTTCAAAAGATTGATCTAAATCCGTATATAGATCTAGAATGCTTTGATCTGACCAAAAATGACGGGCTAGCGTAGTCATTGGTTTAATATCTAAGTGGTCCGATATTTGGGTACCAGCCAGCTCAAAAAGTTCTTCAAAGACCGAAAGCATGGTTAATACAGTTGGCCCACCGTCAATCTGATAGCGCTGAGAATTATGCTCAATCGTGATTTGATGTGCTTTTCCACCAACTTCAACTTCCTTTTCAATAATAATGGGTTTTAGACCTTGCACAGCAAGACGTAGTCCTGCACTTAAACCACCAATGCCCGCACCAATAATAATCGGTGAACCCTGCGGGTCTAGCTGCGGGTTCAAGTGATTCATGACTTATCCTCATGCTTAATAAATTGCCCCACTGCAACGCTTGGTATTTGATTAACTGACATTTGATTGATTGGCATTTGAGTGACTCTTGACTGACCAACTTGTTTTCGGTCAGTTACCGGTGTCAGATCTTGTCGTTGCAGATTACGTTTGGCGACTAAGGATTTATATTGAATACTGTCTTGTTGAATATCTTGCCATAAGTGATTGAAACTTAGATGTTTAAGTGTGTGCTCTTTATTCCGATGCGTCAGTAAGTGACTCATGCGAGTTACACAAGCAAATGAAGCACCATAGAGGAGTGACTTAAGACTGAGTAATAGTTTGCGACCTTTAGAAGTGATTGCCCTTGGACGGTTGGGATGACAGCTTTGCGAAATAAGCACTCGGCCAATGTCTTGGTAAATAAGCCCAGCAGCATGGATTGCTAAACTCGATTGCCAAGGTAAATATTTTAATCCTGAAAAACCCTTTTGATAAAAAGAGTCTGCCAACTTGAGCAAGTCAGAGGTTACAATCTGTATTGGTTCAACGAGTAAACTTGGTATTTCACTTTGCTCAAAACGTTTTTGCTTTGTTGATTTGGGTTGTTGCTTTGTTAATTTGGGTAGTGAAGTATTGATCATTAAGGGCGCACTTGAGCCTGAACATAATAAACTTAAGGGTAGGTATAATCGGCCTCGGCCCCAGTCCTCACTTACATCACGACAGATATTAGTGAGCTGCATTGCTAATCCTAGGTAAGCTGCTTTTAGGAGGGCCTCAGACTCTTTTACCTGTAAGATGTAACACATCATTAGACCAACTACACTAGCAACACGGTAGCAATATAAGTATAAATCAGAAAGCTCAACATATTGCTTTGCTTCAACATCCATCCGCATACCATCTAGCAAAGCTAAAGGGTACTGCTTGGGAATCTGATGCTTTTGAACGAGTTGCTTAAATGCTTTTAAAACCATCGACTTTTCATCAATAGCATTTGTTAATATGATGTGTTGCTTTAAGGTCGATTCTGAACCTTCAAAACGATGATCTGCTGAATATATATGTTCAAGCTCTAAATAAAGTTGGGAAAGAGCTTGTGGCATTTCAGAGTTTGGTACTTCGTCGATTGCATCATCTACATAGCGACACCAGGCATAAAGTACCGAAGCATCAGCTCGTGCTGACTTGGGTAAAAAACGCGAGGCAAAAGCAAAGCTTTTGGAGTTTTTTTCGATAATCGCTTGGCAGAGTAGGGTGAAGTTTGCTTGCTCACTACCAAATACTTTGGGCTCTTGCACTTGATTCATCGCACACATCGTCTCTTACAAATAACTGACTTTAAGCTTATTTACAGCCTTAAGAGCAGTTTGATATGGTTTAGAAGTCAAGGCGTACTGCTGTTGTAATTTCATTAACGCCTGATCAATGCGACCTTCAATAAGTGATGGTGCTACATGTAACAAAGGTAGCAGAGCAAGCCTAAAGCTTCTGTATGCTTCAACAGTACTTGTATTGTTTAAGTTTAGTGTGTGTTGCTGAGAGAGCTCTTCATTAGTCTGCTCTAACAATTGGAGAAGTGTTTTATACTGATCTGTCTCAATATTTGGGTTTTCGGCCAGCCATAACCAAATCCATGTGGGGCGAAACTTAAAGAAGTCTTCGTGGGCTTTATGAAAGCGCTTGGGATTACTTACACCACTTAAATCATCATACATTTGAAGAGCAAGTCCGATTTCTTCACCAAACTCGTATAATCTAAGGCTTTCTGCATAAGTTTTATCCAAATAAAGAGCGGATATTTGCATGGCAAAACCAACGAGTACACCGGTTTTTAGTCTAGTTGAACTTTCTACTAAGCCGGCCATATCTTCTCGGGCAACTTCATTGACTCGGTATGATAAATCCAATGCTTGTCCTTGGTGACAGCGTAACATAACCCGATTAAAAACTTTATGCAGATTCAGTTTTGCTTGCTGAGAACAATCAAGGGTATCAATCAAAAATGAAGAAACAAAATACAGCCAATTTGCAATATTTAATGCCGGTCCTAAACCAATTTGCCTATGTAAGCAGGGCACACCTCTTCTCACTAGAGAATCATCTTCTATATCATCAACTATCAGTGATGCGGAATGAAGCACTTCGATGATTTGAAATAACTTTTCTGGGCACTTTTGGGGAATACTAGCTTGTTGAAGAATATCTTCATTCTTTGCTTCAAAGTTTGCAAGAGCCCAGCCTAGTTTGACAAAATCTCGGCGAATTGATTTACCGGGTGTGTTAAAAAAGGAAATCATGGGAGCTAAGAACTTTTTCTCCCATAGTTTTGGTGCAGGCATACTATCTAATTCTAGAACCTCATCTATGAATTCTTGACTAAAAAGGGCGGAGATTGGCTGTTCAAGTTGCTGCTTAGGTGCTGCTGCAGGATATCCGTTTGCAAACTGAGTAAGATTCATAAGCAAGCTTTCTGGAAGTAGGAATGTGGCAACAAAACTTGGCCAAGCACTGAAGAAACAAGAGTTGTATACTTTTAACTATGATGATTAATAATCACTTAAGGTTTCAATATTTGCATAAAGTTTGCACAAGGTTGCGTCTTGTATAAGCTTAAGGTTATACACAAGGTTATACATACTTTTTATGATTCCTTTTAACTTTGTAAGCTTTGCTTCATACTTTCTTGCTGTGAAAGTGAATCTAGCTCTTTTGTATTGGCGTTCATCACTTGCAGGTCAGAAGCAATTGCCCTTGCTGTCATCTTGGCAGACATCATGACAGAGGGTGTGCCGGCTCCAGGTTGTGCATTGGCACCAACAAGATAAAGTCCTTCAATTCTAGAGCGATTCTGTGGTCTAAAATATGCCGATTGAGTCAAGGTTGGCTCAATGCCAAAGGCATTACCCTGATATGAGTTTAAGGTATGCTCAAAATAATTTGGATCAATGTGAGTTGAGTAAACTAAATCTTCTTTAAGATTAGGAATATAGCCACGCTCATCTAAAAAATTCAAAACGGTATCTACAAGTTCTGGACCCTTGATCTCCCAATCTATGTTAGATCCATTGTGTGGCACGGGAATTAAAGTATAAGCGGTATGATGACCTTCAGGCGCCATACTTGGATCGGTTAAGGTCGGAATATGCAGATATTGAGAAAAATCTTTGGCTAATATTTTGCGATCAAAAATATCGCTTAGCAATTCTTCGTAACGTGGTCCCAAGATAATGTTATGATGTTGTAAATCTAAGTCAGCTCTCTTTTTAAAGCCGAAGTAAATGACGACCAAGGACATAGAATACTTCATGGATTTAATTCTTAGCTTGGGCAGTAGTTTTTTCTTTTTACCTAATAAATCCAAGTAAGTATGGGCAAAGTCAGCATTTGAACAAACCATATCACTACTAATGCTTGTCCCATCTTTAAGCTGAATACCAGTCACTTTGGTTTTGGAGAGCCAAGAGTCTTTTGTTGTCAAGATTTTCTCCACCTCAGAGTTATACTTAATTTCTCCGCCAAGCTCCTTGAACTTGGTTAAAAGAGCATTAACAAGTGCACCAGTACCTCCTTTGACATAGTGAATCCCCCAAGTTTTCTCAACAAAGTGAATCATTGCATAAATCGCTGGG
>CAKZRU010000005.1 GCA_937146725.1 uncultured Myxococcales bacterium
ACGACGTCCCACCTCAACACATTTACGATACTGAGCCACTGTAACTTCGGTTTCGCTCATCAAAAAGGCTTTTACGCTTACAGTGTGAACAGGTTGTTCATTTGAGTTCTTTGTTGACCCCATTTGAAATGTACCGGCGGGAATCTTAATAAATTTTAAAAGCCCTTTAAACTCTTGATCAAATGCTTTGGCTCGTAATCTAGACTTAGCCTCCGCCTCAACACGAGCCTGTTCGGCTTCAATTCGTGCCTGTTCGGCTTCAGCCTCAGCCTCAATCCGAGCCTGTTCGGCTTTAGCCACCGCCTCAAGTCGAGCTAGTTCGGCTTTAGCCTCCGCCTCAATCCAAGCCTGTCTAGCCTCAATCCGAGCCTGTTCGGCTTTAGCCTCAGCCTCAATCCGAGCCTGTTCGGCTTTAGCCTCAGCCTCAATCCGAGCCTGTTCCATCCACCCCCAAGCTAAAACGAGCCCAACAATGACTGAAGCAAAGGCGATGAGTTTAAACTTTCTTGCTCTAACAATCCGCTGAGCTTCTATCGCACGCTCGGCTTGTATTCTTGCTTGCTCTCTCTGCTGTTGCTCTGCTTCGGCACGCTCCCTCATCAGTTGGTCATAATCGCTGATTTCATCGCGCAGTGCTTCTTTTAGGCTTTGGCTTACCTGAGCTTGAGCTTGACTGAGTTTTGCTTGAAAAGCCTGTTGAGATTGATCTTGTTTGGCCTTTTTTTCTTCGACCTTTGCTCTTGCCGTGGCTTTGAGTCGGTCTATTTCAGAAGCACGGCGAATGGCTTCTTCCATGCTGGTTAGGCCTAGTTGGTCTACGGCCGCCGTTTCGGCATCAGCGATTTCCTTGGCCCAATCTACTGCATTTGAAGTGGCTAAAAGCTTTAGTGCTTCAAGTTCAGCTTGAGCTTTAAACACAAGCGGAATGACTTCGGCAAGTCGCTCTGGGTCTACCTCATTTGCTTGGGGCCAGCGGTTGATAAATTGCTCAACGACTTCATTAAGTGAATTGCTTGGCATTCTGCCTTTTTGCTCTTGGGCAAACTGCTCAATCCACTGCTCGGCGATGAGCTGATTCCATTTCCCTTTGTAACGGGCATGACGAAGACGCTTGCGTAGTTTTTCGGCGACCGGACGTAAAGCTTGAGCAAGAACTTGAGCATCTTTAAAGCGCTTGGAAAGATCACGGTTGACACAGCGGTTTAATACTTCTTCAAGCGCTTGGGGTAAATCCTTATGCTTTAGGCTAAATTGCTTGGTGAGGACGTTACTAAAGACTCGGGCAACCGAATCCCCTTGAAAGAGTAATTGTTGGGTAAAACGCTCAAAAACCAATACGCCAAAGGACCAAATATCGGCTTCCATGCCGGTGGTTTTGCCATCGGCCTGCTCCGGACTCATATAAGCGGGTGTACCCATGGTTTGGCCATCGGTGGTATGCAAGGATTGGCCTTGTTGGCCTCGCTCGTCCTTACTCAGACCAAAGTCGGTGAGTTTTAACTGAAAGTCATCACTAACTAAGGCATTATCGGGCTTAAGATCGCGGTGCGCAACGCCCTTGGCATGCAGTGCTTCTAGTCCGGATAACAGTTGCAAGGTCAGCAAGAGTTTTTGCTCGGTATCTAAGCCTTGTCGCATAAGGTCAGCCAAGGTTAAGCCACCTACATTGGGCATAGTAATCCAATAGCGAGGCGGATCACTCAGCTGACCACTGCCCCATAAGTCAATCAGATTTAGGTGATCTACAGCCCCCATGGCTCGGACTTCACGCTCAAAGCGACTGGCACTTTCCAATTGGCCGACTTTGAGGGCACAAATGCGATTATTCGCTGAGATTTGCTTGGCCAGATACACTATCCCCGCAGCTCCTCGCCCCAATACCGCACTGAGCTCAAAGCCCTCTACCTGAGGCCAAGAAGCTCGACCACTTATGTCCACGCCTCGCTGAGCGGCTCCCAAAAGCGTGCTCATTGCAGAATGATGACGATAAGCTTGGCCTGAGTGGCGTTGAGGCGTAATCGTTGCTTGGCCATTACTGGCTCGGTGCAACTGAGCGTTAATGCTACGCAGCGCCTCATCTTCACCGGTACCGCGTATACCGCGGACACTTTGCACGACCAAGTCTACAGCCGCTCGGTCATCTACACCGGTTTCTTGAGCCAACTCGGCTTGGAGCTGATCAAGTTCAACGTCACTTAAGCTACTGGCGCCCTCAATAAAGTCTTCACGTTCTTCCAGACTCGCACTACCCCAAAGTTCATATATCTTAGTCCCCATCTCTAGCAAAAAGGAAACGGGGCCTGGCACCACGTTCATCGCCGCACTAATTGCCGCTTGCTTGGCCAAAGCCTTGAACTTGTCTTTGTTACTGAGTTGACTCATCCTCTGTGCTTATCCTGACTCATTTAACTGTCTCAGTCGTGTGATTTCTTGGGTAATTTCGTTGACCGCAAGAACAAACTACATACTCGTCTTTGTACTTATGATTATTCGATATAAATCTTTGATACAAGCTTGATCACTTAATATAGGTAAATACATATTAATTTGACAAGATGCGTGTGATTCTGCTTAGCTAAAGTCATTCAAACTTGCTCATCTCAAACACCATTGAGGTTTAAACTGTTTGGCAGGTCTTGATTAGACTTAAAACGCCATCTACTGCCTGCTGAGCTGCTTCCTCATTGTATTTCATAGTGCCCTTGTGTGTGAAACCATGACTTGAGTTGGCATGAGTCCGTATTTGAATGCTTTGCACATATTGCAGAACTGAACGTATTTGTTCCACATCAGATAAGGGGATGAGTGGATCAATGTCTCCGAAATCCATTTCCACATGAACTTTTTCCAAATCAGAGGAATGAAGAACAGAAAGCAGGTCTCCACCATGCCAGGTTGCCATGCCTTGAACTTTAGTTTGAGCGGTTGCTTTGACCACAAACTGTCCACCAAAGCAAATACCCAGGAGGATCACAGAACCAGTACAAAGAGATTCATGTCTGCCATGTTCGATAGCACACAGCAGATCTTCAAGGACATGATCTGGATTAACTTGATGCATACGCTTCATTGCTAGGGGTGCACCATTTGGAATGGGCAAGGGCCCCGGAGATTCTCGCCAAAATGAATCCATAACATAGACCAAAGCACCCGACTCGGAAAAGACTTTGGCATATTCTACAACATCAGGACCTATCCCAAATATAGAGGGTACGTTAATAACTAAAGGCCCCATACTTTGTGGTTCTACACGAAGAATCGGTATTTTCTCTTGTTGGTGCGATGTTATTTGGTAATTAGTGGCCATGGAATACCTTTCAGGAAAATGGCTGTGTATTTTATACCAAATCTACATTATCGATCTAAATCACAACAAGAGTATTATTTTCACTATCGTACGGTAATTATTACAACTTCCCCATGGTTTTTGCTCGCTTGGATTTGTAATGATTTGCGATGACTTAAAGCTCCAAATAGCAAGTACTTCAACGCAAACACTAAGTACCACATTCATCACCGCATTAATGATTGCTTGTTAAGTCATGTTACTTGTGTCTTTACAAATATTGTTCATGATAAGATCCACTATTCTTTTAAATTAACCTAACTATATAACATCAGAAAAACAGAGGTTTTCCATGTTTAGCAAGAGCAAAGTTTTATACCTACCCATCATGATTATTCTGGCTCATCTTTTTGTGTTACAGTCTGCCTTGGCTGTACCTGTTAGAACGCAAGATTTATGCGAAGCTGAAAATGGTACGTGGGTGGAAGATGGTTCAGCTTGTGCACCTTGTAGTCAATGCAGAACAGTAGAATCTACAATTCGAGAAGAGACTAGTGTGAGCTGTAATGCGGACTGTCGGCCAACTTGCCTCTGTCCAGAGGGCTCACTATGGTATCGAAACCGGTGTACTCCTGTAGAAGAGGTCACACTGTGTATCGAAGATCAAGAGATTGCTTGTGGAGAGGAAGGTGGAGAGTGGGACACCTGTCGATCTGATTGTAACGAAGAAATTTGCGCAACTACCGACGGAGATTTGCAAGTTGAAACTACAGGAGAATGTACTACAGGTTGTTTGGTAACTTGTATCTGTCCTAATCAAGTATGGAATGGATCAACTTGTGTAGACTATCAAGACTTTTACCCAGCATGTGAAGAGTCAGCCGGCGAGGAGACTACTGGTGGTGAGACTACTGGTGGTGAGACTACTGGTGGTGAGACTGTTGGCGGGGAGACTGCAGGAGGACAAACTGCTGGTGAAACTGCAAGCGGTGAAATGAATGAAAATGAGGATAATGGAGTCATCATTGAAGAAAGCTCCTGTGAACAGCTTAATAGCAAGGCTTCCTTGTGGCTCTTTATGCTTGGCTTCCTACTCCTAAATGCATATCGTCGATTCGCAGTCAAACTGTAAGTAAACTTAAACTTAGCTTCTAAAGGTGATTTATATGAGACTCCATTTAATCATGAACACAATACTTCATTCTACTCTCCTGGTGTCCTTGGCGATCCTCATCACGGCATGTGAAAACTCATCTAGTGATGGTCAGCTTTCAGATGAGCCATCGTCCGGGGAAGAAACACAGCCAATAGATGATGATATGAGTCTTAGCGGTATAAATGAAGTCGCTGGCAACTCTTTCCTTTCGATATATAGCTCTTTATCTCTAGAAACGACGGGCGATTCACTGTGTGGTAAGACATAAACAGACTTCACAGGTTTAGTCTTGTCGAGTGGCCAAGCGAGGCTATTGTCTTCATGATTGAGTCGAACGGTCGCTGACTTTTGCGCAAATTCAATCATAACATCAGGGGTGTTGGGTTTTCTATCAAAGATAGATTCTTTATTAACGCTGCCATCACCTGCGTCCATTGATGCCATCTGCACAGAACTGTTTCCGCTCGTCAATCCACTAGAACTTGAGAAGAGCTGTTTATCGGAAGCACCTTTGATCAAATGTAGCGCTTCTTCGGTTGTAATCGTGAGTTAATTTATAATGTTATCTGGTCTTAAAGACTCACTAATCCTTGAATAATTAGAATATTTCGACAATGAAGAATTCATGCTAATGCATGATTCAAATAATAACATTGTAAGTGTAATTAAGACTAATCTTGATTGTGTGTTATTTAATCTGTTCATATAAAGTACCTTTTATGAATTGAAAGCTTCCTATGGTCAAGGGGTGGTGCGTGCATCATGGGCCTGCAGGGCTTGAGCGGGGGAGCTCCCCCTGTTCGGGCACATCAGGAGCACCACCGGGTAGGGATGCCCTAACATATCTTAAATTACTGTGAATGACGATTCTCGACATAATACAGAACTCTCAAATAGAAACTAACCTCATAATTTTGTGGAGATAAACTATGAAAAGATTACTAACCTATCATCAAACTTTCCGTCGCATACTCTATCCCTTTATCGGGATGATCTGTTTTTTATTGTTTCTTTACCTTATCAAGCCAATGCTAAACGGCCTCGTTTAAAAAAGTCACCACCCATTAGCAGTGCTCTTAAAGAGCTAAAATGGGGGCAAAGCCACTTTGTCGTGATGAAATACATAGAGAAACAGATTAAGAATCGCTACAAGTCCAGAATAAAAGCTGCCTATGACGGGCTAAAAGCAGATCAACTTAGAAAAGATATGTATGCTGAGATAAGTAGTTTAAAAGATCATTATGTAGATTTTAATGGTCAGAAAACTGGGTATGCTGTTACTTTTGTCAAGGGATGTCAGGTATCGTCATCGCATCTCATTCACAGAGCGCATCGAAGGTCGCAAACTCAGCGCCGCACGAAGCGTCGAGGCACGCTTCGTTAAAGCCGCACCCTGCTTCTGCCATGCAGTTCACGAGATCCCGCAGCGCGGTAAGGCGATCCCCTTCGAAGTTTGTCGCTACACACAGGTCAACGCACGTTTCATTGTTGCCGCATCCATAGATGCAATCCAGTGCAGTTTCGCATGCGGCGCCTTCTCCACCTTCTGTGTCCCTTTGCTGTCCTTCCGGCAGGGTAGCGCACCAATCACGGAGTTCTTGAAGATCGTCGGATACGCTATCGATGAATGTCGAGTCCCCGAAGGGAGCCGGCATGATGAGCTCGCCGAGCGGCACTGCGAAATTCGTGTCGCATTGGGCGCGGTGACAGCTTGTGCATGAGTTCTCTGGCGCGCCAACGTTGTAGGGCTGGGTGAACCCGTCACCGACTACGAAGTACGGCGAGTCCGTCGATGCAGTGAGTGGCACGAGCGGTAGAGACGAGTCATGGGGATCGCGAAGCTGGTCGATCCACGGTGAGTGAAGCCAGGGATCAGCCTGATGACATCCCTGGCAATTGTCTGCTGCGACAAGGTCTGCGCTTTGCCAGTAATCGTCGTATTTCGGGTCATTGGAGCCTGGATGGAGTGTATCGTTGGGGAACCTCATGTTGATATGAAAAAAGCAGGTGGCCCCTGTTTCGGAATTGTGGCCGATGACCCCCATGCCGCCATCTCGACAAAAGTTGACGAACACGACTTCAGGTCTGGGGGATCCATCGTTGTGGGTGCCGGTGTACCGTGCGGCAATTCGCTCTTCGGTCTCGCAGGTGCCCGTGAGTGCTGAAGGTCGGTCACAGCGTGCGGGCGTTTCGAACACTTCAACACCATCTACTGTGATCGGCATTAGCGTCGCATCAGCACAACTCATGGCAGGAATAGGGCCCAGATACTGAGCACATATTTGTGCATGGTGCAGAGGGGTACCCACCGCAGCCGTTACCTGCGAAGCATCGGCATCGATAACCAATCCGCTCGGCGTACTATTCGGTTGGGGCGAGGTATTGGAGTCTTTAAAACTACAAGCGGAGACGATGACGCCCAGCGCTAGCTGTATCATCGTCCGATTCCCAAAAATCAGTTTCATCGCGTGCTTTCACCTTCATTCTCAAGCCAATGTTTCAATAGGGATAGGTAAAATAACCGAGTTGCAAACTGTAACACCCCCCACCCCTTGTTCGTCTAAGTGATCTATAACAAGACACCCACCCACGGTCAACTGCTTAATTCTTGAACACTCTGAGCATATCTTCACTCACTCCCAACCCCTCAAAATACACCACCCCCTTTCCCCCAAGTGCGCTTGACGGACTCTATCCCAAGATCGTCCCAGCCCCACCGGTCTTAAGGTGGGGGGCGGGCGTGTTCGTCATAGCTGAGGAGTGCTTTGATTCCTTCGGGGGTGTGGAGCTCGGCGATCACTTGCATGTTGTGCTGACAGTGAGGGCAGACGCTGAACCCCAGTTTACAATTTGATCATCGTGATCGAAACATGAATGTTCGTGCCACTGAAAATCAATGGCCTTGGCCAGCGGCTCTCCCTGACAACGCAGAAGTAACCGAGAATCCTCTCAAAGGCATCGATGTTTGGTGCTTATCCCTAAGAGGCTGGCACCCACTTCGCACCCACTTCATCGGATGAATAAGGGGACTCTACAACCTTGTCTGACCAGATATCGCTTTACTGACCCTCATCAATATACTCTCTTTGAAGTCATTAGCTTAGATGCGAATCCCATGTCTTAAATTAGGAATATATAATGAGTGAACTGATCAACGTGGTTTATTTGACCGGGCATGGTGAAGAGTCTGAGCTCGATGAACAAGAAGCACGAAAGCCTGAGCCATTAATCGAAAAGCGCCTTGAGCTACGCATTGGTAACATTGCTGAAAGTCGAGCAGATTTACTTATTTGCTCTAGCTCAGCAGGTAAGTTTCCTAGCGGGCATGTTGTTAAAGCGATCAATGCTTATTTTGGGATTGATCTTTCAGAAAGGAAACTTTCAGCTCTAGAGCGACCAACTCAAAGATTTAAAAGCGGCACATGGCTATACAATGGTGAACTGAATACTCGTCAAAGTTTACTGATTACTGCAATTCCAGGACCCGAGGCTGTTCGTCACTCATTTTCAGAGGGCTTCATTAAGCATGCTGATACATTACTCAAAGTGCTCAGCGATTTAGACCAACAAGTTCTTACCGACGAGCAAAGTGTGCAAGTTCAAAGTATACGTCCCCCTACCTCAGTAGCCATGCCCATTTTAGGTGGTAATCGTGAGTATGACCCCGTACAACGTATGGAGTATATTGTTGAACACTGTGCAGATTTATTAAAGCGGTCTAAGTTTTTAAATCATATAGAGATTTATGTATATTCACGCAAAGAAGCTAATGAGTGGTCGAAGCATCTTGAAGACGCTTTAAAACGACAGCATGAGGGTCAATTCCCGTTCCATCCTTCTGTAGATTGCACCAAAAATGGAGATGATGCTTCATTTTGTGTCTACTCGAACCATTGTTCATGTTCGGCCGGATATCACTGTGAGGATGAGACTACTTCAGGTGAATACGAACCCGGCCGAACCTGTGTGATGGATTAGGGGTCTGTGATGAGGTCAGTCTAGGATCACCACCCGTAAGGTCAAAATATTATTTTCTCTAAATTCCGTTATTTATCGGTCACTTACTTACAAAAAAGGCTCAAAAGTTCATCCGTGCTATTTTGATCGACATTAATTCATTTATTTTATGTACTTAGGGCACTTTCACTCAACTATGATGATCAAGGCAGATGAAGGACTTTAGTATGGTTAAAACTCTGGCTTGAATGACAAAGCTGAGCCATGAGTGCTCTCTTATCTTTACATTACACTTCATCTGGAGACGATCTCCCCAAGGCCCCACCGCGTTGAGACGAGTGTGGACTTAAGTTCACATTGCACAAGATTAGCCATTAACTTAAGTGAACAGCATCTGCTGGTCACACAGCCCAAATCCCACTAAAAATAAATAATATCATATAGATAAACATATTATTGACTTGGCATATCATTTGCCATAAGTATTTTAACAAACAACATAAGAAGGCTATTATGAAGAACGCAACCGATCATAGAAAACTCGTCATCATCTCTCAAACACTCATGGTCGCTCTCATCGCTTTAATGAGCACTTTGGCATTTGCATCACCTATTCAGAGAGGAGACTCCTGGAGCGCGAGCCTTGGCTATGAACACGATATAGGAGCGGCTCGTGATCCAGGTGACCGTGATGGCGCGATGGCTGGGTCTGCCTTAGGTCCAAGCGTAGGGGCACAATGGTGGTATCGTGATTGGCTCGCCGTGGAGGGTTCATTTCTCTATCAAAGCGCAGACGGCTTAGCGACACACGACTACAACAACACCGCTTGGCGCTTAGGGACGGGTATACGGTTAGCTTATCCAGCCATGGTTACGCCCCATCTCTCCTTAGGTTTAGCCTATGACAGCTTCCGATCTGAATGGGCTCTTCCTAGCCAGAACGGGAGCAGCTCTGGGGCAGGCGTCGACCAACTCAGTGGACTGGCGAGTACAAGTGAGATGGGTCTCTCTATCGCTTATGACCGCTGGGCATTAAGTGTGCACTTAGGATATGTACATTACCTCAGCGCCCAGCAAGAGAGCGCTGTTGATTCTTGGGTCGATGGGAGCGGAACGATCACTGAGGAGAGTCATACCGATTGGGTGAATGACGATGACATGATCAGCAATATCAACCTAGGATTGCGCTTATCTTACAGCTTTTAGGGAAGACGAAGCAACTCGTGGCTCAGATCCATTAGTACCAAACGATTGTGGTGATATTGATCAAGACGGCTGTAATGACTGTACCAGTGTTGCTGCGGATGACTTTGGTGCCACTGCTAACTTTGTTTTAGACGTAGGTACCGGCCGAGTCACTAACGATGGCGATGATACTGATAGCGATGGCCTTTGTGATGTGACCGACTTCGATAATGACAATGATGGTGCAGATGACAATTACGAGGTTTCTTGTAATACTGACCCAACTGATCCAAATAGTACACCAGTCGATACTGACGGTGATAATGTTTGTGACTTTGTTGATGAAGACGATGATGATGATGGCTTCAGTGACATTAAAGAAGGTACTTGCAACAGTAATCCGCTAGATGCATCTTCGGAGCCTGTTGATACCGATGGTGATGGTCTTTGTGATGGAGATGAGGATGATGACAGCGACAATGACGGTGTTCTTGATGGTGTAGACCCAGAGCCTCTTCTACCTAATGTTTGTGGTGACTCCGATAATGACACCTGTGATGACTGTGGATTAACCGCAGTTGATGACTTTACTGCAGGTGCGAACTTCACAGTTGCCAATGGTTTTGTCACTAATGACGGCACTGACCTAGATAATGATGGCCTTTGTGATGCAGGTGATGATGATCGTGATGGTGACTCTTGGTCAAATACTGATGAAGATACCTGTGTAGGTGGTGATCCTGATAACTTTGATGTTCGTCCGCCCGATAGCAATGGCAATGGTATTTGTGACTCAGAAGATGATGATCTCGATGGTGATGGTATTGCTAATGCTGATGATACTGATCCGAACGATAGCTCAGTCTGTGCCGACAGTGATGCTGACGGTTGTGACGACTGTGCCATCATGGACTTCACCTTCCCAGACCTAGATGGCATTGATACGGACGGTGATGGTCTATGTAATGTGGGTGACACTGATGATGACGAGGATGGCTTTAGTGATGCGGATGAAACCACCTGTGGAACTGAGCCACTAGATGACACTTCAGTGCCTGCTGACTATGATAGTGATGGCCAATGTGACAACGGTGTAGATGCTGATGATGACAACGATGGTGTGAATGATGTAGATGCCAATGATGCTGCCTTAGATCTATGTGCTCAAGGTAACCTTGATTGGACTTCTGATGCCGATACCGACCATGATGGTGACGGTTGTCAAGATGACACAGCCGAAGACACTGATGCGGACAATGATGGTGTGCTAGACGTTTCTGACTTATGTCCTAAGGGTAACCTCACTTGGACTTCAGCACCGGATACCGACTTTGATGGTGATGGTTGCCAAGACGACACTCCCGAAGATCTTGACAAGGATAATGATGGAGTCGCTGACACAGTCGATCAATGTCCTGCAGGCGAAATGGGATGGATTTCAAGTTTAGCTACCGACTATGACACTGATGGTTGCCAAGACTCTAGTGAAGACTTAGATGATGATAATGACCAAATTGTCGACACTGATGACGCTTGTGACCCAGAAAGTGGTGACGCAACAAGCGAGAAAGGCTGGATCTCTGACAATACCACGGACTATGACTCTGATGGTTGTAAGGATGATACTGATGAAGATCTTGATGATGACAATGATACCTATGCAGACGATGTAGACAATTGTGACCCTGATAATACTGGGGACGGTGACCTTGGCCCTGATGCTTCAGAAATCGGATGGACTCCAACGATTACTAATGATCGAGATGATGATGGCTGTTTAGATGCTACTGAAGACCTTGATGATGACAATGATGGCCTAACAGATCTGGAAGAAGCGGCTTTAGGCACAAGTCCAATCAAGAGAGATACCGATGGCGACTTACATGAAGACCCGAATGATAATTGCCCGACCGTAGAAAACATTTTGCAGGAAGACCAAGATAGCGACGGTGAGGGTGACCACTGTGACGATACTGATGGTGATGGAGTCCTTGACCTCACGGACAACTGCGTAGACACAGTTAATGCTGATCAAGCTGACCACAACCTTGATGGTGAGGGTAATGCTTGTGAAACAGGAGACCCAACTGCCACTGAAGATGCCTTTAGTACCGATGAGGATGTGGCCATTAGTGATAATGTATTAACTAATGACGTTGATGGTGACGGCGACACACTTACCGCTTCTCTGATCACTGATGTTGATCCTGCGCACGGCACTCTGACTCTCAATGCTGATGGTAGCTTTACCTTTACACCTGCCAATAACTTCACTGGTGACACTACTTTTGTTTATGTTGCTAACGATGGAAGAGTAGATACAGCAAACACCACTGCAACAATCACCGTAAATGCAGTCAACGATGCACCTGTTGCCGTCGCTGATGCCTACACGGTTAACGAAGATGAAGTCTTAAGCCGTGATGGTACAGTAGGTCTAGAGGGTGTTCTAGCAAACGATTCTGACCTTGATAACACACCAGCTGAACTTTCGGTATCAATCGTAACTGATGTTCAAAATGGTACATTGATCATGAACGCTAATGGTACCTTCACATACACACCTACAGCCCACTTTAATGGAGCTGATAGCTTTACATATACTGTGAACGATGG
>CAKZRU010000006.1 GCA_937146725.1 uncultured Myxococcales bacterium
GTGGCCACTCACTCGATGCCGTCCTCCTCGCCTGCGTCAATCACGTCGATGTCCTCTTCCTCTTCCTTGGGGGCGGGCTTGGGCGCGGGCTTCGGATTGACCGAGGCGTCCGACTGAGTGCCGTTAGTCTGGTTGACGAGCTGCACGTTGCTCTGGTCGCCGGACTCGTTCGCCACCTGGGCGCCGCCCGCACGCGTCGACCGCCTGAGCACGATGAAGGAGACGACAAGCGTGACGACGCTGATCACGACGATGAGGAGGCTGGAGATGACGGTGGCGACCCCAACGCCCTCGCTCGAGCAGGAGGTCTCG
Organism: uncultured Myxococcales bacterium; assembly: GCA_937146725.1. Classification (GTDB taxonomy): domain Bacteria; phylum Myxococcota_A; class Bradymonadia; order UBA7976; family VGTA01; genus CAKZRU01. The sequence continues at coordinate 313 of CAKZRU010000006.1, forward strand.
CCGAGCAAGAAAAGGCCCACGAGGGGCGCAATCACGCCAACTACGTTAAGTAGCGTGAAGAGAATGACAAGCAGCGGGTAGTTGCGGCTCGTGTTCACTCCCGCGAAAAGGAAGAAGTAGATGGTGACGTAAGAAGCCATCAGCAGTAGCGCGGAGAACATGACGGTCCGCACGTTGTTTGAGAGGGGCTCCGTGTAGCCGCCTTGCTTCTGGAGGCGCTCGTCCTCCAGCACCAGGCAGAGTAGGAAGGAGTCGCGCTGCAGGATCGAGACGCCTGTGACCACGTAGAAGACGATGGGGTAGATGAGGACGCCGACGCCGCCTCCTATCACCAGGCTCTCGCCACGCTTCTAGAAATTGGGTCCAGGCTCGATGTGCTCTCTGTTCATTCTGTAACGGTGCTGCGTTCAGTGTTGTGAGTGCGGTACGCCTCCCTGTTTTCCAGTGAAATCCAATTAATTTTAATTTTTAATCCCGCAAACCCAACGAGTTTAAGTCTTCATAGTGCATAGCTTAAGCAAGACATGCTCAAGTAACACTGCCGAATCAACCTTTGCTCCCTTAAGCATCCGATCAGCCCAAGCAATTAACAGATAACCTTCTGCAAGCTCCCTAGCTGACAAACTTCTTCTGTCTTGGGCTAGTTGTATAACCCGCTTAGCTGCATAGCCATTAATTTTCAAAGACTGAGCAAGCAAAGCCTCTCCTCCTCCAAGTTGAAGTACTGATTTAGCTGCTAATAACTCTCTTAAGCGTTTGTGAACAAGAGCAATCAAACCTAAAACCTCTTGGCCTTGAGCAAGCAAACTATGAGCTAAGGAGATCACTTCAGTGGTTTGCTTAAGTGCAAGCTTATCCAATAATACCCAAACCGTTGTTTGTATTTTCGCCTCAGGTAAAAGCTCCGTAACATCCTGTACATTTACCTCTACTCTTGGGGCAATATAGAGCATGAGTTTACTAAGAGTATCCTTCATTTCGGATAAGCGCCCTTCCCCTGATTCTTGAATCAAAGATAAAGCGTCAGAACTAATCTTAATCCCTAAACCTTGAGCTTGGACTTGTAACCAAGTTTCGGTTTGATAAGGCGTCATACCCCCGGCTTCCCTGATATATGTTCCTTCTGATTTAGCTAAGGCTTTATACAGGGCTCGACTTTGATCTAAACGTTCACGAGCTTCTAAGATTAAGCAAGTTTGAGGGTTAGGGGCTTCAAGATACTTAAGCAAGCCTTGTAGTTTTGGTTTGGCCTGTTTGTTCAGCACTTCTACCGCTTGTACCCATACTACTCGATAATCACTCATCATTGGTTGAGTGTTTAAAGCATTTAAAAGAGCAGAGACAGAAAACTGTCCCTCTGATGCATCAAAACGATCAAGGTTAAAGTCGGGTATTCCCGATCCTAAAGCCTTTGTTTGCAGCCAAAGAGCTGCTTGATGGCTAAAGTTTGCTTCATCTCCATGCAATAAATACACAGGAGCTTTTACTTTTTTTAGCTCTTTTTCCCACTCATAAGCTGGAGGTAGGTTTTTGGTCGTTTTCTTTTTGCCTTTTGTTTTAGCTTTAGCCATGGGTTTACTAGTCCTTGGTTTACTTATTGAGCATATACATCATTTAGTCTTGTTTACTTATTGAGGCTTATCTGTAGCCATCTTTACTTTGTAGCCCAAGGCTACTAGAAGGGTTAGAAAGGAAAAAGTCATAGCATTTAGTCTTGTGGTATGCACCAAAGCATAACCCTATCTAAGAGTCTCATCAGAGCACTTTGCAAAAGGCTCTCCTCATTAACCCCTTGAGTCAAAGAAAAAGTAAGTAGTTCTCTACCAACAAAAACTGTTTCCAGAATAAGGTCAGATTTTAACACCTTTAGCTCTAAGTGACTTTGCCCTAAAACAGAGTTTGGGTCTAATATGAGGGGATGAGTTAAACTAAGCTCAAGAATATAGTTTTGACATTTGAATCCCATTTCTTTGGATCTTTGCTCCATTACAAAAGTTAAGCTTGGAAAAGGTGTTCTATTAATGACTTTGGAGAAAGCAACTTGGGTTTGTTGCCCAGTTTCATTGGAGCCTGTTTCACCTTTAAGCTCTGTAGGCACTGTATTACTGATGGAGTATTGAGTCAAAGCAGAACAAGAGACAGTTAAGAAGAGTGAGACTGTAAAGAAGAGCAAGCATAACAAAGGGGGTAGATGCATAAAAAGAGTTTGGTGCATATCCAAAGTTGGAGATAGGTTTAGAGACTTATCTAATACTTTTTGCTGAGTATCTTTGTTCACATTAAACTTACTTCTGAATAAGGCTAAGTCGTTGAGTAGCAATGTGTAAAGCCTGCGCTAAGCGTGGATCCCTAAAGGTTTGTGCTGCCTCTTTTAAAACTTCATAGGCTTCTTGATAACGCTTTTGAGCATCTAAGTACTGAGCAAGAATAAAGCGAGCATCAAGATAGTTTGGCATTTTTTCTATCCATAGTTTTAAGCTTTGAATAGCTTTTTCATAAGCTTTATTCTCGTAATAAATTCGGGCTAATTGTTGATAGGCCAAAACATAGTTTGGATCTCTTTTGATCGCCTCTTCTAGGTACCTAGTCGCCAGATCATAGTGATGTTCCGCTGCCTCAATCAAGCCAAGATAAAATGGACCTTCTTTACCAACTCCATCCTTGATTCGCCCTTGATTTACCAATTCGCGAGCCTTGGTTAAGTCACCTTTAATCAACATCATAAATCCATGATTAAAGAGCGGAGAATGAGCATAAGGCGCAAGCTGACTTGCTTTTTGGTACAATGTAGAAGCCTCATCAAAGTTTTGCTGTTTAAACCTAAGATTCGCAAGTTGCTCTATGGGTCTATATCTTAAGGGACTAGTTTGTATGAGCTCTGTTAAGATTTTTTCTGCTTCTAAGTCTTTGGATAGCAGATTTAGGGTAGTGACTTCTTTTAATCGATAATATTCGTCATTAGGGCGTAGATCGCTATACCGTGAATAAGCTGCACTAGCTGCAACGGGATCACCAAGTGTATTACTTAGCTCCCCTAAGCTACTCCATATTTCAGGCCAGCTGGGATGTTCCTGTGCCGCCTTAACTAATAAGTTAAGCGCTTTTTGCGTAAACTCTGTTCGCTGATTATATCTTACTAAATCAGCATAGGCTAAACCAAGAAGCGCAGTCTCATATTTTTTATTCTTGGGGTTTAAAGCGGGCAAAAGTGGTTTTAGTTCTGTTGTATATGCAAGCTCTTGGAGTGGTTCTTCTGTAATCGTTTTACGAATCCAATGGTCGGTCATACTCACATGAGGAATATCGCTTGTGCCTCCCTGTTTCATGTGACACTCATAACAAAGTTTATTTTCGTCATGTTGTTTGTTTTCTTTTGTACATGACTTATTAGTCCGTGGGCCTTCTTGTTCATGCTTTAGATCATTTTGGTGGCAAGATGTACAAGCGACTTGATAGGAATCCGAACGATCTGGACCATGCGGGTTATGACAGGTTGTACAGGTGAAATCTTTGCTCTTTTGGGCACAAGAACTTAGCTTCATTCGCTCTGAATGGCTAGCAATCCCAAATGATAGATTCGCCTTTAATTGATGATTATTTTCCTTGAGTGGAAAAGCATAGATTTGAAGATAATCCTGTAAAGGCGTTCTTGGATCATATTTATCCCAAGATTGCTTTGGTAGTAAAGAACGTGCCTCACCAGATAAATGACACTGTTCACACAACTGGTTTTGTCGCTCACTATTCTCATATTTAGAATTATAAATATATGGATCTGGTTGATGATCTACTGGCTCAAAACCATCAAGTCTAGCATTAATATGCGCGTTTCCATCTCCGTGGCAACGGACACAAGTTATACCTTCCGGAAGTGCTTCTTTAAACTTAGCTAGTCCATCAGAATCAATACGAGCCAAATCATTGTGACAAAACAAGCAATCACCTTTAACCGGTCTACTAAAGCGATAGTGATTATTTCTATGGTAACCGGGGCTCATGTCCCATAATCCAGCTTTTTTTCGAGTCGCTGAATACCACGTTAATGGTAACTCTATTAACTCACCCTCAACCTCACCGATGTAACTTCGGGTATTATTTCCAGAACCAATTAGGTACTTAACTTGTACTCGGCGGGTATAAGTTCCCTTAGGATCAAACTCCTCCTGCCACCATTGACCTTTTTCATCTATATAAGCTCGATATCCCACGCCGGTTTTAGGATGAATTACTGTGCTTTTTAGTGGATCAAAATCCTCAATGATTAAGGAAGTTTTTGGAGAAGCCATTGCCCGGCTCATATGCGTTTGCCGAAAGCTTTCTACAATATCAGGATGACAATCGGCACAAGCATCGACCTGCTCTTGATTTGCATGTTTTTTAACGCTTGCTTTTTTAACGCTTAAGAAGCCTTGTTTTTGTTCATATTGAGGAAGTTGTGCTTGAGCAAAATATATTTGAGTAATCAGAACTTGTGCACTTATAGAGTAAGTAAGTATTTGAAACAAAAGCTTCATTTTTAAACCCTTTAGGACTCTTGACTCTCATAAAAATTACTGTGTATGAATCAAATCCAATAAAATCACGTTATCTTATGTTGAGTTTAGCATAATAATCGTCAATAAGTGATCAATCCCTTAAAACTCTTAAGCAAGGAGAGAATAAATGTTTATTTTTAAAAGAAAACTTATGAGCCAATACTATATTTTAAGTTTGGTCTCTGTGATGTTTTGTGTCGCCCTATTTAGTACAAGTGCTGAAGCACGACCAAGGCTTCGAAAATCACCTAAGGTGAGTGAGGCTTTAAAAGATCTTAAATGGGGTATTAGTCATTTTGAGGTGATTAAGTATCTAGAGGAAATTATCGAAAAACAATACCGAGCCAAGATAAAAAAGTCTTATGATGGTCTAAAAGCCGATCGTTTAAGACGAGAAATGAAAGCAAAAATCAAAGAGCTTAATAATGACTATGTAGAGTTTAATGGGCAACGCACTGGCTATGCTGTTACTTTTATTAAAGATGACTTTGCTCAAAATAACGGAGAAACCTTACTTAAGTTTGATGAAGGTTCAAGACAACGCTACTTCTTTTTTCGCTATGATGAGCTTTGGAAAATTGTAGTTTCATATCCTGCTCTGCCTGACTCATCCTTTGAGGATTTCGCTAAAAAAGTAAAAGGTAAATATGGCCGTTCAAAAAAAGACGATTGGGAGACACCAAGAGGAGGCAGTCGCCAATTAGTACGCTCTTTATGGGAAGATGATAAGACTCAGCTTATTTTAGAAAATAAAAGTTCTTTTTATGATTGCTATGTCATGAAGCTTGTTTCTCGAGTCAAAGGCATAGAGATCAGCAAGATTCATGAATCACGAAAGAAAAAGGCTCCTACTGACCTAGACGCTCCTCAAAAGATCGGTAGTGGCATTGATATCTTTGGTGAAGAAGAAGAGGTAGATAGCGTTGTAGATCAGATTACAGGTACAAAACACAACGTAAAGCTCGATCGAGTAGACTTTGTTCCAGCAGAATCTGAGAATCTAATTAAAGAGCCTGTACAAGAAAAAAAGAAGTAAGTACTTAATTGCTTAGCAACAGTCTATGTCTTTATGATTGTTCCACGTGGAACATAAGAGTTGTCACGTGGAATAAAAGCTGATCCCAAGAGAATTAGATTCGCTTAGAGTTCTAAAAAGTTTCACGTGGAACATACCCGCTTATAATTTATAAACCGAATGAGTCAAATGAGCGCGAAATATTATGTTCCACGTGAAACAATTTTAAAAATCTATAAAAGCAAAAAAGATTACAAAAACTGATTAGTTTGTTTCTTGTGCCTGCTGTTCTAGACGTTGTTTACGACCAGCTTCATAGGTTTTTTTCCAACGTGCCTCACCCTTTTTACTTACACCGCCCAAAACTTGTGAAGCATCTCGCAAGCGGGCTCTAACCAAATCTCGACCTAAAACAGCCATGGTGTCAAAAAGGGGGGTTGCACTTTTCATTCCAGTAATTGCTGGATAAAATGGAGCAAAGAAATCACGAGGTTTTAGTTCAAGTTCAACAGCACACTCTCTAAGAGCATTAGAAATTCCCTCGGCTTCCCATGCTTTGAGTTCATCAAGACGCCACATCCCCCATACTAAAGCTTGGTTAATTTGCTCAGAACTTAACTTTTTATGAGCGAATTGTTCAGCATTGAGTTCCAAGTGACCACTTAAAAAGTATGAAGAAAACTTTCCGATATCACTTAAACGATCTAAGCGAGGTTGTAACATAGGCAAAACTTCTTTAAGAAGCTTTGGGTTCAGAGCCCATTCCATAAGTCTTTGAGCGAGTTGATCTATATCATGATTTTCACGAATCCAACGGCCATTCAGCCAGGTGAGCTTTTCTACGTCAAAGATAGGACCACCCAAAGAAATCCGATCAATATTAAAGTGCTCAATCATTTCATCAAGTGAAAACTTTTCCTCTTCGTTAGGCATAGACCAAGCCATGCGACCTAAATAGTTAAGAAGTGCTTCTGGAAGAACACCAATTTTTTGGTAGTAGTGAATACTTGTTGGATTCTTGCGCTTAGATAATTTACTTTTATCAGGATTACGCAGTAAAGGTAGATGGCATAGAATCGGTGCTTCCCAACCAAAGGCTTCATATAGTCTTAAATGCTTTGGTGCTGAATTAATCCACTCTTCTCCACGAATTACATGAGTAATTTCCATATGGTGATCATCAACAACATTGGCCAAGTGATAAGTAGGCATACCATCTGACTTAAGTAAAACCTGCATATCAACTTCTGACCAAGCAATTTCAATTTCATCACGAAGTAAGTCGGTGACCTTACATACACCATCACGAGGTACCTTTAAGCGAACAACATGAGTTTCTTGGGCAGCAAGTTTCTGTGTAATTTCGTCAGGTGATAGACTTAAACAGTGCCCATCATACCCTAGTTTACCGGCACCGGAGCTCATTTGTTCCTTGCGCAAAGCATCAAGTCGTTCTGAAGTACAAAAACAACGAAAGGCCTCACCTTTATCTAATAGAATTTGAGCATGTTCAGCATATAAATCACCCCGCTCACTTTGGCGATAAGGGCCATGGGTACCACCTACATCGGGACCTTCATCCCATGTTAAGCCTGTCCATTTAAGTGAGTTAAGGATTTGAGCTTCAGATTCACTAGTAGAGCGTTCTCGGTCAGTATCCTCAATACGTAGAATAAATTGGCCATCATGTTGCTTTGCAAAGCAGTAATTAAATAATGCAATATATGCAGTTCCAACATGTGGATCACCGGTGGGAGAGGGGGCTACGCGTGTTCTAACTTTCATGATATGACCTCGTATAAAATAAAGTATATGGCGCTGTTTTTAACTTTTATTCGACGGCTTGTCTATCTTGATCACAACTAAATATAGCTTTGAGTCATTATGTTTCACGTGGAACATAGTTAGATGGGAAAGGTGAGCTAGCTTAATTATGTTTCACGTGGAACATACTCATAGAATATATTCGTAGTATAAAAAAATTCGCTAAATCTATGAGTCTTTATATGTGAGTTTTGTTAGTTTCCTACTCATAAAGTTCGCAAAGTAAGCTTAAGCGATTATGATATTAGTGACTAAAAAGTTAGCGATGTTTCACGTGGAACATAATCATTTGTGTAAAAAAGGATGAAAATGACAAATAAAAATCTGAAGAAAATACTCGTTCTTGATGAACTATGTCCTCCCTATGATCAGATCAAAGTACTTGAGTCTGGTATTTTATTGGTAAAAGAGCCTGGGGTTTTAGAGGTTGACCAGTTGATTTCTAGAGTCAAACAGGACCCACTGATTAAGGGAATAATTTGCTCTCTTACCCAAAAAATAAATGAAAAAGTTTTTCAAGAATTACCTCAAATTGAAGTGATTTCAAATATTGCAGTAGGTCTTAATAATATAGATTTAGAAGCTGCAAAAAAATATGGGGTTAGAATTGCTCATACCCCCAAGGTACTGAGTGATGCTACTGCCGACTTAGCTTGGGCCTTGTTATTAGGAGGCTCAAGACGCTTAGCCGAAGGGGATCGTTTGGCTAGATCCGGTGAATGGAAGGGATGGGCGGTTAATCAACTTTTAGGGCCTAGTCTTGGTTTTACTGAGAATATAGACCAAAACTTAGGTCAAAAAAGGTTAGGGATTATTGGCCTAGGTCAAATAGGCCAAGCCATCGCTCGACGTGCCCAAGGCTTTAATCTTGATGTCTGCTATTATAATCGCACGAGATATGTTGAATTAGAACAATCTTATTCTTGGGGATTCATGGATCTTGATGAGCTTTTAATGCAATCAGACTATATTATTCTAGCTGTGGCTTTGGCTCCGGAGACTTATCATTTACTCAATAGAACACGCTTAAACCTGATGAAGCCAAATGCTTATTTAGTGAATGTTGGACGTGGTCCATTACTTGACGAAGAAGCTTTAATTGATTGTTTAGAGTCCGGACACTTAAGTGGAGCAGCTTTAGATGTCTATGAATATGAGCCAAATATTCCAGAGAGGCTTAGAGCTTTATCACAAGTCACTCTATCTCCTCATTTAGGAAGCGCAACTTTTGAAACACGTCAAGCAATGAGTCGACTCGTCATTGAATCTGCAGAGTCAATTATTCAAGGTAAAGAGCCTTGTGGTTATTTTGCAATTTAGTCAACCTTAATATAAGTTACTGAACATGTATTCATACTTTATTTTGGCATTATTAATGTAAACTCTTGCTGTCTATAAATATTTGTTGGTTTGGTATACATCTTATGATGTATCTAATTATACAAAGTTTAGTCGTTAAATAAGTCTTTAAATAGCAAAGTCTAGTGTAGAGAATATTTAAAAATAAGCTTACCAGAGTTTTTTCGTTAAAAAATGAATAGATCGCTTATAAGTTTATGTTTAATGTTTATTAAACATTAAACTATTTATTATTTATAGGATTTATAGGTAGCAGGGACTTATAGAGCTCTTTATAGGTTATTTATAATTTATAGGTAGCAGGGACTTATAGAGATTTATAGGTAGCAGGGACTTATAGAGGGACTTATAGAGCTCTTTATAGGTAGCAGGGACTTATAGAGGTCTTTATAGGTAGCAGAGACTTATAGAGGTTCCACGTGGAACATATATGAAAACATTGCATATTTGGTAAGTGCTTGAGAGGATTTACTTATCTTCGATAAAAAAAGGAAGGAGTAAGTTATGTCTCTTAAATATATTGTTATTTTTACAGGACTAGTCAGTGTGTTAGCCTGTGAAACTCCGTCACTTTCCCAAGTTGAGCCTTTAATGAGAGCTGAGCGGGATGAAGGGCAAGACGTTCCCTTGTTTGATCAGGGAATGAATACAAATGCAGGAATGGATGAGCAAGCTGCTGGTCAACAAGACATCCCTTTGGCTGGTACCGAGATGATTGCGGGTGCTGATACTCAAGCGGGTGCTGTTGCTGGAACTGAAGTGAGTGGTGGCCTGGAAATGGCGGGCAATATGATGGGAGGAATGGATTATATGGTGTGTGGAGAAATTACCGAACAAGCAATACAAGCAGCAAGACCGGTTGATATTGTCTGGGTGATTGATTCTTCGCCTAGTATGGGAGATGAGATTGAACAAATACAAGTCAACCTAAATCAGTTTGCTCAACGGATCTCAATGGCAGGACTAGATTTAAGAGTGGCGTTGGTGGGATCTGAAGCAACGATTGCCACACCTGATCGTGATTATTTAGGAATCTGCGTGCCTCCACCTTTAAGTGCGGAAGCTGTATGTCCGGATATAGATAGCGAACAATATAAGCATATCCGGTTAAATGTGCATAGCAGTGATCCTTTGAGTAAGATGGTAGAAGCGGCTCCACAGCTAATGGGCTTTTTTAGAGGCAGTGCCTTAAAGCATATTGTTTTTGTGACCGATGATAATGCGGGATGGTCAATGGACGCTGATGAGTTTTTGCAAGCGATCACCGGTAATCCTTTATTAGAAGGCGCTATGATTCATAGCGTAGTTGATTTGGTAGGTTATGAGCCAAATTGTATCTTTGATGATAATTGTTCATGTGGTGATGAACGGGGTGATGAATATATTTCATTAAGTGAAGCGACTTTAGGCGGGGTATATTCGGTTTGTGAAGAAGACTGGACACCCTTATTTACGCGTCTTGAGGAAAGGGTTGTTGAAGGCACGGAATTACCCTGTGCTTATGCATTTCCAGAAGATACGCGCAGTGTGATGTTTAGTCCTGATGAAGTAAATGTCTATTGGACACCAGAAGGCGAAATGGAACGACTTGTTCCTCGAGTGGACAATGCCGAGGCCTGTATGGATCAGGAAGGTTGGTATTACGCTCAAGATCAAGATGCCAATTGGATTACCTTATGCCCTAGCTCTTGTGGTGAAACACAAGGTACAGCTCGATTTGAGTTTGGCTGTATGGTTGTGAAACGCTAAACTATGAGTCTAGAAAATAGTTTGAGCTGTATTTAGCTGATGCTTGATTAGATACTTAATTGATTAAAGCTCAGTTAAAGAAAACTCAATGAGTAGATCTTTTGAGCTTTGTATATTCTGCTCAATGTGTTGTGAATGAGTCTGAATCACCTTTGCCAAGCATGTTTCTCTTTGGCCCCAAAACAGCTGAGGACTGAAACCTATCGCAGAAAGCTTGCTTACTGCAGCCTTGGAAGAAGCATCTTTAAGAGTAACAAAGTTAAGTCTTAGGTTCGGTATATTAGATCTTCCAAGACTTGTTTTTTTAGGACTTGTAGGGTGAGCTAAACATTTTTTTAGCGCAAGCTTATAGGGATTAAATAGGGCTCTAATATCAGCTTTAGGCATTCGTTCTTTGGCATAAAGCAGATAGCTTAAAGAAGTAGGAGGTTTTTGCAGATGATTTAAGTCAATTAAATGTTGTTGTTGAGATAACGAAGTGGCCAGTACGACTCCTTGATCATTGACAAAAGACCGACTCATATGACCTTGGTCATCAACGACCTTATATTCAAAGAGCTTAGCCCAATTTAAATGGGAAGCATTGCCTTGTTTATGATTTGAGTGAGCTAAATTAACTAAGCGTTCATCAATATATTTGATATGATATTTACGATCTTGAACCTTGGGCATGGATAAGTCGAGTAGATATACTATTTTGCTTGCAAGCGACTCTGAATATCTTAAACCAAGATGGGTGAGTAGATTATCTTTAGTAATGAGCTTTTGCTGACTCATCCCGTTCTTTAATGATTTAGAGTTTGATGATTCAAACTGTTCAATCTTTTGCTGTGCATAGTTTTGTAGCTTAATCGGGTCGTTGTTTTGGTAGGGCTTTACATCATCATTTGTAGATAAGTGATGATTATGCCAAAGTTTTATTTGGGCTTGTCCGGAAGCTTGCTGATAATATGTCGCTTTAAGTAAGGAGTATGGGGCGGTTAAGGTATAAATGCGTTTTGTATAGCTGTAATCATCTTTTGCTTGGCTTTCAAAGCTGAGCCCAAAGCTTTCTTCAGTAATACTAACTAATGATCCTTCTTGCTCAATGCTTAGCTTTAAATTGGCCTTAAGACCTTTTGGTGAGACCCAAGTAAAAACTTGAGGATCTTGATGAGCTTTAAGCCAACGGTCAATGTTTTGCTGTTGAGCTTGGTCTGAGCTGACTTTGACTTTGACCGAACTGGTTGCTTCTTGAGCTTTAGTCGTTGAAGGCGTAGCAACTGCAGGTTGAATGTGAGTTATAGAGCTCATAAAGCTTAAAATAACTAAATAACTTAAGTGTTTAAACATGAGTATGTCCTTTAGTTTTAGGAACTTGCTTTTCATACTCATCATTTAACTGCTCGCTTAGTTTTTTCTTCCCTTGTCGTTTAAACTTAAGTCAGCTGTAATTAAATACTAAGCTTGTTTGGCGATTAAAAAACCTATCAATCAAGGAGAGAAACTTTGAACTCAAGAGTAATCATGAGACTTGTAAGGACTAGCATGTGTGCCCTTTTATTGTATGGACTAGGAGCACCTTATACATTTGCTAAACCAGTAAGCGGACCACAGCAAGATCAAGGCAATTCACCAAGATATATCAGTGCCAAAGGACAGAAGCTGATCAAAGACTTGGCTGCTCTATATTTTGAGCGCTTAGGTCATCCTGCTGTGCGTTGGGATGCGATTCCGCCGGTTAAGGCAAGTTCTCAAAAACCACATCAATTATTGGTCGCGTTGGTTCGCTTTCAGGATGTGCCCTTTACACGCTTTGCCAAAGAAGAACAGCCGGAGCAAAAGCTACAAAGCTATTACCAAGAACTGCTTTTTGATCCAACTTACCAACGAGCCAATACTTTAAGCCATTACTTTGCTCAGCAAAGTTATCGTCAGTATCATTTGCAAGGCCAAGTACTTGCACCGATTGTTCTTGAGCACGATCGAGCCTATTATGGAAGACCTAAGCGACCAGAGGGTGGCTCTTGGCGTAATGATACTGATGCTGAGGGCTTAGTTGAGGAAGTTCTAAGCAAGATATATATGGCAAATCCCAATTTAGATTGGGCCAAGTTTGACCAATGGGATCCTAATGATGTTGATCAAGATGGAGTGTATGAAGAAGCCGATGGCTATCTTGATCACTTGGTCATTGTATATGCGGGTGGAGGTCAATCGTCATGCCAAGGTCTTTATAAGCTTCAGCAAAAACTAAACCCTAATGTTGGAAGCGAAGTTTTTAAAACGCTTACAGCCCAAGAACTTGAGTGTGCTGATCGAATTTGGCCACATCGCTTTAAGATTCAGCGCCGTGAGGGTCAAGGGCCGTTTGTTCAAGGACGGCAACTAACCTTAGGTGGAGCGCCTATACACAACGATCTATGGGCTCGTGATTACAATATGCAATCTGAATACACTGAGATTTCAACATTTATTCATGAGTTTGGTCATTCGATTGGATTACCGGATGTATATGCGCGTCAAACCAATAATTCTACCGGACCGTGGGAACTGATGAGTAGTACTCGTTCTCCTTCACCACAAGGTTTATCGGCGTGGTCAAGGATTATGTTGGGTTGGCTAAGACCGACAATTATTTTACCACCAGAAGCGGGTGGAATGAAGGAAGTTGAAAGTCCACTGGTCACCATTGATACACCAGCAAGTCAATATGAACAATTATTGGCACCAATGGTGGCTCAAAGTAAAAAAGAGTTGTATGCGTTTAAGAAAAAGGTTGTGCAACCTCTTCAAGAAGACCAAAGAGTGAAATCTTTACTTGAACAAACAAAGAGCTTGGCTTTAGGACTCAAGAAAAAGGCGGAGGATAGTGACATACTCAAAGAGGCACAAAAAACAGCAAAAAAAGCATATGATGAAGTAAAGCAAACGGTAAAGACTCAATTAAATCAAAACCCTGAACTTAAGAATAATCTTAGAACAGGTCAAAAGCTTGCGAGTGAAGGCTTAGAAAAACTTGAGGAAGGGCTCATAGAAACCAAGCGTAACTTAGAGCAACTTGCACCAACTCGAGCTTTATTGATTCCTTTACCCCCTCAAATACAGCATATCGACTTGATTGATCTGCAAAAAACTCATGGTCATTGGGCTCTATACAGTGGGCAAGGGAATGAATTAAATCGGAAGGTGACCTTAAAGTTAGATCTAAAGACTTGGCCACAAGATACAGAGATTAGTCTTGATATGGATGCTTGGTGGGAGATTGAAGCGGGTTGGGACTTTGCTTATATGGAAATTAAAAAGGATGAACCTAACGCGCAATGGCAAAGGTTGGTTGATCCTTTAAAAATGACCGCTAAACATGGACATGATGGTAAAATGAGTTTACCCGGTTTTACCGGACGTTCTGGGGATTTAGATGGTGATGGAAAAAATGAAAGTGCTAAGGGCTGTGATCCTCAAGCAAAGATTGCTTATGGAGAAGAAAAAGTTGCTCAGCACCCATGTGAGCAATCCACATGGAGTCATGCTCGCTTTAACTTAAGTGCTTATGCGGGGCAAAAGGTCTTAGTTCGTTTACGGTATTTTACTGATCCGGCCGCAGTAGAACGAGGAATCCTTATTGATAATCTTCAGGTGAGTGCTAAGCCAACGAATAGCACCAAAGAGCAGCTTATCTTTAGGGAAGATTTTGAGGAGAAGCTTTCTCCACAGTTAAGCTTGGACGGCTTTCTTAAAAGTAGTGGAATACACGAGTTTGAGATTCCACACTTTTATATTGTAGAACATCGCGATCCTTATGCCGGAAGCAGTGATCCAAAAAGCAAAGAGTTTCGCTATGACAGTGCTTTAGGTCAGGCAAATCCTATTTTTGCTTATAATATTGAAAAAGAGGAAATGCAGGTACTCAGAATCAAGGCGCGTCCGGGCGCTTTGATTTGGTATGTGAATGGCAAGTATGCGTGGAGTGAAAATGAGCCGACTCAAAATGGGCCAGGAAACGGATTTTTGTTAGCGGTTGATTCCAATCCCAATGAGTTCTTGTTACCGGGTTTAAAGCGTTTTTATAAGGGGCAGGTGGATCAATTTAATACACACTATGATTTTGGACTACAGAGCATATCCAAAAAAGGAGAGGATTTAACGCCTCAGAAGAAAGCAGAACAAGAAAAACTAGAGCAGGATAAGGCTGAAGCACAAGAGCTCTTAAAACGAGCGACTTTGCAAACGATTTGCTTTGTACGCACTTCTTGGAGCTATCCTCGTGATTTACCTAAGGACTTATTTTATACCTGTCCCGGTAGTCAATTACCTCAACTAAGCATTGATGGTAAAACGCCTAAGTTTGTATATGAAGTCATCAATCGCCTGTTACCAGGTACAGAAAGAGCTTCTTTAATTAAAGCAGGAGAGTTTTTTGACTTTAAGATTCATAAAGGTAAAACGACTTGGCGCTTAAGAGACAGGTCATTAAGAACCTATCATCTCTTTGATGCTCCTTTTTCTTCCAAGGTCTTTAATGAGGGTATTGAAGTGTACCGTATTAAGAAGCAAGGCTTGGAGCTCATTCAGCAGATTCCACATCCCGCTCGTGCTTCATTTAGTGATCAAGACAAATGGCAAAATCCTTATTTACGCTTTGGCGGGGTAAATATCCGTAAATATGGTTTAAGTATTGAGTTTAATGACCAAAAGGCTGGCACCAATGTGAAGGTGAAATGGGAATAAAGTCACACTTGGTGAAAAAGAACTTGGTGAAAAAGAAGATCATACGGTTTCTGTCTTATGATTCTTGAGCTACATGGTCAGGCAAAGTGATAAAAAGATCACTAAATGTGATCGTTTGAAATTAAGCTATCGATTTTAAGTTATTGTTATTATTTAACTTTATTTCTTTTGTGAAAAAAAATATAAAAAGTGTTTGACTACAATTCAAAATGGGTTTAAAGCGTCCGCCCATAATATATCTTTTATCTACAAGGAGTTAGTCATGATCGTAGCAGCAACAATTCTCGCCCTTTTCGTACTTCCTTACCTCATCGTTGCCAACGAGGGTGCGCAAGTTCGCTAAGCGAGACTCTTAACTCAAGCAATTGAGTCTTAGTCAAAAAGACCCGATGATGATAAGTTCCATAGAGCTTGTCGCATCGGGTTTTTTAATTTTAGACCATTGATCCTAGTCAGCGGTTGAGGAAAGAGCACTTTGAAGACTTTAAAAAGATATAACTTACTTTATTTACATTTATCATTGATTCTTGGTTCACGTTTATCATTCATTCTTGCTCTACCTTTAATTCTGTGTACGTCTATTGGATTATATTCTTGTACCGAGCATACATCAGAGTCTATGGATGTAGGTATATCTGAAGATCAAGAGACGTTTACAAATGATCAAGATATGCTCGTAAATGATCAAGGTATGCTCGCAAATGATCAAGGAGTAGCACCTGATCGGATGAGGGATGAGGATTCTATTGATCAAATGCTTATTGAACAATTAGAATCTTACTTAGCCAATTCTACTCAGCAACGGGGTATATTTGCTGAACTAGAGTTTGCTACTCGGAGCTTGAATCAAGCAACAGCTGATGCGGTGAGTGAGTTGCTTTGGAATGATTACCAACAACAAGTTTTAGAACAAGAGTCAAGTTTACATGAGCAGGGTATTATCACCTATCAAGAGTGGACAATGCCTTATGTGTGTTTTGAACATGGTGAAAAACCTAATGATGGGTGGACTTTATATCTTTCTATGCATGGAGGAGGCGGGGCACCGGCTGAGGTGAATGATGAGCAGTGGGAAAATCAAAAGCATTTGTACGATCAAACAGGCAAGATTCAAGAAGGTTTATATTGCGCACCTCGTGCGCCAACAAACACTTGGAATATGTGGCATCAAGAGCATATTGACCACTTATTTAGTCGCTTGATTACTCGCTTGATTATTTTAGAGCAAGTAAACCCAAATCGAGTGATGCTAATGGGTTATTCCGCCGGTGGGGATGGTGTATATCAGTTGGCACCTCGCTTGGCTGATCGTTTCGCTGCCGCAGCTATGTCAGCTGGCCATCCTAATGGTGCTGAGCCCTATGGTTTGCGTAATATAGGTTTTACCATTCACATGGGCGCTGAAGATCAGGCGTATGATCGTGCTCAAGTGGCGAGTGAATGGGCGATAAAGCTTCAAGAACATCAACAGGCTGATCCATATCCAGATGAAGCTTACCAACACGAAGTAACGCTTCATACAGGTGTGGGTCATTGGATGAGTTTAAGAGATGCGGTGAGCTTTGACTTTATGAGACCCTTTATCCGCTCGCTTAGCCCTAGAATGATTCATTGGGCACAAAGCGAAGTGACCCATGAACGTTTTTATTGGCTTAAGGCCAGCAATCCTCTCAGTGGCGATCGGGTGATGGCTATGCATGAGGGGCAGACTTTTACCATTAAGCCTGAACAAAGAAGTCAATATGCGCTTCTTCTTACCCAAGACTTGGTTGATCTTAATGAAGAAATCATTGTGTACGGGCCAAATAATCAAGTCATCTATCAAGGTGAAGTGAACAGAACCGCATTAGCGATTTATCATTCCCTTCAAGAGCGTGGTGATCCGCAAGCGATTTATCAAGCTGAAGTCAGCTTACCGTTACTTCTGCCATAGGGATATGCTGACTTAGGTCGTTTTTAGTTCGCTAAAAAGCTAGCACTTGATTTGGCAAGTTCAAATGCTCTCATCACTTATAATGAACTCAGATGCTCAGTGGTCATAATTTGACTTTCGTTCTGTTTTTTGGAATCTATATGGGCCTTGTTTTTGTTTTTTCAAACATAAGTAAGCTTGAAACCCTTTAATGGGATAAGCACTCATAAGTCATGTGTATCATGAATCAACAGTTATATAAGTAGGGTGTTATGCAAAACGATAGTCATAAACTAGATCATGGTCAGTCTGAAAGATTACCGTCCCAAGCAACTCTCACATTATCAAGCTTGTCACGAGCTTTGGATATATTATGTGGTCAGGGGACTGCAATAGAGCTAAGCCACAGTATTTTAAAGTTGAGTACTCAGCAAAATGGTATTCCTGAACGGGCATCTGATCGATATAATGCTGAAATTAACACCTATTTAACTCAATATAATCTTCGAGCTTACTTTGGTGAGTTTAATATACATGATCTAGTGACGCAGGCAAAAGAAGGGGCTGCTTATTTGATTCCTAGTGGACAGGCTTGGATTGTGATCAAAGATCGACAGGGATCCTTAGTTAATCCCCAAGGAGAGCAAGAAATCAGCTTAAAACCAAAGATTCTCACCGAGTTGTGTGGTCAAGCTTTGGTATCAGCCCTTTATTTTGAATTGAATTGCAATTTAGAAAGCCTAGGAACAGCTCCTCAAACTCAAATAAGTTCACAGATAAGTCAACTGGTAGCGAGCACACAGACAGGGGGAATACGTACACCAAGCCCACAGGTCATTAGTCCTACTCGGCAGGCTTGGAAGCGATTATGGGCCCTTTTAGATTTAGAGGGAACGATCATCAGATCTCTTGTGATTTATTCAATTACCTTGGGAGCGCTGTCTTTGGCTCTACCGGTGGCAGTGCAAGTATTAGTCAATACGATTGCCATGGGTTCTCTGATGCAACCTTTAGTCATCTTAAGTGTTATGCTACTGTTGGTTTTAGGTCTATCAGGCTGTGTCTATTTAGCTGAGCATTATGCGGTTGAACTTTTGCAAAGACGCTTATTTGTGCGCGTCACAGAAGATTTTTCACGACGGTTTTATCATTTAAATGAGCAGGGCTTAAGCAAGCTTAAAAAAGCGAATCTGATGAATCGCTTTTTTGAGATTGTAACCCTACAAAAATCGGCCAATAAGCTTTTAATGGATGGTCTGAGTCTAATCTTACAAGCAACGGTGGGAATGATCTTATTAGGGTTTTACCATCCAATGCTATTGGCCTTTGATCTAGTTTTAATTGTCAGTCTTTCACTGATCTTATTGCTTGGTAAAGGTGCTGTTAAAACGGCGGTTGCTGAATCGGAAGCTAAATATGAAATCGCAGGGTTTTTAGAGCGTTTAGGTGCACAGGTGGATTCGCAAAAGCTTGGTTCAGATCAAGCCAGTTTATCAGCGGGCCCCCTTGAGCAGTCAAACTCAAATACAAAACCTTTGGCTGAAATAGATCGTTTGACTCGCCACTACTTACTCACCCGTCAAAGTCATTATAGAGTTCTATTAAGGCAGTTAATCGGTGGGGTGGGGATTCAAGTCATCGCTTTAGTAAGCTTATTGGGCTTAGGAGGTTGGCTAGTGATGAAAGGCGAACTTACGTTAGGGCAACTTGTTGCGGCCGAACTGATTGTAGGTTCGTTGGGGATGAGCTTTGTTAAGCTTGGTAAGATCTTAGAAAGTACCTATGATATGCTAGCCAGTGTTGATAAGCTTGGAAAAGTGATCGATCTCCCCAAGTTAGAGAGCTCTCGTTCCACTTATGTACCACCTAGTAATTTACCTAATACTGGCTCACTTCAGCTTATTAAGCGAACCACATTGCGCTTAGAGGTTTTTGCATTAGTGATGGCCTTGATCTTGGCCTTTTCTCCTTGGCAACAGTCGGTACGAGGAGATGGGCGGGTCATTGCATATGCGCCGCTAGATCGACAGCAAAGTATTGAAGCGCCGATTGAAGGCCGAGTCACTGAATGGCATGTGCAAGAAGGTGATGAAGTCAAAGAAGGCGATTTAATTGCTAGTATTAGCGATAATGATCCTAATATTTTAGATCGCTTAAGCCGAGAGCGTAATGCTGCACAAGCTCAAGTGGATGCCGCGCGCTTATCTATTTCCTTGACCGAAGCTCGCATTGATTCAGAAAAAAGAGCGCGAGTGGCAGCAATTTCTAATGCAAAACTCAAAGTGAGTATGGCCACCGATCGTAAATTGGCGGCAGAACGTTCAGTTGATGCGGCGCAAGCGACTAAGAAAACCGCAAGACTTAATCTTAGACGTGTCAAAAGTTTGAGTAAAAAAGGTCTTACTTCCAAGCGTAAACTTGAACTTGCAGAGCTTGAATCTCAAAAAGCGAATACTGATTTGGACAGAGCCAAAGCTAAATTACGAGCTGCTACTGCTGAAATTGCTTCGATGACAGCCGAGCGTAATAAGCTTAAAGATTCTACTGAAGCAAGCATTACCTCAATTCGCTCGACTTTAGAAAAACTCAAAGCGGACCAAGCCAAGGCCGAAGCCGAGTTAGCTAAGGTTGAAGTTCGGCTCGCTCGCCAAAATCAAATGCAGGTTTTTGCGCCAAGAGCTGGTACAATCTTGAGATTATTGGCTAAGCAAGGCACCGAAATGGTAAAGTCAGGAGATCCTTTAGTCATTTTAGTGCCAAGCACAAAAACGAGAGCGGTTGAAATGTATGTGGATGGTAATGATGCACCGTTGATTGACCGTGGACGAGAAGTTCGCTTGCAGTTTGAAGGGTGGCCCGCTGTACAGTTTGTTGGTTGGCCTTCGGTAGCCGTGGGAACTTTTGGTGGCGTCGTCGACTTTATCGACTCTCATGGCGATGAAAAAGGTCGCTTCCGCGTGGTGATTCGGCCTAAGGAGAATGAAACTTGGCCAGAAGGGCGCTATTTAAAGCAGGGCGTGAGAGCAAGTGGTTGGGTGTTGCTGAATGAAGTGCGTTTAGCCTATGAGTTTTGGAGACAGTTTAATGGCTTTCCACCCTCGCTGTTAGAAGATCAGCAAGATTCTCAGCAAGCAATCAAGTCTAAGCTGGGCAAAGGTAAAGCCAAGTGATGAGCAACATAGCAAAGCAACAAAACATGAAAGCATCAGTTAGGCTCACAATTTCACTCAGTGCAGTATTATATGGGTTGATCGCTTTTGCTTCTGTGCAAGCATATGCCGAAACGAGTTTAAGTTTAGAACAAGTGCTGACAAGCGTAAAGGCTAGCCTACCCAAGTTAATGGCTATGCAACAAAAGCAAAACTCGGCACAAGCTAAAGCACAAGGAAGCTTAGGGCATTGGAATCCTAAATTAGAGATGAAGAGTATAGCCAAGCCTCAAGGGCCCTTTGAGTATTTTGCCGTAAACTCAGAACTTGTGCAGGAAACCCCTTTGTGGGGCGCTAAGCTTTTTGCCGGATATCGCTTTGGACAAGGTGAGTTTCCTAGCTACAAAGATCTTAAAACCTTGGATGTAGGTGAAATGAGAGCTGGGCTTGAGCTTCCACTTTTAAAGGGACGACAGCTTGATGAAGGACGAGCCGAGATTAGCAAGCGTTCACGCTTATTAGAACAGGCCACATGTGCATTAAGAAACAGTGAAGTTGATGCAGTACGAGAAGCGAGTTTTGCTTATTGGTCATGGGTTTTTAAAAGGCTCTATTTAAAAGTACAAAAAGAACTTTTGGGAATGGCTGAATCAAGAGCTCAGGCCTTAAAAGCAAATGTAGAACATGGCAGTTTACCCCCCATTGTAATTCAAGATAATGAGCGTCAAATCTTGGATCGACAAGCCAAGGTGATTGAGGCAAGTCGTAAGCTACAAAGCGCTATGTTTAAATTATCTTTGTATCATCGCTCGCCAGATCTACAGCCCATTGTGAACCCGGCCTCCAAAGCACCTCAAAACTTTCCAGCGCCCCAACAAATAGAATTGCCACATTTATCATCTGATATTCAAAGCCTAAAGCAACAGCATCCACTATTGTGCATGTTAAAAAAAGAGCTTAGCCGCTATCAAGTCGAGGTTGAACTCGCCCAAAACAACTTAGCACCAAGTCTAAATATCAAGGCTTTTGTAGGTAAGGATTTAGGAGAGGGACCAGCTTATTTAGCCCCCACCGAATTGGGGGCTGCTGTAAACTTAAAATGGCCACTTGGTTTAGATAAGGCTCAAGGAGAACTAGATTATTATCAAGCGACTCAAGCAAGCGTTCAAACTCAATTACGTGGTGTAATGGATCAATTGGTTGCTCGCTTACAAAGTGCTAGAGTTGATTTAGAAACCGCCTATGAACAAACAATTATTGCTAAAAAACAAGTCGAAATTGCTCGTTTATTAGTCGAAGCAGAGCAACATAAACTCGAAGAAGGTGCTAGTGATCTAGTGATCTTAAACCTTAGAGAATTAACTTATGGAAAGGCGGAGGCAGCCGAATTTAAAGCGCTTGCAACTTATCATAAGGCCTTGGCTGCTTATAAAAGTGCTCGGGGTGAGGCTTTCTAACACAGCTTAGGGGTTCTGTGCTTGATTAGGCTTACCCTACCTCATAAAAATCAGTCATATATAAGATAAACTTGAACTAGATTAAGTACTTGCTTATTAAGACTCATTAAGCGAATGATTCTTGTAAGATGACTTTTGCCAAGCTCTCTGCTTGAACTTATTCGATCTTGGGATTAGGTCAATACTCAGCCAAACCTTTCTTCAATTATGTTTATATCTGCTCAATGGAGTCGCTATGCATGTAAAACTTTTATTAAATATAACGACCGTTATCAGTTGTGCATTAGCGTGTACTCCTAAAG
Source organism: uncultured Myxococcales bacterium (assembly GCA_937146725.1). Taxonomy (GTDB): domain Bacteria; phylum Myxococcota_A; class Bradymonadia; order UBA7976; family VGTA01; genus CAKZRU01. Next base: position 22,325 of record CAKZRU010000006.1, read on the forward strand.
AATCCTCACTGTCTGAGGTGAGTCGTTTAGCACCGAGTGAAACTCAAATTGTTCCTCAAATTGTTCCTCAAACTGTAGCTCAAGCTGAGAGGTCTAATTGGGAGGAACGCTTGGATGGAAAAGCTGATCAAGATAAGGCTTTTCCCCTATTTCAAGATTTAGCCATTGTGATTCCTAAAGAATATGATGGCTTTAAGGCCTTAGAGATCTTACCAACTGAATGGCTAAATGTAGTGGATGAGGCACTTGCTGAGTCGGAAATTGGCGAGTCGATTAGTGATGAAAGTTGGCCAGAGGATTGGCAGTTAGTTTCGCTCAGAATCAGCCCTTGTAGTCCCTTAGGACAAGTCGCTGATCGAGAGGAAATCGATCGGCTGTGTTGGCCGGGAGTCCGCTTCGTTTTTCAGCCCATCATAAAGCAATTACAACATCTGAGTGTGATCAAGGACTATTATGCCGATGATCGAGCAATTCATGCCTTGTATCGGCTAGCTCCTAAAACTGAGTCTTTAAAGAGCATGCAAGCAAAGCTAGGGCAAGGTTTGCGCTTAAGTGATATAACCCCAGAGGAGTTGGCAGAGTTTGAAGCACAAAGAGATGAGCAGGCGAAGTGGCTATTAGAACAAGTATATGCTTTGCGCCAAGCACATTTATTAGATGCAGATCACTTGGATTATTCTCGCCCTGATGAACGATTTGAATATTTTTATGAAGCCTCTACCGAAGCTTTTAACAGACAGTTACTGAATCGTATCTTATTACCTATCGCCCAGCCAGAAAACCTACATGAATTAACCGCCTTTTCACTTCCCTTAGGTAGAAATCCGGTATCAGCAGAGTTATGGTCCTTTGTCGGATTTCATCAAGAGGGCGGAGTACTTGTACAAAACAACTTGCATATTCGAGGTGCTCATAGTGGTGCTCTACTTTATGAGTTTAAGGGTGAAGGAGCGCTTAAAAGTGAGGATGTGACCACCGCTGAAGGTGATACTCAGTTTTTGGATGACCTAGAAGCCCTACCAAACGAAATTCAATCCGAGCTTCGACAGCAGGTAGTGATTAACCCCCGAGAAGAAAGTGCAGTTAAGGCTAAAATTGCTGACCCTTATCAAACTCTAGTGAGCCATACGAGTTGTTCTTCTTGCCATCGCGACAATAATCTACAGTTTAACTTCCATAATTTCTCATACTTTGAAGAACAAGATATCAGTATTGCGCCTCGAACCATCAATGATGTTCAAAGAGATATCGCCTGGAGCTTGGCACTGATTGCTCGATAAATACTTGATGTATCATTAAGAACTAAGCTCACTTATGTTCCGATTCTTTTCCGAAACAACTGATAAGCTATATTCAATTATAAACATATATGGATAGAGTGAAGCGGTTATTGAGTGATGATGCTTTGTTCACCTGGTTTGACCAAATAGCGCTGTCCGGCTTGAACTCTAAAGGTTTCTTGGCTGCGGGCCGCATTGGGCCAAGTGATGGTGACTTCAGCCTCACAAGACTGATTGAGGCCGACGGTGAGCGTGGCTTGATTCTGCTGACCAAAATGTCCATAACCTCCTCTAACATAGCGTACTCGAGTATGCTCATTCTCTGCGTTAAGCGGTGTCACCTCTACCAATGCTCCTACGGCATCAGCATTGACTAAGCCACCTTCGCTTTCGCCCCCCTTAAGGGTCAGCTGCACCGAATACTTTGACTGTCCAACGACATTTTCAAAGGCTCTGATTTGCATCTTGGGATAACAAGGAGTTTCCATATCATCACCACAGCGCATACGAGAGTGACCTAAAATAAGATCCAAGTCACCATCACCATCAAAGTCACCAACGGCTACTCCATGACTTCGATGATGCTCTAAGCCTTCGGTGTCACTTAAGCGTCTAAACTTAGCGACACCATTTTGAGCTGTTTCATTATGGAAGATGAGGGCTTGATTACCCGGATAGTCGGTAGCACCCAAGAACAGGTCTTGGTAGCCATCGTTATCATAGTCAAAGATCGTAGCTGAAATATGACCTTCATCCCAAGTTTGACCATGCTCAAGTGTCATGCCCAAAGCTTCTCGACCCGGACGACTAAAGCTAGGTCGAGCAGCACCGTCATTAATCAGCACTTCACTCGCATCACTACCAGAACCTGCCCACCAATGTCGGATTTCTGCAGTCATCATATCTAGGTCGCCATCGCCGTCAAGATCCTCACATACAATCGCACCTGTATTGCCCCCTAGACGAAAAGGATTACGTCCAATATCATGGTTCCAATTTTGCTGATTACAGCTAATGAGAGGAGGAGGAGCATCAGCACAGTCCGGCGCCGATGGATTAGAGGCACAGTAACAACGAGCAAACTGATCTCCGGTCCAATCTTGGTTGTGATCAAAGGCAAAGCCAGAGGCTACGCTGTGGTTTTCATATGTGACTTGGCCATTTTGCTCACTACCTAACCAAAGGTGATTGGGCGCACGGCCATAAGAGCCTACAAATAACTCGGGAATCCCATCTCGGTTAAGATCACAAGCACCTGCAGACCATGCGGTTGAATGACCCTCACCATTATTAAGAATCGCTAGGCTTTCCCATTCTTGAGTGCCCAAGCCAAAGTCTAGAGTCCGATCGGTCAGTTCACCCTGTCCTCTATTGACAAAAAGTCGATCCTGCAAGGGCGCGCCCAAGCCACCTTGACTCATCCATAAATCTAACCAACCATCACGATTAATGTCAGTAAAAGCGGCTCCTGAGGGTACATCATCACCCGCTTGCCGACGAACAGGATCTTGGGCATAAGTGAGTTCAAAATGACCGGTTCCATCATTGAGCAAAATCTCACTACTTTCTTGGTCGACAAAAAAGGTGGGATTCGCCACAGTGACTTCGGGCGGATTACGCAGATCAATCCCCGAGTAAGCATCAAGATCACCATCATTATCAATATCACCAAAAACCACGACCCAATTTGGGCGGCCGACCTCTAAGGGATAAGTGCCTCGAGTCGCTAAAAACCCGGACTCAATGGTATTATCTTCAAAGCGAGTTCCGGTTTCAGATGAACGATTCATCATCACCCAAGTGTGACGCTTAAGTTCCTCGCCCTCCAAAACATCAGCTCTGACCCCGCCGCGACGCACAACCAAATCCGGTCGATGATCACCATCAAGGTCGGCGACACTAAGTAAAGTGCCCATCACGCCATTCAAGCCCCATTCTTCGGTGCGTTCTATAAAAACAGATGAAGCATCAATTTGTGCTAAAGGTTCACAAGTGAGAGGCATGGTTCCGGCCTCTGTTCCCGCTTGTATTCCGGCCTCGGCCCCCGCTTGCATTCCGGCAAGTTCTCCGGCGACTTGACCTGCTTCCTGACCGGCAAGCTCGCCCGCCTGTTCTTCACCCGTATTTGTTTGAGGCTCATCATCACAGGCAATAACAGTAAAGCTAAAACAACAGGCCCAAAGCGCCAAAAGAACTTTGGATTTATAATTAAATGGATTCATATTGAAACTTTCTATGAATGGCTTATAGCTGATGGAAATATGAGCAAATGATAAGCTGAGAAAGACTAGTTATCACTTGCTGAGTCATCACTTGCTGAGTCATCACTGGCTGAATCCTCATTTGCATTCATACTTTTTAATTGGTCATGCATTGCAAGAAGAGGAGCCCATCTTGGATCAATGCCCGAAGTCTCCGGAAGCTTGTCATTTCCTTTTTCCGCTAAAGATGGGCCACAGGTTTCGGACAATAAGTCACAGCGAGGATGAGTGGGCATATTTAAGATCAATACCTCCCTAAAGATTTCGCTTAAATCTATATCTTGACCCTCAAACATATAAAGGTCAGGTGAAATATTAAGATCGCCTTCGCCTTCGATATCTTCTTCGGAAGCCGCGGAATGATTCTTGGGTACGATGATAACGTCCTCTCTCACTTGAATCGGTAGACGTCGACGTTGACCACAGGAAACACATTCAAAGTCTGCATGGCCCACTAATCGGCCATCAACAATCACTTCACCACTTGGCGTACGATATACATTACCACTTAATTGTACGCCTTGGTCTAGCCAATACCCAGATGACCCCACAATTTCGCCTAAGGCTTCTTGGCAAAAGCTTTGTGGCAAAGTACCATCAATGGTCTCCCCTTCAAGCTTAAGGTCATCATATTTTAATATGAGTTCAAGGACTTTCATAGCTTACCCCTCGTTCTATTGATTCCCAAGTTGGGATGATCAAAATAAGTTTATTTATACCCACTTTCTGTATCACTCGATTCTCAGATAAATCAAACGCTATTGAGCACAAAGAATGTATAAATAACGATCAAGACTTGACTATTTGACTTAAAAACAGTGAAAAGAATAGGTGTTTTGGGGTTGGGTAGTTATTTGGGTTTAAGTTTGGCGTCACTGCCTCAAGTTTGAGTGCAAAGCATAAGCGAGTTGAGTGAGTATGAATATGCAACAAGACCAGATGGATATTGTGATTGGTGCTGGCTTAGCCGGTCTTTCAACCTTGGTTCATAGTCAGCATAAGCAAGAGCATTTGCAAGTCCTTGAGGCGGCTGATCATGTGGGAGGTAAGGCCAAATCGGAACAGATTCAAGGGTTTACCTTTGATGTGACCGGGCATTGGCTTCACTTACGAGATGCTGAAATGCGTGCTTTAGTCCTAAAAGCCTGTGGTGCAGACCACTTTGCACCGGTTGAGCGCTTAAGTCGAGTCTGGTCGCATGGCGTATATACCCGCTATCCCTTTCAAGCAAACGTATATGGCCTTCCTCCTCAAGTGGTTCATGACTGTGTTATGGGTGCCATTGAGGCTCGCTTAGCTAGACCGGACAATATTGAAGAAGCTGATGAACCCCAAAAGTTTTCAGATTGGGTTCGTTTTTATTTTGGAGAGGGCATCGCTAAGCATTTTATGATTCCTTATAATGCGAAGTTATGGGGTGTATCAGCCGATGAAATTACTAGTCGGTGGTGCCAGCGTTTTGTACCTAGACCGCAACTAGAGTCCATTGTGGCCGGTGCGGTAGGCTGTCACCAAGAAGGCATGGGCTACAATGCGACTTTTCTTTATCCAAAGCAGGGCGGAATTCAAACTGTCGCCGAGCGCTTAGCCGATTTGGGTGGACGTAAACAAATACAGCTCAACACTAAAATTGAGCAGATTGATCCAAGCAAGAAAACCTTACGCTTATCCAATGGCCAAAGTTTAGTGTATCGTAAGTTAGTGAATACGATGCCTTTGCCTGACTTGATCGATCGCTGTTTAGCTGTACCAAACGAGGTTAAAGAGGCTCGGGCTAGATTAAGGGCTACTGAAGTGATCTACCTAAATGTAGGAATTGAGGGTGTATTAGGTCAGGCCGATCATTGGATTTATGTACCCGAAGAACGTTGGCCGATGTATCGCGTAGGCTCCTTTACTAATGCCATGCCTAGTATGGCACCCAGTGGGTGCAGTTCCTTATATATTGAACTCTCAGACCGAGAACGAGCGCTTGAAGATATCATTCCCGAAGTGATTGAAGGCCTGATTGCTATGGAACTGATCCAAGATCAAGCGCAGGTTAAGTTTATTGAGCCAAGACGTATTCCCAATGCCTATGTAATTTATGATGAGCACTATCATGAAGCCCGAGAAATCATTCACCAATGGTTGACTAAGGTGGACATTTTAAGCGTAGGTCGCTATGGAGATTGGAACTATTCTTCTATGGAAGATGCCTTGCTTGATGGAAAAAGAGCAAGCGAATGGTTATATGATACACCCTAAGCTTGAAATACTTGCTAGAGCTTAGACAGAAATGATTTAGGTTTACAGAGAGTCTTAAGCCCTTATGAGTGAGTCACAGTCCCCCAAAGATATAGCGACTAAAGCTGATGAAGCTAAAGCTAATTTACACGATTCTTTACATGATTCTCAGCCGGAGTTTTCAGTCGTTATACCGGTTTATAACGAAGAGTCGATTCTGACCGAAGCAATTGAAGAATTGGTAGGGGCACTCGAAGATTGGGGGCGTTCTTATGAAATTATTATTGCTGAAAATGGCTCCAAAGACCAAACGATTCCTTTGGCCCAAGAACTGAGCAAGCGCTTTACTCATGTCTCATACTTTTCGGCCAGTGAAGCCAACTATGGGCGAGCTCTCAAAGAGGGATTACAACGGGCCCAAGGAGTGTATGCGATCTGTGATGAAATCGACTTGTGTGACACTCGTTTTTATAAGGCGGCCTTTGAACGCTTTGATGCTGACCAAAGTATGGACTTTATTGTAGGCAGTAAGCGGGCTCCGGGGGCGACTGATCGTCGTCCATTGTTTAGGCGCTTTGCTACTGGTGTTCTCAATGGGATGTTGAGAGTTGCTGTTGGCTTTAAAGGCACTGATACGCATGGGCTTAAAGCTTTAAAGTTGAGTTCAGTTTTACCGATTGTGGACAGTTGTGTGGTTGATAAGGATATGTTTGCGAGTGAGTTGGTGGTTCGTATACATCGCTCATCTTTAAATTGGCTGGAACTTCCGATCGATCTGCAAGAAAAACGTCCACCCTCGGTGCATTTGCTACGCCGAGTACCAAATGTTCTTAAAAATATTGTGCGCTTAATCATGATCATTCGCTTTGGAAGAGATCTTTAATGCACTCAGAGTTAACCTTTAGCGTTGGGGTAGATGTCGATAGTCTTTGGCACTATTATCGCATTCATGGCCTTGATGAAAGTCAAGCCAGTGACCATGCTTGGAGCCATGGCGTACCACGCTTTGTAGAGTTGTTTAATGCGCTTGAGATTCCGGCAACTTTTTACTGTGTTGCCGAGGATATTGAGCGCTCTACTCATTGCCTAAAGCAACTACAAGCTTTAAGCCAGCAAGGCTTTGAAATAGGCAATCATAGTTGGAAACATCCCTATGCCTTAACCCAATTAGATTTGGCGCAAGCCAGTCTTGAAATCACCGAAGGAAAAAAGCGTTTAGAAGCAGCCTCACAAAGTATAGTGAGTGGCTTTAGGGCACCAGGCTACCATACCCATGCTCAGTTTAGAGAGCCCTTACTACAGAGTGGTCATTTGTATGAAAGCAGTGCCTTTCCCTGTGCGCCTTATTATGTAGCCAAAGCTATGGTGATGGGAGGCATGCGACTCTTTGGGCGTAAAAGCCAAAGTATTTTAGGCTCTCCCAAGCTGTTGAGCGCGCCTAGTCAGCCCTATGTCGCCAGTGAGTTTAGCCCTTATCGAGCGAGTCCGGTTGAACTTGCCAACCCACTGATGCACTATCCGGTTTCGGTGTGGTGTGGTCTACCCTTGATTGGCACTTTGTTTGCCTTATTAGGGCCTCAGTTAAGTACTCGTCTTGGGCAAGTTGTGGCTTGGCGCTTAAGGTCAGGTATTCAAAAAGCCAATCAAAAGCCTAAGCATTTAACCATTGAGTTCCATGCTGCGGATTTACTGTCTTTATTTGAAGACCAATTAGACTCACAACTGAAGGTTCAACCCGATCTAAAACGAGGTTTGACCCACAAACGCCAGGCCTTTGAAGGGTTCTTACAGGCCTTAAAGCAGGTCGCCACTCCAGTGCGCTTAGATCAGCATCCGCTGACCCTAAAGTATTCGGTTAACTCACAAGTTTAGCACGGGATAAATCAACTAGAAGCCTCCTCTTAAACCCATGGTAAGCGGATAAGTTTTAATACTAATCTCATCGCTTTTGCCAAAAGCAATTTGCTCGCTATAACCACCGCTAAATAATAAATGAACCTGGGTGTTAAGGGCATAGCGAAGACCAAGGTTCATCCGCCAATTAACCCCCCAACGAGCCTCATCCTCGGCTAAAATATGACTGCCCTCATTTAAGCCCCAACGACTGATTCCGGTGCTGACTAGGCCTTCGATGGTCCAACGGCAATCTAAGGGAAAGTCAATGCGTGCTCGAATATTGGGTGACCAAAGCATACGGCGTCCACCATGATAGGAATTAAGTAAAGTATCACCTTGCCAATCTAGGTAATTTGCTTCACTTAGCCAAGTGACACCAAACTCTCCACCGATCCATAAGTAATGATTTAAGGCAAAATCCAAAGCCGGTCGTGCACTCCAAATCGGAGATAAGCCTTGTATGCGTCTTGGGCTTTGTTTTTGCTGGCGAAGCCAAGAACCATTCATGAGTAACTCTCCCTCTACACTACCCACAAAACGAGACTTAGGCTCAGCATAAGCGGACTCATGCTTGCTGCAAAGAGTAATAAGAAAAATACATAAAACAGCGAGTTTACATAGAGATTTAATGAGCTTAAAGTCTTTAGAATATGGGGGGAGGGATCTATTTTTCTCGTCCGAAAACCAAGTATTCATCTTGACTGAAAGAGCCTTGTTTTTTGGGAACATTCTTGGAAGATCATTGATCTGAATCTTGGGGCTCATTCACTTATCTCAGCTTAATAAAATAGATAGGGTTTTTTAGATAAATAGTGTACAAGGATAATAGATTACTAGGTGTACTTAATGACTTAAACTAAGGTAGCCTAGAAGATTATGTAAGTCAAAGTAAGAGACTTCCTACACTCAAAGGAGATAGCGGTCATGAGCAACTTGTCACGAATGAAGCAAAAGATTGGTCAGCGGATCATTATTGGCTTTGAAGGTGAGACGCTCCCCAAAGAACTTACCCGTCTTGATGAAGAATGGGGCCTTGGTGGTGTTATTCTTTTTAAGCGTAATTTAAAGGAGCCGGAACAGATCTTTGATTTGAACGAGTCAATTTTGCGCTTAGGTCGAGGTATCCCTCCTTTTATTGGTATCGATCAAGAAGGAGGACGAGTTTCTCGCCTGCCAGACCCCTATACGATTTTTCCAGATATGGTCTGCGTAGGGCATCAAGGCACTGTGTCTATGGCTTATGAGGTGGGCGCAATTGTGGGGCGTGAGCTCAGTGTTTCAGGATTTAATCTAAACTTTGCACCAGTTTTGGATATTAATTCTAATCCCAATAATCCCATTATTGGTGATCGAGCGCTTTCCTCTGACCCAAAGATTGTGGCGACTTTGGGTAAGTCCCTAATTCAAGGTTTACAAGATAATCAAGTGATTGCCTGTGGCAAGCACTTCCCCGGACACGGGAATACCGATGCTGATAGCCATTTAGGTCGGGTTGAATGTCGTCTGACTCGTGAGCAAATTATTGAGCAGGAACTTTTCCCATATCGCAAGCTGGTTGATGATGCCATGCTTAATATGGTCATGCTTTCTCATGTGCATTATCCACACATTGATAAAAAGCATCCTGCTTCTTTAAGCGCTGAGGTGATTCAAGGCCTATTACGCACAGAGGTCGGTTTTAGAGGCGTTTGTATCTCTGATGACCTTGAAATGAAGGCGATTACTGATCATTACTCTGTCGAAGAAATGACACACTTAGCCTTTGAGGCTGGGCTTGATATTTTCTTAATGTGCCATACGCTTGAAAAGCAGGTTGAAGTCTTAGAGACATTGATGAAGATCTCTGAGGACCCCATTGTGCCCAAAGCGGTTTGGGACTTACCCTTGAAGCGCATCATTGAAACCAAAAAGCAGACTTTTACCGGTGAAAACTATATTGATCGTACTCATGCCGCCGAGTTAATTGGTGCTCGGGAACATATTCGTATTTCTAGACGTCTGCGTGAAGACCTAAATAAAAAGCGCAATAAGCAAAGCGAAACGATGTCAAGTACGATTGATGAGGATGCAGACCTAGACTAGTCTATCCATAAAGACCAAGAATGGTTTGCTTTAAGTCTAAGTAATTTACCCAAAGTAAAGCTTAAGTCTTGACAGCAATGCCTTAAACAGCCTATAGACTCTTTCGCTCTAAGAATGCCCCCAAAGAATCATCTTGTGTAAAACTGTATAAGTTAGCACAGGGGGCCGCTCATAATGAGAGAGCAATTGACAACCTAAAAGATGAAAGGGTTTACACTATGAAGGGTATCCTAGGACAAAAACTTGGTATGACCGCAATTTACGGTGAGCTTGGAACTCAAATTCCTGTAACTGCTGTTTACGTTGGTGGTAACAAAGTTGTGGGTAAGCGTACTCAAGAGCGTGATGGTTACACTGCTTTGATCGTTGGTTTCGGTGAGCAAAAGATCCACCGTTTAAACAAGCCAGCGCTTGGTTTCCTCAAAAAGCAAGGTCTTATCACTGATGAGCAAGAGCAGACAGAAAAGACTGTTCGTCACCTACGTGAATTCCGCATGAACGCAGAAGAACTAGAGAGCTTTGAAGTTGGTCAAGAGCTTAAGGCTGCTGAAATGTTCAATCTTGGTGAGAAAATCGACATCTCTGGTAAATCAAAGGGTCGCGGTTTCACCGGTGTTATGAAGCGTCACAACTTCTCAGGTACCAAAGCAAGTCACGGTGTTCACGAGTTCTTCCGCCATGGTGGTTCTATCGGTTGTGCAACCTATCCTGCTCGTGTTTTCAAAAACAAGAAAATGCCTGGTCAGCACGGTAATACACGTACAACTCTTCAAAATATCCTCATTGCAGGTATTCTTGAAGAAGAAAACATTGTATTATTACGCGGTGGTCTACCCGGTGCAAACGGTGGCGTTCTTGAAATCAAGAAAGCGATCAAAGCTCGCCGTAGCTAAGATTAATACCAATAGGGCTAGTTGATTGGCTAAGTGGGTAACAGCCTACGTCTAATCAATGCCTTAAGCTTGCGAAAAGATTTACCTGCTTTTTGGTGCAAGGCTCGCTAGTCAATAATATATTGGTTGCTACCTTGTGACTTTTTGGCCTTGTGGGGTTTTAGATTCATCCTAAATATTCTACCGCATGATTGATAAAGGAACGTACCTTCAAAGACAAATGCTTGCTGGCCATCCAAACCAAGCTAACCTTGGCAACATCTTGTTCATACTGAGGTAGGACACGAATCAAATCACCACGTTCGACATGAAACTTTGCGCTTCCAATATCTAAGATTCCTAGTCCGAGTCCCATTATTGTCGACTGCACAAGAGTAGCTGAATTATTGACTGATATTCGTGGTGTTCCAAATGGCAACCCTTCATTGATTAACTCTTCTTTAACCCTCCACGGCTTACTAGCAAAAGACACAGCTGAAAAACCGACCAAGTCATGTTGTAGTAATTCTTGTGGAGTCTTTGGTGTTCCTCGTCGTCTAATATAGTCAGGGCTTGCGAAAATACCGTTTGAAATGGTATGGAGTCGCCTTGACATCGTATTTGCATCACCAGGTAACATACTAGTATATAAGCGTAAGCCAATATCAATTCGTTCTTCAACCATATCTGTGACTCTAGATGTTAACAACAAATCTAGTTCAATTTTTGGATAGCGTTCAAGATAGCTAGCAAAACACTGCAACACGGCAGGTGTCTGTCCATACCCTTCGGTCGTTGTAATCCGAAGCAGACCAGTCGGCTCTGTTTGATTCTCCATGATGGCATCCTGAGCTGATTGCAAGTCATCGAGGGGGGTAACTACACGTTCGAAGAGAGCCTGTCCATCGTGGGTTAACATCAGTCGTTTGGCAGAACGTGTAAACAACTCCACCCCCAAACTAGATTCTAGCCGCTTTAATCGCCGACTCACAGTGGACTTGGGTATACCCAAATATACTGCTGCAGCTGTGATGGTTTGCTGTTTTACGACGGTGATAAAGGTATGGTAATCATTTAGATTCATGGCGACTGATATCTCAATTTTGTTGTTGCGAAATCGGAACATAAGGTTTCATTTTTACTGTATTGTTTCATTTTCAATTGAGACTACAATAAAAATATACAAGTTTTTAGACCATATTTGGGGTTTTCCATAGGTCAACGCTTTTTCTCGCATTGTTTTGCGGTGCCACTCAAATCTTAAATATTTAAACTTGGAATTTCGACAGCAGGCATTCAGATGTCAGCATTGAAGTCGCAACTGAAATAAAAATGGAATTCTTAAAAACTAAAGGAGAGTAAGATGTCATTTACCAATTTAATAGAGAAACGTCGGACGATATACGGACTTGGAAACAAGCTACCAATTCTAGAGTCAGAGATTGAAGCCATCATCGAGCACGCAGTTAAGCATACGCCATCTGCATTCAACTCACAGTCAGCCCGAGTGGTAGTACTGTTTGGAGATGCCCATGATAAGCTTTGGAATCTCACTATGGAAAACCTTCGCAAGATTGTTCCTAGCGAAAACTTTGGACCAACAGAGATTCGTATTGGTGGCTTTGCTGGTGGGGCAGGTACAATTTTATTTTTTGAAGATCAGTCTGTGGTGGAATACCTAGTAGAAAACTTTGCGCTCTATGCCAAAAACTTTCCAACCTGGTCTGAGCAATCTTCAGGGATGCTTCAGTATGTGGTTTGGGCAAGTTTGGCGGAAGTCAATGTAGGTGCCTCACTTCAGCACTACAATGAAGTGATTGCTTCTGATGTTACCACTGCCTTTGATATTCCTCAAACATGGAAGCTCATCGCTCAAATGCCTTTTGGCAATATTGAGTCACTGGCTGGGGACAAAGAGTTTCAGTCATTAGAAAATCGCTTCAAGGTTCTTCGATAATCAAAGTACTCACCATACTACAGCAGCCTTAGTGTTAGTTAGATGATGAGTGGAACTGCTCTTATATTCTACATCAATTTTTCGTCAATCACTTTGATGCTTTGAATTACTTTTTAGGAGATATCATGTTTCAATTTAGACCTAGTAACGCACGTGGTGCCGCCAATTTTGAATGGCTTGATTCCAAGCATTCTTTTTCCTTTGGACAATATTATGACCACAACCATATGGGGTTTCGAAATCTGCGTGTGATCAATGAGGACAAAGTATTGCCAAGCAAGGGATTTGGCACACACGGGCACAAAGATATGGAAATTATATCCTATGTTATTTCTGGTGAGCTCGCCCACAAAGATTCACTGGGGAACGGGTCAACAATTATTCGGGGGGATGTACAGCGTATGAGTGCAGGTACAGGTATTCGCCACAGTGAGTTTAATGCATCGAACAGTGAATTATTACACTTTTTACAAATTTGGATTCTACCCAATCAAAGCGGACATACGCTTGGATATGAAGAACGTAATTTTGCTGAAGAACGCCAAAACCGCCTACGTTTGATGGTGAGTGGAGACTCAAGTGCCGATGCTTTATACATCAACTCTGATATTCAACTTTTTGGATCAGAGTTGGAGGCTGGGCTATCTGTCAACTATGACTTTGCTGTGGGTAGATACGGCTGGATTCAAGTTGTTAAAGGCTCACTGGCAGTCAGTGATGGCTCATCAGCGCACACCTTATCAGACGGTGATGGCTTAGGGATTGCTGAAGTGGGTCAGATTACGATGATTGCTGAGGATGACTGTGAGTTTTTATTTTTTGATTTACCGTAGGGTTTATTCAATACACTAGGCCCTCGGAATACACGGTAGCAATACACAATACAGCAAACCTAATACACAATACAATACACAATACAGCAAACTATTTGACCCAAAAATCACCTTAAATCTTAACCGTTTCCAAACTAATTAAAGAAATTACGCAACAAGATTCAATTTCTGGCGAGAGACATATACCCCTTTTCTTAAATCAATCAAGGAGTATATATGTCCGCCCATTTACGTTTCCAATCAAAGTCCTGGGCCACTCATCATGTGGTGTCTCGATGTATTCAAGGCTATGGCTTTTTGAAGCCGACTCGTGGGATTCGAGCGATTACTCGAGGTGTTTTGGCCTATTCATTAGAACAGCATCAAAAGACGATTGAGCTGCATCATTACGTCTTTCTCAGTAATCACTTTCACCTGCTTTTAAGCTCTAAATCAAGTCCTGATCTTGCTGAGTTCATGTGCTATTTCAAAGGTAACTTAGCAAGAGAGCTCGCCAGAGTTCATAATTGGCATGGTACGCTGTGGCAGAAACGCTATTCAAGTGAGGAGATCCTTGATGAAAATGCTCTTGAAGACGTTTTCAAATACATTACTCAAAACTCGGTTAAAGAGGGTCTTGTTGATCATCCCAAAGATTGGACTGGGTTACATGGCTATCGTCAGTTGGTAATGGGTAAAAAGATTAGTGGGCCATGGGTCGATCGAACCGGTTATTATCACTCAGTGCAACGCCGTGAAGGCAAGTTGATCAGTGAGTTTACAACAAACCACCAAATTAAACTCACTCAGCCACCGATGTGGGCTCGTTTATCCAAATCTGAGTACAAACAACTGTGCTCAAAGCTAAGTGCCGAAGCCATTCGAGACGCTCGTCTAAAACGCGATTCAAAGACCTCATTAGGCATGACAAAGGTTTTGAGTGAAAATGTACGTAAAGTAAGATTTACCAAGCGTGGAAATCGGCCGTTGTGTAGGACCAAGTGCATCAAGACCCTTAAAGCTTACCAACAGTTATACTTTGAGTTTAAAGCTAAATTCCAAGAAGTCTCTGCAGATTTAAGACAAGCGATTAGACTTGGTTATGACACAGCACAAGTTTGCTTCCCTGCGGGGGGGGTTCCTCTATTTGGTGGTCGTTATTCACCGGATTGAGCTTGAATCAGCGATATTGTAGCGGCTTTTGATTTTTTGGTAATAGTAAGTTTAACTGCTTAGGAGTTTACAGCTTAGGTGTGGAATTTAAAGCTTTAGCGTTGGTTAGAGTACAGAAGAGGTACGTTTGGAGTAAGGCGAAGAGTGAAGATAATGAGCGTTTTGATAGTTTGCTGTTGGTTGTTGTTGTTGGAAACCATACATAATTAGTACGAAACGGATCAGGCTATTCAGATATCATTACAGTGGTTAAGGTCTGCTCTTGTGACTCTGATTCGGAGTAGAACTATTCATATTCATTTGTTGCGAGGTCTCTATGCGGATATTAACTTTCCTGATGTTAAGCGCTTTCACTATTCTAGTGACAGTCGCCAATGTACAACAATCCTATGCCGAGTCAGCCGAAGAGAGAGGGTTAAAGATTGCCAAAAAAGTTGAGCTGGTGAATAGTGGCTTTAAGGGTGAGTCATCTATGATGGTTATGACTCTCATTAACGCTCAAGGAGATCGTACCGAGCGTAAAATGAGCAATCAGATTCTTGAGAAAGAGGGAGAGGGTGATCTCTCGAGAATTGAGTTTAAGTATCCACCTGATGTGAGTGGAACGAGAATGTTAACAATATCACACAAACGTGATGATGATGATCAATGGCTCTTTTTGCCTGCGATTAAACGTGTTAAGCGAATCAGTTCACGTAACAAATCAGGAAGCTTTATGGGAAGCGAGTTCTCTTATGAAGATCTTGGCAGCCAAGAGCCCGAAAAGTTTAAGCATAAGTGGCTCAGTGATGAGGTTTTTGAAGGTCGAGATTGTTGGAAGATTGAGCGTATCCCTAACGACAAGCGTTCTGGCTACAGTAAACAGGTACTTTGGATCGATAAGGGCTACATGAATGCGGTTAAAATTGAATACTTTGATCGTAAAGGAGAGCTTCTTAAAACAGGCAATTTCAAAGACTGGGAGAAGATTGGTAAGTTTTGGAGAGTAAAAACCATTGAGATCACAAACCACCAAACTCGAAAGCGATCTTCACTCGTATGGGAAAGTCGCCAACTCGGTGTAGAGCTTGATGAAGATGAGTTTGATAGCGATGAATTAGCAGACTGATCACTCGCGACTGACTACATGCGTTAGGGGGCTCTTGCGAGTGGCTCTGTAATTTTAATCACTTCATTGAATAAGCACTTTTAGCTTTACGAGGTATGCTCCGATGTGTCGCATATTTTCAACACTCTCTTTATGTATTTGTTTTCTTTCATTTGGGTGGATGACTCAAGGCTGTACAAACGCTCAAGCAAAGAAGCTCAAGGTGAGTAGCAAAGGGGAGCTTGGTACAGAGGGGCGAATCTTTTATCCTAGTGATACAGATCAAGGTGATTTGGGAAATATTGCCGGGATTGGTCGACTCTACCTAAAAGCCAAATATGGGAAGTTTAAGTTATCTTTCCGAGGCTTTGGAAGACATGATGGTTTTGATCGAAAGCGGAGCGCTCTTTTCCCCGAAGAAGCTTACTTGGAGTATAAGCAAAACCCTATTTTGATCAGACTTGGCTACCAGCTTCAGACATGGACCGCCACCGAGGCCTTTCATCCTGCAGATATTATCAATAGTCGCTATCTCGATGGGAGTGTCCAAGCGCCTGAGAAGCGAGGCGAGCTTATGGGGTTAGCTCGTCTTAAGTTCGGCTCTGGAAACATCGAACTCTTTTTTATGCCACTCTTTTCTTCTCCGATTTTTCCTTCCGAGGACTCGCGTTTTCGCTTTGGTCCCCTTGGACAAGCGATCTCTCAGATTCAGATCCTTGATCGGAACGGCAAGATCGATGATGACCCTTGGCGATTACAATATGGTGCGAGGATGCAACAAAGACTCTTTGGAGCGGATCTCTCTGTTCATCTTGTAAGACATATCGATCGGAGTTTACCTCTTGTCCTCGCTGATTTTTCTTCAGGTGGACTTTCGGCACCTCCAAAAATCTCACTTGTCTATCAAGCGCTTACTCAAATCGGAGGGACATTGCAAAGCGTTGTCGGTCCATTTTTAGTAAAGCTCGAAGCGGCTCATCGAGATTTTGATCAGCCTACTACAGCCGAGCGAGACCGTCTACCACCTGCGCCTTTCCTTTCTCTTGCTGATCGTGATCACACTCTGATTGCTGTTGGACTTGAATATAATATTTATCACTCACAGGGAGAGAGTGCCCTCTTACTTGAGGGGCAGTATGCAAGATGGCGAGAGGGGGGAGAAGCGCCGGACGGCTCACTTCTTCTCTTTGATAAAGATCTCCTCTTTGGGTGGCGTTATGCTTTTAATGATGTGGTCGATCGGTCGATCACGACCTCGCTCATCATTGATGTTAAAGAGATTGAGCAGTTCTTCGCTAATATCGTTTATGGACAACGCATTGGAGATGTATGGCGTGCAGAACTTGGTCTTCGACTGATCAGCTTTCCACCCAAAGATCCAAATAATCCTCAAGGTCCCGAATACATCGACCAAGCAAATTATGCTTACACAAGTTTGATTCGTTATTTCTGAAGGCTAACCAAGGTCTAGTATATGACGATATCCTTTTCATTTCCCATCTCTATCTAGTCAATTTAAAGTGTACCTACTATGAATAAAGCCCCCTCTTCAGAATCTTCTACAACGCCGTTATCCTCGATTGGGGACCGCTTTGTCGATTGGATTGTCACCAAACCTTGGATTGCTATGATCGTAGGGTTCTGCTTTGTTGCTGGGGCGATGTCCGGCTTTCCACAAATTAAAGCTAACTTCACTCATACGGCGTTTTTTCGATCTACTGACCCAATGCTACAAGAGTTTGATAAGTTTGAGCGTCAATTTGGAAATGATGATGCAGTCGCGGTTGTTGTACACAGCCCTTCAGGCGTTTTTGATCGTGATACGGTCGGTTTATTACGAGAGTTAACTGACCGAATGTGGCTCGTTCATGATGTGATTCGAGTCGATTCACTTAGTAATTTTAATTGGGTTCATGCAGTGGATAACACGATTGAGGTGGAGCCCCTCATCCCTGCCGAAGAAGAGCTGACCGATGCGCTTCTCAAAGAACGAAAAGAGATCGCGCTCAATCACGAATCTATCCCTGATTATCTCGTGAGTAGAGATGGGAAGACGGCTCTCTTATATGCACGTATTAAACCAGGATTTGAGACTCCCCCAGATACTCAAAAGTTAGTGTTAGAGGTGAGGTCAGTGCTCGAAGAGCTAAAGCGCAGCGACCACGAGCTCTATATTACCGGTGGCCCTGTGATCAATTTTGCTTTTCAGGAGAGCACACAGCGTGACCTCTCTACGTTGATCCCTATGGTACTCGTTGCGGCGATGATCTTTTTAATCTTCCTTTTACGCTCCGTTAGCGGTGTTATTTTACCCTTTATTACACTCTTTCTTTCGGTGGGGAGCGCTGTCGCCTTTGCGGGACATTTTGGAGTTGAGCTTAATAGTGTTACGACAACACTACCGTTTATTATGATCGCAGTGGCGATCGCTGACTCTGTTCACATCATGTCTACTTTTATGCAAGGACGATGGCGAGGTCTTGATCAAATCGAGGCCGCAAGGCGTTCTTTGAGTAAGAATCTTCTTCCAACGCTTTTAACATCGATTACGACTGCTGCAGGCTTCTTCTCTTTTTTTAGCTCCGACCTAAAGCCGGTGTTAGGCGTTGGGATTTTAGCAGGATCAGGAACGCTTATGGCGTGGATTATCACCTATCTTGTGATGGGTCCTCTTCTGATCAAATTCCCTTCACGAGTCAAGGCGATCGGAGGTGCAGAAGAGCTTAAACAGGCGAGCCCGCGGATGATTGCATACACTCACTGGCTTCAACGAAACCGGTGGAAAGTGATCGGGATATACGCGATTTTTGGGCTTGGAGCTCTCGTTCTTGCGAGCTATAATAAAGTGAATGCTGATCCCTATAAGTATTTCGCAAAGGATTATCCTCTTCGGCAAGCCAATGAGTTTATTATTGATAATCTGAGTGGAACAGCTGTTTTTGAGCTACGAATCTCTGCCGGTGTTGAAGAGGGGATCAAAGAGCCTATATTTATGAAAACGGTAGAGTCTTTTGAAGAGAAGATCACTCAGTTTTCGGGCGTGAGCAAGACCGTCTCAATCATTGATATCATTAGACAGACAAATCGCTCTTTAAATGAAGGAAAAGAGAGTGCCTATAAGCTCCCAGAGACCAAAGAACTCATCGCACAAGAGCTATTCCTATACCAAATGAGTCTCCCACAAGGGATGGATGTCAATAATCAAATTACAGTTAAGAACGACGCGATCAGAGTCACTGTGATCGCCTCAATTACAGATTCGGCGCTTTGGACAGATACGGCCGCTCGCTTTGAAGCCCTCGGTAAAGAGATGGGATTAGATGTAATTGTTACAGGTAAAATAAAGCTCTATCAGAGTATGAACGGCTATGTTGTTCGCTCCTTTATAGAGTCGATTATTATCGCGGTTTTATTGGTGAGTTTGATTCTTATCTTAGCATTTAGATCACTACGGATCGGTCTGCTCGCAATGCTCCCAAATATGATCCCTATTATCATTGGAGGTGCGGTCTTAAAGCTGCTTGACCGATCTCTTGATATTGGAACTGTACTTGTATCAAGTGTTTGCTTGGGAATCGCAGTCGATGACACAATTCATATGCTGTCTAACTATCTTAAGCATCGACGCGAGGGCCTAAGTGCAACAGGGGCCGTCTCTATCGTTTTGACTCATACGGGGTCAACGCTTGTGGTCACCACAATGGTTCTTGTCGCGGCCTTTGGCGTGATGGGCTTTGGAACCTTTGTGCCCAACATTTATCTTGGGATTATGACCGCGGTTATCTTATCTGCAGCGTTGATCACTGACTTGACTTTTTTACCTGCGATTCTCTTGACCCGAGCCGCTCGTGAAGACTAAAGCTTAGTTGTTCATCTAAGCTGTCGTTGAAGTAACTCAGCTAAACAAGCTTTATTGCTTTAGCTCACCCATGCATAACTACGCTGTCCTATATTTTTCGATAAAGGCTCGACCAAGATAAGTTTACGTATGTTAGTGAGATTGCTCAGTAGCAAATAAGTTTCAGTTGATAGTCAGACCTACCTTCAGCACAAACATTGATAAATTCTAGTTCAAGTAAACAAAAAAACGTGAGCATGGCCTAAGATGACCCAAAGGATTTAGCATTTAGCGAATTGTCCGCCTCCTTGATAATCAGTAAAAGCTAAAACGAGATACTAGCCTATCATTTGGCGACATCACTTTATCATGTTAGCTGCATACATTTTACGTTTTGGTAGCGATGATTACTGAAAACTCTTGTACCAAATGTTCTGCTGTGACCAAGTTTATATCTTGATGTTTGGTTTGAGTTCTATTGATTAAAATCGGACGGCTTGACGAGAACGCCATTGTTGTATTTGTGTCCCATCCCAGGCCCATTGGGCAGGGACAGTTCTTGAGCAGTGTCTTGACCACAGAGCATAAGTGTTTGCTCCACAATGGTCGATGCATAGCCAATGCCCTTCTTGGGCTACAGGAAGTCGGGTGTGTCGAGCCACATAATCACCCGCAAAACATAAGGGACCGGCAATATCATATGCTTGAAGCGAGTGAGTATCGAGCGCAAGGCCTTGTGCATCCCAAAGTGATAAGGGAAAAGCACGAGCTTGAGTATATGCATCGCGGGTAAACATATCAGCACCCAAGTGAATAAAGAGCTTAGAGGGTTCTCCTTGAATCACATATTCGACCCGGCTAAGAGCCAAAGCGCATTCGGTATTTAGCCATTGCCCAAACTCTGTCACCAATGTAAATGATTCAAGTACTTTAAGACTATGTACAAGCCTTGCATACTCTTTCATCTTACTCTGTTGAGACAAACTTTCACTTGGCAAGCCCCCACCTATATCTAGGCATTCGATACGTCGATCAAGCCCAGCATGGGCAAGGGCTTGATTGATGTCTAGCGCAAGCTCTCCAAGGGCTTTCAGGGCACGTCCTTGCGCTTTAAGATCACGCATTTGGGAGCCACTGTGCATATGAAGTGCCCGAACCGGATAATCCAATGCGGCTTGAATAATTGATTCGCGCTCACTAATCGGGACTCCAAACTTACTTTCATTAAGACTAACACTAAATAAATCCGGTGAGCCAATATGAGTGAGAGGGTTGATTCGAATCCCGATCATACATTGCGTTTGACGTGGAAATCGTTCTAGTTCAGCTAAGGTATTTACATTCACTAAAAGATTAGGGAGTTGAGAGACTTTGGCGATCTCTTGGCGAGTTTTTACCGGAGAATCAAAAACGATTTTTTCAGGGGGACAAGCCGCTTCTAAGGCAAACTCCACTTCTTCCATAGAGGCTGCTTCTAGGCCAAACCCTTGCTCAACAATGATGTTAAGTAAGTGTATTTGGGGATTACTTTTGATTGCAATACAATGTCGAACACTAGGGTTAAAAGCAGATCTAAGATGTTCTAGACGTTCGTAAAGTCTTGGTAGGTGCGTTAAAATAACGGCTGTATCAATGTCACTAAGCTGAGATAATAACAAAGGAATAAGAACAGATATATCTGAATTAGGACTAGGCAAAGTAGAAGATAGATCGCTCATTGGCCAAAAATCCTTTGGGCAAAGCTTTCGATCACATCGACCAAGCGCAGATCATCGGATAAATCAATCGTACCTAACTCTAAAAAACGTCTAATCGAGTTAGAGCCGATCGCCAAGCGGATAAAGCTTTGTGATCCATAAGAGACCGGTTGACCAAAAAATACTCGATTAATTCCGGGGCTAAACCCTTGATGCTGAGCTGTACAGACTTCTTTAAATAAGATTTTTAATTGCTCATGAGTAAGGGCCTGTTGATTGACCCAGACTTGAAAGGAAATAATTGACGGATTGGTTTTGAGTTGATCGGGCATGAGTTTAAATGAAGTGGACTGTTCAATATAGTCCATCAGTCCTTCGCTCCAGCAATTGATGATTTCTTCTGTCTCCTCAAAAGACCAAGCACTGTATGCTTCCATCTCACTGAGAGCGATTTCCCACCTTAATCTTAAGCCTTTATTTTCTCGAAATGAAAACTGTTGACGGAGTTCACTCATATACCAGGGAATATCATAGGCACTAAAGAGCTTGGCATATGCTTGAATCGCTGAAGCATCTTTAACTTCTTGTAAGCGTGCACACCATGTTCTAGGAACGAGCATCGCCGCACAAAAAGGAGGTGCTTGAAAAAACTTAGAGCCGGTCAACATCACCAAGACTCCTTTTTCAAGCAGTTCATGAATCAAAGTATGATCAACTCGAAATTGACATAAATCAACCACCCACATTGTATCACTATTAGGCTCAATCACCTTGAGATCATCTTTAATCCCAGACTTTGATCCCAAAACCAAACTAGCCACAACCGCTGCTTCTGGATGTTCCGCAATCGCTTCTTTGAAGCCAAATGTGCGATCAAGAATTGTTCCTTTGGGTGAACGAGCGGTTAAGTGCTTGACTTGAATATGGTGCGTTTCATCAATCACAGCGCTAGGCGTCAAAGCCTCGCCAAATTGATTACATTGCCCATAAAACTTACCTTCACTTGCTAACAAAGAGCCCGACCCCAATTCTTGGGGACAGCTCACAATATTAAGCACCGGTTTGTCGGGATTAAGCAGTCGCTGAAACAGCAATGGATAGTACACCAAGTCCGAACCAGAAGGCGCAAAGAAAATATCAAAAGGATCTTTAAATTCGCTTTGAACAAGCTCCCGAATCCGCTGGCTTTGGCTTTGTAGTAAACTTTCATAACTTAGAGCTTCATACTTTTGTAGAAACTCTTTAGCCACCTTGGTCCCGCTTGGGGTGAGCACATTCGCTGTACATGAACCACGTTGTAAAAGCCCTACCGATTCAATGGGGTTTAGGTGGTATTTATTTCGTTGGGTTTGAGGATTAATGTGCACCCGCTCATCACATCCTTGGATGAGAGTATTGAGCAGATCTTCATTAGCGATAGGTTGACGAGTCGTCGAATCAAACATGTCGAGAGTTTTCTTCTCCTTTATAAAAAGTTTTGAGCTCAAAGTATACCATATCTAGCAAAAGATCGTATGCACAAATTCCTTTTCTTAGGTTGATATCCAAAGTCTTAAAACATCTCTGACCGATTTTGAATAATTCAGAGTGTTACTTGATAGGATTTGGTTAAATAATGATTCGATCAAAGAAAAAAAGATGACTCTAGGCTTGATTTAAGCTTACTCTCTATATAAAACCAAGTAGGAATTGTTACATGATTTTGAGTATTTACACTCAGGGGTAAGTGTTCAGTAATCTAAAGTTTTAATAGTTTAATCTTTATTCAAGAAAGCGATGGTTCTTTTGCGCTTTAAAGCCTTTCGACTTATAATATACTTAAGTTTATTCTCGACTACTTTCTCTTTGCTTGCTTGTCAAAGTGTACAAAAAGAAATATCCACAGATCTCCCACCTCAGACTCAAAAGTCAAAAATCCCTCAAGAGCTGATTAAATTATTAGCCCATTCAAACCAAGAGAAAGAAACGTATTGTCAAGCGGTTGATCACCAAAAAGAAAATACGACCCTGTGGTCTGAATGTTCAAAAAATGAAAAAGCTGTAAAAATCTGCTCGTTCGCTAACAGTAAAAGATCATTCTGCAAAGTTCTTTTCACCCAGCGTTTGCCAAGTCTAAAGTCATTATACCAAGGAAGAAGGAGATTTGAATCGTTAGTGAAGAATATTGCGATTAATAAAATCGTTTTAAGCTCAGAAGACTATCAAGCCTTAGCAAGTTATAATACTAAGTCTCTTAAGGCGTCGAAAATTAAATTGAAAAAGTCTAGAAAATTTCAACTAGACCGACTTTACTTAGATCGAGTGACAACATTGGACACTGACCTTCTTAAAAGTTTGTCTAGTGCAAATATACATGCTCTGTATTTAAATGGAATTAAATCCCTTAATAAACAGCAAGCTGAGTCCTTGTCAAAGTTATGGGTACGCCACTTACATTTAGACGGCTTACAAAACTTAAGTCCTGAAATCGCCGAAATCCTTGCTCAATATAAGAATACTTTGCATTTGGGAAGCATCAAGCAAATCACCCCTGAGATTGCTCAACATTTATTCAAGATGGATCGTTTGAGTTTAGATGGTGTACGCAGTTTAGACTTGAAAACCGCTCAAATGATTAATCAAGTTTTACCCGATAATGCTTTCGCTAATAAAGAGTTTAGCTTAAACGGCTTAGAATCAATAGATTTAGCCATTGCAGAAGAATTATCTAAAGTCCAAGCGCGGAAGTTTAAGCTTAAAGGTTTAAAAAGTAATAATTTATCCATAATTGTCGCTTTGTCAGACAAAAGGTTTGAATATAATACATTTGATTCTTCTAAACTGAGCAAGCTCACAGTCCAAGATGCAAAACTACTATCTAAATACAAGAAGAAAAAATTAGATTTAAGCCAATTTAAAAACATAGATATGCCAGTTCTTAAAGAGTTAGTCACCTACAATGGCGCACTCAACTTAAAGGGCTTAGAACACATTAGTCTTGAGCAGGCTAAACTTTTTGAGTCTTTAGCCATTCGGCAAAGTAGATTGCTTAATCAAGACAAAACACTGAATCCTGAGGCCAAAAGGAGTTTAAAGCGCCGTTTAATAGCCATGCGGCGAAGAAGCGTGCTTCTTCAACCTAAAACACTGAATCTTGAGACCGCAAAGATTTTAAAGCGTATTAGAAATGTGAAGCTTTCTCTAGAGTCCTTAACTCAGTTTACTCCAGAAATGGCTCAAGTGCTTTTAGATAAACGTATGCATGTATTTCTCAACTCCCTTGAGATGATTGATATGGAAAGCCTAAAAGCGATTATTGCTTTTGAACCTATTGCGCTTCACTTAGAGAGCATTACTGAACTGAGTCCAGAAATGGCCAAAATCCTCTGTAATTCAAAGATTAGGGATCTTAATTTAGACGGGCTTAAACATCTATCCATTGAAGTGGCAAAAAATCTTACGCAATGTCCTTCAAAAATAACTCAACACTCATATCTAAGTCGAAAGTATCCTAATCATAAGGCATTTAATCGTAAAATCAGTTTATTAGGCTTACAAAATATAGATCTAAAACTGAGTGAACTCTTGAGCTCATCATCAGCGAATATAGAGTACTCTCATGAAATCTTAGTGAATCTTGAAAACCTACTTCGCCTGCAAGGGGATGCCTCATCTTTAACTAAAGAAATGACAAATGTGACAGATCAAGATTTGGCACTGATTGCCTCACATAGTAAAAAGGTGATTAATCTAAATAGCTTGCCAAACTTAACTGTTGAGCAAGCCAAAACCCTTGTTCAGACTAAGGCAAGTCAACTATTGTTAAATGGTTTACATACTGCCTCTGTACCGGTATTAAAAGTTTTGGCAGGCTTTAAAGGGCGTCTTGAACTCGATGGCCTAAGTGAGTTGAACTTGGCTCAAGCACAGGCCCTTCAATCATTGACTTTAAATGAACTTTCACTCAATGGGATCAAATCGCTTTCACTTGAAGTGATCAAGGTGCTCAAAGCTACAGAGGGAAGAACCCAAAAATTAAGTTTAGCCGGTCTTGTTTATGACAATATTGAACAAGCTATGACCTTTGGAAATGAAGCTCTTCTAAAGTATATCACTGAACTCAAAGAGCTCGATGTGGCAACGGCCCGCCTTCTTTCGAAAACTCCAATTACATCAGAAAAAGGCGTATTGGCCTTGGATACTCTTGAAAAACTGAATCCGGAGGCCGCAAAGATTTTAGCTTCTAGTTCAGTGCGAGCAATGTCTTTTAAGCATCTAAACAATCTTTCCTTAAAAAGCTTAAAGGCATTATCTAAGTACAAAGGTACCTTAAACCTTGGTGGCATAGAACAACTAAACCTAAAACAGGCTCAAGTCATGAATAAGTTTGAGGCTCAGGTCATTGTTATGGACCAGCTATATGATCTTGACCTTAAAGTTGCCCAAACATTATTACAATCATCGTTACAATCATCAGCGCCTCTGTTTATCTTTAAGCACTTAGTACTTGATGACTTGAACTTGATCTCAGAATTATATTGGTATTACTTATCTCAAAATATAGGTCCATTTACCATTGCTGTATACGAAATAGATCGAGTGGAAAAAGCACTCAAAAAGCAATTGTTAATGTCTGACCTTGATGCTCAAAAGGCTCAAATTATTTCTCAGTTACCTCTAGAAAGAGTATCTTTAGATGGAGTCACAAAGCTTTCTGCTCCTGTTATCAAAGCGCTTTGTTCACCTAATCAAAGATTAAAAAGTTGGCTCGCAAAAGTTGATTCTTTGCCTCAAGTTGAGGCTAATCGACACAGCTCAGAAGAAGAGAAACTCAAGTATTTGACCTATGGTTCACAAAAATATGTTGCCAAAAAACTTAGACAAACCCAGAAAAAGTTTGAAGGCTACCGTTATCAACACCTCTCTTTCAAAGCGCTCACCGAACTTGACAGCCCAAGTATTCAAGCCTTGCTGACTTGCCCAGTACAGCGTTTAGAACTCAATGGTCTCAAAGCACTTGGTCCAAAGCAGGCTCAAAGTTTAAGCAAGATCAATGCTAAGACTGTTGTACTCAATGGCTTAGCGCCCGATCAAATTGACGCTGTAAAAAAGGCTTTTGCTGATTTCAAAGGCAAATTAAGTATAAACCCCCAAGTTCGGTAAAGGATTCATAGGGTTCTTCAAACCAATAAGCCATAATACTGCGATTATTGTTGAGGCTATGAATGAAACGTAAGTCCTTGCGCTCTAGGGCGCGTAGCCTTAAATCGAGTCTTAAATCATGGGAGGTTGTTTTGCTCATAAAGGTCACTAAAAGCCGTCTTTTTGGTACTGCTGCTGTAGGTCCTTAAAGCTTGGTGGGGGGACGAACATCTGGGGTACTCCGTATTAAGCAGATACTTGAGTGAATAAGTTAATATGGTACTACAGCTTGAATAAAGAAATGGCTTAAGTTTATAAAGTCTAATTAAATTAGGTATTTAATGCTTGGTTGGGGGATTATATATGCAGGGCCGGTTTAACAAAGACTTCATCCGCAGCCGGACTGGCAAAGCTAATAATCCTTAGGCTTGGAGAGACTTCTTGTACCTTGGCTAGCCATTCAGCACAGGCACCACAAGGTCCTAGTTTGGCTAGGCTTGGTTCTAAGCTTAGTACTGCCACTGCTAAAATATCTCGCCTTTCTAGGCGTGGAAAGCGACATAAGGCAGTACCGATCGCATTACGTTCGGCACATAGGGTTCCGGTGGGTAAGGACACTTCGGCATTAATGCCTCGAATCGGAATGAGACTATTCTTGGGACCTTCTACGCCAAAGCGGTCTTTAATCACAACTACGCAGAGTACCTCTTTAAGGCCTTTTCGGTGAAAGAAGACCTCTTCATCTTTTTGATTGGCCTTCAGTTCAGCTGGACGAGTTTGTCGTTGTTCGAGATATGCTTCCCGCCAATCTCTGAGTTCATCAATCGCTAAATCGCTCGCTTGATCAAGTTGAGCACTTTCAAGCTTAACCCACTCATTGATCGAGGACATTTCCTTTTCGCGGGGACGATAGACTCGAGAAGGACGTTCCGGCGTACAAGAAAGAATATGACGAGCCGAAGCAATGGTTTGTACCACCGGTGACCATTCGGCAAAGCTTAAACTGAGTGCCGAGATCATAAAGGTGGTTCCGGTACTCACTGAAAGATATAATTTAAAGAGCTCACGCCAATGCTTGCCATGTTTTTCGGCCACTTGAGAAGCTTCGGCAACGACACGAGTTTCTAAACCCAAAAGCTGACTTGGCATAATCGCATGTGGGTCGGTGTGGACATGTTCACAGTCAATAAAGTATTTGCTTTGATGAGACTGAGGATAGTCTTGCCAGCGAAGCTCGACGATGTGCTTAATCACTTGAGCGATCCCTCGGGGGCTGTTTTTCCCTGCGCCGGCCGTGACTAAGAAAAAAATAACCTTTTCAATCGCATCAAGACTTTGAGGACGAGTGCCTTGCTTGCGACTTTTCGCTGACTCCAAATGATCAATGGGTTCATGACTAAGAACAATTTCTTGAACAAGTGGTGCATAAATCGACCGAACTCTAACTTCACCTTGTAGGACTTCAAAGGTTTCTCGGGAAATAAAGGTTTCTCGACTTTGTTCGTTGTATTCAAAGCGACATTGACCGGCCGGAATCACTAAATCATGTTCAAAACAAAGCGAAGAAGGGTCGTGATAGCTGAGGGAGCCCTGCTGAATATGATTTAAAACGGCTTCACCAATCCAAGCAATCGATTTAGAGAGTGGGCGACACCAACCAATACGCTGATGTTCGGGCGTATAAAGCTCTAAAAATAGGTCATGGTGGCCAATATTATGAATGATACAGCGGGTCTGTGCTTTCATAAAAACTTAATGTCCTCACTCTTTTTAGTCAGCTCAACTCAGTTCAACAGTGAATCTAAATCAAGGAGTTTTAGCTTAGATGAGTCCATGAGTAGAGTCTAGCGAATCAAAACAATCTAGAGTATTATCTTATCAGCTCGTTTCGCTTACATAGTTCATAATTCTATTGTTGATCACTTTTATCATTTACAAGTTAGTAAAGGCCGACTCATGACCCAAAATAAGACTCAGAACCCAACTCGAAGCATTGATTTACCCAAACATGCCCCTATGCATTCATATCAAGAATATATTTATCAGCTTGAAGCCCTTCATGGTTGGTTAGAAGTTGACCTGATTAATAACTGCTTTTTAATGGGCGAAGAAGTAGGAGAGCTTTTTAAAGCCATTCGTAAGCATCAGCGCTTTTTCATAGAGAATGCTCCGAAAGCCGAGGCAGAATCTAAAGCGCATGTTGCCGAAGAAATTGTCGATGTTATGAATTATCTGCTTGCGATCGCCAATCGTTTAGATATTGATGTAGAGGAAGCGTTCAGACGTAAAAATGAGATCAATCAAGGTCGTTCGTGGAACTAAGTTGATAGGCAGTTGAGAGGCCAACGAGTTTTTACTCAGCTTTTTACTCAGCTTTTTACTTAGTCTCTTGCTCTGCACTTTTCTGACTGGGCAATAAGGGTAAGTCCATTTCATGGCGTAGCTTCAAGTAAGCTTGATTCATATCCCGATGAATCGCTTGAATGTGCTGATCTAAGGTTTCACGAGTCCAATCTTCGGTGGGTACCATAGGTAAAAACTCTGCCATAATCGGTTGAGGATAGGCCCAAAAAGTATACTTAGGCATGGCTTCTGCAGCGCCACTAAATACGACGGGATAAATGGGAAGCTTACCCTCTAAAGCAATGTGAAAAGCACCCTTTTTAAAGGGAAGTAGCTCGGCGTTTTTACTACGAGTGCCCTCAGGGGCAAGCATGACGGCTCGCTTATGCTTGAGCGTATTTTCGGTGGCCTCTTTAATGGTACGCACCGCCGCCTCATGGTTGGAACGATCTACCATAAACAGGCGTAGTGACCACCAAGCTAAGTTCATAAAGGGCACCCAAATCAGCTCTTTTTTACCAATAGCTCCAGCTCGATTTGGACAGATTGAAGCCGCCAAAAGAACATCAAGGGTACTTTGATGATTAACGATCACCACACAGGGCTTTTCGTCCGTGAAAGGCCAATCATTTTTAAAGATGAGTGGCGCACCAACAATCTTTAAAGTAGTTCGACCAAAAAATCGCATCAACGGTGCACCCAAGTGTAAGCTCCAGCGTCTTAACGTGAGTATGGAAAACACGATAAAGACAGTCAGATAAACAATAAAAAAGCTGAGTGCAGCCAGACTTCGAATGATGGCGATAATTGTTCTCATAACTTTGATTTACTCGGCTTCTACAATGACCGCAATGCCCTGTCCACCACCAATACAGGCACTACCTAATGCTAAGCGTTCACCACGCTCGGCAAGTGCATAAAGCAGATGTGCGGTAATGCGCGCCCCACTTGCCCCTAAGGGGTGACCCAGCGAAATGGCCCCACCATTGACATTGGTAATTTCCCGGTTGAGTCCCAAGGCTTTTTCAACCGCAATATACTGCGGAGCAAAGGCCTCGTTGACTTCGACAAGGTTCATTTGTGAAAGCTCCATTTGAGCTCGCTCAAGAGCAATTTTAGCGGCTGGTACCGGACCAATACCCATGATGGTTGGATCACAGCCACTGACCCCATAGGACACTAACTTACCTAAAATTGGCCATGATTGACTCTCAGCATAGGCACGGGTACTAAGCACCATAGCTGAAGCACCATCACAAATCCCACTTGCATTACCACCGGTGACGACACCGTCTTTTTTAAAGGCAGGACGTAATTTAGCCAAGCCCTCAATGGAAGAGACGCGTGGATGCTCATCGGTGTCAACAACCGTTGAGCCACGACGACTTGTAATTTCAACAGAACTGATTTCGGGTTTAAAAGCGCCACGAGCATTGGCAGCCGCCCAAGCCTCTTGACTACGCAAAGCATATTGATCGCAGTCCTCTCGGCTAATATCGTATTGTTGAGCTAGGTTTTCAGCGGTAATCCCCATTGGAAAGCCGGTAAAGCTGTCGGTGAGACAACTCCATAGGCTGTCTTCTAGCTCGGGTGGACGACCAAAAGCGGCTCCATCACGCATACCACGTACAATGTGTGGCGCTTGACTCATGGACTCTGTACCACCCACAAGCACAGCTCTTGCCTCACCAAGCTTAAGCTCTTTGGCGCCTAAAACCACGGCTTCAAAGCCAGAGCCACACAGGCGGTTCACTGTCAAAGCGGGCACTTTTTGAGGTAGTTCACAACGCAAACCAACATGTCGCGCCAAATAAATTGCATCGGTAGAGGTTTGTAGAACATTTCCAAAAATAACATGATCAATACTGTCAGCCGAGATGTTACCAGAGGCCAATGTAGCCTTAGAGGCTTCAACGGCTAAGTCCGTGGCGCTTAGGCTTTTTAATTTGCCATTAAAAGCACCAAAAGGCGTTCGTTTAGCGGCTACAAAAACAATGTCATTTGCATGTTTACTCATAAATATAAATCCTAAGAGGAAGATGATAAGCTCAAGGTAAATTGAGACATAAAATAAGCATAAAGTATAGTGTTTAAACCGATCATTTACGTGAGGGGAGGTCGCTTTTGGGCTAAACCGCCACCTCAAAGTCGCGTAAAGCATCATTTAAAGAGGTTTTAAGGTCGGTTTGTGCGCTACGCTGCCCAATAATTAAGGCACAGGGGAGATGATAGGTACCGGCTGGAAACTTTTTCTCTCGTACACCGGGAATGACCACTGAACGCGGTGGAACAAAGCCTTTGTAGCGTTTTTCTTCTGGGCCGGTGACATCAATAATGGGGGTACTTGCAGTTAAAATGACATTTGCGCCCAATACTGCACCCGCACCGACTTTGACGCCCTCAACAACCACACAACGGGAGCCAATAAAAGCACCATCTTCAATAATAACCGGTTGCGCGCTTGGCGGCTCTAAAACTCCGCCAATGCCTACACCGCCTGACAGGTGAACATTGGCACCAATTTGAGCACAGGAACCAACTGTGGCCCAAGTATCAACCATAGATCCACTGCCAACTCTGGCCCCAATATTGACATAACCGGGCATAAGAATAACACCGGGCTCTAAGTGGCTACCATAACGGGCAACCCCTGGTGGAACTACACGAACACCATCTAAATCGCGCTTGGGTGGAATCTTATCTAAAAAGCGACAGACACCGTCATCCATAAGTTCATTTTTAGTGAGGCGGAAATAAAGTAGAACTGCCTGCTTAATCCATGCATGCACCGTCCAATCTCCATCAACAGATGCAGGCGGGCTAGCCACTCGTAAACGGCCCTTATCTAAGTCTTCAATGACGCTGAACACAGCCTTGGATACATCTTCAGTCAGTTCGCTTTGACCGCTAAAAGCGGATTCAATTAGGTTTTGGCGAGGGTCGATTTGAGTCATCGCTTTGTATTCTCCTTTGTTTTGAAAGTGATTAAGTATTCGTATTAATTATTTATTTGAGCATACTGACGACATTTACGCCCACGCTTATGGTGTGACTTTTAGCCACATTTCGGCCACTTAAAACAGGTGCATAAGAAAAGACAATGTCTACAGTGGGCAAGGGGCGAAATAAAAGACCGACTGGCAGCATGAACTGATCTCGATCTAGATTGACCACAATGGGTTTAAGGTTGTTTAAGCCACTATATTCACTCGCTGGTAAACTCGCATCTTCTGCGGCAACAGAAACGCCAATTGGCCGACCTTCTATTAAGGTTTTTTCAGTGTAAATACCCGCATAAGCTAAGAACCATGAGGTAAATAATTGGCCAAGCTTAAGCTCGCCGGTGAACAAGTCTCCTGCACCTTGATTACGAAACTGTATTCCGCCAGATCCTCTAACAAAAAAGCCCGATGCTGTGCCATAGCCCAAGTGTAAAATCGGTTGGAAGCTAAAAACACCGTCGCCAAGGGTAACATCATCGCTAATATTACTAGGATTTACTAATTCTCCAGCTTGGTCCACAAAGTCATCCACTGTGTTAGGGTCTGTTCCAAAAGTCCCTTCGGGAGCATTATAACCGGTTGGCGCCATGATCCGAAGTTCGAGAGAAGAAGCGATGGGATAGCTAGAGGTTTTAAAGCGAGCCGCAAGAATTAAATCACCTAACCCCATGCTCGTCTGATTAAAGTTGATGATGTTATCTTGATAAAAGTCAAAAGTGGTTCCCATGCCTTCGTCGGTTGCTAAAAGAATCAGTGGATCTGCTTCATAAGAAACCGTTTTAAAGGGTAAACTTGCTTCTACTTCAATGTAGTCACTAATCCCAATTCTTGCCCCAAGCGTATAACTCGAAGACTGATACTCACCATTCAAACTAAAGGGAGTTAAAGAGCCATCATTTGCCAAAAACTCTTGATTGGCATAGGCATAGTCGTAGCGCCCGCTAATCACGACTGTATCAGGTGGTAATAACCATGGATTGGCTAAAGCACTACTCATCATCACACTACTCATCATCAATAGTGCTGTGCTTATGATAAGACTTAAGTGTGATAAATAAGCTAATAATAAGTGTGAGTAAGAACTTTTGAATGTCATTTAAAAACCTACGGGAGGACGTGGTGGCTTAGAGTCACTAGTTTTAGAGTCACTAGTTTTAGAGTCACTAGTTTTAGAGTCACTAGTTTTAGAGTCACTAGTTTTAGGCTGCTGACTTGGACTTGCTTTGATTTGCGGATCAGATGCCTCTTTCGCTGGTGCAGTCGTTATTGATGTATCAGGCGATTGATTAGGTGAGTTCGTATTTTTTTTTGCTATCTTCTCGGAAGGAGATTTCTGAGTTTTTGGCTTTATTGTATTGGGACTTGTACTAGATGATTGATCAGACAAAGGTTCGGCTTTTATACCCACTGCTTTTACAGCTTTCTTCTTTATAATTTTGGTCTGATTTCGCTTAGGGCTTACTTTATGCTTTACTCTTTTCTTAAGCGATTTAGACTTAGATCTTCTAACTTTCCTTTTGCGTTTCGGCTTAGGCTTAGTTGCTTTTTTTTTAGTTTTATTAGGCTTGAGCTTTGGTTTAGTTGTTAGCGCTTTAGGTTTGACTGTTTGACTCGCTTGATCAGCATCTTGTAGATTCTGATCTTGCTGATTCTGCTCTTGCTGACTCTGATCTTGCGGCTTAGTTTCAAGGACAGCACTTTGACTCTTTTGCCGAGAGTCTTGAGTTAAGTCCTTTGCTCGAGCCTTTGTTTGATCATTAGGTTTGGTGAGCTCTAACTTTTTAGGCTTGGGGGCCGGCTCGTTTTTTGGCTTGAGAGAACTTGATCTTTTATCAATATCTTGCTCTATTTTTGACCTTAAACTGATGAATAATAAAGTGCCAATAAAGCTGATCACTAAGATCACTAAACTTAGTTTCCCGAAGCTTCTAGAGCTCATTTGTGGATTAAGGGGAGGTGAGGCTTGCTGCTCTAGACTTGCAGACGAGTCTTGTGGCACTCGTTTATTTTGATCATCATCCATATCTTTATCAAGAGTAGGAGAAGTGTTGGATGAATGATCAGTTGGTGCTGATTGATTAGGTAAAGGGCTGGCAAAGGTTGAAGTTGGCAAGGAACCGCTTCCAGACATTTCCATGGTTGATGCAAAATAGTTTTGGGTTTGCTGGTCTTGCTCTTTTAATATGACCCGGAGTCTATCGGCAACTTCGGAAGCAGAGTTTGGCCGTTTTTCGGGATTTTTAGCGAGTAGGTCTTTAACGAGATTTGCATAGGCTAGTGAGCATTGATTGGATAGGTCTTTTAGAAAAGGTGGTTCTGTCTTGATATGCTCACTCAAAAGTTCAAACATCGTATCGGCATCAAAGGGGGGAGCGCCATTAATAAGCTCAAAAAGAATAATACCCAAACTATATAAATCACTCTGAGGTCCAACTTGATTTGGTCTTTGGATTTGCTCCGGAGACATGTAGTGTGGAGTGCCAAAGAGCTGGCCGGTTTTGGTGACTTTCTCTACTCGACTTGTATCACCCTTGGATATACCAAAGTCGATCACCACTAAACGTTCTTCGTTGCCCCATTGATTTAAGAATAAATTACTTGGCTTCAGGTCTCGATGCACAATGCCTAATTCATGTGCTTCGTGAAGAGCCATGCAGAGCGGAATAAAATGCTGACAAATCAACAACTCTGAAAGAGATCCTTGAGTTTTAATAATATCATCTAAAGCCTGCCCGGTTAAGAGTTCGGAGACTATATAAAGCTGATTGTCACTGTGTCCATAGTCAAAGATTTGCAAAGAATGTGTATGCTTTAGCGAAGCGGTAAGCTTAGCTTCACGCATAAATCTCTCGATCATCCCATCTTGCTCGCTTAGGTCTGCTTTAAGTATTTTTACGGCAACTTCCCGATCAAGACGGGTGTCGGTTGCTTGATAAACAGAGCTAAAGCCGCCTGAACCAAGTGTTTTACTAAGTAAATAGCGATCGGACAAGACTTGAGACACAGTAGATTTCCTTCAAGGTGTGAATAGGCAAAGTTCTAAGTAAAGATACACGATAAGATGTCTAAAGGAGAGTAAATAATAATCAGTAGATATGAAATACAGGTGAAAAACTAAATAAAAGATTCAATAAAGGTAGGGTTGGTCTCTTGTAAAGGTTGAGCACACTTGCGAAGTATCATAGGGTGTTCAATGAAATCCCTTTGCGATGCCCTGTAAATTATTGAGCGAGCCCATGTTTAAGTCTATAGTTATCAGCCAACTACACCTTTTTTATACTGTATGTGTGGCAATGAGTGTGCAAATGATGGCCTTTAACTTTGCACAAGCCAAAGTAAGACCATCCGACATGATCCATCCGACTGATCATCATGGACTAGGCAGAGGTTATGCGCCTCCCGGCGCTTTGTTTAGCGTTGATCTATGGGGTGGAACGAGTGGTATATCGGATCCCTATGCATTACGTAGTCAAACGGGATTTTTCTTTAATTCCCGATCGCCCTTTGAGTCAGGAGAGCTTGGCTTGAGCTGGGGGATGTTCAACCATAATTATGAAACGGAAACAGATACCGAGAGTGGAACATACACCACAAACTTAGTCATTGATTGGCGTTGGCGTGGCGGGAAACGTACTACCCATGACCCTTATTTTGGCTTAGGTGTGGCCTTGCCAACCCGTAAGCTTAGTGGTGAGGGAGGCTTTGAAGGAGAGGCACAACTTGATGCCTTTCAAATCGCTTTAGCGAGTCGCTTTGGTGGACTTAAGCGCTGGATTTGGGAACCGAATAGCATGGCCGCCTTTTTTGAAACCGGTGGTCGGGCTCGCTGGGGTAGCTTTATCATGGAAGGTGAACTTGCCACCGCTTATCTTTATCGAGTAGCAAGCTCAACAGTGATTGAAACGGCCAATTTATTTGTGCAGGCAAGTGGGGCAATCGGATTTCAAGGCCAAAAGTCTGGCTTTGTTCTTGGTGGAGGTTATGGAATTGCCCCTTTAAGTTTCGCAGAGGATATAGACCAAATCCATACACGTTTGACCTATAGTTATCTACGTAACAAAGATGAATATTATGTAAGTTTATTCTTACCGATTGATGCACCAGCAGGTTTATTAGCCAACCAAGTGGGCGTTAATTTAGTTTTAGGGATTCAAGGTCAGCTTTAAGGCTTTATTTCATTTCACCGGCAGTGGTTTCGCCGGCCATAGCTTCACCGGCAGTGGTTTCACCGGCAGTGGTTTCGCCGGCAGTGGTTTCGCCGGCAGTGGTTTCGCCGGCAGTGGTTTCGCCGGCAGTGATTTCTGCTTCTGGGGTTTCATTCGCACTTAAGTCTTGTTGACTCACACAGACTTGTCGTG
>CAKZRU010000007.1 GCA_937146725.1 uncultured Myxococcales bacterium
TTACCGCAAGCGTGGTGAGTTATTTTGGGTGGCGAGCTGGCTTTATTGGCGCTGGACTTTCTGGAATCATCGCAGCGCTTTGTATGTTTTTTTTACTAAAGGACAGGCCACAAACCTATGGTTTACCCGATCCTGCGACTGCTTATGGTGAGGCAAGTGAAGCCTTAAAAAAGACTTCTGACCCTCAAGCAACAAGAAAAGCACAACTTTTTATCATAAAACAGCCGGTCATTTGGCTTATCGCCTCTGCTTGCGCAGCGATGTATGTATCTCGCTATGCCATTAGTTCATGGGCGGTTTTATATTTACAAAGCGCCAAGGGATATACGCTGGTGGAGGCCGGTATGGCCATGTCAAGTTATCCGATTGCAGGATTTTTTGGAGCCATCTTAGCGGGGCTTATTTCAGATAAGATTTTTAACTCTAATCGTAATGTGCCTACTTTATTATATGGTCTTGCCAACATCAGTGGATTTGTTTTGATGTTTTGGGGACCAAACTCAAGATTAAATGATGCGCTTGCTCTATGCCTGATCGGCTTTGCCATCGGTGGTTTGGTTGTTTTTTTGGCGGGCTTAAATGCCTGTGATTTAATGCCTAAAAAAGCGGTTGGGGCGATTAAGGGATTTATTGGCCTATTTTCTTATATTGCAGCATCCGCTCAAGAGCTCATCTCAGCGCAATTGATTACAAGCTCTGAGGTCAATGGCGAAATCATTTACCACTTTGATCAAGTCAAATACTTTTGGCTTGGCTCAGCAATCCTTTCCCTTATTTTAGCTTTAAGCGTTTGGCATGCTAAAAAAGTAGATGACTTGCCCGAGGCCTAATTGAAGTTTAGCTCTTATAGGCTTTGTATAAATCATAGGCATCTTTAATACCGCTGATCACACCACCAACGGCCGGAAGCATTGAAAGCGCTGTCCATACTAAGCCTCCGGATAAGCTTCCCGAGCTCTTTTTCACTTGGTTCACGTGGCTATTTACAAGTGAGTTTAGTGAGTTAATTTTGGTATTTATGGACTGCTGTTCATCTTTAACCTGACTTTTTTTGGATTCGGATATAATAGGATGAAAACTCTATTAATTAGTCATGGTATTTTCCTTAGTAGATACTTATGATAGTATTGTTATCATTATGATAGCACTATGATAGCTTAATGATTAAGGAGCAATTATGCCAAGCCTACACGTAAGACAACTTGAGCCTCAAATTATTGAAGCATTGAAAGAAAGAGCTCGTAAAAATCATCGCAGTGCTGAAGCTGAACATCGTTTGATATTACAAGAAGCCCTCTTACCTAAATCTATTGCCCAACAACTTCTTAGCATACCAACAACTCCTAATCAGGCTCATAATGATGCTTTTGAACGTGTTCAAAACGATAAGACAAAAGATGTATTTAGTTGATACCAATGTAATTAGTGAGCTCAGACGAGGTGCTAAATCAAATCAAGGAGTGCGCTATTTTTTTGAGAGTTGTATCACACATAATCATACGCTCTATCTATCAGTGATCACAATCGGTGAGCTTAAACGCGGAGTAGAAATCATTCGTCATCGAAATGACTTAGTTCAAGCTAAGTTGTTAGACCATTGGTTGAATGAAATAACTACCCAATATAGCTCTTACATATTACCAGTAAGCATCGAGATTTCAAATATTTGGGCCTCATTGCGAGTGCCTCTGCCTCACAATGCATTAGATAAATTGATTGCTGCAACCGCCATACATCACAATTTGACAGTGGTGACACGTAATGAAAAAGACTTCAGTGGGCTGCCTCTTCAGGTTTTAAATCCTTTTAGTTAATCGTCGATCAAATCGAAAAAGACAACAATAAAGAAATGACAACGCCTGATTTATGGAAAGCAGATGATTTAATTGGTTTTAGGAATTACTCTTAGGAAACATGCTCATTTCAAGACTACGTTCTAAGTTTAAGAACTCACGAGCACAAGACTGTAAATCGTTGAGATTTACCGCTTGCAAACGCTGAGGGAAGGTTAAAATGTTACTAGGGCTTTCATGTTTTCTGACCATTGCTTTCAAAACCTTCAGCCAATATTTATTTTCTTTAACCCCTACCTCATAAGCACTTTGATACTGCAACTTAATGTTATTGATATCATTGTTGGGGTCGATTTCTTCATAAAAAGCGTCGATTTCTTGATAAAGTAATTCTACCAATTCTTCATATTTTTGTGGATCACAACTAAAAGAGATCGTGAAAATCATTGCTTCTTGTGGATAGTTGCTTTGGCTTTGTTCAACGTGAATTGTATACACATCACCACGTTCCTCTCTAAACTTTCGTCTCAAACGAATATTTAGCAGTTCACCCAAAAACTTGGCCTGTAAGCGGTTTTCTGGTGTTGAAGTGATTACTTTCATGCAGGTGAGTTCAAAGGAAGCCTGTTCTTCACTCCCTTGATATATTCTATGCTTTGTAGGCGCAGTGATTCTTGGATCTTCGCGTATAAGCACTTGTTGGCCTTCGGCAGCTGATTCAACCGCTAGATATTGCTCAATCATTGGCAGAAGCTTGCTTTCGTCTAGATTACCTACAAAAAGATAGTGACGGTCACCAGTAGGCGCAAAAAGTTGCTTATAAATCTGAGTGATTTGATCAAAACTCACTTCTTGAAAGTCCTTCTCTGTTGCCGGTGTATAGCGGGGATGCTGGTTCCACCATACTCGTAGGCATTCCTCTTGAAAGACAGTACCAGGGTCGGCGTTTTTATTACGAAGATGTTCCAAGTTTAGCTTGATCATCTCGGTAAACATCTTTGGGTCAAAGTTAGGATGATGATCTTTAAGCGTATGAAGCTGAAAAAGATCTTCAAGATATTCATTACGACATGAACCGTGGAAACCATGACCGGTCAGTGAAATATAGGGTTTAAGATTTAAAATCTTACCGGCATTAATGCGATACAAATCTAATAGAGAGTGTGGCCCGGCACCGGAATTACCGAGTAATGGCCCTGCAAGAGTAGAAGCAAAGCTATCATGATCCTCTAGCAGTGAGCGTCCACCATGTTGAAAATGAGTAAAGAGGACTTGATCCTTTTGGAAGGTACTGTGCTTAAGCCAGACTTTTGCTCCATTTGATAATATCAGTTCATCTACACCTGTTTGACCCAAACTTTGACGATCTACAATAGATCCCTTGGGTGGGAGAGTACTGAGTAAGGGCTCTAGCTTTGACTCATCTTCGGGGGGAAGAATCTCACCATATTCATGATGTTCATACCATGCTTTTAAGTCCTCTACACTTGGCGCATTGTCTTCACCGGTCACCACATTTAAAAGTTTGCTAGGTGAGCTAAACCAACTACTTAAAAAGCGATTCACTTCTTCAAGAGTAATGCTTTCAACAAAGTCTTTTACGATTTGATACTCATATACAATGCCTGGAACCGATTCGCCGGTAGTAAATGCTCTGATCAATTCGGAACTGATTCGAATAGATTGGGTATTGTCTCTTTCTTCATAGATTGAGGTAATTCCAGAGATTATACCTTTTTTGGCTCGTTCCAACTCATGTGAACTCAAACCAAAACGTCTGACTCGCTCTAAAGCATCGCATAAATGACGAGTACAGGCTTCAAATTGGGCTTCTCGAACAACCATAACAAAGGTATCAGCGACAGTATTAATGTTAAGCGCTTGGACATGCGCAACCCCCATACTGAAGGGACAGTCTGGTTGCTGGCTTTGAATGGTTAACCGCTCGTTAAAACCAGCCAGAGCAAGATCTCTCATAAGATGGTCACGATAGTCTTTGTGTAGGTTTCCCTTTGACTCTCGTTGCTTTGCCAACAAAGTGATCGAACTTTGGGGGATTTCAGCATCATAAAAGACATCATAAAAGCATTCATCATGCAGCTCGAGTGTTTCGTATTCACGTGGCTCTACATGAGATGCTGTTTTAAGGTTTTGAAACTCTTGTTGAATTTGAGTTTCTACTTCTAAAGGATCGATATCTCCCACAACGATAATCGCCATTAAATCCGGTCGGTACCAAGTTTGATAAAATCGCTTTAAATCTTCATGAGTAAACGTTTTTAAGGCTGTTTCTGTACCGATGGGACGTCTATCTACATATTTAGAGCCATAAAAAAGCTTGGGTAATAACTTATCTTGAACACGCATCATTGCATTTCGTCCTTGACGCAGTTCTTCTAGTCCAACTTTACGCTCGCGTTCAATTTCTTCCGGAATGAAGCTTAAGTCTGACGACCAATCTCTTAATAGTTCAAGAGAGCGTTGCATAACTCCATCTTGATCAGTGGGAACCTTAAGCATGTAGACAGTTTCATCAAAACTTGTATAAGCATTGAGATGAGCTCCAAATCTTGAGCCAATGGACTCAAAATACGAAATGATTTCACGAGGCTTAAAACGCTTGGTTCCATTAAAAGCCATATGTTCAACAATATGAGCAAGTCCAATTTGTGCCTCGTCTTCGAGGACTGAACCCGCTTTGACAACCAAGCGAATTTCAGCTCTATGTTCAGGGCGTGGATTGCGTTTGATATAATAGCTCAATCCATTATCTAATTGCCCATAAGTTAGTTCTTTATCCAAGGGAAGTGGAGAATATAGAAGATCATTCAAATGAGTTGCATCCAATCGTTGCACCTATCCTTTAAGTTAAAATTGTGGGGGGAAGTCTTAGTACCAAACTTATTTTAACTAAGGATCGGACAGATTTATGACAGAAAAAGTATTTTTATTTTAGATTTGGCTTGGCGATAATACATAAGCCTATTGAATGATAAATGTTGGTCGCAAAGTAAATGTCATACTATTGCCACGCCTCACTCTTGACGGAAAAAGTAGAGATTACTGAGATAGATGGGCATACCTACAAGGTTTGGAGAAAGGTTATCAATCACCATATAACCAATATTTCGCGCTGCACCGGGTGGAAATAGCTCATCAAGCCGTACCTCTAGAACACTCCATTGTAGTGGGATGAGATTATCGTCAAAGGCAAAGAACTTGATACCATCAATGTCATCTACGTCGGCATCCCATATTTGATTCGGACCAAAATCACGCAGTTTGATGCTGAGTTGTGTGATTCCAGGCGTCCATACTTCTATATGCAACACGTCATACTCGGTTAAGTCGAGAGTTGCGTTGGGTGGCATCTCAAAAAGCGTAAACCAATGGGTTGAAGTCTCAACTCGAAGTATTTTATCGCTTGGGTGCTGTGTTGAGCCTTCGGATAGCTGATGATCAAACTCAAAGGATTGTTGCTGGGACCAACCGGGGAACCAAGTGATATCACAAGGCGTACATTGATTTTGCCCTGCTCCCCATGTTGGCCAAGCACATGGTGAGTTTCCTCGACATAGATCTGCATCGCTGAGTACATCTTGATAATCGGGGATAGAAGCATATAAGCTTAGGACTTGCGAAGGATCAGGATAAGCGCGCATACTCC
Organism: uncultured Myxococcales bacterium; assembly: GCA_937146725.1. Lineage (GTDB taxonomy): Bacteria > Myxococcota_A > Bradymonadia > UBA7976 > VGTA01 > CAKZRU01. The sequence continues at coordinate 5,461 of CAKZRU010000007.1, forward strand.
AAGGAGATGCCAAAGAAGGGGTCGCATCTAGATCAATTTCCATTGGGGGGTCATCTTCTTCCTCTTGAGAAGGAAAACTCTCTCCTTGATAAGAGCGATCGATCAGTTCTTGGAGTGAATGTTTAAGTGGCCAAGCATGGCCACATTCACGATACCAAGCGCCTGCTGCTCCATTTACGGGTCCAAAAGGGGTAATCAAAGCCCGACTGTGACTCGAGGAGATGACACAAGATTGATCGCTGTCCATCAGCCCTGTTCCTTGAATTGAGCGTATGGTGATCTCAGTGACCGGAGTCATCTGTTCATCTGAATACTCAAGTACAAAGAGATCAGAAAGTACATCCATGTCGCTTAAAGCGGACTCAAAGCTCAGGCTAATCTCGGCTTGCGCTGGGATTGAGAAGACATAACCACGTACCCCCATATAGTTGGGACACTCAGCACCCTCGCAGCTAGGGAGTACGCCATAGGCACTAGCGCCACCACTTTGAGGCCCATGATTGGTCCATGGTATGGTGTAGCTGAGACCACCCTCAGAGTGATTCGTGACCGTGAGCAGGCCTCGATTAGGGGAATAGATTCTCACAATTCTTAACTCTAAAGGTCGTCCAAAAGCGTCCTGTGCCGTGTTGTCACATGCATACCAGCCTTCACCGGCATACGGCGTAGAGTTTTCACAACGTGGATCAGCTTGGAGGTTAAATCCAACATTTTGCGTTACATGGGTGAGTACTTGATCATCTGGCGTGAAGATCAGCGTGGTAGTTGGATAAACGCCAGAATAGAAATGAGGGCTTCCTGGTAGATAAGTCCCCTCCGACTGAGACCACTCAAAGAACTGACTCGTTCTAAAGTCATAATGAGAAGCGCAGAGCCCTCCGGTGCCTCCATCGAGTGAACAGTGATGATTCACTTGATAAGATTGATGTCTACGATAAAATTGACTATCTCTAAACTCTACAAGCGCACTTCCACCAGGCCCCTCAAGGCTGGTGTTAATAAAGGTACAGTTCACACAAAGTGGCTCTGAATTGGCTCCACGACGATATGTCTTCCAATAGAGTCCTTTATTGCTGCCATAATTAGTATAGTCTTGTAGCGTCACATCTCCGACACTGTATACGCCCGCTGAAAAGTCATTAAAATACTCGGTGTGCTTCTGAACTTTGACATTGAAGCTATGATCCTCTCCTTCAAGCGAGAAAGGGAAGCATTTAGACCAGTCGAGTACAGTCCCTTTGAGTTGGTTACTATCACTACTGAGCTCTATTGCCCCAAGCTCAACAAGGTTCATTGGAAATGCTGTGTTGACATACCAACCAAAGCCCGCATTGTTGTGAAAGACATTCCCGACAGTGTGCCCAAAGGGAAAGGATGAGGTACAGATCTTACCTCGCGCCATCCCCAACCCTCTTCCGCCCGAGGTATTGCGGTTGACATACATTGCGTTATCATACCCAAAAACACGATTACCAATCGTATGATTCATGGGTGCAAGAAAATAGATCCCAGAGACTTCGTTCCAATCTGAATCACTTGTTTCACGCCGATTTAATGCATTCTTGAGCTTACATAAATGATTATTGGCTTGTACTTCTGAGCATAGCACAACGTTTTCTTCAACAATGTTATCAAGTTCATTGCCATCCTCAATATAGATCCCAGGGCCTCGCTGATCAGAGATAACATTACTTTGTATGAGTGCACGATGTGTTCCATGAATAGTGATCCCTTTATTGATCCCTTCACGGACAGCATTCCCGATAAAATAAGATTCGTGCGTTGTTTGTCCGGCATTGATTGAGTCTCTGACATCACCCACATGATGTAAATGTAGACAATATTCGGCAAGCTCACGTCGACCACACTTTTCTATGCTGGTATGAGAGATTTGCATCATACCGCCATGACGCTGTGAAGTGGTGATTCCCTGCATCCCAAGGGGGCTACAACCCTGACCACATAGCTGTACAGACTCCCCCTCGGCGTCATAGACTTGGCAAGCGTTCACATCAGTACAGAGGTCATGAACTCCCGCGCTCGGATCATCAGGAAACTTGCAAACTTTACAAGGAGTTGTCTCTGTATTGAGTGGAAAAGTATGAGCAGAGGTACCGGCGCTGGCATAATCATAGCGTGTGGCAATACGAGTGTTGGGGTCAGCCATATTTAGCTGATACCCTCCGGTAATCTTTACACTACGTGATAAGTTCACGACCTCGGCTTGAATACGTAAGAATGGAGCAGCCACTCCCTCAATATTACCACGATGATTCACGGAGAGCGGCTGAGTGAGCACTATGTCACAAGTTTCATCTAAGTATTCAGTGATATTCTGAATCATTCGTCGCTCGGACTGTGAGTTCTGCTTAGCTACACAGTGATCACCATTACACCAATGATGCACGCCTTGATAACTCTCTTGATCTCCACCTGTTGCGGCGATCGTAAGTTCATCACCTGCACTCCAACCACGGCAATGATCAACCTTAATTAAGCCTGGGGTTAACGCATGAGTCTCCGCAGAATCATGTGTTAAAAGAGACCAAGTGGTCTTGGGCTGACCCGCAATTTTCACTGTACCAACCAAGGATTGAAGCTTGCCTTTACGACGACAATCATCCGCCGTTGGTGCCGTAAATGGTGCGTCAAACTCATCTTCTGGCTTTCCACAATATTCATGGCGTAAAAAGACCTCTGCACGTTGTGCAAAAGGTCGCTCGGCACTGACACCACTGATATGAAGTTCTCCTAAGGTATTAACCTCGATAAAGTCAGTGATTAAGAGTGTTGTTGCTTCGGATATATCCGATGTCATCCACAAAAGACCATCGATGACCATTCCCTCAGCGCAAATGATCTCGGCTCCACTCTCAATTCGAACACAGGTATCTTGCGGTATGAAGCAGTTCACTTGGAGTTGTCGACCGCTCCACAAAATCTGATTGGGCTTTTCTGCACACGACGTAAGTGGAAGAGGAATCGAAGGAGGAGCGGGGGTAAAAGCGACGCCTGGCCTTCGCTCGTAAGCTTCATAGTCTGGTGTAAGGTTTTCATCACATTGTTCACCGCCAAAGCCATAACGGCACTGATCACAATCTGGGCCTACAAAACCCTCAATACATTGGTCACACGAGGCACCGCTAAACTGTTCCTCACACTCACAGCGCCCGCTAGCACAGAAACTATGAGTTGGGCAAACAATCCCACAGCCGCCACAGTTCAATGGATCAGCATCAAGCTGAGTGCAGTGACCCTCACCACAATCGCTCCAATCTTCAAGGGATTGACGTACGCAATGATCGGTGATGATCTGTTCAACCACAGTGCCATTCACACATACTTGGTCAATCCTAGTACGACTTCCTGTCTCAGCGCATGGATCAAGGTATTGACAATCCCCCCAATGCCCTTCAGTGATCACCTCTCCCTCTATTCGATCTTGACAAGGTGATTCTAGTAAGCTCATGTCTAGGCTCATGTCTAGGCTCATGTCTATACTCATGTCAGGGTCCATATCCACTGCCATTGAGCTATCTAGTTCACTCTGATCAACGCCAAGGTCACGAGCCTCTTGGTCACTCATCATATGAGTAGAAAATCCATCAGCAACCTCCAAGTCAGACTGATCAAGTGTCACTGTGAAGTCAGACTTAACCAAGTCAGAAGTGTTTTTAGAAGGTGACTCAACACATCCAAATAGAATGAATCCCGCAAGCCCAATTACTATCCAAAAATATGGGGGTTTCATTGACTAACTCCTCTTCTGCTACATAATGACTCGTTAAAGTCTTTAAAGTCACCATGATTTCTATAGACTTATGTAACGATTTATTTTCTCTATGTTCTAGGATTAATCTGTATTTATCAGATTTATTAGTCGTTTTTGTAATCGTTAAGATGCATGATCGCTGTGAATCCATGATGGGGAAACGATTACTCCTCTTAATTACTCCTCTTAGGTAGTTTGAGTATATGACTAAAAGTTTAAGCCCACTCACGACTTTAAGCCCCAATAGTACTGTTTGGTCTGTCCATGTCTTAAACTCAGAGTTATTTTCTTCAACCATGGTAGAGCACTTAGAGAGTAAATGGCTTCAAGATATAGAGCTTAACGATCATATTCTCACAGGAAACTTTATACCGAAACCTCGATTTGAAGAATGTGTTTTACAGTTATTAGCTTTCATTAAAGCAGTTAGCCCGCACTATAAAAATCTACCTCTTTATATTTCTAAAAACTCAAGTTATTCCAAAGAAGATCAATGGCAACAAAGCTCATTATCAGTTTCCACTTTACTCACTCTAATAGAGCCTGGTGAGCTTCTATGTGAAGCCGGTTTATTTACTGAGCAATTAATTCTCGAGCTCCAAGCTCACTTTCAAGTATTACATCGCTTTAAAGTCCATTCTCAGACAAATGGGGAATCAAAAGACTTATTAGTACTAAAGCCAATAACAAACACTCATCAAATAAAACTTGCGGCAGACTTACAAACTTACAAATCTAAAACAGTTGGTCGAATCAGTGAAACTTCTTATATGATCGACCTTTTCTTACGCTTAGAACAAAAGGAACTCTCCCAGCCCTTTATTGAGATTACCGCCCAAGCCGGTATGGGCAAAAGTACTTTTTTACAAAGCATGTTACCTCATGCTTATAAAAGAAAGCTTCACTGCATTCATATTGCCTGTGTAGATTTTGCGACGCTGCCTCTTGATATGCCAATCGCTCAACTTTTAAAGCAATTATTTGCTGTGACTCGTCCATTACTTGATGTTCCGCTTTTTTTGCAACAAGCGACCTCAGCAGAAGATAAAAACGATCAACTCAAAACTCATCTCGCGAACTGGTTAGATGATAGCTCCACTTTTGTACTTTATGAATTACTTGGCTACTCTTTAAGCAATGAAGAACAAAGTGCTTTAAGCCATTATACTCCTCAGTCTTTATGGCAACTCAGAAGCCATTTAGTACGCAAGTGGATTGATAAACTTAGTCAAGTAAAGCCACTTTGTTTAATCATTGAAGATATACACTGGGCTGATGAAGAGCTATTGCTTCTTTTGGAAACCCTAGTCATGCAACACATGGCTCAATATTCTTTTATGGTTCTAATGACCAGTCGACCTGAGCAGGATTTAGAAAAAAGCAGACCACAGTTAAGCATATATCGTGAACAAATCTTTTTACATCCTTTGAACTTGGTTGAATCAAGGGAATTAGCTGAATATTTAACCCGCAGTCGTCGCTTACCTTGGCAAGTTGATAGTGAGGAATTTGCGCCCAGTGAATGGATTGAACATTGTATCTTGCAATCCGAAGGGCATCCCCTGTTATTAACTCAATTATTAGGACAAAAGCCTTCTAAGCATACTCAAAAAAATACTACAGACTTAACAACGCTTTTTCTCACCACCTATACTCGACTGAGTGCGCCAACCCAAAAATTTCTCGCCTTTGCCTCTTGCCTTGGACGAACTTTTAACCCGAAACGTATTCCCTTTGGAGCAGATGAAGAGCAAAAAGAATGGTTAAAAGAAGCGATTTCAGCACAATTAGTCATTCAGGATAAGCAACATGGTCATTTTGTGCATGCCTTGCTACGAGAAGCGATTTATCAAATGCTACCTCAAGAAAGAAAACAGGCTTATCACTTAGAGTTAGCACAACATCATCAAGATCTTCCTTCCTTATATGCAGAACACCTTGCTTTAGCCAAAGATGCACAAGCAGTAAACGCATTTTTAAAAGCAGCGGAATTATTAAAAGAGCAATATCAACTCCATGCCTCTTTAGCCTTATATGAACGAGCTTTATCTTATTTATCTACACCGCAAGAACGAATCGATATTTTATGCCAGCAAGCATGGCTTTTTGAACAGTTTGGAGATGGAAAAAGTTGTTTAAGACGTTTTGATGAGGCACATCAGTATCGAGAATATCTTGACGACAAAACAAATTGGCAAGTCGCTTTAGGACGTTTAGCAGCTTTGAGATTGCTAGGTTCATTACAAAAGGGTGAGGAGCTTGTGTCATATCTCGAAAAAGAGTTGAGTAATACTAGTGAAGACTTACCGCTTTTTAGGGCTCGTTTCGCCTATTTCAAAGGATGTATTGCTTTTAGTCAAGGAGAGTTAATAGCATGTGAAAATGCCCAACAAGAAGCAATTAAACTCATTGAAAGTTTAGAAAATCGCGATCATTCATCCATTGCCCTAGTTTATGCTCAAGCTTGGAGCGGTATGGGAGATGCTCTTTATGCTCAGGGTAGGTTTGCCCAAGCTGCTCATGCTATGAAAACAGCAATTGACTTGGCTCAGAATTATCGTTTTGGACGTATCGAAGTATCGACAGGCCACATGTTGGCCATTGTTCTCACCTATTTGGGTAAAGCTGAACTTGGACTTCGTCAAGCAGAGAACTGCCATCGTTTAGCACTCACTGTAAGCGATACTCGAGCAACATTATTTGCTGAATTAAATATGGCTCTACCCTTATTTTGGGCTGGTAAGTCAGCGCAAGCTCAATCTTATTGTGAAAGTGCAATCAAAAGAGTTGAATGGATGGGCTCCTCAATTTTAACCGGTATGTCAAAGGCCTTTGTTGCTCATATCTTATGGCATGCTATGCAGTTTGATCAGCAACTCGATCAAAAGTCCAATAAGTTGCCTGCTAAAATAAACATTGAAGAGTTTGCCAAAACTGCAGTCGAACTATCCCAACAGCAAGCGACGAAGCTATATGGTGGAGTAGCCTTAGGGATATTTTTACAAACTGCTATTTTAACCAAAGAACAACAAATTGCTTATATTGATCAAGGGCTCGCTCTGCTCGAAACTACTGTTGTGTCGCATAATTATCTTTATTTCACTCTCGGAGCAGTACCTAATTTGGTGGAACTTGGTGATCATGAACGACTGATCTTGTTATATGAAACACTCATCCAATTTTTTGATCGGGAAAAGTCTTTGAATACCGAACGATCAGTCGAAAACTTAGACTGTGTTTCCATGTTGTTAACATGGTGTTCTGTATTAACGAAAGCCGTTCAAACTGCCCTAATAAGCAGTGATTTCGTAGAACAACTAGCTTTAAAACAAGAATATCAGAAAGCCCTACTAGAGCACTTATCTTCTATTATGAAAGTCACTCAAGTTTGGTCAGCACAAGGCATAAAAATATTCGAACAAAAGACAGCACTACTCATTTCAGCAATTGAGAATACATACGATGTTTAACCTATCAGCTGTAGCAGTACCACTTTTTGACTTACATCTTGAGTCACAAGTTTTAAAAGCTCTTAATGGTTATGGTCAGAAACTCCTCGAATGTGAGGAAATATCGCTGAGTGCTGTGTTGCCAGAAAAACAGTGTCAAGAGTGGCTTAGCTTAGCAAAACGAATTTGCGGACAAGAGCTTACCCTAAGTATCAAGCAAGATATTCTTTGGGGAAATACTGATGAAGTCTCCAAAACAAATGATCATAATCTTTACGAAAATGGTTCATTTGAGGTTTCTTTTAGTGGCTTAAATGACGCCCAGCATGTCATGGTGACTATTGTCGACCATTCTAGCTATGTTCAAAAAGCAAACCACATTCAACGCTCTTTTCAATTCTTAAAAGACTTATTAGACTTAACCACAACGCTCTTTTTTGTTTTAGATAAAGAATTTAATGTCGTCTTTTCTAATCAAGCATTTTTGGAGCATAGTTTTGGACAAGCCAAGACAGCAGACTCGCATGCTAAGCAAACATTTAATCAAAGTATTAGGTTAACGCGCTCACAGTTCCCACAGATTCATGAAAACTTTTATGATTCAGTTCTGCTATGTTTTTCTTCCAAAGAGAATCATCAAGGACAAATAGAATGGGCTTCCAAATCTGGAGAAAGGCATATTTTCCATTTACTTTTTCAACCTTTGGTTCATCAAGGAAATAATGTAGAGCTACTTTTAATCTTAGGGAGTGATATCACAGAATTAATCTCGATTTATGAAGAACAAGAGCGTTTACATCATGCTTTAATAGAAGCCCAACGTTTGGAAGCTGTTGGACAAATGGCGGGTACAATTGCCCATGATTTTAATGGGTTTCTTACCATACTTTTTTCTTCTCTATCCCTTTTTGAGCCCAATGACTTGGACGAAGAACAGCAAGAATTGATTGATGGTATGCAAAGGGTTTGTGATCAAGCAAGACAGCTCACTCAAAAGTTACTAGCCTTTAGCCGATCCCAAAAGTTAGAGCAAAATCTTGATACAAGCGTGAGTTCGGTCGATAAGATTGATGAACACTTTCATTTCGCTATCCATCGCTTAGGTAAAGCACTAGCCAAGGTAAGCTATGAAGCAAATCTAAAACAAATGAGTCACGATACGCACAAACAATATATTTCGATGAGTGAAGCACAATGTAGCCAGCTTGTGATTAATCTAGTGAATAATGCCGTAGAAGCCATTCCTGAAAACCAGTTAGGGGTAGTTAAAGTTACGCTTGAAAGCACTGAGCAGCAACTCACAATTAAAGTAAGCGATAACGGTATTGGGATTTCACCACAGCAGCAATCAATTATTTTTGAGCCATTTTTTACGACAAAACGCGAAAAAGGCGGAACAGGACTTGGGCTAGCTTCGGCTAAATCTTTGGCTGTTCAAGCAGGAGGAGACTTATCCTTAATTTCTGCTCTAGGAAAGGGCAGTACCTTTGTCATCACTTTACCTCTCACAGAAGGCCATGATTAACCGTACTAAGTTATATACTTGTGAACACGCATTGAACAGGTATTGAACAGGTATGTAGCAAAATCATCTGCTCAATATCATCTGCAGTGTGTAAAGTTAGCTCTCGTAATCGTCATTATAGTATATGTGCTTAGCACTGAACCAACTTAAATATAAGGACATAAAACATGGCTAAAAAAATTAAAAGACGTTCAACCAAAACTAAAACTAAGAAAAACAGCTTGCTGAGTTCAGACTTTAATCTTGGTTCAGCGCTTGATTTAAATGACTTAGAGCAAACACATTGGGAATCGGATGATCATGAACTCATCGATTATGAAAAGTATATGGATGCGCCTGATTTTGGTACTTATGAAGATTTAGTCGGTACGGCAAAAGGTATAGTGAATGACCAAGAGTCTAGTCGTTCACTTACACCACTCAGTCTACTAGAAATGGCTCTTTCAATTCTTTCCACAGCGACTGAGGACTTTGCCCAAAAGCAAAAAACAATTCCAGAGCTTAATGCCTTGTTGCGCTCTCAAAACTTTGAGACTTTACCAAGTAAGAAAAAAGTAAAAACTTATGCAGAACAGTTAAAGCAAATTAAAAAGGCTTATAAGCTTGACCTTCCCCTATTTAATCCTATTGCTGAGGACTTTTTTTGGAGTTGGGCCATGTTGGATCTTAAGCTTGATAAAGGACGGCAGACTTTAGTGCAAAAGCTGCTTGCCGAAGAGGCCTTTGGGTCTACTGAACTCATGAGCATGTTTAAAAGGTTAGGTGAGAGTCAATTAGGAATTTATGAATACCAAGGCTATGATACTCTTGATGATGTTGAATGTGAGCAGTATGGGGTCTTAAAGGGAAGTTATATCCTACACTTACAAGACATAATTAATGGTGAACTAAAGAAAGTCTATCTTAAAGAAAGAATCTTGTGTGAGCCTGGCCAATTACTATTACTTAGAATCATCCCTTTGCCCAAGTCATTATCTAGGTCGAAAAGCAGTAAAGAGATCAGCAAGCACTCAGAATCACTTCTGCATGTGTCAATACAAACATGTTATGCCTTATCGGCCTCTAAAGCCTTATGGGATAGCTATTTGGAGCAAGCTTTATCCACTGATCAAAATAAGCGTATATCTCGGTACCAACGGCTGATGAATTCACATGGCTCAAATTCAAAAGGCTCAAGCCTATTGTGGCTAGAGTTTATCCAAGGTGCTTATGCCGGTATCAGCGGTGAAGATGATCCTAATTATTTTGCAATCTTTCTTGAGGGCACCCCAAACCAAATCGATTCCATGCCACAAGGAGATCAAGTCAAAGCTGAACTCATTAAGTTTAATTGACTAAAGGCATATTCATGAAGATATTTGATGCAGCTGGTAAGTATACAGTTGAGGTACAGGGGCTTATTGATCAAGCTTGACAGGCATTAGCTCAAGTCATTTCCGGCCACAAATTTCAGCTGGGCAAGAATTAAGCAAACAAGAATTAAGCAAGATCATGATACACACTTTAAGTGGGGAACTGCTCTCCATGGAAGCCTAGCCTTTGCCTATATTAATCCCGATTGTCTAACCGCATATAAAGCCAGCATTGATACTGTCAAATTTTTATTTGATCACGTTAAAAAGCATATTCAAGAGACCTATCTGTAAGTTATCATAATGATGTAGTTTTACTAATCTGATAAATCTAATTAGTCTTAAGGAGGTACAAAAGATGACCCCAAAAAAATCCACAATATCCTATAATGTTCCTAAAGCATTGCTAGGCCTATGTATTACTTTGATCACATTGCTGGGTAGTGTCGAGTTAGTCATGGCCTTTCCTGCTGAGCCTCCCCCTCCTCCTCCAACACGAGTTGACTTTGACTCACTGATAGCTCAAGAAATGATTATTTCTCCTGTTGAAGGCTTCTTTTGGATTCCCTTGAACGAGCTAGGTGAAGCTTCTTTCGATAGTAATAATCGTCTTATAGGCAATGATGTTATTGTGATAGTCACAAGCTTAAATGACGATGAGATAGAATTTAATCAACCAGAGCCAAGTGAGCAGGTATCTATTGCCGGTGCAGTGTACCGAACGGGTAAGAGTACCTCATTGATGCGACGTTTATATTGGCGTGCTAGGCAAGCAATGGAACCTGGCAATTATACGCTACAAATCCTAAATGACCAAGGTTCATATGGCTTCTCAGATCTTGTCGAAAGATCATTCACCTTACAAGTTCTTGATACCAGTGAGGCTATGGGTGAGCTTAGTGTTGAATTTGAGTTCATAGGAGGTACAGCTCAATTAGCCGGAGATACAAAGTATTTAACATGTTGTGAAGATTGTCGCTCAAACCAAAGTTGTACAGATCGTTGTTTATTTTCGAGAAACATAGCGAGTAGCCAAGGACGAGTTAGAGCCGATGTTCGTTCTGGATATGAAAACTACACCTTAATTTGGGTAAATGATCAAAAGTTTTTCGCTGATCACCTTAATTCTGAAATGCCTTTCCAAGAGCAAAGTTACGTCAGCTATAGCTTTATGGATGAACTCTGTTTTAGTATCTCCCCATAAAAGTTCTACAAATTTATCTGGTTCAATGGTTAGGTCTTCCATATCCTCATACGTAAATTCACTGAAGCAGTCAGGAATACTAACGGTGTAGGCAACATTATTGATTACCCTAACTGTCTCTCCATTATGAAACTTATTGTATTTCTGGGGTACGTGCTTATTACGCTTATAAGTGTCAATCTTTACTGGTTTTAGGGCAATAAGTCTATCCTCTAACTCCAAGTCTCTGGTTCTTCCTCTGAAGTCCCTAATCACAGAATTATGGTCTACTACTGTGTCATTTTTGAAAGCCAGTACAGTAAAGTCATCTTCAGATACTACCGAGGCTTTGAGTCTCTTAAACCACTCTTTTCTGTCAAGCAGGAAAACATTATGAAGCTCTTGGTCTAGCTCGTTTTGATAGGATACTAACTGTTCTAGTGAAGGCTTTTGGCGATTATCTTTGATGATGCTACGTAATTCTGTAGCTATCCTTAATGAACCACCTGAGTATCTAACTACTTCGGATAATATTGAACGATTAGGATTCTTGAATGCTGTACACTGTACTTTACCAGGGGGTTTTAGTTGATAGTTATCTCCCACCCACAGAATTCTAGCACCGATAGCTTTAGCTAAGTTTACTAATTCTGTCTCACATAGTAATATGAGCATAGATGATTTGAAAATAGGAAGAGACGAATTTGGTTTTAGATATTTTAAAGGAAATATAGCATTCGTATTAATGTATAATCGTTATATTACAGAACT
>CAKZRU010000008.1 GCA_937146725.1 uncultured Myxococcales bacterium
GAATCACCGAGTTAAGATGTCAGTAATGATGAATCTGTTTTAAATATCCTGTAAGGCCCAAAACCATGATTAATCCCAAAAAAAAACTAGAATTTTAGCAGATTAAAGAATTCATGATTGATCATCTGCAACCGCCTACCAACAGAGGCCGAGTGGGAATATGCAGCCAAAGCCGGAACCGAGTTGATTTATGCAGGAAGCGATGACATTAACGAAGTGGCTTGGTATTATGATAATGAAGATAGGAAAACGATGAAAGTCGCTCGTAAAAAGCCGAATCAATCGGGTTTATACGATATGAGTGGCAATGTTACTGAATGGTGTACCAATGACTATGACAACTTCGGCTAATGTCGTCTCGGTATGTCTGATCGGCCATACCGGAGTGGGCGTTGAGGCCTCGGCGCCTACCAATGTGAGATCACTAAGCGTGGCTGGCTCCCGCCCGTTTGCCATTACAACTTCCTCGGTCTGCGTCTTTGCAGATCACTAGATTAATTGTTCATGCACAAATTACTTAACGATTTGGTTTAAAAAACTGTTCTATGCGTTCAATACACCATGTAACCAGTCAACTAGGTCTCCCACAGAAAGTTCCATCAGCTGTTCAATACTGAGTTGGCTTAACCAACCGGCAAAGTCGACATCGATTTGATTTTGGTCTAATTGAGCATAGTGCGTTTTCACGGCATCGCCCAAAGCAATCATTTCGATGCTTTCAAGCTCAAGATCGTCTTGAAAACGACTTTCCATGGTGATCTCAAGCTCACCTTCTTCAAGCTCCATAATCATGATTAACTGTTGGGTGACTAGCTCAAGGATGTCAGCTGTGGTGATTTCCATTTGTTGTATACTCCTTATCTCTTGCTAGCTAGTTGACTATTAAATCTTGGGTGAATCGTAACACTAGTTCTTGATCTAAGTTTTTTCAATACCACAGATCACTCGAGTGAACGAAGTATTTGTCATGTAAACTTATATCCACAAGCTGATTAATGGTCATAAAGTATATAATCAGTATAGCTTTAGTGTAAGCTTAAAAGGTAGGCTCTATTGGTGATTTATCTTTTAACGTATAGAATGAACACACAAAGTAAAAAAGAATGAGTAATCTACAGGGGATAAACGCGATGAACAGACTCTATTTAAGTCTTATTGGTTTGGGGTATTTGTTATTTACTGTCTCCTGCCAAGACCCACCTCGAGTGATCAATGATGGGAGTCAAACCATCATTACACCCAATATTGCTGGCTCTATGTCGGGAGGGGAACAGAGCGGAGCCGAGATGGCAGGATCGGATCTAGCTGATGCAGACTTGGCTGGTGATGAACTCAATGCAGGTATGGAAGCGGATGCAAGTAGCAATGCAGATCTTGATATGGAACTGGCTAGAGATGCGGCCGCCTTTGATCCAATTCCCTTTGCGGTGGAAACCAGAGTAGGGGAACGAAATACAGTAGCGGGTCTTGAAAACAGAGTCACTTGTCAACTTTTGGATCAAGAAGCCCAAGCGATTGCTGCCCCGGACTTACGCATAGAAATCGTGCCTTCTCAGGGCTTTCAAAACACTGAAATCGGTGTGATTGGTGAGGTGGCTAGAACCTATGAAATTACCTGCGTTGCTCCGGAATATGGTCTAGTGGATTCTACGCCTGCCTTATGGACTGTTACGCCCGCTAGCCCTAAATTGACCTTGGCTAAGCTAAGCCAAGACGGAGAAGCGGTTGAGCGAATTAACGCCGGTGAGTTTATTGATGTCACATGTGAAGCTTATGATGCTTATGGTAATCCGGTAAATGCCTCGTTTACCGAAAAAGTGGAACCGGCGGTTTTAGGTGTAGAACGGATTGGTGGTCGTTGGCGCTTTAACCGTTCCGGACAATATGAACTCAGCTGTGAAACACCGGGCGCCGATGAAACACGTCCCGCTTTTATTGAGGTAGGCTCTGGCTTGCCTAGACGACTTGCACTTAATGTAAATCCGGATCGGCCCATTTACCGAGTAGGCCAAATCGTCACCGTGACTCCACAAGCTTTTGATGCCCAAGATAATCCTGTGTCACAGGTTGAATATGACGTGAGCACTGATCCACTTCTGCCCTCTTTTGGAACGAGACGTTTTCGCTTGGATAGCTTGGGGCGCTTCACCTTAAGCGCAAGTGTTAGCTCTGAAACGGAAGACGACGTTGAACTTACGGCCAGCAAGGATATTTTGGTCGACTTTGCGGGACCGGGCATCCGCTGCTTTACGCCCGAAGAAGGCGAATTAGTACAGATCAACGAGGGAGGACAAGTCACGCTCACCGGCCAAGCTTCGGACTTTAGTGGAGTACAAAGCATTAGCATTGATGGCCAAGAGGTTGATTTTGATCAAGAGGGTCGATTTACCGCACAGGTAAATGCCGAGTGGGGTCTCAATATTCACGAAATCATTGCGACCGATGAAAGTGGTGAAAGCAGCGCTTTTTGTGCCTATTTTGCGGCATCAAGATTTTTGAATGAAGGCGCAATGCTCCAAGATGCTTTGAGCTTATTTTTAGGACAGGCTGTGGTGGATGATGGGGCGCCTGATCAGCCCTTACGAAGCATTGGAGATGTATTACGTCGAGTCATCAATAGTGCCGGTTTACGCGATACTGTTCATTCGGCCGCATTAGCCCAAAATCCTTTGGTACCCACCAGCTGCCGAGCTCGGGTTTTAGGACTGTGCTTATTCCGCTTTGGAGTAAGCTATGAAAACTTTGAAATCAGCCGAAGTAATGAGTTAAATCTGACGCTTTTAGATCGAGGCCTCAGAGTTAGAGTAGGTTTACGTGATATTGCTGTGACTGCTCGTTTAAGAGGGACTTTGGGCAATCGCGCTCGTATTAGCACCTCGGGTATTACTGTTGATCTTACCTTTAATACGGAACTAGGTGCTGGTGGTCGGCCAAACATTAGCTTACGCTCATTAAATGAGGTCACGGTCAATCGACTCAGTAGCGACTTTAGTGGCTTTATTACCGGTTTTATTCTTGAATTAGCCTTTTCCGCCTTTGAGGGCCTGATTCGAAATACGATGACAAACGCCATTAGAGACTTTTTACAAACTGAACTTGATAATACGCTTACCGGCCTGTTTAGCGATGCAAGCGTAGGCGATTTAGGCGCTGGCTTCTCCATTGCCCATCCACTTGGCGGTGAATTGACCTTCCAACTTTTAAGTCGTCTCAGTCGCTTAGATTGGAGTCCACAGGGGATTGTCATGGGTCTAAGCACTCAGTTTGATGGCCCACAGAATATAGCGCTTAACGCACCTGGGATTCCCTTACTGCCTATGGCAGCTTTACCCTTTCCAAATAACCAAGCGATTGGGGCTTCAGTTCAACTTGGCGTTCTCAATCAAGCTTTATTTCAGCTTTGGCGAGCTGGTTTCTTTGACCTAAATGGTCAAGGCTTAGCCCAAAGCCTAGATTTAGGCTTACCCGATGGGTCAGAGGTCACTTTAAATGTGGCTTATCCACCCTTTGTTGAAGGCGTAGATGGTAGTTCAAGTCTTAAAGTGGCGCTAGGACCACTGACTGCGTCAGTCGTTTATCCCGGCTTTTTTGAAGAACCATTTCCATTACAGTTGGTGGCCAAGCTAAGCGCTCAAGTTAGATTGCAAGGTGAACGAGACTTAATTTTTGAGGGCGTGACCATTGATCGAATCGTCTTTTCTCTTGGGTCATCTGTGCCAGCGAGCGCTCGGGCGATTTTGGAAGATGTGCTACGCGATGTGGTACAAACTCTAGTTGATGATGCGCTCAACAGTGCTTTACCCACTATCCCCCTACCTGAATTAACCATTCCGGCCGGTTTTGAAGCCTTTAATTTGCCCCCAAGTATTCGCTTGGGGCTTCGATCTCCTAGCCTCAGCGGTGATCGCAGTTTGTGGTATTTAAGTGGAAGCTTTGGAGAGTAAGATGATTCAGTATAAGTTTTTAAGCATTATGTTACTGTGCACTAGTTTACTCGCTTGCCTTGATACAACTGCACCTCGAACCGATAATAATCAAGGTGCAGAGCCTACTAAAATAATGGACATGATGCTTGTCGCTGATGCCATGACTGACGAGCGTTTTGATATAGAAGCTCCTCCAATCACCGGCGTTGAGGCGGATCGGGCGATTGCTGAACAGGTGGCCTTTATTGAAACCACTGTTTCACCCATTCAAACCTATTATGCAGTGGGCGATGTTTTAACTCTTACGATCAACGCTTATAATGAGTTTGGTGAGCTTTTACCCGAAGTTGAATTAGCATTTACTCCTCGACCTAATGAAGCCGCTGATGTGACTTATGAAGTACCAGATCCCACGATTCCTCTCTCTGAAAGAGTGCCCAGCGCAAGCACAGCGAGTTTAACGCCCAGACTAGAAGGGCAGGGGGCTGTTAGGATTTGTGCAAGACGAAATCCTGATATTTGTGGCCGAGCAAGCTATTTTGTAGATAATGGCCCACCAGTGATTGAACTCACTTCACCGGTAGAAGATGCTGTCTTTATTGGAGAGCAAGATGAACCGACCCTGCTGGTGGAAGGCACAGTGAGTGGGCAAATTGCTCTTTATATCAATGAAGATGAAGTAAATGTTGATGCCGATGGCCGCTTTAGCCATGAGCTTGACTTACGCTTTGGATATAACACCATTGAAGTGGCTGCAGATGATGGCTTTAGGCGACCACTGACTCGAATATTAAGAACAGTGCTGTACGCACCCAATATTTTACCCATAGATAATCAACGGGTAGAGATACCCTCACCGGTCACTTTAAGAGTACCTCCGGAAATCCTTGATGGTGCACCACCGGCAGAACCTAATCCGGGCGAGTCGCCTGTTTTTACAGATGTTGCGCATAGTTTGGCCTATACTTTGAGCTTGGTAGACCCAAGTCAGCTTGCCGATACCAACTTGAGTGATGGTCAAACCATTACTTTAGGAATTAATGAGGCCTCGTTGGGGCAACCTGAAGTAGACTTTATTGTACAAGATGACGTGATCGAAGTATTTATTCGACTTGCTGATCTTTCGGCCAATACAACCGGAGAGTTTAGGTTGCAAGATCTAATTGTAGGCTTAAATGGAGTGATTAGCACAGATGTTTCAGCTTATGTAAGTTTAAGGCCAGAGCTTAACAATGGAGTATTAACCCTTAATGCCGAAGCTTCTGGTGTTGCCATAGAAAATATTCGTGGCATCATGGAAGACGAAATCGCTCAGGCCCTGATTGATACCCTAACCAGCGCATTCAGAATTGCTTTAAGCCAATGGGCCGATAGCTTGGTGTCTGAGCTATTGGAAACCGAAGTACCCAACATCTTAAATGCACAACTTGATGAAGTTTTGGATGTGTTATCCGTGCTTCCCTTTGATTTAACCGACGAGGAACTTGGCTTAAGCATCAGTGGACAATTGGGCTTTAGAATTAATGAAGATAATGCCATGTCTGTCACCGCTCGAGATGGGATTCAGTTAGGGTTAGAAGTCTTTGTTGATGGACCTGCCTTACCTGAAAATGGACCTCAACAAGAACTTCCTCCAGAAATTACCGGTGTTCCAAGTCATACTTTGGGACCTATTCCATGGCCGGCACACAATGAAATCGCCTTGGCTATCCCGTTGTCTGCACTCAATGCGGCCCTTTATCAAGTTTGGGCTCAAGGTGCCTTTAGTCTTGATTTGAGTTCAGCTGTACCATCCGCATTTTCGATTTTTGTAGGTGGATTAGGTCTTGAGGCCATTCGTCCGCCCTTGTTAGTTGATACGCCTGTGGGTGACCCTTCGGCTTTAGCTTTAAGCCTAGAAGGTTTATTGCTTACAATCAATGCGGCTAATCAAGTCGAGCCACCCGATCCGGCTCTGCAAGATGTTTACCGACTCAGCTTATATTTCCCATTAAGCTTAGTATTGGATGAAGCACTGCCTGATGAGCCACAAGTTAAGCTAGATTTATCTGATCATCCGGTTTTACGAGTCAGTCTTTGGAAACAGGGGGGCAATACGCCTATTATCCCAAGTCATCTCATTGAAAATACCATTTCG
This sequence comes from uncultured Myxococcales bacterium, assembly GCA_937146725.1. GTDB lineage: Bacteria > Myxococcota_A > Bradymonadia > UBA7976 > VGTA01 > CAKZRU01. The sequence continues at coordinate 6,064 of CAKZRU010000008.1, forward strand.
GATCAACTCATTACTCAACTTGAAGACTTGCTATCAGGTGGATTATCAATCCCTTTACCAAATACCGAAATGAGCTTAGATAGTCTGCTCGGTTCTATGGGGCCAAACGAATGGAATAGTTTGTCCTTAACGCCTAGGTTAAGTGAGTTCTTACGGGTTGAGAATGGCTGGGTCATCGTATCAAGTGGGATTGATTTAAGTTTCCAATAGGGGTAAATCGATCATTGACTTGTATGGATTGATCACTTTATGTGAATCTAACAAAGATGATCCATAAATAAGAGTGGAGGGAAAGAATGAAACGCTTACCAAGTAATGACCGTTTAGTGAACTTCATAGCCATCATACTTTTGCTATGCATAAGCGCATGCTCTGATCAAGTCGCGCCCTCTGGTACGATGGAAGGGAACTTGGCAGGCACTGAAATGCTCGTCAGTGGCGATGAGGGTGGAATTAGCTTTTCGGGTATGAATGATGTACCCGAAAGCTGTGTTGTGGGTGAAGAGCTAGGCTTATGTGCAGTATGTGGGCCTTTATTAACTCCGATTATGCCTACAAATGACCCTAATTGCCCAAGCATTGATTGTAATGCCCTAACCCAATATCAGGCGATGAATATTGAAGATGGCGGACGAGTCTGCATGCAATACTTGGCTGATCCACCGATAAGTTCTTGCAAAGATCTAGGCGCATGCTACGAATCTGCGGATGATGCCTGTATCTTGAACCCAACTCCAATCCCCTTGGTCACCGTATATCCAGGCTGTGGAGAGTTTACCGGATGTGAGGGCGAAGTTAGTCCTGATGGTAGTAAAAAGCCAGAGGGTTCAGAATGTCACTCTTTAGGTATTTGTGGTGCGGAGGGTAAGTGTAGTGCTCCGGCGAGCTGTAGTGGTATTCAACCGCCTTATGTGAAAGAGTATTGCGTGGATTCAAATGCGCCAGAACAATGCGATAAATATATCGATCTTAATGGTATTGAGAATACCACTGACATTAACTGTACCATTGCTTGCGCCACGATCGGTCGCTGTCAAACCGGTTGGGATAGTAATGGAGGCTGTAATCGAGGTGGAGAAATCGGCTGTTCAACTCGTCGTCGGCAGTTAATATGCCGTTGTGAGCTTTGAAACATCTTCCAGGCTAAGTGTTTGTTTTTATTTAGGAATACCTTAGGCGGATCCACTTGCGCAAAGGCACTTCAACATACAGATAGCTTGCATAAGAGATGGGGATGAGTAGCATAAAGAATAGAAGCATAAATCCCACTGAACTATATATTTCATGGCCTAAGCCAAGCTGTCTTCTGAACATTTCGCATAGTAGCTGTAAAGGGAAATGTAATAGATATACCGAATAGGTGATATCGCCAAGCCAAGCTAAGCGCTTAAACCTAAGCAGTGAATGACGCTCCCACACAACTAGAGTAAATAGGCTCATTGGAATAAGTGTACGGGCCATGAGGTCATAGCCAGTTCCTTGCAAAGCAGACTGAGTAAGGATTAAAAGTGAGCTTAAACCAAGAATAGTGAGCGAAGCGCACAGATAAAAGATCGCTTTCTTTATGTTTGGTTTTAGTGACAGCTGTACATAGGATTGGGTCACTAGATAGCTGACGCCACCCCATAAAAAAGACTCAAATCCGGCAACTAGAGCATAGGCTTTTAGCTGACCAAGTTGGTAGCCGGCATAAGATCGTAAACAGATTAAGCAAATGATTAATAAAAGCACTGAGCTTAATTTGCTTTGTTTTAGACGAGCCAAGAAAAAGAATAGCAAGTAAAATAGACATTCTGAAGATACCGACCAAATCGGGCCATTAAAAGAAAAGCCTTCTTGGATACCCCAAGCATTGATCAAAAATATATTCAGGAAAAAATGATATGAATCGTTTATTAAAAAGACAAAATACTCATTATATTGCCAAGAATAATAGCACTGTAAGCCGGCCACTAAGACAAGACTTAAAACATGTAATGGATATAGTCTTGCGATGCGTGCAACAAAGAATGTTCTTGCCGAACATTGTCCTTGAGCAATGCTTTGTCCGTATAACCCAAAAAATACAAAACCAGAGAGACTAAAGAAAAAATACAGAGATAAGATCCCCACATGCTCGAAAAGCCAAGGTAATGTGCTGTAGAGCGGAATCCGCTGCCAATCAAAGTGAGCTGGCAGTGCTCCGCTAGATGTATAAAAAAAATGTTGCCAATGCCAAAAAACAATACTGATAGCAGCTAAACCTCGGGCAATATCCAAGGTATAAAGCCTTTTTGTTAGACTTAGCTTCATCGTTTATGTCGCTTTTATGTCGTTTTTATGACCATGCTGATGAGCCGTTATTCTAGGCTCTTAATCAGATATTCTTTAACATTGTCCGATAGTTTAGTGCCATCGGAATGCCCTACAAGTAAGCGTTCTAACTCAGCTTTCATTAAGGCACTACGATTAGGCTCAAATCTTCTCCAATGCGTCAAAGGATTGACCACTCGAGCGGCCACCATTGGGTTAATTCGATCAAGTCGTAAAACTTGGTCTGCTAAAAAGCGATAACCACTTCCATCTTCGGCATGAAAAGCTAAGGTATTTTTACTGGCAAAGGCCAAAATCGAAGAATAAACATTATTAGGGTTTTCGATGGAAAAACTAGGGTGCCCTATCAAACGATTCATCACAGCAAGAGCTTGATCTGAAGGTGTAGAAGCTTGAATATCAAGCCATTTGTTAATCACAAGTGGTGTATCAACAAAACGATCATGGAATCTTTGTAAAGCGGTTTGTGCCAAATCACTACCAAGTTCATTCAAAGCGCTTAAACCGGTGACAGTATCGGTCATATTGATGCCCATTGAGCTGACCAATAAATCCTGAGCCAAAGCTTGGACTTCACTAAAGGCTTGAGCATCCTCTTTAAGGCTGGTGAGATAAGCTAAGCATAAGCCAAGCATTGCCCGTCGCCCCATTTGCTTTACATCATAGTTGGCCTCTCCCTGTGCTTTCAGTTGCTCAAAGCGCTTTTTAAGCTTTTGACTAAGGTGTTGAGCAACACTGTGCTTAAGCGCTTGGCGAGCTTTGACCACAGCCTCAGGATTAACCGCGTCAATCCGACCCATTAAATAGCTTTCAGAAGGAATCGCTAAGAGTAGACTATGGTAGTAAAGATCATCAATATCTTCATCAAAGACGCTTTCAATGACCTCGAGATAATCTTGGCTTACCAAAGCCCCTAGATTTGTTTGCTGGGCGTTTGCAGCCTCAATCAAACGATCTAGCTCACGTAAGGCTAAATACTGTCCGGCTTGCCAACGATTAAAACCATCGGTTTCATATCTTAGGAGCTGCTTGAGTTGATCATCGGAATACTCAAATTCAACTCTGACCGGCGCTGAAAAATGTCTAAAGAGTGATGGGGTAACCGGCTGTTTAATATTATTAAAGGTAATCGATTGCTCTCGTTCAGAGAGCAAAAATAACTCACCGCGATACAACTCAGGTAAATCCAAATCTTGGCCATCGGCTGAAATCAATCCCATGTTAATGGGAATTAACATCGGTTTTTTATCACTTTGGCCCGGTGTATCAGGTGTATGTTGCCGTGCGGTTAAAGTATAGCTTTGCGCCTCCGCATCATAGGCACCATGCAACTTAACCACAGGAGTGCCGGCTTGGTGATACCACTCAAAAAATGGCTCAAGGTCAATATCGGTGTGATTTTGCATGGTACGAGCAAAGTCATGAATGGTCACCGCCTGACCATCAAAGGTTTCAAAATACTCATCACAGGCTGAGCGATACCCTTCATCGCCCAAAAGTAAATGAAACATTCTAATAATTTCAGCACCTTTGGCGTAAATGGTAAGGGTATAAAAATTATCGATTTTTAAATAACTTTTAGGTTGAACCGGATGAGCCATCGGCCCTTGATCTTCCTTAAACTGATGACCTCTTAGACGAGTTACAGTATTAATTCTATGGACAACCTTGGAGATATTATCCTCATCAAAGCTTTGATCACGATATACGGTTAGGCCCTCTTTTAGGCTGAGTTGGAACCAATCTCGTACTGTGACTCGATTACCACTCCAATTATGGAAATACTCGTGCGCAACCACGGTTTCAACACCAGAAAAATCAGAGTCTGTGGCCGTCTCATCCTTGGCGAGAATATATCGGGCATTAAAAATATTGAGGCCTTTATTTTCCATTGCGCCAAAATTAAAGTCATTCACAGCAACGATCATAAATAGATCAAGATCATATTCTCTACCATAGTTGATCTCATCCCAATGCATCGACTTTTTAACGGCTTCAAGCGCATGATGACATTGGTCGCCTTGGCCAACATCAGTAAAGATTTTTAAAGCAACTTCACGCCCAGACATTGTGGTAAAGCGATCTTCAAGCAGATCAAAGCGTCCCGCAACTAAGGCAAAAAGATAACTAGGCTTGGGAAAAGGATCATGCCAAACCGCCTTGTGCTTGCCATTATCCAAGATTTCTTCGCTGATTAAATTACCGTTTGAAAGCAAGGTAGGATAGCTCTTTTGATCAGCGATGATTGTTGTTGTAAATACCGACAAAACATCCGGACGATCTAATGCATAGGTGATTCTTCTAAACCCTTCGGCCTCGCATTGAGTACACATATTGCCTGAAGAAGCATACAAGCCCATAAGCTCTTTATTGTTTGCAGGAGAAATCTTGTTTTTGATTTCCACAATACAACTTGGTGGTAAACGCTTAATACAAAGTTCTTTGGCACTTACTGTATACTCATCTTCACTGAGTGCTACACCATCAACATACACTGAAATAAACTCCAATTGATCTGCATCTAGCACTAATGCCTGATGTTCTTGACCAACTTGAGCAACAATCTCCATACGATTGGTAACGATTGTTTCATTAGAATCAAGCTCAAACGTAAGGGCAACTTTTGGGATTAAGTGAGTGCTTGCTTGATAATCTTTGAGGTGTGTTGATTGTGTATTGTTATGATCAGTATTCATCTCTTACCTTGATAATTCGCAGTGGTTTGGAAGCAAAGTAACAAAAATATTCTTCAGAGTCATTTTTTTAGAATGATCTCTCTATAAAGTTTCTAAAAAGCTTTTATTGAGAGGCATTTCAATGCTCCACTTGTGCTTTGGCCTCTAGATGAATCAGCCAAGCACCCAACATAAGTGTGACTGAAACCATCACATACACACCAGTGTCAAGTCCCCAACCTAAGTCATAAACAGCACCAATGAATAAGATCGATATAGATTGACAAATGATACTTGCTGAATAGTCAAAAGCAGTGAGGCGACCTAGGATTTCACTAGGCGCATAGGCTTGTATATGAGCACTAGATCTGACCCAAGTGTACCCAAGTAAGGCGCCAAAAAAGAACAGGCTCAATAATGACAGCCAAAGGGATTCGCTCCATAAAAGGATCAACACGGTTAAACCGGCCCATAAAGATGATTGAATTGTGCTATTGGGCCAAAGTTTTTGAAAGACTAAGGGACCTACGCCCGTACCAATGGCTCGACTCGCATGAAATAAGCCTAAAATCGCGCCACTATTGTCATTAAAAACCGAGGCAGCATATAGACTGAGCACCATCCACCCCGCTGAATTAATCAAACCTAAAGGGCACTTTGCAAGCAACGATACCGCCAACTTTGGAGAGCGTTGAGCCACGCGCCAACATGCCCATAAGCCCGACTTTGCATCGAGTTCAGAGCTTGATACACTTTCTTTTATTTGATTTTTTTGTGCAGCTCGTTCTTTTTGCTCGTGTTGATTGCTTTGCTCGTGTTGATTGCTTTGCTCAGACTTAAGCGCTTCATCCACGACATAAGAAGCATTAGGCATTAAAGAAGGAAGTTGCCAAATCACAACGAGCGACAATAAAAATGTGAGGGCATCAATGGCAATCGCACTTGTGGCCCCCACACTGGCTGTTAAAGCACCACCTAAAGCAACGCCAAGCGCAAAAAGAGTACTCCAAATAATCGAGCTTAAGGCATTGGCAGTGTAAAGCTCTTTTCGATGCACTAAGCTTGGTATAGCCGCCTGTCGTGCAGTCACGCCAAAAGCACTTAAACAGGTTCTAACAAAGGTTAAACCCTGCAACCACCATATCTGTTGTTGATATGCCATAAAACACATACCAACTGTCAACAAAGAGGCTAATAAAGCGACCCAAATCATGACTAAGCGACGATCATATCGATCGGCGAACCTTCCGGTTAGAGGTGCCATAAAAGCACTAGGGATTGTATGGACTAAGTAGGCGCTTGCAAGAGCGAGCCCGCCTTCACCCGAGCTTAAAGTTAATAAGCTAATCGCAATATAACTGAGCCAATCTCCTAGCTGAGAAATCATATTACTCAAAAGAATCAATCGATACCCTGGACGGGTACGCACAAGCGCAAGCATGGCCTTAAAGCTACCCTCTACGGCACTTTGATGTGTATTTGAACTCATGTTAGACCTTGTCTAATCTACCTCATCCATATTTTTATGAAGCGATTGGATGCCACATACACTAAATCTTGCATTAAGTCTTTAGATTAAGTCTCTGCAATTGATCTTCTGGCTCATCATGATCAAAGGCTTCTAACCCGTTGGCTATGACGATTAACTACTGTAGGTCGCAGTCTGGGGTTTTAACAACACTCTGAGCATTAAGTTCATGCGCTGGAGGTCCTGGTGGATCAATTAAAGGAATGACTCTAAACCAAGAAATTAAAATATCATTTTGTTCGGGATCATACATAGCGTCAAACTTTTGAGACCAAGATAAGTCAGTTTCATAATAATAAGGCCCCTCTTGTCGCTCCCCCGATTGATCAAGATAAATCAAGTCAAAACGCTTCTTGCTTAGACCTGCATTAGAACTAGGCTGTTTACTGACCCATAATAGAGCAAGTCCTTGCTCAGTACGCTCAAAGTTCATGAGCTGTATCTCATACTCTGACTGAAATAAGGTGGTCGCATTTCCAATAGTCGATAAACTTGAGCTGGTATGATCAAGAACTCTTAACTCAATGACCCAAGCTGAATTGCTCTGTTTGACACTCACCATAAAGAGTTGGTTATATGCCCATATTAGACGAGATTGCTGACCAACTGCGATTAATTCACTTTGTCCATTAGGCTCTTGTGAGCGATCCCAAGCTTGTCCATAGATTTCAGGCTGTGTTCCCTGTGCTCTCTCATCAGTAAAGACTACTGCGACCTGATTTGAGGCTAAAGCAACACTTGGCTGATTTGAACTGTATGGGGCATTGCTTATATTAAACTTACCCCCACTTGACCTTCCGGTTGATGCATCATAGGCTTGATATTGTATTTCATCATTAGGATCGGCCCAAACAAGATGAAGTTTGTTGCCATCATTGATCAGCATTTCATCACTTGAACTCGTTAAGTTAATGCTTTGGTTCAGTTCTACATCACCTGTAGTCGTCATTCGAAGCAATTTGAGCCCCTCTTGATCTTTAAGCACCCCTCCCACTTTATTTTGCCATTCAAAAACTTGTATTGCTTGGCCAAGGTCAAGTCTATGGGCGCCGCCAATATTCACATTTGTCCGGCCCACATTATAGCCTTTAATACTTCTGAACACACCTAACTGAGAGCTTATTGCCCAACGATTACTTTCGACTTTACCAAGCTTAACTACGCCGCTTTCTCCAGTAAAATATTCAGAAGGCTCATTGGTATCTTGATCTTGGATGGTGAGCGTACAGCTTCCACAGCCTTCGTCAGCAATGCCATCACAATCTTGATCTAGCCCATCAGTACATAATTCAAGTTGTGGTCTACATTCTACTTGCTCACCTGCTTGCTCACCTGCTTGCTCACCTGCTTGCTCACCTGCTTGCTCACCTGCTTGCTCACCTGCTTGCTCACAGCTTTCGGCCTCCACAATCATTTCGCTTACACAGCTACGCCAAATCCCGCCTTGACACGTTTGTGTGCCGGTAAAGCATTCCTCTTCACAACTTTGTGTTTCACCATCAGTGCATTCATTTTCAAAGCATGTTCCTTCGACACAGCGAAAGCCTGTGTCACAATCTTCATTGACGATGCAGCTTGGTGTTGATGAACAGCTTTCATTCATGCAATTCTCGGTAAAGCCAAGACTGGTGTTTTCTGTATCAATGGTAGAGGCACAGCTTAGAATAAACGTAAGACTAAACAGGACTGTAAAAAAACTTCTGAGCATTTCTATTCTCTTGATTTCTAAGATGGTCGGCTTTTAATGCGTGTACATTGTGTACAGGTTGTTGCTTACTTACCTAAAGCCACCTAATAAGGTATGCCCGAGTAAAAAGTTTAATCCAAATAAAATAAATACGGAGCAAAGCCATAACCCTAGTGCTTTTAATAGATAAGGTGAATCCGGCATATTCTCCGCCCGATAGATTGGCTTCCATCCCAATGAGCCTGGACGTACCCTACGAACAAACTCAATCAAAGATTGCTGTGGCACAGGCGCTGTTATCAGCGTGATTGGTAACCAAATTAAGGCTGAGCCAAGTACGCAACTTAGGATTTTTGTTGAAAGAAGCAAGTCCGGATGAGCGATTTTTAAATAACTCGCGATCAACCCAGAGGCTAACATGGCCGAAATCTCGGTCCATGCATTAATGCGCCACCAAAACCAGCGCAAAATCCAAGTGACTCCTGCTCCGCTTGCGAAGGTGATTAAAAACTTCCAAGCATCAGCTACGGAATCAAGATTCATTGACACAATAACACTTAACACTAGTAAAAGACCCATAGTCAATCGAGCCATCAATACATAGTGTGCTTCATCAGCGTCTGTTTTCCAAAAACGACGGTATAAATCATTGATGACATAAGAAGCACCAAGATTAAGATGCGTATCAATGGTCGACATAAATGCGCCCGCCAAGCAAGCGACTGAAAGACCTAAAACACCATGAGGCAGCGCTAACTTCATCATCATTGGATAACCCATTTCAGGGTCATCTTGTACACCAAGTTCAACATAGGCACTTAAGGCGGTCATAATCCAAGGCCAAACAACTAAGGTAGCATTAACCGCAAAAAATATAGTCGCCCACATCGCATGTTTTTCATTGCGAGCCGACAGCATGCGCTGAATATGCTTTCCACCACCATCAGCCCATTTATGCGCCCACCATTTCACACAAATATAAGTTAAGAAAACCGATGAGGGAAGCATAACGCCTTCGTCGGTGAAGGCGGTAAAAGCGGTTAAGCCCTCGGGAGCGGTTTCAAGCTTAGTCCATAACCCTTCTAATCCACCTACATAGCTGACTGAATAATATGAAATAAGTACAGCACCTAATGCGGCTAGACCATATTGAAAAAGGTCGGTAATAATGACCCCATAAATGCCCGAAGCAACCGTGTAAATGAATGCTAAAATAGTGCTGATGACCAAAAGAGGCATTGTAGGCAAATCAGTCATGGCTGAAATCACTTTTTCAAGGGCAACAAAAACCCATGCCATGATGAATACATTGAAAAAGATACCAAAATAAAAGCCCTTAAAAAGACGCAAAGCCGCCGCTGACTTACCGCCATATCGGAGTTCTACAATTTCAGCATCTGTGACCACACCGGCTCGTCGCCAAAGACGCGAAAAAAGAAAGGCAACCAATAAGGCAGATAACGCCCCAGCCCACCAAAACCAAACGCCGGCAATCCCTTGTGTGGACACCAATTTGGTGATGGCTAATGGTGTATCAATAGAATAATTTGTGGCGGCCATTGAGATGCCTAAAATCCACCAAGGAAGACCTCGATTGGCCACAAAGAAATGTTCGGTAGATTGACCAGCATCCTTTGTAAAGCGTAGGCCAATCCAAAAAACAATGAGAATATAAACGGCTAAGATGATGAAATCGAGTTGGTTCATTGGTCTAGTCTTTATAGGTGAGTCAAATACATTCAAGGCACATAGGTTTATGTTACTTAAATCATTTTCTACAATGATAAGACAGCGATCTTAATATGGGTTATAGTATGATTTGAACTTAAGTTTTACAAAACACATTAACTATTTTGACTTCTGTAAGGGTTCAGCTGATGAAGATGATAGCTGGTCAAAAGTCCTCTAAACTTAACAACTTTATAGGATGTATAACTCCAAAAATATTGATCTTTTCACTCATGGCCATTTTGCCGTTGATTGGTTGTCAAGGCGAAACAATCACCCGTTCGGTCTTTGTTGATCACCCTTTAGATGAGGTCCCTGTCGGCTGTCAAGCAGTCAGAGTCGATGAAGAGACTTGGTCTATTCGCTGTGAGCCCGATTCCGAACTTATGGATATGGCAGAGGCTGACATGGTGGCTGTAGACATGGAAATGGCTGACATGAAGCCGGTGGACATGGAAACGACCGACATGGAGCCAATGGACATGGAAATGGCGGATATGGAGCCAAGGGACATGGAATTGGCCGATATGGAGCCATTGGACATGGAAGTAGCTGACATGGCGCCAATGGACATGGAAGTGATCACCGATTGCTTGGAACCACTCAGCTTAAGCTCTCCTAGCTCAGCAACGCTACCTTTACAATTAATTACTCTGCAAGCCAGTGGTGGAAGTGGGGAATGGCAGTTTGAACTGATCGATAACCAATCGGGGGCGATCATCAATACCCAAACTGGCGCTTATCTTTCAGGTTCAACCGAGGGAGTAGTGGATGTGATACGGGTCACTGATGCAAAGTGCCCTGGAGAGATTGATCTTGAGATCAGAATTGTAAATCCACTTAAAGTGTCACCAAGAACTCCTGATGTTGAGCGGGGTGATCGGATTACAATCGAAGTTGAAGAAGGCTCCGGTACTTATGAAATCTCTGTAATCAGTACTGAAAGTGGTGGGCAAATGCTTACCCAACATATGTATGCAGTGGGTAATCAGTTGGGTGTGGATGTTCTTGAAGTACATGATACCCAAACCAATGAGCGAGTTGCTGTGGCCATGCAGGTTCGACTTAATGCAGAGATTACAATCGATCAAAATCTACTCATCTTTCCCACAGGTGCCACGATTCAACTAGAGCCAAGGGGGGGAAGCGGTCATTATGACCTTGAAGTTCTGGCTCCTTTAGAAGTGAATGGACTTTTGCTCAGTGCATCCCAAGCAACCAATCAAGTGATCACAATTAAAGATCATTTCACGCCCAAAGAAACCAGGGTTAGAATTCAAGCCGTATCAAGCCTAAGTGCAGAAGTTCCAAAGCAAAATGATCACTTTGCTAACTCGGTAATGTGGGCTGAAGATGATCTTGATGGGGATGGAGTTCATGATTTAGTCATCGGTCGAGCACAAGCCGATGTGGGCGCCTTAAATGGCGGAGGCATTTTTGTTTTCCTTTCAGGAGATGCCGAAGCAGAAGAACTTTATCCAACCCAACCTTCGCAAGTGATTTATGGTGTTGGTCGCCGAGATGAGCTCGGCCATGATTTTGTGATTAAGGACTTAAATAACGATCAGTATCTCGACTTAGTTTATGGCATAAAAGGTGCCGATGTTGGTTTGGTTAATAATGGTGCCCTTTACATACATTATGGTGTAGAAAGCGGCGGCTTTGAAGCCGAGCCAAGTATGGTACTGAGCTCTAATCAAAATGATGATGGCTTAGGTGCCGGTATCGCGGTATGTGACTTTAATGGTGATGGATGGCCTGATATTGCAGGCGGTGCCTTTATTTATGAAAATCGCCGTGATGATCCAATTAATTGGAACGAAGGTGGTGTGTTCATTTATCTTGGTGGTGACAACGGTTTTTCCGTAAGTCCTCATCAAATCGTGGTGGGTAAAGTCTACCAAAATCAAGCTTGGGGTGGCGTAAATAACCATCAATTAGGGTATCGTCTAAGCGCAGGAGATTACAATGGAGATGGCTATTGTGACTTAGTGGCTAGCTCTGTTTCTTGGGCGCTTGGTGCCAAAGGTATTGTCTATGTGTACTCAGGTCATCCGGCCGATGAATGGGGATTTGGAGGGGTTAGCTCTAAGCCACAAGTGATTATCGCCA
>CAKZRU010000009.1 GCA_937146725.1 uncultured Myxococcales bacterium
CCAACAAGCCACGGGTATAGAGAGTTGTAACAGATGTTCTAAAATTGTGGCCCAACGGTACTCATGTGACAACTATAAGCAAAAAATATAAAAGGCTTGAATGAGTGCAGCTAAAAGAAAGGCTCGAGCAAACCACTGCGTACTCTTTGGTGGTTCTGCAAGTCGTTGACCCTCGGGTGAAGCCTGAACTTTTTTTCGAGTGACTTTTGCGCCTCTTAGGTCAAGGCTTGAGGCTTGGCCATGACTTTTTAGAGATTGAGAAAGTCTTCTTGGTGCATAGACACAGATCGTACCAAGGGCTAAAAAGGAGAGCATTAATCCTTGCTCAACACGCATGAGCATCTGCTCGATCGATAAGCTCATCGAATAATCAGACCATGAACTCGCTGATAACCAAGCAAGTGGAGTAGCCCATGTTTCATTCCACCAAAAAGCCCAATAGACAGTTTCTCCTTGTAAGTGGCATAAACCTCGGCCGAGTAAACTTAAAGCCATAGCATAAATCAGCAAAGCGAGATGTGGACGTAGGCAAAACTCTAGTGGGGTAGATTTCGCCATTAATTTTCGATGTAAGCGCCATTGCTTTCGTTTGTCTTCGAGAATGTCCTTCCAAGTTAAGATAAGTTCCTTAATTTGGATTTCTTGGTGCGAATCAGTACTGAAAGTTTTTTTGCTTTGTCTTGGAGAATCTTTTTTTTTCAAGAGTTCACAACCTAACTTGATTCGATTTACACTAAGGATTGATTTTGTTTTGTAGATAAAACTCGATTAATCTATGTTAATATATAGAGAAAATGTTATCTAATTCTGTCTAGCTTTTGCTTGATGTATTTGACTGAAGCTTGAATCAGTCACCTTGGGATTAAAGGAAGATATAATGAACTTAAATTATATAGATGAACTAGAAAGCAGGCCTCGTCAAGATTCTAGATTTGCGCTTCTATCATTTTTTGGGCTTTTCTTTTTTTTATTAGTCCCTTTAAACGCTTGGGCCGGTGAACCTAAAATCGTTTTTGTACCCTATGCACCTAAAGATCTTACTCTTGCTGCACCAGCGCACGAACATGCCCATATTACTCTAAAGGGGATCTTACGTAATGCTGATTGTAATTCAGGATACAAGATTTACTGGGATACAAATGGCAATCAACAGTTTGATGAGTCCCCCAAAAACGTAACTCCAAGTGGAAATACTGTTTATGATATTGGGATTACTTACCAAGTTCCACAAGTCACTAGCAACGGCGAGTTTCCCATTGATGTTCGAGTCAGAAATAATTGTACCAATGTAAATACTGATGCCACATATTTTTTATATGTGTATGATTGGGCCCCCTCGGCAAATCCTAAAAACTGGACGAGCGTGCAGCGTGAAACTATGGTTCAAATGGGCATTCAAGAAGCCCTTTGGTATATTCATCGCCATATCAGCCGCAGTGGCTCAGGAAATGCGATAAAAGGATATATTAACTCCGGTGTTAGAAGTCCGGCTGGTCATTATTATTTGGAAGGCTCAACCACAGCGATGTGGGCCATGAATGTGAATGGTCGTCTTCCTGCTTATCCTCCTGGTACTTTCAATGACTTTGGGCATAATGTGAGCCAAGATTGGCGGACAAAAAACGACGAACGTTGGAACAATGACCCCTATGCGGAAACTGCAGCTCGTCTATTTAATTACATTGTTGGTCAAGGTTTTAGTAATCACACCATTGGGACTGTCGAAGAAGCCAATACCTGTGGTATTCGTAACGGACAAGAGTTGACCTGTAACCCGATTGCCGGAACAGATGATCGAATCGGTTATTACTTAAATAGTTCAAGAAATTGTGCTTATCGTAATGGTTTATTTACGGGCGGTATTTCTACTGCCTTGGCAGGACTTGCCGGTACACCATTGCAGGTTGGTAACAAGGCAGGACAACTCACTGAGTTTGTTGTTCAGCAAATGGTAGACTTTTTAGGAAACATGCAAATCGATGGTGGTGGTGGCTATGGTGGTTGGGATTATTGGAACATCGAAGGTAGCGCGGGAGCAAGCCGTGCTTTTGCTTCTTTGTCTCAATGGGCTTATATCGGTTTAGAAAGTGCTGAGGTCGCTGGTAAACCATATGGAATTATCGTAAACAATCACCATAAATACCGCATTCCAAGTCACTTACATGCTAACCAAGGCCCTGAGGGCGGGGCAAGTTATCGTACTTCAAACGTGGGGTGTGGCTGCTGGGCCGATGACAACAATCACCTCACCGGTGGGGCAATTGTGGCAAATCGTTGGCTTGAAATCGATAAAATGAGTTCTAACAGCAACAACAAGCCCTTTGTGATCAATGGTAAAACTTACTCTAATTTGACCGAACGCCAAATGGTAAGTAATTATAATGATTATGTAAACTTTATTAAAAAGAGTTGGAACTCCACATATTATGGCTGGCGTGGCAGCGGTCGCTTATGGCTCAATGGTTCATATACCTGTGGAAATACCTCTAGTGTATATAATTGGGGCTCAAGTGCGCACTGTGGTAGTATTTATGGAATCTATTCACACCAAAAGGGATACCGTACTGGTAAGGACACACTTGAAAAAATTGGGGGTAAAGATTGGGCCAAAGAGTTTGAAACCACAATCCTTAGACAGCAATACCGTAGTTTAAGTAACTATGATAAGTTTGGTTTGATCACCGACTGCCCTGTTGATAATGAAAGAAATGTATTATGTCGCTATGGTGGACATAATATCACTGCGGGTATTGGTGCCCTTATTCTTACTCCAACGATCTTTAACCCGAAACCAATCGCCAAGGGCGCTCCCGAACAAGTGACTGTTGTTGAGGGCTGCGCAAGCTCAAGCAATGGCTTTGTTACTTTTCATCATGAAGAATCCTTTCACCCCAATCCTAATGCCCGAATTGAGCTATATCAATGGGATGTAGGTGAGCAGGATAATGTTGGCCGTGGACGTTGGTGGGCAACGGGAGAAAATGCTGATTTTGAAAAGGCTTATCAATATACGGATGCCTCAGGTAATACACTTGAAGGTCGCTTTGCCCAATTTGACTATCAATACATGAACCGAGGTCAATATACGGCACAATTAAGAGTCGTAGAAAGTATTGAAGACCCTAATGCGCCTAGTGGGCGT
Organism: uncultured Myxococcales bacterium; assembly: GCA_937146725.1. Taxonomy (GTDB): domain Bacteria; phylum Myxococcota_A; class Bradymonadia; order UBA7976; family VGTA01; genus CAKZRU01. The sequence continues at coordinate 3,143 of CAKZRU010000009.1, forward strand.
GTTTTGGGTCAGGATCGAACCTTTGATGTACAAGTGAATGTACAGGCTGCTGAAAACATCGCACCATCAGCTTTTGCTGGTGGACCATATATTTTAGAGCGTGGTGATGAACTCGTTTTAGAGGGTGCTGTCAGTGACCGCAATCAAGCCTGTGGAGATCAAATCACTGTCGGCTGGGAGTTTCAAGCCAATCAAAGTTCATTTAATGATTTCAATGGTGCTACGCCAACCGTACCCGCTAATTATTTAGCGCAGTTTGAAGAGCAGGTACAGCATACAATTCGGATGCGAGCCACTGACTCAGGTGGAGGTACGGGCAACAATCGTTTAAGCGTTGAAGATGCCACCACATTTATCATCTACCCTCGTGAGCCGGTAGCGATCGCTTCAGTAAGCTCTAATCCAATCGCATGTCAGCAAACAGTCACCTTTGATGGGTCCGCAAGTTATCATCCTAATGCTGAGCAATACTCAATTATTCGCTATGAGTGGGATGTTGATGGGCGACCCGGTGTAGATGGTGGTGGTGCTTTGCCTACCTTCTCCTATACTTATGACAAGTTTGGTACTTATCCGGTCTCTCTGACAGTGATTGATTCACATCAAGAAAGACATACCGTTAACAATTTACAAATTGAAGTGAACCAAGGAAATACCACTCCAGTGGCTCGTATTGCTCAAAGAGAATACATCGTTCTTGAAAACTCAGAGTTAGTATTAAGTGCGGCGGCTTCTTATGATAGTGACATCAACTGTGGAGATTCCATTGTTACCTATGAATGGGACCTTAATGGAGATGGTCAATTTAATGCCAATGATGGTGATATTGTGGCCGGCGACCCAAGAGCCAGTGCTTCTGTGCTCACCCTACCATGGGCCGAACTCGCTACCAACATGCAATGGCCTGCCAATCGCCGCACTTTTGAGCCCGTCAATCCAATCACTCTAAGAGTGACCGATACTTTTGGAGCAAGCGCAACTGCTAACGCCCAAATTGTGATTTTTAAGGCCGAACCAGAAGCATATTTTGATCAACGACCAAACCCTGCCCCCATTGATGAGGTCAGAGGCCGAGTTGAAGTGACTTTAGATGCTCGAGAAAGCTATTCACCCATGCCTAATGGTGAAATTGTCAAATATGAGTGGGATTTAAATGATGATGGTGTTTATGATGACAGCCAACTGCCGGTTGTGAACTTTTTACGCATCTTCCCCGAACTCGACCCAAATAATATCCCTCGTCCGATCGTGCGCCTAAAAGTGACCGACAATATTGGCCAAACCAATACCTTTGAACGAGAGATTATTTATGGGCTTGGTGATGTTCCTCCCACGGCCGATGCTGACCCATCTGACGCGCCTGAGCGTGGTTATCACTTGTTGGTGGGAGATCCGCTGGTCTTGAGTGCAGCTCAAAGTTTAGAACCTAATCAAGGTGATTACATTCGTCATTATCGTTGGAAATTAGGCTATGAAACTAATCGTGATGACCCACAGGGGCTCAATTGGAATGGTCAATGGGATTTTGAACAAGAAGATCTTGATCGTAATGGTGATGAGGCTCAAACCACAATCTCATTCCAAAGCCTTGTAGATATGGGATATGGCGCTTTAGGAGAGTATGGTATCTTAATGGAAATCGAGGATAGCACCTTATTAAGTGCACGAGATACAAGCACCTTCACTATTCACCCTCGTGATCCCATTGCCGCAGCGGTGATTGACCCACCGGCTTCCGCTTGTGGACAACGCGTAACCTTAGACGGTAGTGCTTCCAGCCACCCACACCCCGGCATAGATATTGTTGAATGGGCTTGGGATATGAATGGTGATGGTGATTTTGATGATCCGGAAGATGCACGAGGAGAACGGAGCACTTATGTTGCTGACCGCTATACCTTTGATGGACCGGTTACTGTCACCTTGAGAGTGACTGATAGTCGTGGAAACCAAGCATTTACCCAAGCCTCTTTAGCTGTTGATCAAGCAAACAGCGCTCCAATTCCCGATGCTGGTGGCCCATATGTTTTGGCTAAGTCTGATGCCGCAAATACTCAAATCTTCTTTGATGCCAGTGGTTCAATCGATGCCAATACAACCTGTGGTGATAGCGTTGTACGTTATCAGTGGGACTTGGGTGAAGATGGTCAAATCGAAAGTGATCAAGCCCAATTTATCCTGTCGCGAGACGCTCTTTATGCAGCTTTAAATATCAATCCTCAAGATCCTGTTGGGCAATACTGGCTCACCTTAACTGTATGGGATCGCTTTGATGTCTCAAGCACACTTAGAGTACCTGTGAGTATTGTCAATGGCCCAACAGCAATCGCCCGCGTAGTTCCCGATAGTTTTGGCTGTGAAGATGCAGTCATTTTTGATGGTTCTGCCAGCTTTACCGATGGTCCAGCTGATCAAGGCTTTGGTTTAGTGGAGTATAATTGGGACTTTGACTTTGATGGGGTCATCGATGCACAGGGAGAAACTGTACCTCGCAATTATGTAGATGAAGCCGGAGCCTATGCCGCGGGCTTAATTGTGATTGATGCTTCTGGTCGAGTGGCCCTTGGCATGACCACTTATGAATTAGTTGTTGATGACATCCCCCCTATTGCCAATGCGGGTGGACCGTATGTCACTGGTCAAGACCGACAAGGGAATTGGATTGGTATTGACTTAGATGCCCGTGCCTCAAGAGATCCTAATGAACCTTGTGATCAAATTACCCATTACCTTTGGGATACAGACCGTGATGGATTGTATGGGCGTTATGATACCAATGGGGCCCCCGGTATTAATGGCAGAGACTATGAGGGCCCAATCGTTCGTTCTTATGTAAACCCAAATTGGCGTGTGGGTAGTGTGCAATTGATCAGCATGATTGCTTGTGATGATCCTGAGGCACAGCATTGTTCACCTCAACCGGCCCAAGTTCGTGTTGAAATCAGTGACAATGCACCACCAGCCGGTGAAATTGTATCGCCACGTGCAGGTGCATGCTTGAATCAAGATCAAGTAGAGCTACAGTTACGAGTCAGAGATCCAGATGGGGAGCAAGTCAGCGTCAAGGTCTTTGTTGATGGGGCGCTCTTTACTCAAACCAGTGTACAAACAACTCAAAGCCAAGAGTGGCAAAACTTGAGTCTCATGTTAAATACTAATCAGTTTGCCCAAGGCGAGCGCACAATTACGGTAAGCTTTACCGATGAAGGAGGCTCTACAGTCACAGCGAATGCTGGTGGTGCAATTACCTTTGACCGTCAAGCTCCTGAAATTACCATTAGTGCCAACTTGCTAGCCGATGTATGTTACCGAGCCGAAGAAGTTCCTGACTACACAATTATAGCCGTTGATAATGTTGATAATGCCCCTGTACTTGACGAAAGTACTCAAACCAATGCTTGTGAACGCTATCTACAAGTCACAGCCACTGATGCCTGCGGTAATCAAGCACAGGTACAGCGTCGCTATCGAGTCGCTCAACCGGTTGAAGTCGATATTAGTGGACCGGCTGATGGCTCACTTGTTCCACCGGATCAAAGCGCCTTTACATGGAGCTTTAGTGCGGCTGTATATGAGCGCTGTGTCAATCAAATTACGGCTACCCTCAGTCGTGAGGGACAAGAGCCTTGGGTTTATACTGCAGGTAATGAAACCACAGAATTGGGTAACTATACCTTTACTCTCAATGCACCTACCTGTGTAGGCGATCCACAAATCCAGCGACGTAGCTTCAGACTAAATGGCCCCCCCGTTGCTCGCCCTGTGAGTCAAGGACACCCCTTAGCCGACAATTTAGCCCAGCTTCCAACCTATCTTGTTGAGGAAGGTTTACCCTTGCGTCTAGAGGGTGATGACTCAAGTCCACCGGAAGCCCAAGATCAAATTGCCCACTATCGTTGGGATCTTAACCAAGATGGTCTTTTTGAGCTCGAAGGTGCCCAAGTCAACTTTAATACTCAAGATGATGGTTTGACCATTGGTTTGCTTGAGGTTGAAGATAGTTATGGCCTCACTCATCAGCAGGAATTTGAGATTTTAGTCAGTGATGTTGACCCAATCGTGGATGCCGGAGGTCCATATAATGGAGTACAAGGCCAAGCGGTTAATTTTGATGCGAGTCTAAGCCGAGCTGCCAATCCATCAGACTTGCTTACCGAGGTTGAGTGGCGTTGGGGAGATGGCTCGGTGGCAACTAGAGGTCCTGTAGCCACTCATCTTCAAAGTGAGCATGTGTTTGATGAAGATGGTCAATATGAAGTGTCAGTCTTTGTATATGATGAAGACAGCGTAAGTACCCAAAGAATCCAAGTGAATGTTCGTGATGTTCATCCTCAGTTACTCAGCATTGAAAGACCAAACAGCGCTTATGCTCTTGAGGATATCAGCTTTGCTGTTTTTGCTGAACCGGGTGCACCACGCGATGAAATTACCTCTTATGACTTTGATTTTACAGGCACTGGTCAATTCTTTGAGTTTCCACACCAAATCCCTGCACCAACTACGATTAATTATCAATATCTTGAAGCAGGTGACTATGAAGTAAGATTGCTCATCAATGACCCAGATTCATCGATTGAAACAAGCTTCCCTTTCTCGGTACGTCCAGTGACTTTAAGTGACTTACTCAACGAAGTAGATGTCGCTGTTACTCAAGCAATAGATCGTTCTAATAGTGGTGAGTTCCCCCTAAGCAATAGAGCTTTAGCTTCTTTAAATCCTCAAGGTCAACCCACTGTTAGTACTTGGGTAAACCAAGCGAAGTGGGCCGAAGAAAAGCGACAGGAGCTGATTGATAATGGCCTAGTGGCCAATACAGAATGGGCTACATTTAGTCGTATGGAAAGCTTCTATCGTGGAAATACCTTAATGGCCTTTGATGAGCTGCTCTTTAGACTCAATCGAGCTCAAGAACAAGGTGCTCAATGGGGTACCTTGCTTTGGAAAATCTCTCGTCAGTTGCTGAGAGAAACCGAAAGCTATGCACAAGAGGTACTTAACCAAACACCGGATATTGCCAATGACTCAAATTACCAACGTGGAATGACTCGACTAACCGAAGCACGTCAGATTTTTGAGAATGTAGACTTTAAAGATCGTGTAATGGGTCGAGATTCCTTCTTGGCACGAGATCTCTTTGCTCTCATCTATGATGCACACTTTGCCTTGCGCCATGTTTTTGACTTATCTACAGTGCATGGAGGCTTCCCTATGCCGGAAGGTGGTGATACAACCAATCGCTTGTATCGAGCTAATGAGCCCAACGGTCATGTTCGTGAAGCCCTTGCTCAGTTACAGACAGAGTTTGAAGCGTACTTGGCAGCCGCCGGTACGAATCTTGCCGGAGAGGGCGAACCTGACTCTCGCTCTAATGGAATTGAAGCTGTGAGGCAATCTCTCATCCTTTTAGAACCGATTCAGACAGCAATGGCTTCTCAAATTGGACAGTGCCTCAATTTAAATGAGGGTGATGAATGTCCTTTCTTAGGTGAGCAGGAAAGCCTTGAGCTTCAATTAGCCTTAATGGACCTAGTTACTCAACTCTTTAATGCTGCTGACCAGGGCGTTTTTGTTAGAAATGCACAAAAGATGTTGACTTTAGCTGTACGCTTCCGAGTCGAAGTAGACTTACTACGTGTTGAAAGAGAATGTGGTCCATTTAGCCCATATCCCTTAGCCGCCCGTGCTCAACAGGAAATTATGGAGCAACTGTTAGATCTTGGACAAGATGATGCAGCCTTACTCTTTTATATTGCTCCTGAGCGTCGTTGTTTAGCGATTGAGCAGTATAATGAATGTGCCGTGCCTGCCTATAATAGAATCCGTGAAGAAATCGAGCATTTGAGCCTTTTCCCATATCCTGAGCAATGTACAGGTATTGGTGGAATTAATGAGCAACTTGAGGTGATTCCCGCTACTCCTCCAATCCCTGGTAGACCCATGTTTACCGACTTAAGTCTGCTTTTTGATATCAGCTTAGCGTACAGCATGGGTTGGGATATCTCAAATCCTCAGATCATAGCCCAGCATTTCCCCGAGCGCACTTGGGCAGAAATGAACCGTGATCACCGTGATCAACTCTTTAATATAAGCGATTATAATATTGCCGCTATGCAGTTTAACCATGATCGTATCGATTATGATCAAGATGGACTATATGGAAGCGTAGAAATCGATTGTATCTTGATCAATGGGATGAATCTCAGTGTGAGCAATCCAAATACACAAGGCTTACCTGATGGCGATCTAGACTGTGACGGTGATGGTATACCCAACTTGGCTGAGGTAGAGATGGCTCTCAATCCCAATGTTGCTGAGGATGCTACCTTAGACACGGATCTTGATGGAATGACTAACTACCAAGAATGGTATTGGACTCAACAGGGTCTAAGTTTTGATATTCGTGATCCTAGTGATGCCCGCGAAGATGCTGACCAAGATGGTATTATTAATACCCTAGAAGTCCAAGCCAATATGGACCCAAGTAATCCTAATGATGCCCAAGGTGACTTTGATCAAGATGGGCTCACTAACTTACAAGAGGTCAATAATGGCTTAAATCCTCAAGATCCAGCCGATGCTGACTTAGATCCTGATGGTGATGGCCTAAGTTCAAGAGAGGAAATCAACCGTAATCGTAATCCTTTGGTTGCTGACTGTGTCGATGACCCTATCGAGCTTACCGGACGCGATGATACTGCTTTAAATGCTCGTAATCTCAGCCCAGACTTAGATGATCCAAGTATTCTATCCCTGGCTGAACCCTTTAGAGTTACTTTTGATCAAGGTGTAATCTGTGATGCTGAAAATCAATCCGATCACGATTGGTATCGCTTTAGAGTGCCTCAACAAGGGGTCAGAGTCGTTGCGAAAGTCAACTCAAGTGATCTTGCGATCAATCTTAAGCTTTTTGATGCTCAACAAGGTGCGATTGAGCAAAGTGTAACTCAGTATCAAGATGAGCTCATTGCAACACCAAGAGGTCAGCTTGCGCCCGGAGAATATCTGCTACGTGTACAGCGTGAGGGTAATAATGCAGCATTGTCAGCTTACACATTAGAATTAAGCCTGATTCCACCAACTTTGCCTTGCGTGGCTGATCCCTATGAAGGAGCAAGCGATAATGACCAATTTAACCGAGCAAGTAACCTACCCTTAGAAGGCATTCGTGAAGGCGCCACTTGGATTTGTAGCTCGGAGCGTCTGCGCGGTGACTGGTATGCCATACCGGTCATGAATGAGGATATTACGGTCCATATCGGTTTCTCTCCAAGTTCTGATGGACTTTTGGCCTTATCAGCGATCACGACAGACTTTGATTATATTGAAAGTGTAGAAGTAAATAAAACCGGTCAATGCTTGAATATCAAGGCAGGGCAAGGCGGTGAGCTCGTCTATATCAACGTGACAGCGTCAAATATCTTTGCTGATGGTGATGATCGAGTTGACTACACTTTACAAGTGGTTCAAAGCAATCTAGATCAAAATCCACGAGGTGCTTGTGACCGCTTCAATCAAGGACTTTATTTAGATCATCAATGGCCACAGTTGACCTTGGGGAATTAGTGTCCTAATAGTGGTATTGTCACTTACATAAAATCATTGATTTACCACTTATGAATGACCCCATCATGAATGATCACAGCCTTACTTGGTCAAATATATTTTCCCGTTCATGGCTCCTGCTTTGTTATGCCTTATTTATGACAATCTGCTTGGTGCTTTGTGGTTTATTGTCACTTTCATCACCAAAACAAGACAGCAGTAAACTTGCGGCTAACCTTAAAGAATCCAGCTTGGGTAAAGCCACGAAGCCTGTTGAATTACCCGAATGGCTTATTCCGGAACCCTTGCCCTTCCCAAAAGTAGCGGTCTTGCCCAATGCTGTTAAAAAACGTTTTAAAATTCCAGAAGCAGAGTTCACCTTGGCTATTCAACATCCTGCTTCTTGGGAGCTTTTACCTATTGCCGGCGATACTGTACGCTTTCAAGATCCACAGCAAAACCCTCAACAGGGGCAAGAGTATGTATCTTTTTCCGCAGGATGCTTTGGTGATTGTGAAAAGCTCGAAACAAATATTGCTGAAAGCCTAGCTCAACATGTTGAGCGCGATTATCATCGTGGCTTGGATCCACGTGTATTACATTGGTATGTACATCATAAAACTTGGGTAGAATACTCACTTTTATACCGACAAGGCGATGGAACAGCTTGGATGATCGGAAGTTCTTTACGCTGGTCATCAGAGTGGCTCAATGTTTTAAAGTGTACATATAGAGCACCGGTCAACTTTCCATATGAAAACGAAGAAGTTTTACATTTAGCTTGGGATAATTGGGCCGGCGAGTTTATCAGATATTGCAGAAATTATGAGGTACTCTCTTGGGACTAAGCTCATTTTTTACCCAAGGTCAGCACACTTTATTGTTGAGCTCAAAACTCAGCTTAAAGCATCATGCCTGTGGGCTCTTATTTGCATTTATATATACTACGTATTTGATCACAACCTCCGCTTGGATTGGTATTCCCCGAGATGAAAGCATCTACTTTTATGCTGCTGATCGTTTCGTCGATTGGTTTACGCTGATTCCTAAACTAGGTTGGTCTGCATTTTCGGACCAAGCGATCTATGATGGTTTTAAAGTGAATCATGAGCATCCGATGCTCATGAAGATGTTTTTTGGCTTAAGCCATCACTATTTACATGTAAAGTGGACACTCATTAGCGACCCTATTTTAGCCTATCGTTTACCTACCATGCTACTTGCTGGCTTTACAGTCTATCTCACCAGTCTACTCGGAAGCATGCTTGGTGGTCTATGGCTCGGCTTAACAAGTCCACTCTTTTTGATGGGGATGCCTCGCTTATTTTTTCATGCGCATCTCGCTTGCTTTGACCTGCCGGTGACCGCTATGTGGCTTTTGATTGCCATGGCATATTTATGGGCTTGGCAAAGTCGGATATGGATCATTGGTTCAGGGATTGCCCTTGGTCTTGGTCTAGCAACCAAGCTCAATGCTTTTTTTGCCCCTTTCTTCTTACTTTTATTAAGTATTTATCACCTTGTACAAATTAAAGTCGTAGAAGAACGCAAGCGCTGGTTAAAACATTATATAGCCGTTGCGCTTTCGATGATCTTTTTGGGCTTGGCAGTCTTTTGGTTACATTGGCCTTGGCTCTATGATCAAACTTGGTCTCGCTTACAAGAGTATATTTCATTTCATGCTCGCCATGTTCACTATCCGGTCGATTATTTAGGTACCCTTTATCATGGTCCTCCCTTCCCCATACATTTCCCCTTTGTATTCACCTTATTTACACTTCCGGTAGCCTGCCTGTTTTTAGGGACTATTGGCATTGCTAAGCTCATCATTAGTGCTTGGCAACGCTGGCGAAAACGTGATGAGACCTTACCGATTGAGCTTTTTTTGCTTATCAATTGTTTGGCGCCTATATTCATCATCGCCTTGCCTAATACTCCTATTTTTGGGGGAACTAAGCATTGGATGCCAAGTATGCCTTTTTTCTCGGTAATTGCGGCGTTTGCCCTGTTGCAAACAATCAAAAAAATTGAGTTTTTAAAGCAACGAACAGTAAAAGCACTCGTTATTTTTTGCTTAGTTACCCCAGGTTTATGGCTCACTCACGAATATGGAGCTCATGGACCCGCATGGTATAACTCTATTGCTGGTGGTGCACCAGGTGCTGCAGAGATGAGAATGCCTAGAAACTTTTGGGGATACAGTAGCGTAGAAATGCTTCCGTGGCTTAATCAACAAGATCAAGATCTAACAGCTGTTTTTTGGCATAATGCCACCGGTATTGCTGTGCATCATTACAAAAAAGCTCATTGGCTCAACCGCAATGTCCAATCAACAGGAGATTGGACCTATCCGTATGCTGATTGGGCCTTATATCATCATCAGCAAGAAAAGTTACCTGAAGAGGTCGACTTGTGGTGGCGTTATGGAACCGCCTTACCCGTTGAGGGCTACTTTATTGAAGGCGTCCAACAGATCGGAGTATATGGTTCTCAAGAGGCACAAAAGTCTTTAAATAACTCGCTTATGGAGTAGGGCGACCGACACAAATCCCGATACAGTCAGCGCCTCCACGGTCTGGGTCACAGTCATCATTGGGGTCATCTATACAGCTCATCCCATCGGGACAAGTCAAACCAGCAAAGCCGCCGCATTGTATTTGGGCATCACAGGCCCCTTCACGGCTTATGGAAACACCTGCAGCGAAGGCTTCACAATCATTTCCATAGGTTTGACCGTCACAACCACAGACTGGTAGATAGACTTGTGGACAAATCCCTTCCCCAATAAGTTGACAGGTCCCAAGCATATCATTGGCACCACACATGGCCTCAGGCGGATAAGCACAGAAGGTATTTGCCGGACATTCAACATTGAGACGACCACCACATTCTTGACCTGTTACAGGTGGTTGGCTTTCACAGTCGTTCCATGACACGCAGGCTCCATAACAGCCATTAATGACTTCGGGTACGGTACCAATAGGACAACGTGGTGGAATGACCTCACAGATCGCCAGACTTTCATCACGGTTACAGAACTGATCCTCTAAGTCACAGATCCCATCATCATCGGCATCTTGATCACAAACCATAGTGTCTTCACAAGTGCCCATAGTGCTGATAGAGGTGCCTGCTGCCATGGCAAAGCATTCATTACTATAAGTTTGCCCATTGCAACCACAAACCGGAGTATAAATCTCTGGACAGGCCATATTTGGGTCAAAAGGCAAACAAACACCTGGAATATCTGAGTTGCCACACATTGCTTCCATCGGGAAATGACAATAGGTATTCGCTGGACATGCATTGGCACCTCTTACTCCACATAACTCAGGTGGTACAGGTGGTAGGGCTGGCATACATTCAGACCAAGGTACGCACACATCATTATAACAACCATCAATCATTTGGGGAACTTCACCTGGAGGACATTCTGGGGCCTGAGGGCGACAACTCTGCATCACATTATCTAAGTTACAAATCGTATCATCTGCATTACAAATCCCATCTCCATCCGCATCATCAGTACACATAGGAGGCGGTAAATCAGGGCAAGGACCCGCATTAGCTACAGACATTCCGGCCGCATGCGCAAAGCAGTCATTATCATATGTGATTCCATCGCAACCACAGACTGGGGCATATTCACGAGTGCAGAGACGATCAGAATCTAAGGGTTCACATACACCAGGTATATCAGTAGCTCCACAAAGCGCTTCTAGTGGGAATAAGCAAAAGCTTCCTCTTGGACAGGGATCAAGTCCTCGACTTCCACAGAGTTGTGAAACACCGGTTTCTTGGCACTCATAACTTGGTCCACAGTCTCGGGTACACACCCAGCTGCCAGTTTCCGGATCACATTCACAAGAACTTGGCGTGCATTGATCAGGCACTTCAACACAGCTTTGCCCCTCATCACAGCCAGTATCTAGACAAGTTATTGCCGGATTAGGCTCTGCACAAGTCATTACAGGGTCACCGCCCATCACAATATCTCCACCATCTACTGTATCACCGGCCATTACTGTATCACCGGCCATTACTGTGTCACCGGCCATTACTGTGTCACCGGCCATTACTGTGTCACCGGCCATTACTGTGTCACCGGCCATCACAGTGTCACCAGCCATCACAGTGTCACCGGCCATTACTGTGTCACCGGCCATCACTGTGTCACCGGCCATTACTGGGTCAATCGGTTCTTCTTCAAACTCACAGCCCAACATTCCACAAATAAGATAGGTGGATAATAAGAACCGAGAGTTGAATAATTTACTTCTTTTAAGCATTTAAACGTCTCCTTTTTGGATAAAACCTAATTAATCTAAAGTAGATCATGAGCCATGATGTAAGAACAAGGGCTTTCTCTAATTTTGATCTTTAAGATGATTTTAATGCTCTTTTGACCAGATTGATCAAAAGATCGATTTCTGCCTTACGACCTTGAGCACGATAAATAAATGTTCGCAACTTAGTCATCATTTGTCTAGGGCGCTTAGGATTGAGTGCACCTACTTGTATAGCAAGGTTCTCAAGCTGAGCTAATAAGTAGTTTTGCTGGGCTTGAGTGGCTAAAATAATATCTGTTTTTTCTTGATTATGCATTGAATGAAACCCTAGCTGCTCTTGTGCGTTATTCTGAGCAACTTTAGCACCTTCACTTAAACTGTTTTGTAAGCCTGCTAAGTTCGCAACAAAAAGCTCATAGCAAATCAACTGCACAGCAGCTCCCAAGTTTAATGATGGACAATCCGGATGGGTTGGGATTCTGATATGAGCGTGACAGAGTGACAATTCACTTAGAGTCAAGCCCTTTGATTCTCGACCAAAGACGATTGCAATTTTTGTATGTTGCTGCTCATCAATTTCTATCCGTAAATATTCTGCCAAGGTGCGGGGACTAAATCTTTTTTGGTCAACACTTTCTATTTTACCGCTAGTACCGATCACTAAAGTACAGTCAGTCAGTGCACTTTCTAGGTTATCACAAACTTGGGCTTGCTCTAAAATATCCTGGGCATGAACTGCTCGTGCCCATGCCTCTCGACTATCTTTCTTGTATGGACGCACCAAGGTCAAATGATGAAATCCCATGGTTTTCATAGCCCGAGCACTTGCCCCAAGATTTCCTGGAGTTTCTGTTTCAACAAGTACAATTTTCAGATACTCGCTTAAGTTTTTTTCCAAAGCACAAACTCTCTATAACACACTGTAAAGAATAACAAATTTAGAAAAGAGACAATGAGTAAAAGCGACAATTTAATTTTTTTGCGCAACAAATCTAGATTTTTGGCGAGAGGTATATGGAAGCTCAATAAGTGCTCTTCTTACTTGCCTCTTTGGCTTTACACTTATGCCTTATTCCAAGGCCTCAGCAAAGGATCAATGAAATGCATACCATAAAAAGTTTAAGCTCTAAGCAGATGAAACAAGATATGACTCTTTATCAGACTGAAGCTCAGATCGGACGGATCAAAGGTAAGGGACTTGGTCTTCAAAAGCTTGTTCAACGCATTCAACGACTTGCGCCTTCTCAACTCAGCATATTAATTCAAGGTGAAACCGGTAGTGGTAAAGAACTTTGTGCTCAAGCGTTGCATCAACATTCAAAGCAGGCTCATAAAAAACTCGTTTCTGTAAATTGCGCCGCAATTCCAGGCAATTTATTAAATGCTGAGCTTTTCGGTTCTGAGTCCAATGCTTATACGGGTGCTTGCCAGCGACAAGGCTTGATCAAAAGTGCTTCGGGAAGTACTTTGTTTCTTGATGAAGTGGCTGATTTATCCCTCACCGCACAAGCGGCCTTGTTACGAGTTCTTGAATCGGGAGAACTCAGAGCTTTAGGCAGCGATCAAGTGAGTCACGTGGATATTCGTTTGGTGTGTGCGACTCACAAAGATCTCACAGTTCTTGTCCAAGAAGGCAAGTTTCGCTCAGATCTCTATCATCGAATCACCGGAGCTGTACTTTATTTGCCCCCTTTACGTGAACGTCTAGAAGATTTAGCCGATCTAGTTTTTGAGTTTAGTCCACAGGTGTTTACACGTTTACAGAGCTGTGCATGGTCTAGACTTAAAGACTTTGCGTGGCCCGGCAATATCAGACAGCTTAAAAATGTAATTCACTGCCTTGAAATAGAGTCAATCGAGCCAGAAATATTCGCCAAAGACCTGCCCTTGCCCGCCCATGGCCCTTGGCGTGCCCTGCCCGCAGTTGACCAAGAAATAGACTATGAGGTGACCGAAACCGCCAAGCATCTATTGCAGGCATCTGCTGATAAATATTTAGTGACAGGTTCTTTTCCCAAACAGCAATCTCCTCAACCACCTGCCTCTATGGGGGCTTTGTCCATTAACATAGACAAGCATAATGATCGGACTGCAAATGATGCATCTAGGCTGAAAACCAAGCAGATCTTTAAGCTATTGCCCCCATTAAGTCTTGATGAGTTTAAGGAAAGCTATGTGCAGTTTGTCGTTGAAAAAAATCAGGGAAATATCTCAAAAAGTGCTGAAGAGTTAGAAGTCTCACGTTGCTTAATTTACCGAGTTTTACAGGCTCAACAAAAGAAAGTTGCGTAAATTAAGACCCCAACTTACACTGCATATTGCCTATCCCACTAGAAAGCTAGATTTATGCAGACAGCAAACTCAAAATCCTCGACCTTATCTGAACTTATTTTTAAGCAAGCCTTTATTGATGGTACTTGGGTTGATGCGCAAAGCAAAGCCAATTTTACGGTCTATAATCCGCTCACTCAAGCCTCAATCACCAAGGTGGCTAACCTGGGGGCTCAAGATGTAGAGTTGGCGATCAACGCTGCCCAAGTTGCGCTTGAGTCATGGCGCTCAAAATTACCTAGCGATCGGGCACGCTTATTGATGAAATGGCACGATCTAATCCTTGCTCATCAAGACTCTTTGGCTCAATTAATGGTGCTCGAGCAAGGTAAGCCTTATCCTGAAGCACGCGGAGAAGTTAAATATGGAGCAAGCTTTATTAAGTGGTTTGCTGAAGAAGCACTTCGTGATCAAGGTGCCATTATTCCTCCCTTTGCCAAAGGCCGAAAACTTTTGGTTCTAAGACAAGCTGTGGGGGTCGTTGCTGCTATTACCCCTTGGAATTTCCCCAATGCTATGATTACTCGTAAATGTGCTCCCGCCTTAGCTGCCGGTTGTACTGTAGTGGTAAAACCTGCTGAAGACACTCCTCTTTCTGCTCTTGCCTTGGCTGATCTTGCCATAAAAGCGGGTATACCCAAGGGCGTTTTCAATGTGGTGACCTGTGATCGTGAGCAAGCGACCGAAGTAGGTAAGCTTTTATGCACACATCCACTGGTCCGCAAAGTAGGCTTTACAGGTTCTACAGCCATTGGGAAACTTGTGATGAACATGGCCTCAAGTACGGTCAAAAGAGTTTCTTTGGAACTAGGTGGCAATGCCCCACTCATTGTTTTTGAAGATGCTGATTTAGACCTTGCTCTCAAAGGTCTGTTTGCGAGCAAATTCCGTAATGCGGGTCAGACTTGTATTTGTGCAAATCGTATTTTTGTTCATCAAGATGTGATCGAAGACTTTACCCAAAAGCTCATTGCCAAATGTCAAAACTTAAAGCTAGGTGATGGTGCGAACCCAGAAACTGCCATAGGTCCACTCATTAATCCCCGTGCGATTAAAAGAGTCCAACAGTTACTTTTACAAGCCCAAAAAGATGGCGCCCACATCCTGTATGGCGGACGTATTTTAGACCAAAATCTGCAAGAGTCTAAGCAGGGTGTTTTTCTTGAACCAACAATTATAACTGGGTTAGACAATCATTCAGAGCTTGCTCAAAGCGAACTTTTTGCACCGATTGTGAATTTGATTCCCTTTAATGATGAGAAAGAGGTGATTCAGCAAGCCAATGATACGCCTTATGGTCTAGCGGCCTATTTCTTTAGTGAAGACCACCGCCGAATTTGGCGAGTATCTGAGGCCCTCGAATATGGTATGGTTGGGGTCAATGATGGCTCAATCTCAAGTGCAGTTGCCCCCTTTGGCGGGGTAAAAGAGTCCGGCATCGGTCGAGAAGGTTCTTCTTGGGGCTTGGACGAGTTTATTGAAATGAAATATGTTATGCTAGGTGGCTTAAATTAACATTTTCATATCTCTCTAGAATAGAGACTTAGATATTTCAGACATCATTGAATATTCATTATGTTTTCGCCAAGCTATAGACAAACCATAAATCACGGAGTGACCGCTTATGAACTTATTCACACAATCCCTACTCATGCTCACCTTATTGTGTGGCTTTCTTTTGGACTCTACACAGCAGGCCCAAGCCAAACCAAGTCTTACCGATGCCAAAGCCCGAGCGAGTGCACCAGAGTTTGAACTCAATGACCTCAAAGGCGAAGCTGTTCGCCTTTCTCAATTTAAGAACAAAGTCGTAGTGGTTAACTTTTGGGCCACTTGGTGTGGTCCATGCAAACAAGAGATTCCACACTTGAGCCGTATGCTTGAAAGTTACAAAGAGCAAGGCTTAGTCGTCTTGACCATCAGTACAGATAGTCCTCAAACTCAATCGCAAGTTGGGCGACTTGCTCGTCGTTGGAAAACTCGCACTCTGCTTGATCCAGAAGGTCGGGTTGTTGCTTTACTTAATCCTCGTGGTATTCAGCCCTATACTGTGATTGTAGATCGTCAAGGCAAAATTGCCTTAGAGCATGATGGATACACGCCAGGTGATGAGGTTGAAATGGAAGCTTTAATCAAAAAGATTTTAGCAGAGACTCCTCAAAAATAACTTATACTGAAATCTTACATAGGAGCTGGTGCACAACGGCAGATACCATCTCCAAAAGTCGCTGAGCAGACCCTTCCGCCATCTTTATCACAATTATTATCTCGGTCATCCCAAGCTTCTAAGCAAGAGCCTCCCATTGCCCCACAAAATTGGTCACAGCTTAATTCAGCTCCCCATGGGCTATCGGTGGCTACCACAAAGAATTCGCAATAGTTTTGTGTTGCTAAACGATCGGTACAAATACGATTAGCACTACTATATTCAAAGTTAAAAAGCGTAATGCATGAAGGCTCAGTAATACACTCACCTTCTTCATTACAAGTCCCTAGGTTTTGACGACATTGGGCGCCTGGTTTAGGGACTAAACTATATTCTGTTTGTCCCTCACATCCCGCTAACTCAAAACATTCACCAATGTCTTCACTGCTTAAAACTGTTTCTTCTAGCTGTAATTCACAATAGCGCATGGGATTGGTAAAGCAAGCGCCTTGACCTTGGCAAATGGCCGGCCCCGGCGTGTAAGGTCTTTGGCGGCATTCTTGACGACCATCATCTTGGGTAAAAATACGATAAGTATTTAAAGCTGTGCAATCAATGGGTTCACAGCGGTCATCATTTAAAGCGGTTTCGGCATTGTTATTTGGACCACAAACCACACATAAGTCCAAGGCTTCGCCGACATTACAAGTTAATCTATCTGGCCGAGTCACCTCAGACTGGCCACCAAGACTTTCTCCACCTTCATAATTGGTTTTTGAGCCTGCACTTACCTCATTTTCTTCTACATTGTCGACCACAATGGGTTCTACGCAGGACATGAGTACCCATGTGCTGAGTAACAGAAGACCGTTTTTCATAAAAACCATTCCTTACCGTCATCTGCTACGTCAAAGTCTAACTCATTTTGCCTAGCCAATGCTTCCGCTCTAGATTCATCACCAAAATGGGTCAGAATGAGTTTTTTGCTTTGAATCTGAGCACGATGTGCCGCAATTTCTTCTAGACCAATGTGACCTGGAAATAAGGCTTTAGCGTAGCTACACTCTAAAATAAAGGCATCACTGTTTTTGCTAAATTGCACCAATGCATCATGCCAACCAGTGTCGCCACTAAAACAAAGAGTGCTTTGTGGGCTAGCAATTTTGATACTTGTAGGAAAGGCATTGGGGTCATGTTGTGCCGGAATGCTTGTCACGACTCGTTTCATAATTTCTTGTTCCGCGTCTAAAGACCACTCTATAAACCGAAGCTCAAAGTTCAGCATCTTTTCAAGCATTTCCGGATAAGATACTTCGCACAAAGCTTTCAAGCGCTGTTCAGTATTTAAAGGTCCTGCCAAAACCAAAGGGCGCTTGCGTCCGATAGAAAAGTTAAGCTCTAAAAGAAGGACAGGTAGTCCACCAATATGATCTCCATGTAAATGAGTAAAGTAGATGACATCAAGCTTATCCAACTCAACTTGTTGGCTTTTGACTAAGTTCTGTAAGGCTTGGGTTGTACTTGGCCCACAATCCAACAAATAGTGCCCAAGTTCATCCGCTACCCAAAAACAACTATTCGCACGCCCCCCATGATTAAAAGCATCGGAGCTTCCCACAGTAATTAGGCGAGTTGGTTTAAGATGGGCGCTCATTACTTATCTCCGTTCACTAGTGTCGCTAGCAGATTGGCATTGGGGATCTTCTGGCCAATCTATCTTTTGGTCTCGGTCATCATCGATTCCGTTTGCACAAGCAGGCAAAACTTCAGGATCTTCTTCACTTGTATCAGCAGCGTTAACACAGCCAATTTCTTGAGGAAAGTCAACTAAACCATCCTCATCATCATCTAATCCATTACCACAATCAGGTAAAGGATCTGAATCACTTTCTGAGTAATCAGCCGCCGAAAGACAACCTGGTTCATATGGGTAGTCAATGAGTCCATCTTCATCATTATCAATCCCATCAGAACATTCTAACTCTCGCCCATCACCTTTTTCACTTAGATCTCCCACAATGATACAATCTGGATCATTGGGATAATCGATTAAGCCATCTAAATCATCATCATAATTATTGGCGCATTGGGCAATAGGACGTTCATCTTGCTCCACTTGGTCGGAAGCCGCATAACACCCTGGATCATCAAGGTCGATGAGTTCATCCCGATCATCATCCCGCCCATTGGCACAAGCCGGAACTCTGTCGGGATCAGTTTCATCATCATCAAGTTTAAAATCACAGCCAGGATCAAGCGGATAGTCGATCAAACCATCTAAATCATTATCACTTAGATCAAAGCAGGCGGGTAATATAGTCTCTTCAGTAATCTCAAGATCATCAAACTCAATGTCATCTTGTCGTGAACTACACCCTAAGTCCTCACCATCAATAAAGCCGTCTTCATCATCATCCAAGCCATTTTGACAAGAAGGAGCTAAGCGCTCAAAGTCAACGCTCAACTTAAAAGGACCTCCTGCTCCACTAGGATGGTCGACAAAAATATAATAGCTACCCGGTGGCATGCTTTCTATCACTAAGGTCGCCTTGCCCTGATCTCCACTGCGTGTTGAGCATCCTACTTCGTTAAACCAGTTTCGATCTTCTTCATCATTTGGGTCATCTCCATTATCTCGAATACACTGTCCACGGCGAACATGAATGATCGTATCTTGTCGAGTTTCTGGATGATTCACGCTAAATGTCACCTTGGCACTAAATGGCTGCTGATAAAGATAGACTTGCTCACGAATATTATTGCCTCCACAGCTTCCATAAAAACGATTGCTTCCTCCGGTTGCAGTATTTCCGGTCACAAAACCAATACCGGTTGGAAAAAACTCCATGGGTACACCTAGACCACAAACATCCTCCTCTGAATCATCTCCAGCATATAAACAGCCTAGGTCATTAGGATAATCGGTTAAGTCATCACCATCATTATCGACTTCATCAAAGCATGTAGGACGTTCTGGCGTAGGTCGTTCGCTACGATCAAAAGGATCGTTGCATCCCGGATCATAAGGAAAGTCAGTTAAACCATTAAAATCATCATCAATACCATTGCGACATTCAGCGATCACCTCTTCATCAAGACGAATCGCAAAGTCTCCATTTGCATTGCTCGCACTGTCTAGAAAAATAAAATATTCTCCAAGCTCAGGTTCCTCAACTCGGATGGTTTGAGAGGGAAAGCCATCAACAGGCTCTTGTGAGCAAAAGACTTCACTGCTGGGATCACCACAAAGACGACGAACATAAAGTACTGACTCTATTTCATTTTCGGGAAAATCCGTTGTGATTATAAGCGCTTGCAGTCGTCGTCTAACCGTATATCTAAAAGCAATTTCCCGTCCACCCGCTCCTCCGCAAGAACCAGATGCAGCGGCTACTCCTTGCGACAATACACCTCTGACAACCACACCATTTTGTAAGGAACCGGACTCAAAACTGTCACCACAAGCGCCTCTTTCACTGTCATCACCGGCCGAAAAACAACCATTATCATCTGGATAATCAATAGATCCATCATTATCATTATCGATTTGGTCAGCGCATTGTGGCGCAATGACTAAACGATCGCTTTCATCTTCATCTCCCACACCGGAGCAACCAGGGTCATAGGGAAAATCAATTAGGCCATCTCCATCATTATCTTCATCATCATAACATTCGGTTGGAAAGGGCAAGGTAATCTCATCACGATCGCTCGCCCGAGTACATCCCGGATCGCGAGGAAAATCAATAAAGCCATCTCCATCATTATCAATCCCATCACTACAACGAGGTCGTTCTTCGGCGGGACCATTAAGTTCTAGCATATCATTTTCGTCTTCACAGCCCGGATCAGCAATATCAACTAAATCATCAGCATCATTATCACGCTCATCAGAACATTGAGGGATTGTAGGAGGGTCACCAGCTTCCGATAAATCATCACTGCTCGCACAGCCACGATCTACAGGATAATCAACATTACCATCTTCATCATTATCTATACCGTCTTGACATTCGGGAACAGTCGGCTCGGGTCTTGCTTCATATAAATCATTTAGACTACCACATTCGGGATCCTGTGGATAATCAATCAGGCCATCACCATCGTTATCAATGCCATCTTGGCAGGCCGGAATCGTGTCGGGATCTCGTTCATCATCATCATCAAGACTGGTACAGCCCCGGTCAAAACCATCCACTAAACCGTCACCATCATTGTCGATGTCATCATTGCATTGAGGCAAACGCATCATATCAGGCTCAAGTTCGGGCGTAAGCTCCATATCACAACCCTGTTCACAAAGGTTGCCAATATCGGGTAGGGCATTTAACTCTAGCTTTGTTTCCTCATCATCACAGCCTAAAACGAGTATAACAAATCCTAAACAGATCATTACTTGTCGAAGGTAAACATTCAATCTGCTCAAATTAGACTCAAATATAACGGCACTCATCATGTTCATCAGAAGTTTATATTGCCTCTCGGATATGGATTGACTCGAAGATCAAACAAATGGCCCGTATGGCCTAAGTAGATTCTCCGATAAAGCGCAAGATGTCTGGTGACTTTTTTTGCATATTCCCGAGCTTGAGCATAAGGAATTTCTTCGATTAATTCATCCAAAGGTAAATCTTTTTTAAAGCCTAACCATATCTTGACTCGATGTGGACCGGCGTTATAAGCCGCCATAGCCAATGGCAATTGACCTTGAAACTGCTCAATTAATTCTTGAAAATACCATGCTGCCATCTCAATTGCGACCTCTGGCTCAAATAACAGAGGAGAGCCAAAGTATGGCCATGAACTTCGATCCGCTGATAACTGTCCTGTATGGGGCATCACCTGCATTAAGCCTCTTGCACCAACCCGACTAATCGCCCATGGATTATGGGAAGACTCTACAGTCATCAAGGCCCAAATGAGGTAAGGATCAACAGAATAGCGCGCTGCGCTTGATTCGACTAAGCTTTGAAAAGATCTTGGATAGCGCCTTTGCCACTCGGCCGCTTCACGTGATGCTTCTGGGTAAGTTAACTTGGGTCCGTCATAATAGGAAACACGTCGAGCATAGTAATGTTCGCCAAGAGAACGATAGGCTTGAAGTAACTTTTTTCTAAGAACTGTTGGGCGATCACTAGCAATGCCTTTGGTCCAAGCTTTGGTTCTAGGCGCCTTATCCGCACTACGCTCTCCCCAAATTCCATATTCTGAGTCATCTCGATTGTCTAGATAAAATCTAGGCGCAAAAGCCCATTTTCTTCGTTTTGCTCCGCTACTTCGATAATAAGCTCTATTTTCTTCGCTTAAACTACGCAGATATACCCTAGCCCATGAATGCTCACCAATCAGAACCAGACCATAAATCATTTCCCATAAAGGAAGATTTTCGCCTCTTTGCCGAGCGAGTTCTCCCATGGTTATGATTGGATCAGGAAGTGGGTAAATCACTGGGGGCGTCGTTACCGCATTTCTTTTCCATGGCGTTTTTACACTTCTTTTAACTTCTTCTAGTCGCATCTGAGCTAAATACGCATAAAAACTATAGGGTGCATGCTGAATAAGTTGGTAATAGATACTAACGGCCTCATCCTCTTTTCCAAGCTTATGAACACTGCGGGCCCACCAATAATGAGCGTAGTGATTTTTACCCTTGCCGAAGCGAGATAAACGCTTAAAATATTGGGCGGATTCGGAGTAACGTCCCAAACGATAAGGAAGCCATCCTAGTAGTCGTTTAGGCATCCATAAGTCAGAGTCTCCTTTTTCTCCTCGCTTCACAGCGTTTTCAAAAGCTTCTTCAGCTTCTGCGTAATGAGCACCATTAAAATATAACATTCCAATACGTGCAAAGGTACCGGCAGACTTTGAGTAATTACGACTTGCTTTTAGTGTTTGTGCCGCATCTTCAATATGTCCAAGTCGAAACAATGCTTCTGATTTCCACCAGAGATTACTTCGTCTTTTATGTCCTTTTGGTAAGCTTTTTTCCAAGGCCTTATTTAATGTGAGCGCTTCAGAAAAACGCTCCATTTTATTAAGGATTCTCACTTCTTCTAAAGCAATATCGGGCCAAAGCTTATCTTTTTTGCTGACCTTGCCTAATAAACTCCGTACCTCGCTTAAAGCAATTTCATAATTTTTCCATTTGCGCCAAGCCTTGACTTGCTTGAGTCGGTCTTCGATGTTGAGTTCAGTGGATGTAACAAGCTCTTGGAGTGTATGTAATAAAATCCTTGCTCGTTTAGCAGATGCATCTTGTAAAGAGCTTGGATTAATTTGATTCAATATACTCACTGCATCACTATAATGGCCTAATTTAATTGCCAAATCTGCTCTTTGTAAAATCGCTGAGCTTCGATATGGATATTCAGGATAACGGTCTAAGAGTTCTTCTAAGGTGGTAAAGGCTCCATCGAGATCACCCAACAGCATCAATAAGTCAGCGCTTCTAAAACGAGCTCGATGACTCCACAAAGAGTTGGGCGCTAATTGTGCTAAGGCCTCGTATTCTTCGCTCGCTTTTTGATACATACCAAGATGAAAATAACTCTCAGCCAAATAAAAGAGATGGATTTCAACAAGAGGATGATCTCGTCGACTCTGTTTTAGAGCTTCCTTTGCTCTAAAATAAAGACCCTGCCGAAACCAAGCTAAACCAGAGGCGATCAGTGCAAGGCTTTGTAAACCTTTTTCTTGAGTTTGGGGCTCATGGGAGAGTTCTGTGGCTAATTGCTCCCACTCTCCAGCAGCAAGTTGCTCGTGCTTTAATATCTTTTCAATTAAGGGATATTTGTTTTTTAGGGTATCAAGGGGGATTAAGCTCCACCGATACATTGGTAAGGTTTGTGCCTGTGTTTGTGTAATCATCAAGCCTGAGATGAGAGCTTGATGACTTAAAGCGAGTACTAAGCATTGAAGCAAAATTGAGTGTAAAAACTTCTTTAAGCATGGACTATTGGTAAATCGAGCAAGCAAACGACGAGACCCATAATTTGATAAGATTTTATTCATGTACTTCATCGAGTAAGTAGGCTTCTTTAACAAAACATGATTTCCAATATCAGCAAGACTACTCTATGCTCTCAAATCCACTCTACTCGAGTAAAGCTTTAAAATGCTTATAGGATTATATTTCTTATAAGAGTATGTGTTTTTATACACAAATATACATGATCAAGTATATGATTTAGTAAACTCTAAGAGACTTTGAAGGGTGAGCATAATTTGAGGTTCTCAAGATCTATGATTAAAGATGCTTTATGTCTTG
Source organism: uncultured Myxococcales bacterium (assembly GCA_937146725.1). GTDB lineage: Bacteria > Myxococcota_A > Bradymonadia > UBA7976 > VGTA01 > CAKZRU01. Next base: position 26,718 of record CAKZRU010000009.1, read on the forward strand.
GTAAGCGTTCTGTCTTCACACGGCATGATTTAAAATTGAGCTTTCTTATTATGACGATCGGTATATTCGTTTCTTGCCAAAATAGCTCGACTCAAAGAGTCTGTGAGCCGAGTACGCAAACAGGGTGTTCAAACAAGCAACATTGCTCTGTGAATGAACAGGGGACCCCACTGTGCCTAGATATTCCCGTTCAACCCAAACTAAGTGGCCAACTTTGTGAATCTAGTCAAGAGTGTGAAGTGGCGAGTGGTTGTATTATGGATCTAGGTCAAACTCGCTGTGTAAGCTTTTGCTCAAGTGAAGATCAGACGCTTGGCCATGAGCAGTGCCAAAGTCGTTTTGGACCGGGCTCTCAATGCATCCGCTCTGTCTTAGATCGGGAAGAAATCGGGATATGTACTCAGCCTTGTATATTGGGCGAAAACTTGGATGTGCCAGAATGCTTCAGCGGAGATCACTGCGCTGTTCCATTAGGGTTCTCGCATGCGCGTTGCGTAGAAAGCGGTCTTAGAGAGTTAAATCAAAGCTGTAGCTTTGATCAAAGCTGTGTCTATGGTTTAACCTGTGTATCTGATGGTTCAGTTGCTCGTTGTCAAGAACTTACCTTAGCCACTCAAACTTGTGCTCTTGGCCAAGTCGCTCGACTGCTATCATGGGCGCAAGACCCTCTTACCGGCAAGGCATACCAATCATGTTGGACTGATGTTGCTCTACAAAGTGTTTCAATTTTGGGACACTATTACCGTCTTGATCTTAATTTGCATCCAGCCAATCAAAGCACAGAAAACTGTAGGTCACTTAGTCACTATCCTCGCACGCATCCGCTTGAATTGCTTGAAGATCAGCAAAGCATACTCAGAAATGATCTACTGCAAGAAGTTAAGGAATTGTTGGTTGAGGCCGAGATTAATATACCCGGCTTTTGGTTGGACTTAAATGAATCAAATACTACCTCTTGCCAACGCTTTGACTTAACCTCTGAAGCCTTGGAACCTACCCCTTGTGATTTAAATCTACCTACCCTTTGCGTTTACCAAACCGATTCATTTTAATGATCAAGGGTATATTAAAGAAGAAGACTAAACCAAAGCCAATAAAGCATCGGCGCGCTTAAGCACGGCCTCAATGGATATCTTGGGATGCAAATCACCATAGACTCTGCCCGGCTGACTGCCCAAACGAGATAAGCAAAAAGCCTCGGCAATATATGATGGAGCAAAGCGACAAAGCAAAGAAGCCTGAAGGGTTACCGCGAGTTCTGCGCCAATAAAGCGAGCGCCACAGGCTAACTCGTGTTCATTCCATGTACGGGTTTCATGTAGGTTCTTTTGTAAGCTTAATAACTTTTGATCAAGCAGAGAATGATGGCCTTTTGCTTTGTTTAATTCAGCCATAAAGGCGGCTGTTGTTTCGGGAGACCTATGCATTGCTCTGAGTATATCTAAGCAAATCACATTTCCTGAGCCTTCCCAAATACTATTGAGTGGAGACTCTCTGAATAAGCGAGGCATAATTGATTCTTCAACATAGCCAGCCCCACCATGGCATTCCAAAGCTTCATACACCAAGTTTGGCGTGCGCTTACAAATCCAGTATTTTACAACCGCTGTGGCTAAACGAGTAAAAAGCTTGGCATTCTGATCTTGGGCATAGCTTGCTTGATCAAAGCAATGAGCAAGATACATAGTTGTCCAAGTTGCGGCTTCACTTTCTAACCATAAATCAGCAAGCACCGTACGCATAAGCGGTTGATTTATGAGCGTTTTACCAAAGGCTGATCGATGCGCACAATGAGCAAAGGCCTGAGTCACTGCCCGACGCATAATCGAAGCATTGGCTAATGAAGCGTCCAAACGGGTATGATGCACCATCTCAATGATCGTTCTTACACCAGCACCGACTTCTCCCACCTGCTGAGCCCATGCTTGATTAAACTCTACCTCACTTGAGGCATTCGCATGATTACCCATCTTATCTTTTAAGCGTTGAATCAATATGTGATTGCGGCGGTTCTCTGGAGTCCAACGAGGCAAAAAGAAGCAGGTTAATTGGCCCTCAACCTTTGCTAAAGTGAGGAAAGCATCCGACATTGGTGCCGAGCAAAACCATTTATGCCCTGTTAATAAGTAGTTTTTACCTTCTCCGGTCCATTCGGCCGTAGTTTGGTTGGCACGTACATCCGATCCGCCTTGCTTTTCGGTCATCGCCATTCCCATGGTAATGCCTGCTTTTTGGGCCATCGGTTTAAACTCGGGATCATATTTAGGCGTCACTAATTTAGTGACAACTTCTTTAAACTCTGGATGTTGAGCTAAAACAGACGTGGCAGCATAGGTCATGGAAAGTGGACAGCAGACGCCCGCTTCCACTTGTGACAATAAATAAAGCTTAGCAGCGTGACTTAAATGTCCACTGGCCGGAGCTTTTTGTTTCTCTGCCGAAGCAAGATGTTGCCAAGCAACACTGCTCACTTGCTGGGAGATTCCTAAGTCCATCAAGTGATGGTAAGCAGGATGAAAATCGACTTCATCAACTCTATGACCAAAGCGATCATGGGTCATTAAGCGAGGTTTGGTTTGATTTGCTCTCCAGCCCCAATCAATCACTTGGGCACTCCCTACTTGGTTAGCAAACTCTTGAACAGAAACACCTGCCTCTGTCGCCCATAAATTAAAGGCATCTTGTAAAGCAGGATCAGCCTTCCAAAGTGGGAGTGGGATCAACTCCTTAGCTTGGTTACTTACGCGATGAGTTGAAAGCTCTTGCTGTGGTGAATAATATATCGGCATACATGTACTCCATAGGGTTACAGTGAGCATACATTAACTGATATCTCAGCATATATAGCTTACAATTTTTTACAAAATATATTGTTATTAGCACAAAAAATGAGCTTGTCAGAAAGCAAACACTGTGGTGTCATAATTTGCACTCTAAAATAATTTACACATTTGTCTAAAGCCCATCTTACTATTTCCGATAGGGAAAACTCGATGTTATTTAGAATCATAGAGGGACTGAAATGCACACAAGTTCAAAAATAGAGAAAACCTCCACCAAGTTCTTTGATTCTTTTTCTCTACTCTTTCTTGCCTGCTTCAGCATGATCAGTGCGCTCGCTTGTGAGCCACCACCACCCTGCCCTTCTAAAACTGAACTAGAAGGAGAGCTTCCGCCTGAAAAGGAAAGCGAACTTAAAAAAGTTCAGTATAAAAGCTTTGAAGCTAGCTGTGTGATTCCCGGTTCTCATGGTGATGTACGTCATGGATTCCATAAGGTTTGGTACAGAGGTGGACGCACCCTTAAGTCTCAGCATACTTACGAGGGTGGTATTCGTAATGGTGAATATCAGCTCTATTTTGCGGATGGAACAATCCGTGAAAAAGGAGCTTATCGTTTTGGTATCAAACATGGGAAATATCAAAGTTTTCACCGAAATGGTAAAATCCATATTGAAGGTGAATACCAAGATGGTAAAAAAAGTGGAGATTTCACTATTTACTCAAGTAACGGAACCCATATTCAAAAAGGTCCTTATGTTTTGGATATGAAGCATGGTAAATGGACGAGTGAATATGTATCGCTCAATGGACGCAAGATCACCTTTGGCTCAATTTACCACTATGGCCGAAGTACGGTTGATAACTAAGTTTAAATGTTTGTGTGTTTGAGCGTTATACAAAAATTAGCTTGAAGCACTAAAAACTTAGGAGTATTCACCTTTTAATTAAGTTATGAAAAATCAAGTTGTACACTGGCCAATATAAATCGGCTTTACTTGATCGATCATAGTTAGGATTAAAGGGTAAATATGCAAATAATAACGAATAGAACTCTTTTTAAACTGAGTCTATCTTTCTGTTTAATACTGATAGGTTATGCTTGTGAAGAAAAGCAAAGCCCAATCATTAGTACAGAGGATATGACAAGCAATGAGCTTGATATGATGACAACAACTGTTGTTGATATGGTCGTCAATCCTGAAATTGATCAACAAGTAGAACTAGAAAACCTTGATCCCGATGGCGTAGAACCAGGTGATACAGCCGTTTTACAACTTCAGGAAATGCGTGCCTTAAACTTTGCTGCTTTTACCACCAGTGAAGCTTGTGCCTTGTGCCATAGTAATCACTTTGCAGCTACAGCAATGAGAAATGCGGCCAATGAGGAAATTGCTCCCTATAATCTTTGGCGTGGTTCCATGATGTCTAACGCAAGCCGCGATCCTTTTTGGTGGGCTCAAGTAGCTTCTGAAGTTGCTCTTAACGATCCTGAAGAACAAGAAAAGATCGAGGGCGAATGTATCCGCTGTCATGCGCCTGCCTTATCAGAAACCGCTCGTTCTGAAGCCAATCGCGAAGGTCGTATGCAAGATCTAAAAGGAAATACTCACCCGTCAATTGTAGGTCTTGATGGTGTAGCCTGTACAACCTGCCACCAAATTCTTCCTGACAATCTTGGCACTCATGAGTCATTTTCTGGTGGATATGTGATCGGTCAAGAACGTAAGATCTTTGGCCCACATGAAAATCCGGCACCCGGTCCAATGATCAATCATGTCAACTATACGCCCACACATGCGACTCATGTCACCGAGTCAAAGTTATGTGCCACCTGTCATACCCTGTTACATGAGCCCAAGGAAGATCAGGGCGAATGGGGCTTTCCTGAGCAAACTCCTTATTTAGAATGGCGTAATTCAATTTATTCTAATGAAGAAGATCCTAATAATCCTGATGCTAAAACTTGCCAAGGTTGTCACCAACCTACCTATGATGAGGACGGCTATATCAGAACCCGTATCGCTCGTTCTCCGCCTGGTGGTGACTTCCGCATCAACCCAAGAGAGCCTTTTGGGCAACATACCTTTGTAGGTGCGAATGTGGTTATGCCTCAAATGATTAAGGCGGAGCGAGACACACTTAATCCGGTGGGCACTGATGAGGCGTTAGATATGGTCAGTGAGATTGCGATTGGACGACTAGAATCCTCTGCCTCATTAACCATTGAAGACCTTGAGCAAAGCGCAGAAACACTTTCATTTACTGTGAATGTTGAGTCCTTTGTCGGTCATAAATTACCTACTGGTTTCCCATCTCGTAGAGTTTGGCTGGTGGTTAAGGCGACTGGTGCTAATGATGAGGTACTCTTTTATTCCGGACGTTATAACCCACAAGGACGCATTGTTGATGCAGAGGGTAAAGCGATTGAAAGCGAATGGGCTTATGGCCCGATTGAACCACACTATCAACAAATTACCAATGAGCGCCAAGTCCAAGTTTATGAGGCTGTAATGGGTGATCAAGCGAATCGATTTACTCACGCAATCACCCAAGCAAAAGGTTGGCTAAAAGATAATCGGCTACTACCTAAGGGTTATCAAAACGATCATCCAGAGGCTGGCTATACAAAGCCTATTGGTTTAAATGATGATCCAGACTTTAATGCGGGCTCTGACCGCGTTCAATACTTAATCACCTTAGCTGAAGGCAAGCAGGTAGAACGCTTGCAGATCAAGCTCGTATACCAAACCTTAGGCGCTCGCTTTATGCGTTCATTGTTCCAAGTTGACGTACCCGAAGTGGCCGCATTTAGAACCATGTACGAGCGTGCTGATGTCAGTCCAGTGGTGATGGCTGAGATCGATCAAAGTCTCTAAGCATTGGTCACCAAGCGGAATATCCAAACTAGACTTATGTTGAGCCAAACTCATCACTATTCCTTGAAACTATGGGCTTTAGCCTTGAGTGTGTGCTTACAGCTATGGGTGTATTTCACAACTATAGATTCTTCGGTGAATGCCTATCGTGATCATCACTATCTTTTGTTACTTATCTTATTAAGTTTATTGGCGATTGTGAACCAACTAGACCTAAAAATCAGAACCTTTTTACAAAGCAGTGATACGCCAGTTCCTCTTGATCAAGAGGGCATTAAGATCTTAAATGAACAGGCCAATTTAGGTATTAAACTCGTTCATGATGAAACTTTCAGTCCCCAGCTTATAGAATTAGAAAAGCTGACGCCTGAAGACTCAAAGTATATAAGATCTCTGTTAGCCAAACCTCAGAAGTATTTAGATAGACTGAGCACACAGTTGAGGCCTACTGATTCATTAAGCTTTCTTCAACTTGAAGATTATGCCGAATGTCGGGTCTTAGCGCATCTTCCTGAAATTAATGGTCGCTTACAAGTCGGTTTATTTGCGACTCAACCGATTCCCGCGCAAGCTATATTTTTATGGAAAAGTGATGTCGCTCTTGTTTCCAAAAGAACTCAAAACCTTTTTGGTGCCACCGAGCAAATTAATCAACGTCCACTCACTGTAGATCAAAAGGTCAATGCCATCCAAAGTGGCGGTCCAATCTTACGTTCAAATCCAATCACCTTAATCAACTTTTCATGGTGTCATACCGACAGTGTTGATGCTCAGAGTAGTCCCTATCTCATTTTACCCCCACATGACCTAGGCACAGCAAATTGCCACTTTGCAAGTGTACAAACCCAAGTCACAGAAGAGCTTAATCTATGTTCGGCAATTATCAGCCATAAGTCTATTTATCCGGGCGAGCAACTGTTGGCTTATAGTGGCTCGGGCCACAATGCAATGGTGATTTCGATCAGACGTTTACTTTCGAAAACTTTGGCGTTGATCACGCCTGCCTTAATCATTTGGCCTTGGTTAAAACTTTATCAAAGTTTAAATTAATAACCAATAGCTTCACATGAAGTACTAGCGAGTTAGCGATTGCACAAGCTGTAGGCCATATTGACCAAAGTTATTAATTTGGGAGAGAACTTGAGTACTTGCTTGCTGGATAATCAGCGCTTTGGTTTGGCGAGCCACTTCTTGAGCAAAATCTGCATCTTGAATACGACTCAAATAGTTTTCAGTCTGGAACAAAGATTCTTCTAAACTTGTAATCTCACGATTCATTCGGCTTTGAGCTGCACCCGTCTCAATGCGAGCATCATTAATACGTCCGATCGCTTCATCAATCAGTCTTAAGCTTTCTTCGGCTTCTTCTTGTGAGGTCATATCAAGCTTGGCTACCGAAAACTCTGTGTTAATCCCAAGACTTGCTGATTGTAGGGAATTCAGCGTTCCAGGATTATTAACCTCAGCAGCATCACCAACATATAAGAACCGACCCACACTATTATCAACATTAACTTCGCTATATTCGATGGAAATATTATCCTCAGACTCTAAGATAATTTGCGAAGCAAAGTTTTGGCTCAAAGAACCAACCACATCAATGTAGAAGATATCTCCTTGATATAAACGATGAGCTTCACCCGCACCATTATTAGCATCAAACTGCATAAAAACACCTAGTTCTAAGTAACCTGGACCACCGATGTTTCCAACATCAGCAGCCGAAACAGCAGGCACATCCGTAGCAATCACCTCGTTTTTGTCTAGGCGGGTCACTTTTAAGCGAGCAGCCCCATCTACATTGCCAGTAGTCGTAACTTCCACCATAAAGGTTGTAGGATAGGCGGGGTCGGTATACTGACCAAAAACACTATAATCTCCACGATAGCCACGGGCTTGGAAGCGGATTTCATCACCGACTTCAAAGGTATCATCGACACTAAAGTTTAAGTTTAGGCCATCGGTAATCGTCACAGATGAATTAAGCGTATATACCGTTGGCTCAAAAGCACTGTTAATAGGCCCCACTGTAATTTGTTCACCCACCTTGAGAATGCCTACATTTTCTTCAATCTCATAGATATGACCTTGATTTAAATGAGGAGCGGTTACTGCTAAATCATAACGGGTGCCCACTTCAAGAGTGTCGGCAATCAAGTCAGCTTGCCAAATATCACCCACTTGCAAGCTTTTCACATTAAGTTCTGCAATTTCAGTATTCGCCGCAGCTAATTCAGACTGCTTCAAGCTAAGTGTGTAACGATCATCAAAGCCCTTGATGGGATCATCAATGATTAGGTCAAAACCTGGATCCTTACCGGCTTCCAAAATACCATTCAAATCAAAGGTATGCTGGCCCAAGGAAGTGCCAATAACATAATCTGTACCACCATTATTCAAGGCGGTATCCTCAATATTAATCGTTGGTGTTCCTCCTAAGTTTAACTCGAAACGATCATCAATTTGCCCTGTACCAGAACTAAATACAGCTTTAATATTGAGATCTTGGCTAGAATCATAAGCAGCCCCAAAGAGAGCAGTTTTCTCGTCAGCACTTAAACTAATTAAGTCTATTGATAGCTCATTGCCGGGATCATTGCTTATGTTCTTTTGGACAGATACACCATTTCCAGTGCTTAAGGTGGTACTAAGTGAGACAGTTTTTAACTTATCGAGGGTAATTTTCCATATATCGTCTTCACTGGCTTCAACATTGGTGATTTTAAGGCTAATATCTGGATCACCTTTAGTAAAGAAGCCATTAAAGGCTGCATCACTGAAGTCAATAATACCACCGCTAATATCAACAACCGTATCCCCTCCACCCACAGCAGTTTCGACACGGGCTTGAGGACCTTTGAGCGAAAAGCTGACCGTATTCCCTATACCATTGTTTGATAAAGAGGTATCCAAATCAAAACCTGGATCAAAATCAAAGATTTTACCGCCCCCCGATAAATCGGCATGACCAAGATCAATTTTGCCTCCGTTAGCGGTGATATCAATGTCTCTTACAGTTTGAGTACCGGCGGCATCACTAATATCCACGGTCTGAGAGCGATTAAAGTTAACGATAAAGTTTTGATTAGTTTCAATTGTATTTGCTGTAATCACCACATCCAAATCAACTTCACCAAAGCCAAGTGTTCCTAGATTGACAATATTTAATCCATCAGCAAGACTGTATGTTTCTGATGTCCCATTGACTGTTAGCTTTAATTCATTATTGTTGGTAAAAAGCCCGTTGACAACTAAGTCTCCACGATTAAAATTACTTTTATTACGGACTGCGACAGTACCATTAAAGTCACCCGGATCAATCGTCTCTGTGACTTTACCCGAGAAGGTTACATTAAAATCTACATCACTGCTTGATCCATTGTATTTGGCTCCGGCTTCAGCTTGCACATTGAAAGTATCATTAGCAAAGCTCAGAGTAGATGGATTAATGACATCACCTAGATATGAAACCGTGATAATTTCTTTACCACTAAAACCATTATAAGTACCTAAAACGATGAGATTAGTCCCATCATCGCCATTAACATGATTGACTGATGTGACCGCATTTGTGCCATCAAAATCGATTTGTACTGTCTGATCGCCAAATAGACCGGTATAATTTCCTGATACACTCGCATCTGCACCAGCAACATCATTGACACTATTATAACCATTGCCAATTTGGCTAATTGTCTGAGTGGTGACATTGCTGAAGGAGATCTTATATTCTTTATCGCCCAAGCTATTATTATACACAGCATTGTTTGATAAGCTCATAGTCCCCCCGTCTTGGGCAGTACTTGTATCTCGTTCAAAACTTAAGCTATCAAAGTGTGTGCTATCAAAAGTAATCGTTAAACCTGGTGTAATCGTGTTGGCTACACCTGAATTAACCGTAAAGCTTGCACTAGTCACAGTATTACCATTAACGTCAACCAACACAGCTTCAACTTTGCCTTGCGCATTGGTTGTGCCATGTCCAACAACCACCGAACCGATCTCCGAAAGTTGTAAGCGAAGGTCGCTTGGTAAATCGTAAACTGTTTGATCAAGATTTAAACTGACCTCACCGTTGTAGCCAAGCAAAGCACCGGCACCAAAATTATGGCTGGTATTGACATCTACACCACCCACGTTGATCTGAGTGCCCTCACTAGCTTGATCAATCGTAAATTGAACACCTTCACCCAAATTATAAGTGGTTGCCCTTGCTAAGGTTGTAGCAGTAATTGTAGGACCTGCACTCGTACCCGCAATTGTATACTGCAAAACTGCAGCATCACCTGTACTTGCCTCTGCTGCCCCAAGAACCCTACCTTCTTGAATAACTTCCACCTCAACAGTGGTATCATTTAGATTACCTGTGTAAGTGCCTTCAAAGATAAAGTTTGGAGATTGGTAAGCCGCCAAGTTGCCATAATGATCACCCGCTAATGCACTTACATTTGCACTTGTTGCACCAATATCGGGTGTACTTGCTTGTAAGTTAAAGGTCACGCCATCTGCCACATCAACAGCCCCACCATTGAGAACTCGCTCCCCGGCAATAGTACTGCCATTGAAAAGAACTTCATACTTGGCATTGCCTGTTTTACCGGCCTCTGTGACATACACACTATAAGTTCCACTCCCTCGCTCTCCAACAAAGTCAAGTGTGCTTGAAGTTAGGGTCATGTCAAAGCCATTGCTATCAAACGAGCCTGGTGTCCCACTATTGCTGATCGTACTTCCACTAGCCAAATTAAATTGACGTGCCATCGGTGTAAACTCAACAAATAAGCCATTCCCAATATCTATGGGCGCACCGGTTGAAATATCAAAGGCAGCACCTTGTGCAACAGCAGCGCCTCCATTGACACTATTAAAGACTTGAAGCTTGGCCTTGTTTATCCCTTGAGTATAGCCGGTTTCAACAACTCTGATTTCCTTGATCATATCTACATCAGATACATAGTTACCGGTAATTTTCACCCCGTTTACAGCCGCTCCATTTTGGGTAATCGCTTGTGAATAAGGCTGAGCTGTTCCCGACTCTTCTACCGACTGCCCTCTTGGTGTATCTCCTAATGTTAGTGTAACAAACTCACCGGTTTGATGTAGAGCACTCCCTAAAGTAATCGTACCGGACAAGGTAACATTTGTATGAATTGTTCCATCCACATTACTTGAAATATCACCTACTGCCTTTTGGGTACCATCGGTAGAGCCTTCTTGGGTCACTGTAATTGTGTAAGTACGATCGGCTCCTTCATTATAAGTTCCTGTTGAGCTAATCGTGCCCTTAACCGCATTGGTCACAGTCTCTTGTGAGAGCTGAAAATACTCCATATTTGCATCATGGCCGGTTGTATATGGTCCATCAACATCAAGAAAACTGTAGTTTTCAACATTGCTAATTTCACTGCCAAGTTGGCGGGCAAGTCTAAACTGTGCGGTTCCATAGCCACCGGCTTTAATTACTTGAGCAACATAGTCTACATGATCATCTCCGCGATCAAACTCACCCCCGATTTTTACATTTCCGCCATAGCTTCTAAAGTCTGCCTGAACGTTTTGAATACTACCGAATAGATCAACAGGATAAATTGTGCTCTTAAGCACATCCCCTTTAAGGTTAACCTCATCTCCTGAGGTATCAGCAAGACCAATCGCAATCATGGTGAACATGTTTGAGTAGTGAATCTGTATATTTCGGCCATCTTCTGCCGTTAAAACGAGTTGACCTTTGGCATCAAGGCTTGCAACAACACCACTTTCCTCGCTGACTGCATTAATGGCTTGGCGTAGTGTTCCATCGGCGTCATATTCGGTGATTGCCATACCGGAAATGGCTTGCCCATTGATTGAAAAGTAGTTACTGGGATCAAGAGTAAAAGCACTAATCGTGCGATTGGCACGTACCACATTACTTGCGGCTCTTGCGGTGACTCCTGTGAACTCACTTTGCGCATTAATGGCATTCGCTTTGGCAATCGCTGAGCCCGAGGCATAGCAATATGATAAGGGATCGTCAGTTTCTCCTGTGCCTCTAATACTGACTCCATTGATCTTAAGATCTCCATTATCCATATCGGTTAAATAAACCCCACGACGTTGCGAGGTATATTTGGCTTTACGCCCTGTTTCACTTGGAGTCACTTTAACCAAATCAAGGTTAATACTTTGTGTGCCGCTTGCTGAGTCCGTATAGATCTCAACGCCTTGGGCACTGCCATCTAACAAGCCAATACCATTAAACTTGGTTTGCTCGACCACCTTATTCATATGGGTTACAATTTGATCGGTTTCAGCCTGTAAGGCAAAGCGATCTTCTGAGCTTAGAGTTTCGCTACTTGCCTGCACAGAAAGCTCTCTTAAACGCTGTAATGCGACTTCAAGTTGAGCTAGGCCGCCCTCAAGAGTTTGCGAAAGTGAAATCCCATCATTTAAGTTTCTCACACTTTGCCTAAGACTTCTTTGCTTGGCTTCAGCAAGCACCGAAATCCCTAAGCGTCCAGGATCATCAGCTGCAACACCGATGCGGATCCCTGAAGACAAGCGCCTAAAGGTTTCGGATAAAGTCCCTTGAGTTTCGCTTAATTTTCTTTGGGCACGTAATGAAAAGACAGACGAATTGATTGTAATCGCCATGAAACTCACCTTTCCTTGGTGAATAAGAACATGGAAGAACTGAAAAACAGCATATAAAGTTTAGGAATCCATTCCTTAACTCATGAACGATAGTATAGAAAAGGGCTAGATTCAATGTCTAAATCATTAGAACCTAAGCATTTCGAATATCGTGTTTCATCCACCAAGTGTATTCTTAAGTGTATTCTTAAGTGTATTTTAAGGTAGCTTTTTAGGCTTGCATTCGATCGAGCCACAAACCCTTAAGGTCTTGCATAGGCACAGCTTGACTTGAATCACGCTTCCAAGAGCTAATCCACAATGCTGACTCTTGGGGTGATTTAGGTCTGATATTTCTTGCTCCCCGCACAGCAAAAGGATCGGCTTGAATTACATCAAATGGAGCTCTAATCCCTAGTTTTAATTGAGCAAAGCGCTTAGCCGCATGCAAAGTACCACCTAAACCTGGCTTTAAAAACATTTCACAAGGATCAAAGCCCGGCTTATTAAAAATATCCACGCACTCTGCAAAATCCGGTGCTTTTGCTTCATCAAGCCAATACGGATACGCAAACCAAGCATCAGATTCAGCAATCGCCAATAATTGGCCAGAACGTGTATGACCAAGCGCCACACTTTCCTGCGCTTCTAAAACCTGTGCGACTCCTTGTGTATTTTTCAGCAGTTCTTTAACTTGCCCAAGAACTTGATCGTCATTTACATAGATATGGGCGGCTTGATTATCACAAACTGCAAAGGCCTTTGATGCTCCGGGCTCTAGCAATTCACCATTCGCTGCTTCTTCAATGCTTAAATAACCATGTTGACGTAAAATGCGATTGAGAAAGACAGGTCGATGCACATCAGTAAATCCATAATCACTGACCACTGATACATCATAGCCTTGGGCAAGCGCTGTTTGGATCAATTCACCAAATAAGGCATCTCCCTCTTTTAAAGTTTGCTGTGCTTGAGCAGAGCTAGGCCCAAAGCGTTGTCCATCATAATCAAGACCCGGCGCATAGCATAATATCAACTGATGTTCGGCTTTTTGAAGTAAGTCTTGTGCGATATTCGCAATCCATTCACTCGATTTCAAACCTGCCTTTGGTCCCCAAAAATTAAAGAATGGAAAGGGGCCATATTGATCGATTAACCGTTGTTTTTCTACCTCTTGCGGAGAGTAGACATCGGCGCCCTTGCGGCCATTAGCAAAGTATGTAGGGCGTTCAGTAAGCACAAAGTCACAATGTGCATGAGTGCAAAAACGCCAAAAAAGATTTGCAGATTTTGAGTTAGGAAATAGCGCTTTGCTTGCTTCCCATAATTTTTCACCTTGCACCAATCGATCTGAACGATTCCAGTTGAGGACTTTGGCATAGTCTTGATCATACCAACCATTGGCAACAATTCCATGTTCTTGTGGAGATAAACCACTTAACATGGTTGCATGAGACACACTGGTTAAAGCCGGGTCGGGTACGATTAATGGACTCATAGTCCCTTGTTCAGCGAGGGCCTTTAAGTGAGGTGTATGTTCACCAATCTCTTGTAGCGAAAGAGCCGCAACATTCAAAATAAACTGTGGTCTCATGTCGATTTTCTCAACTTTTCTGTTTAATCGTATGATTTACACGGTTGTGTCAAACCCGAATTTTAAGTGAAATGAACATATCACAGTTATCTCTCATCAGAGAATTCTTTATGCAGTTTACATGTCTAAGTTGTTTGAGCTGCTGGTCAATGAATATTCAATGAATCTGATTCATTTAAGATAAGCTATTCATGTTTTGGGTGTTCGCTGGACACCGGTATATTGTTTGTACTTAGTTAATGTATATCAAACCCTTTTGCATGAAAAAGATCTTGTACTAGTTTTTATATTACTTTGGTATCCGACTGCGGAAAATGTCTACTAATTCAGAAACCTTAGCTTTACTTTCATTCTCATCATCAGACTCAAAAGCTGACTTTACACAATGGTTAAGATGTCGTTCTAAAAGCGATGCTTCTAATGATCTTATCGCTGACATCACCGCCCGAGTTTGAATGAGTATATCTGGACAGTAGCGATTTTCAATAATCATCCGACCAATCCCCTCGACTTGGCCATTAATTCGCTTGAGACGATGTAAATCGGCTTTATGATCTGGATGTTGGTGATCTTGAGTACAAGCAGAGTCACTGAGTTTTTGGTTTTCTATATTTATTTTAGACATTATATTCTCCATCTACATGCAACATAATGATTAACATAAGGTATAGTATATTTATATGCATAAGACTTAAGAAGAAGATTCAACTGTTGTTACGGTATATCCCGCCCTTTTAATTGCCTCACACAAGTCTTCTGTGTGTGGTGGAGTTGATTGATTTAGATTGAGTACAACTTTACCCTTATCTAAATCAACATCAACATTTTCAACGCCAGTCAGTTTTTTTAGTTGAATCTCAATACCTTGTACGCAGAAAGCGCAGACCATACCGGTCACATTAAGGATAGTTTGGTTCTTTTTAAGTTGAGGGTTAATTTGTTTCACACATACTGCTTCACTCTTTGCAGACTTTTGAGTTGTGGACAATTTTGACTGGGACTCTTGCTGACTTATCCCATCTTTTGGCTTAGTGTTAGGGTCAGCCCAAGTTTGTTTGCTTAACCCAAAGCTCATTGCAAAAATAAAAATAGAGATTAGGATATTAAGCAGCTCATTAGATGAAAGAACTTGGTCTTTATGAACAACTATTCGTTTAGATATTAATAAACCAGTCAATAAGTCATCTTTTTGTAAGAAAGTCTTCATAAATTATATCCTTAATCAATATTTAAAAGTGAACCATTAGATGTAGCCAAGGTCGTCCCAAAGTGTCTGCTCCAATTTCCCATAAAGCAGTCCTGTAGAAAAACCTAAGTAACATCGTTATAGAAGGCTGATTATTCATGAGTGAGGTATCACTGACCTGAGCAACCATCCATGTTTGTAACTGATCATATTTACCTTTATATGGTGCAAACCCTATACGATAAATTAGATGATATGGCATTGTAACATAATCAAGTTGCTGATTCCCTAATACACGTCCCATCAATGCAGTATAAAACACTTGGGTTTCGTAATCCATTTGTAGACCGCCTAGCCAAGAGAGCTTCAAATGAGTTGACTCTTGGTGATCTCCAATATCTTTATCCCATTGACCTGCACCAATCCCCCCCAGTAAATACACATTACCTTGCCATCCCTTTCCCACCCAACGCTTTAGTAATACATTGCCTCTAATCAAAGCAACTTCAGTTGTTTTATCTTGATGCCAGCGTAAATAGTCCGCTCCGATCGAGAAGCGACTATTTAAGCTGTAATTACTATGCCACAAAGTCATGTTTGGACGATTGATTGTGGAAATGACCCAGCCACCCTCGAAAGTGACTGGATGAGCATAGGTAAGCTGTGCTTGGGCAAGGCTATATAACAACATGAGTATAAGTCGTAATTTCCGAAACATTAGATACCCCCTATGGGTATAGGGATAGTCATTTTACAAATGTATGTCAATGACAAGCGTAAAGGTTATAGATTTTGCTAAGTATCTTTTAAGCGCTGAATCGCTTTTTCACGTAAAAAGAGAGCTGACAGGCCATAATAACTCATACACTGTGTTGAATAGTGAGCAATGGCTTTTTTGACCAAGATTTCCATCATCTATATCTTGTGTATATCACTATGTTTTTATATACTTACCTATCAACAAGCAGCTTCGAACCTTTTCCAAAAAGCCTTTACCATGTTAAGCTTATCCCCATTGCAAATCAGCAAACTAATCGACAATCTAAAAGAGACAAACCCTTATTTTGTTTATATATTCGGTTCAGCTAGTCGCAATGAGTTACGAATAGACAGCGACATTGATCTAGCAGTTTACTGTCAACAAACTCTCAATCCTTTGTTTATGTTTGAGCTTAAAGAAAAGCTCGCTTCTCAGCTAAACCGAGATATTGACTTAATCGATCTTAGGCAAGCCAATGATGTGATTAGGGTACAAGTGATATCGACTGGATGCATTGTACAGTCCTTTGATGATCAAGTGCTTTATGACTGTCAAATACGATGGTTAAAACAATATGCTATGCTTAATGATGAAAGACGACCTATTTTGGCTAGAATCAAAAAAGAGGGTAGCATCTATGGATAATGTGATTTTGAATAAATCTGCAATTATTGAGCGCTGCATACAACGAATTCATGAAGTCTATCAAGATAAACGAGAAAACTTGAATGACCTGACCAAGCAAGACTCTATCATACTAAATATACAAAGAGCTTGCGAAGCTGCTATTGATATTGCCATGCACATTGTCTCTGTCAAGCGCTTGGGTTTACCCCAAAGCTCAAGGGAAGCATTTGAGTTACTAGAACAACAAGGACTCATTTCTGAGACTTTACTGACTAGTCTCAAAGGTATGGTTGGATTCCGAAATATAGCGGTTCATAATTATCAAGCGCTCAAATTAGATATTGTTGAAATGATTATTAAATATCGTCTTGATGAACTGATGACTTTTAAAAAATCAATGCTAGAAACTGCTTTATCCAAATCTTAACTTTAAACTCACAATAGAGTAAATAAACGATGAAGCATGTCCAGCTGCAGAATACCGTTGTGACGAAGGTTCATTAGTAGATGTCAGCGGTCACTGTGACACGAATGATATTTCAAATGAATTGGATCAAAGTATCGAGGGTCAGAATCGGCCTAATATTTCTGAGATGAATACTAATAATACTCAACAAACAGATGCAGGTATCAATCAAGGCCAACCCCAAACTGCTGCTGATTCACCAAGTCAGAACAGTCAAGGGTGTATGAGCTCGACTAGACCTCATCACTTATCTATCTTTAGTCTCATCTACTTATTGCTCATCTGCTTTAGAAGAAAGTTTAAGTGCTTAGCGCCAAATAACGAAGTTCAATGCTCATTAGCTTTACCGCCTCGATGTTGTTCATAAAAAGTGAATAACGAACAAAGTGCTAGGTGATTAAAAAGACGAGTCAGAACTTTAAAAAGAAACCTTAAAAGACACACTCGTATCAATAGTTTTGGGTGCTTGAAGTCATCAAGCACCATAATTGTATGCAAAATGATAGAGAGTGCCTTGATGAAAAATATATCCCGCTTATCACAATTACTGTTCATCCTCTGTTTAACAGTCTCCCTACTATCACCCTCGCTTGTTTCTGCTGAACACAAGCTCAAAGTGTTTACAACTGGCGAGCTAGGTATGTTAGTACCGGCAAGTCATACCATTCAATTTGATAAAGCAGGTACCGTGTTCAATTATATTGAGGATGGTGGACAGGATAATGCTTTTGTGTTTGCTCGTGTGCAAGCTGAAATCAGAGCTCAAAAAAGACACTCTGTGATCTTTTTATATCAACCGCTTAATTTAGATACCAAAGTCTATTTAAATGAGGATGTTATCGTAGATGAAGCTACTTTTTCGGCCGATACGAGTTTGGATTTACGCTACGGCTTTGACTTTTATCGAGCGAGTTATTTATATCATTTTAAAAGGAATAAAAGCGGTGATGAGCTCTCTTTTGGCGGATCAATTCAGTTACGTAACGCCACGATTGATTTTAACTCTGGTGATGGCAATCTGAGACGAAGTAACCGTGATCTTGGCATTGTACCTCTATTCAAGTTTAGGTGGAAAAAGCATATGGCAGACTCAACTTGGTTTGGTGCCGAAATGGATGGAATGTATGCCCCCGTTAAATATATTAATGGCTCAGACTCGGATGTGGTTGGTGCGATTATCGATGTAAGCCTGCGCTATGGCATTCCACTTGACCAACATAAAGACCTGTTCTTCAACCTACGATGGATTGGTGGTGGAGCCGAGGGAACAAGCAGTGATAACCAAGGTCCCGGTGATGGTTTTACAGCCAATTGGCTTAATTTTGTGTCTTTTTCACTTGGTCTCACTTGGGAGGCCACCGGAGGACTTAATGAGTAAAAATATCTCATCAACAAGCCCTTGTGCATTCTATTAGGATAAAGACTAGAATCCCAAATCATTAATCTTTCTGATCTTTATGGAATCCTGACAAATCCTGTTGCCAATTTGTTATAGGCTTGTGCCAATTGAATCGCCATTTTTTGGTATCCTAAAGGCGATAAATGATGACCCTTAATTGCATAATCTACACTGCCTTGCTGTCGATCTAATATCTCTCTACCATCAATAAAACTTACTCCCAGTTCTTGGGTTAAGGCTTTGATTTGATTTCCATAGTGTTCCGCTCGATGATCGGGTTGAGCATCAATATGATTTGGAATAAATCCCACGATCATTTTACATCCATGAATCATACATAAGTCTTTAATTTCTCTAAGGGTATGCGCTGTCCTCTGAAAGTCTGAAGCTTGTGGTAATATGAGCTTTAGTAAATTAGGCAAAAAAGCGTGCCTAGCTAAACTTTGATATAAACGAGTAACTAAAGTCTTTTTAGGTCTGGTGTTATGCTTGTTAGTTGGAGGGCTTAATACAGACAATGCTGTTTTTGCCATTTCTTGAAATCGCTGAGGATCTATTAAAGCTAATTCTGATTTTGCAAAAAGCTTTTGCTTCTCTATCACATATTTTTTCTCAATCGCACTTTGATTAAACACTCCGTTA
>CAKZRU010000010.1 GCA_937146725.1 uncultured Myxococcales bacterium
CATCCACCTGTGCCATTGAACGCTGTGGTAATAGCGTCCTTGATGTAGGCGAAGAGTGTGATGACGGAAACCAAAGTGATTTTGATGGCTGTTCATCCACCTGTACCATTGAACAGTTTCAAGATTTAGACGGTGACGGTATTGGTGATAATGTCGATAACTGTCCTTTTGATTCAAATATGGACCAAGCTAACAATGATAACGATGGGGAAGGTGATGTTTGTGACTTTGATGATGACAATGACAATCTTCTTGATATCGATGAAGACCTAAATGGTAATGGTATTGTAGACATTGATGAAACCGACCCATTCAATCACGATACGGACTTTGATGGTCTCTTTGATGGTGATGAAGTAAGCTGTGTTTTCGGATGGTGTACTGATCCATTAGAGCTCGATACAGACTTTGATGGTCTGAGTGACGATGAGGAAATATTTGGTTGGGGCACAGACCCCTTGATGCAAGATACAGACGGAGACTTACTTGGAGATTTTGATGAAGTCTTTTTCTACAGTACCGATCCGCTCAATCCTGATACAGACTCTGATAGTTTGTTAGACGGAGAAGAGACCTTCCTTAGTACAGATCCTCTGAATCCAGATACGGATGGCGATGGGATTGAAGATGGTTTTGACGACTTTCCTCATGATCCATGATCGAAAACAGTCTTCTTAAACGCTGAAGTTAACTGTTTGTATACACCCAAATCAAGTCATCAGGTTTAGCGACGGGTCAATCAATATAATATGATGCTCATGGCAACGCTGAATCAGATTCTGGCCACTGGTATCGTTTTGTCTTAAGGGGGATAAAAATACTGCCTTACCGGCAAGGCGCCAAGCGTCAATGAGCTTGAATAGGTCTCGGTCCAAAGTGTAAACAATAGCGGCGCTGTGTTGGTTTGCACTTAAAGCCTGTTCACTTTGTGCCATCAAAAAGTGGTCGGCTTCATTGTGACCGAGGGGCACTTGGTAGCATTGTAGATTTGGGCTTAAGTTATGGTCTGTGAGCCAATTTTTGACCTGATAGAGTGCTCGATTGGCGCAAATCCAGCCACTGAGTTCCAGGTCGCTGGCTTTAATTTTGGTGAGCCAATCTATGATTAAATCCTCGCTTACGCTATCTGCATCAATGAGCAGTAATATGGGGCGGTCATCCACTTGGAGAGGGCTTGACTTGCCAAAGGGTGAGGGGCGATGATGCTTTCTTAAGATTTCATTTAATTTTTCTTTGCTTTGCGTCACTTGAGATCGTCTTACCTTAAGAGAAAGGGATGAAAGACTAGAGGATTGCATTTGACCTCACAATTAGAATCAGCGTATTCACTTCACTTGCTTTACAGAGCCATGTATACACTGTGCAGTTTAGAGTTCAAGCAGTGTAGATGAGTTTGGCGAAAGGACTTCAAGCGATGACAGAGACTCCACTCGACCTATCAGTTATTCTTCCGGTCTATGAAGAGGAAGAAAGCCTCGCGCAACTGTTAGGTGAAATCGCCGAGGTACTCAGACCGCTACAGCTTCGCTTTGAAATGATCTGTGTTGATGATGGTTCCAAAGATAAAAGTTATCAAGTGCTTAGATCATTGCAAAAAGACTTTCCCGAACTTGTTGCCGTTAAGTTTAGACGTAATTTTGGGCAAAGTGCTGCCATGCAAGCCGGCTTAGACTTAGCACAAGGCTCAGCGGTGGCCTTTATGGATGCCGACTTACAAAATGATCCGGCGGATATTCCTAAAATGTGGTCATTACTTTGGCAGGGCGTTGAGGATATAGAGCCCAAAAAGGCTCGCAACTTTTCTACTGAGGATGAACTATGGTCCAAGGGTTTTGATATGGTTGTAGGTTGGCGAGCCAAACGCCAAGATCGCTTTATTAATCGGCGTTTACCCTCGATTATTGCCAACGGACTCATTGCCAAAGTCACCGGCGTTAAGTTGCATGATAATGGCTGTAGTTTAAAACTGATTCGGTCCGACTTAGCCAAACAACTCAAGTTATATGGGGAATTACATCGCTTTATTCCTGCGATTGCCTCTTGGACAGGGGCTACCCTTCATGAGGTCAAGGTGAATCACCGCGCTCGACAGTTTGGACAATCCAAATATGGCATAGGAAGAACCATTAGAGTTATTTTAGACCTAATTGTGGTTCGCTTTATGCAAGGCTTTTTAGTGAAACCTATGCAGATCTTTGGCTTGGCAGGCTTACTAAGCGCAAGTAGCGGCTTTTTAATCTGTGCCTATTTAACCATACAAAAGCTTTGCTTTCATACCGAGCTTTCCGACCGGCCTTTATTACATTTAGGTGTCTTACTGATCTTTGTGGGTGTTCAACTGCTCTCTTTAGGCATTATTGCTGACTTATTGGCAAGAACCTATCATGAGTCTCAGGGAAAAACAGCGTATGCCATTAGGCATCATGCACTCAGTGAGCAAGATAAGGGTGAGCAAGATAAGGGTGAACAAGATAAGGGTGAACAAGCTAGTAGTTCCGCCAATTTAAAATCTAATGAAATGGAGGGGTAAATGAGCGATAAATCCTCCTTAAATGAGCAGGGCCAAGTTGCGACTCTTGTCGGTAGCGACTTAAAAGTTCATCTTAAAAACTATTTTGGCTTTGATAGCTTTCATGCAGGACAAAAAGAAGTCATTGAATCGGTTTTGGAAGGAAAATCTACCTTAGCGGTAATGCCAACCGGTGCCGGTAAAAGCCTATGTTACCAATTACCGGCCTTATGTCTTGAGGGCATTACCCTAGTGATCAGCCCCTTAATTTCATTGATGAAAGATCAAGTCGATGGACTGCAAGCCAAAGGGATTGGTTCGGGCATTATCAATAGCGCCCAAACGCTTGAGGCACAGCGCGAGGTGATCAATGAGCTAGAGCTGGGTAAGCTTAAACTCTTATATGTTGCACCAGAGCGCTTTCAAAATGAACATTTTATGCGGATTGTATCCAAGCTTAATATTGCTTTAATTGCCATTGACGAGGCGCATTGTATTTCAAAATGGGGGCATAACTTTAGACCACATTATGCTCGTCTAGGTGAATATATCGCGGATTTAAATCCACCACGAGTCATGGCCTGTACTGCAACAGCCACACCCTTTGTCAGTGAAGATATTGTCAAAACGCTTGGTTTTGAAGATGCGCACACTCATGTCGCTGGTTTTTTAAGAGAAAATCTATATTTAGAAGCGCGCCTGTGCAGTTCTGAGCAGTCAAGACGAGATCAACTAGAAGCCTTTTTAGCGCATATGCTTAGCGAGGGTGAGGGGGCGATTGTGATTTACTCAACCACCATTAAGCGGGTTGAGAAATATGCGCAAATCTGTGCAGATCTTTTGGGAGCAGATCAAGTCACATTATATCATGGTAAGCTCAGCCCAAAGAAACGTGAACAAGCTCAAGAGCGTTTTATGAGCGGTGAAGCTCGGGTTGTCGTTGCCACCAACGCCTTTGGTATGGGCGTAGATCGGGCTGATGTACGCTCTGTTGTGCACTTGGATCTACCCGGTACCTTAGAAGGATATTACCAAGAAGTGGGACGAGCCGGACGTGATCGTAAACCAGCGCATTGCTTACTGCTCTATATGCTTGTGGATACTCGTACACATGAGTTTTTAATCAGCCGAAGCAATCCAAGCATCGAGCATTTGCAAGCTGTGTGGTTAGGGATTCACGAGATTGTAAAGGCTCAAACTGAGCAGGCTCCTACGATTGAACTATTAGAGCAGATTTTTAAACGAAGCGATGAGCCTCTTGATACGGCAATTCGCTTATTTAAAAGTGCTAACCTCATTAGAGTTGATGCTTGGTCTGAAACGCTTGAGCTTAATCCTCAGTGGAGTCAAACCGAAGATGTTCGAGCGCTCCCCTTGGACTTAGACACCATGGAGATGCAACGTTTTCATGAGCTACAAAACTTAGAAACAATGCTGCAATTTGCCCAATCAGCAAACTGTCGTCATACCTTTTTACTTCAGTATTTTGGTGAGGGCGCCGAAGGGCAATGTCCCAAAGAGTCCCACTGTGACCGTTGTCAAGACAGTAAGGCGGCTTATCACTCGGCCATCGAAGCCAAAGGTCCAATATCAGAGGATGAGCGACGCGTTACCATAAAAGCCTTATCAGGCGTTGCTAGGGCCAAAGGGATTTATGGCCAAAGTCGAGTGATTGAGATGTTATCGGGCTCTACCAATAGCAAGTTGATGAAAACCTTTTTAAAGGATTTAAGCACCTATGGAATCCTAAAGCATATCGGCAGTGATGACTGTAAAGAGCTGATTAACTTAATGATTGGTGCAGGACTTTGTGTGCTAGCCCAACGTATTTTAAAAAATGGTGAAGTGGCCCAATATAAAAGTTTGCAACTCACCCCAACTGGCTTAAAAGTCATGCAGGGTAAGCTAGATCCACCTTTTAGACTCAAGGTCACTTGGGTGCGCAAAGAAAAAGAACATCACCAAGGCCGAGCTTTAAGAGAAACCTTAAATCAAGCACTGAGGCCCCGAAATACTGCAAGTCGTTTTAAAGGTGCCCAAAGCTTTAATTTGGATGCAAGGACCGGTAAGATCTCACCAACAAAGCCCTCAACAGCTAAGGTTTCGGGAATAAGTAATTCTACAAAAACATCTAATAAGCAAACGGCGAACAGCAACGAGAACAAGGGACTCAAAGAAAAGCTAAGACGCTTTCGAACCTCACAGGCTAGAGCTCGTGAGATTCCACCCTTTGCGGTATTTAGTGATGCGGTGTTAGAGCAATTGTTACTGGTCAAACCAAAAAATCAAAGTGCTTTTTTAGCAATTAAAGGCCTTGGACCCGGTAAATGGGCTAATTATGGTACAGCGATTATTGAGTTGATTGAAGAATCTTAAGGGTAATACACAGGTATACTTTTTGAGGATCAGGCTTAGTCACTGACTCTTCTGTTCATTTTCCTTTAAGTTTTATATGTTATTCACTACATAGTCTCCACCTAAACAGAGTTTTAAAGTCTATACTTATCCTCTGTTACTTTTTGAGCTAAGCTTTTAGTGTTTGAACTTAACGATTAGGAACTAATTCTGTGAGCCCATTTAATCAAGATGATCGCAACGATTTACCCGTTGGTTTACCGGTTGATTTACCAAGCGCCGCGAATCTACTCGGTAGCGCTCAAGCCAAGGCTAATGTGAATATCGCTTTGATCAAGTATTGGGGTAAAGCAGAGTCAGAAACAAATCTTCCGGCTGTCGGCAGCCTCAGTTTGACCTTAGACGAATGGGGAAGTGAGACGCAGGTAACTTGGTTTACAAGCACTGATGCATCATTAGCGAAACATCGCTTTATTCTTAATGGGCAAGAAAAGTCGGATGCCAAAGTTGAGCGTTTACTTGAGCACTTACTACAGCTTGCAGAATCACATCATCATCCTTGGGCCAAGCCCAAACAGGTTTGGGCCCAGGTCAACAGTATAAATACAGTACCAACTGCTTCTGGACTCGCAAGCTCAGCGAGTGGGATGGCCGCTTTGGGTTTAGCTGCCTGGTCAGCACTTGGTTGGTCAAACCCACTTGAGGCAACATTGAATGATGATTTTACACCACCCGCGCATAAGCTTATTGATTTAGTCCGCATTGGCTCCGGTTCGGCAGTACGCTCTTTGCTTGGTGGCCTAGTTCGCTTAGAACGCGATGGTCAAACAATGAAACAATTACAAGTTGCGAATGAGTGGCCTTTAGCCTTGGTGGTTTGTGTTGTTGACCCAGGTCCTAAAGCAGTGTCCTCGCGAGAAGGTATGGAACGCACTCGTCAAACAAGTCCATATTATCAAGCATGGGTTGATAGCCATGAGGCTGATTTAGATGAAGCAGAAAAAGCAGTACAGCAAAAGGACTTGAGTCGCTTAGGCGAGCTTATGGAACACTCTACTTTTAAGATGCATTCTGTGATGTGGTCAGCCAGACCACCATTGCGTTATGTCAAGGGCACTAGCTTAGAGGCATTAGATCAAGTTGAGAGCATAAGACAAGCAGGGATTCAGGCATGGGCTACCATGGATGCCGGTCCTCATGTCAAAGTTTTATGCTTTCAAAAGGATATAGCTTACATTAGTGAACAGCTTAAAAAAGTTAAGGGCTTACACTCTTGCATCGTGCGTTATCCAGGACAAGCTGCCCATATTCTTAAAAGAGCACCAATCATAGGGAAGGATAGTTAAGTGATTGATAATAATGGAAAAATCTTACTCTTAGATCACCAGGATGATTGGGCTGAACGCTTTGTTAATGCCTTGCAAGTACGAGGATGGCAAGTTTTATGGACAAGTGATGCTGACCTCGTATTCAATTCTGATTTATACAGTGTGTATTTGGTAAATCTGTCTCATCCAAGTGTAGATCCCAAGGAAGTCTGTGATCATATTCGGAAGCTTCCAAAGGGTGAAAATGCGTCAATTTTTTTACTAAATGACGGACAAGCAAGCCTAAAAAGCTTTGAAGAAGCACTATCTATTGGCGCAGATGGCTTATATTTCCACCTAAGCCAAATGCCAATTTTGCTCACTAACTTCCCACCCAAAAATTCGGGGCATACAGCAAGCCAAAGTCGCTCTGACAGGGCTGTAGAAGCATATCAGACCTTATCAAGTCGACATTTTGGTGCCGGTATTACCTTAGGTGGTATGGATCGTGATGGTACCTTAACTGGACAAAGATCAGCTCGTGAACGACATGAGAGTCTTAGAGTTGTGCATAACCAAGACCGAGTCACACATATGTCTTTGAATCACATGCATCATCAAAGACGTTCGCAGGGCTATGTAACAAATAGCCTGTCTGTCTCTGATATTGAAGCAGCTTTAGCAAATGTTGATGAGCAAAACTTAATGGGTAAACTCTCTAGTTCTGATTCCTTGTCTAACATATCTAATTTATCTAGCCAAGTGCATAGCCCCTTGCCTAAATTATCAGACTTAGCTACCGAAGATGAACCTGTTTCAGCAATGTCAAATGATAAAACAAGCTTAGGCCCAAATAATCAATTTCCATCTCTTAAAACGCCCTTGGTGACACCGCAGGCCATGAATGAGCCTCATCATGTCCTTAAAAGCCAGCAAACCCCTTTGGTGGTAAAGCGATCAACGCCTGTAAATCTTGGTTTTGCTCAAGAGCTAAATCCTGTACCAAGCCTTCCATGGGGACAGGAAGTAAAGCTAAGTGAAGTTGCTTTCTGTCAAATCTTGGGTCATATCATCAGTCATCGTTTATCACTAAACTTGTTAGTGCATGAGGGTGAGCAAGCGAGCGATATACAACAGTGGGTAGAATTGAGTATTTCAGAAGGTGAAATCGTTGGCGTTTTAGCCCAAGATTTAGTTTTAGCCTTGATGAAGCATCTCATTGCCCAAGGTATGATTAATCAGCGTGATGCAGAAGGTATTCTAAGGCTAGCTTCACAAAGTACAGATGCCCAAAGTCAAATGGATGACTTTGTGGACGCGATGATTGAGGTTGCTCCTCATGTGATTGATCAACTTGATAGCGTGATGGAACAAGTGTTGATCAAACAGATCTTTAGGCTATTTGAACTTACTAAGGGCAACGTAAAAACTTTGGCTTATAGTCGGCCACAGGATATTCACCGCTTTAAGCTGAGTCCGGCTCGTTTATTGATTGACGGGATTCGGGAATCAATGGGCAAGCTTAGGCTTTATAAGCTCTTTGGTACACCAAAGGTCATGCCAGCTTTTGATCATGTTTCTTTGTATCTCAGCCAATTAAATGAGCTTGAACGTCGGGTCATCCAAGGGGCTCAAGGTCACAGAACGGTGAGTGAGCTTGCGCAAGACAGTGGTTTGGCACTGATTGATACTTTGGCCTTGTGTTATGCCTTTTCATTATTGGGAGAGGCGAGCTTAAATGATCAAAGCCCACTTAAGCGCTTTTATCAAAGAGCGTGCAGCCAAGATTATTATCAGTTGTTAAGCTTAGATTATTCGGCGACAGATGAGCAGATTCAAGAAGCTTGGCAAAGCCATCGCCAATGGTTAAATGAGCAAAGAGGCCAACCAGAGTTAATCGCTCCGCTAATCGAAATCGTCAATGATGCTTATTGTGTGCTTGCCCATCCTCCCTTGAGAGTTCGCTACTTAAATTCTCTAGAAAAGCCGATCTATTCAGAGATGAGTATTATGCCCCAAGCTTATGCACCTAGTCCAAGAACCCGAGAGCCTCAAGAAATCTAATAATTTAAACCGTCATATGATTTAATTTGTCGCCAAAATGCGAGGAAAACTCTGTGGATATCAAAGAACAGCAATTAAAAATACTAGAGTGGCCACATCCTATTTTACGTAGTCCTTCTCAGCCGGTTAAGGTCTTTGATCAAGACCTTAAAAGACAGGTTGATTCAATGTGGCACACCATGTATGAAGCACCCGGCATCGGTTTAGCTGCTCCTCAAGTCGCTGATGCCCGTCGTATCTTTGTGATGGATTGTTCACTTCGTGAAGATGCTACTCGCCGCTTCGTTTGCATTAATCCGGAATTACATCACTTAAAAGGCGAGATCTTATCACCAGAGGGCTGTTTATCCTTTCCGGGGCTTTCGGTCGAAGTACCCAGAGCGGAAGCTTTGACGCTGAAAGCCCAAAATATCAACGGAGAATGGTTTGAGGTAGAGCTAGAGGGCTTAGAAGCCATTTGTGCTCAACATGAGTTTGATCATCTTGAAGGCAGAAGTTTTTTAGATCTTCTTGGACCACTAGAGCAGGTTGCTGCTATGCAGGACTATATCGAAGCGCTTAAAACGATGTCCCTCAGTGATCGAGAAGTGGTTTTGGCCAGAGCGGAACAGGTTTTATTTGAGCTCACTCAAGCCGCCCTCTTTGGAGGAGAATAAGCTATGACACATCTCGAATCGACCGTTTTGAATGAATTATCAAATGCGCCACTGCCGGCCAAACCTCGTATCATCTTTATGGGCACTCCAGATTTTGCAGTGCCCTCATTAAAAGCTTTAGCAGAGTGGTGCACACAACAAGAAGCTGAGTTGGTTGCGGTGGTTAGTCAACCCGATCGGCCCAAAGGACGTGGTAAGCAATTACAAAGAACACCTGTGGCAGCGGCGGCAGATGACTTAGGAGTGACTTGCTATCAATGGGCCCGCTTATCACAAGAGAGTTATGATACACTCACAGCACTGAATTATGATTTAGCGGTCGTGATTGCGTATGGGAAAATCTTACCTAAACGTTATTTAGTTTTACCCCCTTGGGGCTGTATTAATCTGCATGCAAGCTTATTACCTGCATATCGAGGAGCGGCACCTATACAATGGGCGCTTATCAAGGGAGAAGCCCAAACCGGTGTTTCGGTGATGAGACTTGATGAAGGCATGGATACCGGGCCGGTGGCACACACGCTCAGTACAGAATTAAGTACTACTGATGATGCAGCAAGTTTGTTTGAAAGACTATCTCACTTATCCGCTCAAGCTTTAGTTGAGGCTTTAAACCAATGGATTATTCCAGCGGAAACCAGTCAATTGGTTTTTGAGGCACAACCTACACAAGGCGCAAGTCATGCGCCCATGCTTAAAAAAGAGGATGGAATCTTGGATTGGACACAATCCGCACAAGATTTAGTCAACTTATGCCGCGGTATCAGCCCTTGGCCTGGTGCTCAAACCCAAACTCAAGAGGGCACTCTTAAAATCAAAACCTTACAACGAGTTGAGGAAGCAGATTTAGAGCAAGAACAACTCGCTTATGAGGCCGGAACTGTGATAGGTCTCCACAGTAATGGACCAATGATCCGCTGTGGCAAGGGTGCAGTCATTCTCAGCCAAACGCAAAGGCCATCTAAAAAAGCGACATCAGGCGGTGATTTTTATCGGGGTTATCCACTCACTGTGGGTAAACTTTTAAGTGAGTGTTAGAGGAACATATATGACAAACGGTGAGCAAAGAAGATCAAGATCTGATCGTGGTGAAAAAAAGGGTCAAGGGCGAGACAAAAGTGGTCAAGGTCGTTCTCAGCACCGTGGCTCGCGCAACAATGATGAGCGCCGTGGCCCTCGTAACAATGATGAGCGCCGTGGCCCACGTAATAATGATGAGCGCCGTGGCCCACGTAATAATGATGAGCGCCGTGGCCCTCATAACAATGATGAGCGCCGTGGCCCTCGTAACACTGATGGGCACCGTGGCCCACGTAACAATGATGAACACCGTGGCCCTCGTAATAATGATGAGCGCCGTCGCCCTCGTAACAACGATGAACACCGTGGCCCTCGTAACAATGATAATCGCCGTGAGCAAAGTTCTTATCGAGACCAAGATCGTTCTCGAAACTTTGAGCGTTCCGCAAGATCTGATGAGGGCCCTCGACCCAAGCGCACTTTTCAAGTCAGTCCAGCCCGCCGGGTCGCTTTTCAAGCCTTAAATAGCCTTTTTGATGAAGATGCCTTTTTGCAGCCTGCTCTTTCAGCCTTAGCGGCCGAAGCTCAACTCAGTAATAATGATCGTCGTTTAGCATGGGAGCTCGTATTAGGTGTAAGTCGTAAGTGGGGAACTTTAGTCGCCCATTTAGATGAACTTCTTAGTCAAGGGTGTGAAAGCTTACCAGCAGAAGTACTCAGGGCTTTAGTTTTGGGTGCTTATCAATTGGTATATCTTGATCGAATTCCAGCATATGCTGCAGTCAATGAATCGGTGACTTTAGCCAAAGAATGTGACCAAAAGTTTACCGGAGTGACCAATAAAGTCTTAAAACTTCTTATGGAAAATGGGCTGCCGGAGCTTAGTAAGTTATCAGGCCATAAAAAGTTAGCAGCTGAGTTATCTCACCCTGAATGGTGGGTCAAAACGCAAGTCAAGAGAAGAGGCCTTGAACAAACAAAGCGTATCGCCGAGGCAAACAATAGTGCAGCACCTTTATCTATTCGCTTTTCTCCAAAGATTGATCCTCAAGATGTACACGCTCGCTTACTTGAAGAAGGCGCTGAGCTTACTCCATTAACTTGGGCCAAGGGTGGCTATGATCTAAAAGTGTCACGTCCATTCTCCTTGCCCTCACAGCGTGATCGTTGGTGGTATGTGCAAGATGAGGCCTCACAGCTTGTAGCACAACTACTAGAGCCTAAGTCAGGTGACCAGATCTGGGATGTGTGTGCAGCACCTGGTGGTAAATCCTTAACTTTATTAGGGATGATTGGTGAAGCAGGTCAACTCCTTTCAACCGACCTTCATGAGCGTAAAACTCGTGAGCTTGCCGGTCGACTCAGTGTTTTTGCCAACGCAACAGTCTGTCAGCATGATGGGTCAAAGGGGGCTCCAGAGGGCTTTAAGCAGTTTGATAAAATCCTACTTGATGCACCATGTTCAGCATTAGGTGTGATTAGAAGACACCCCGAAATCAGATGGCGTCGCAGTATTAATGATGTCAAAAAAGCTGCCAAGAAACAGCGTAAATTACTTGAGTCGGTTGCACTCCACCTAAAGGTTGGTGGCACCTTGGTCTACAGCGTATGTACAGATACCAAAGAAGAAACCACT
The DNA here is from genome assembly GCA_937146725.1 of uncultured Myxococcales bacterium. Taxonomy (GTDB): domain Bacteria; phylum Myxococcota_A; class Bradymonadia; order UBA7976; family VGTA01; genus CAKZRU01. The sequence goes on from CAKZRU010000010.1 coordinate 11,548, forward strand.
GATGTGATTAATGATTTCTTACTTGCTTTCCCTGACTTTTCACTTAATCCACCCAATCCAAGTCCGGTTTGGGATGAGCTTTATCAAGACGGACTTGACTTAAATCCTGCCGATCATGGTAGTGATAGCTTTTATGCGGTGAAATTAACTCGAACTCGTTGATTCTTCATTGAGCTTTAACCAAATGTAATCTCAGTCAATAAGGCTCATAATATGTCTTTAACTCAGACAACTCCAATGATTGCTCCCTCGATTCTTTCTGCTGACTTTAGTCATTTGGGGCTAGCTTTACAGTCGTTGGAAGATGCAAAGGCTGATTGGATACATATTGATGTTATGGATGGTCACTTTGTACCAAACTTAACTTTTGGTCCACCGGTAATCAAGGCTTTAAGAGCCAAAACGACTTTGCCATTTGATGTACATTTAATGATTGAAAAGCCGGAACTTTGGATTGAGGCATATCGAGAAGCAGGTGCTGACGGGATTACTGTTCATGCAGAAGCTTGTGTCCATTTGCATCGAACTTTAGGCCAAATCAAAGAAAGTGGAGCGTGGGTCGGTGTAAGTCTGAATCCACATACTCCATTAAGCGCGATTGAAGAGGTGTTAAGCGAAGTCGACTTAATTTTGATTATGAGTGTAAATCCAGGATTTGGTGGGCAGTCATTTATTCCCAATACACTCGATAAGATCAAACGTTTAACCGAGTTATGTAAGGCGCGCCATGTTCAGCCAATCATCCAAGTCGATGGGGGGGTGAAAGTCAGCAATATCAAGAGTATTGCCCAAGCGGGTGCTCATGCCTTTGTGGCCGGTTCAGCTGTCTTTAAATCGAATGATGTTAATCAGGCTGTGGCCGAATTAAGAAAACAAGCAAGTATGAGCAATCATAGTGTATAAAAAAGCCGAATGAATACGCTAAAAAGCATATTGCATTGCTTGAGGCTCAAGATGGTCTTAGCAAGTATTTTATCGAGCATTCTAGTCAGTATCTTCGTGAGTGCTTGCCAAAGCAATGAGTCACACTTAAATGAGCAAAGAGTCTACTTGTATATTGCTTCATCATTAGAAAATAGTGTTCGCTGTCTTAATCAAAGCTACCAAAAACTATACCCTCAACGCCAAATTGTACTTTCTTTATTGGGCAGTCAAACCGCTCGCTTACAAATCGAAAGAGGTGCGCCAGCCGGCATCTTTATTTCGGCAGACTATAAGCATATTCAAAGCCTAAAGAAGCAAGGGCTGATCGCTCAAAATCAGCGACTTGCTTATAACCAAATCGCTTTATTTACCAAAAAAACAAGTCAAGTTCAGAACTTTAATGAGCTTCTTAAGACCAAATCATTGGGCATTGGTGCCCGAAACGTACCTGTGGGTCATTATGCTTGGGCAATCCTTGATGCTGAGTCAAAAAAAGATCCAAATTATAGAGCGAACATTGAAAAATTGATTCTGAGCCAAGATTTAAGCGCTAGATCTCTTAAAGCAAGGGCAATACGTTCAGAGGTGGAGTCTATTTTTTTATATCAAAGCGATTATAAGCAAGTGCAAGCTATGTATAGACAAGTTGATTTGCCAAAAACAATCCAAGATCTAAGCCAAGTAAAGCTATATATTGCCTTAACACAAGATAAAGCCCAACAAGAAGCAGATCAAGTATCCATAAAAGTCAAGCAAGATTGGTATAATCTAATGCTCAGTAAGCTTGGCCAGCAATGCTTAAAAGAGCAAGGGTTGATCGTTAAATAAGCAGAGTAAACTAAAGCACACAGCGAAAGCCAATACCGACACTGACTGTGTCAAAGGTGCCTCCGGCTCGGGCACTTGTGCGGGCGCGTTCAGCGGGATGATACCAACTTCCACCACGATAGGTTTTAAAGCCTCGTATTTTACTTGGGCAGTGACCTTGAACTAGATCTTGGTCACACCAAACGCCCTTATTGGGAGCGTCTTGATAGCTGCGATGCCAATCATCTTCTACCCATTCCCAAAGATTTCCTGCTAAGTCACACAAACCTTCTGGACTGATGCCTTTTGCATATTGGCATGGCGCTTGGACTTCCGGCTCTCCACAGCCTTCTTGGCCGTTTTGATCTAGATGTGACAAGTAGGCACAGCTGGGCTTATCTTCACCCCAAGGATAAGTACGTTGCGTTTTGCCTTTGGCTGCTTTGGCCCATTCGGCTTCTGTGGGCAAACGAGCACCAATCCACTTGGCAAAGCTTTGTGCTTGCGTCCAAGTCACACAATTCACGGCTTCACGACTTAAGGCGCTTAGCACTGCACAGCCCTCTTTTTCGGGAATGGGTGAACAGGCACCGACTTTAACACAGGCCCAATACTGACTGGCTGTGACTTCGGTTTTCATCATTTGGAAATCTTGGATTTCCACAGCATGAACCGGTCTTTCATTAGGGTGTCCTTTCATGCTTCCCATTTCAAACTTTCCACCCTTGATCGGTAACCAAAGAATCCCAAGCTCTTGCCAGCGCTTAGTTTGTTTTGGACTTGCTTGCTGTGCATAGTGAAGCCGAAGTGGCGTTTGGCTGAGCTCTTTGATCACTTGATTTAACTCTTTAATCCAAGTTTGTGTAGCTTGCTTAAGCTGAGCTTCGATTTTATCAATACTGCCTTTGAGCTTAGCTTCAATCAGCTTTTTGCCTTCTAAATTACTTATGGTGACTAACATTCTCCACGAGTTTGAAAATCTAAACATTTGAGCTTGAATAATGAGATCGGCTTGCACAAGCTGAGCGAGTTTTTGTGGGCATTTTGCTCCACAGTCATCAAGAACTTGAGGATGTTGAGTCATCATCTCGGTAAGTTCTGCACTGCTGATTTGACTTAGCTTCTGTTCTGAGCTTTGGACGAGTTGCTTAGCAAGCTCTTGTGCTAGAAATAATCGTTCTTCGGCACTGAGCGGTTTTTGTGTACCACTCACTTCACTAGAGGCCTCAACAGGTAAGCTTAACACTCGAAGTGGACGAGCATGAGCAAGGGTTGATGCAAGGGTAATCAATAAAAGGCTAGGCAATAAAAGACTAAGCTGTTTGATGATAAGGTCGTTTAGGCTGATCAACGGTCGGTGAAACTGATTTACTGTATGTTGTGTGATTATGATACACCTCAATTTATGTTTGTGTGGCGATGCGAAGCAGAATTCATCTGCAAACGTGGAAAGGTTAAAACCAAAGGATGACCATCACCTTTAACTTTTAAGCGGAGTTGACCATGATATGAGCGATTATCGACTTTAATTTGGTGTTCACCTGGTGGTAGCCAAAACCAATAGAGCTTTAATTGATCAGGCAGACTCGTCCAAGAGCGAGTATCAGGAGTATCGGCAATAGCCAATGAGCCTTCAGCTAATAAGCCCACCAATAGCCCTACTGCACTTCCCTTAGCTCGTTTCCCAAGCTCCTCACCCAAAGCGCCTAGCGTGACTCGGCTAAGCAAGCGAGTGATGGCCGCAATCATAAACTGTGGTTTTGATCTTTCAAAATCCTTAATCACAAGTTGGCTCAATGATAAACTGAGCAAAGGAGGAACGGTTTGTCGATTAAGTGTACAGCTTTCATTTCCTCCAGATACAGCTTGACTCAGACTTGGGAAATTCAGCCACTTCATTAAACCTTTGGCTTGGATACGGGCTAACTTTGCTCTTTGGTGAGCATCCCAAGAGTGATGCGGGCCAATATATAACAAAGCTCGTCCCAAGGCTAATCTCTGTGCTTTCCGATGAGGCACCATGCCTGAGCCAGAGATCAGTAAAACCGGAGAATAACGCTTTCCGTTAGCCTTTCTGGGGACGACGGGTAACACAAAATCACCAAATTCTGCTTCTTTTTTGGCTAATGCTAAATCACCGTTGACCAAATAGGTAAAGGCATTCATCCAATGAATGAGTTTTTTCACCTGGGCAAGTTCCTTTTGATATTGCTGGTCAAGCTCGCCCTGCCAAAAGCTATTTAAGACCGCCAAGCGTCTTGCTTCGACTCGTGCACTCGACCACTGAGCCTGAGCCAAATAATTAATCATATTAAAAAGATTAATCATCGCTTTCTCAAAGGGAGGAGGACGATAGGGCGCTGTATCATCTGAATACAGATATACGCCCAGTTCTTGAAGATTTGCTTTGGTGTAATCCAAAAGCTCTAATCCATCATCAGCGCGTCTTAAATCTTGGTTAGCTTCCTTGTGTTGTCCTGCTTGCAGGCGAGCCATACTGCGCTCTAAAGCTAAAAGAAGCTGTTCAGAGGATTGTGAGTCCTCATCGATTTGCTGATTCAAATGTTCGATCGCCTCTTGGGCCTGCCCTCGTAACAAAGCCTGTCTGCTTTTTTGAGTAGAGGCGCTGTAACCACCACAATTCATCAAAAAGGTCGCAAGTAAAATAAGGCAAGTGTTCAATCTTAAACTATACACAAGATGACCCTTTTACCCTTTCGATAAAACCAAACACTCAACCGGCCTGTAAGCCCTTTAGTCGCTCAACTTCAATCTGCCAGCGAATTGCACCGGTTTCGACCTCGATCACTTGCATAAATAAAAAGTATTGTACGCGTCTAGCTTCTGCACTTTTTTCGGTAATGTCATATAGTTTACCCGTTAACAAATATTGAGCTCCTAATTGACGGCCCATACTTGCGACTCGAGCTTGATCAAAGGCTTTGCCCTCTTGATTTTGAATCTCCTTAAGCAATTCAGGCTGATTACTCCGACTAAGCACAGTCACAGTGCCCTCGTTGATCAATTGAGTTTCAAGCTTTTTAGCTAGAGTCTTTAAGGAACTATCCACATGCTCGCTGGTCTCATTTTCAATGGATAATAAAGCTAAAGTGGCCTGTCTACCATCCCGATGAAGAGCTTGCCAATGCTTCATTAAACCACCGCTTTGTAAGGCTTTGCTGGCTTCGTTAAACATACCAATCAAATCCTTGCGATCCAAGCGAGTTGACATCGCAGCCGATTCAAAATCATTTGAGTCACCACTGCGTAAAAAACGAGGTCCACAGCCCGTATAGCTTAGGGCGATCAACAGGCCACATAACAGCAAGGGAATATACTTAGAAATCGTCATCTTTTTACCTTCTATAAAGTCACAATCATCAAACCCAATATTTGTTCTATTGTCTTTATAGCAAAAGATATTCAGCTTGACCTTGATTTTAATGCATTAATCACGAGTGGGAGATTTTGTTCACAGGGCCCAAGTAGCCAATCACTCAAGGGAACTTCTGGGTCTTGACTTAGATCAATGCCCCAAAATGGAATCTGTTTGCGCTCGGCAAGCATTAAAGCCATTTCGGTGATACCAACCGAAAAACTTGTGCCTATGGCAATCATTAAATCAGCCGATTCAAAGGCCTCATAAGCTTGATCAAAGCGATAATCCTCATGGTCATCATAGCGCTCATCAAACCAAAGAACATGAGGTCTAAGCACCGTTTGACATAATGAACAATGAGGTAGGTCACTTTGGTCTTTACTTTTGATAAAGGCACTAAAGTCAAGCTGTTGGTTAGAGATTAAGCCTTGGGGAGCCCCATGATCACAGCCAACTTTGGCACAGCGTGAATATTGAGCTTGACCATGGATTTCTATAACATTCTGACTATTCGCTTGTCGGTGAAGTCCATCAACATTTTGAGTCACTAAGGTGAACTCTTTATTTTGGCTTTGGCAGTAGTCTTCAAGATCCTTAAGCGCATGATGAGCCGGGTTAGGCTGCTTGCCGACTAGATTAGAAAAACGCTGATGATACCAAGCCCATGAGTCTGCGGGATTTTGGATAAAATACCTAAAAGTGCCTCTTTCGGTGATATCCTTTTCCCAAATGGCATTAGGATCTTTGCGAAAGGGGGCAATACCACTTGCCACGCTAATGCCAGCTCCACTGATCACTAAGATCTTTTGGGCTTGTTGGATAGCCTGGGCAAGCTTGACGCTTTGAGAATGAGTATGGGGGGACTGGGTATGTGCTGTCACATTACTTTGATTGTTAGATTGGCTCATGTTGACCTCTACATCTTTCAGTTTTTAGCTATGTCTTGCCTTTGCTTCGCTCAATCATATTTCAATTAGATTTGATGATCATGACGCGCTGTCCATTTTTGATGTAGCCAAAGCCATTGCTGAGGCCACTTACGGATTTGCTGCTCTAAGAGTTGATGAGCTAAAAGAACATAGCTGGATGGTTCTTTCTTCTGTTTATTTAACGAAGATAAATTAGGATTCACGACATTTTTTTTATGCTCATTGATCTGCTCAGTCACCTGAGTATTGACCGGCTTAGATGTAATACTCAATTTTTGAATGAGTAATTGATAGTGACCCTGTTGGTTTCGATAATTACTCAGCCAATGCACCTCTGCATTAAATCTTGTAATTAAGCGATCTGCAGTGAGCGATAAAGGTGCTTTTTTACCTAAAAAATTAGCGTAGGTGCTACGCTCATAAGTACTATGATCGATGAGCAAGGCGACCACTTGGCCTGTTAAGAGGGCTTCTTTAATTTTTCTAGCTCCACCCTTTGGATGAACAATCTCTACACCAAGTTTATGCCGATACTGCCTCAACCAAGCACCCATAGGGCCTTTTGGGGGCGTACTTGCCACAGCCAAATAAGTAAAACCTTGCTGACTTAGAAAGCTTGCCATGAGTTCCCAATGACCAAAGTGTGCACTCAAGATCACTTGAGCTCGACCCTGTTGCGCTTGGCTTTGGATGTTTTTTAGGTACTTTTGCTGCTCCAAGTTTATACCGAACAAGCACAAGGCTTTTTTGGCGCTTAACCATTCAAATAAACGCTGCCCAAGATCTTCCCAATGTTTACGAGATAGACACTGAGCATCTTGAATGGGTAAATATGATAGGGGTGACTCTGTGGCTTTGCTCATCGAGTTTGGATTAGAGGTGAAATCACCAGTGTTGTGTTTTGTTTGGCTTTGGTCTTGTTGACTTTGATGATGCCAACAAAGAGTGGCTTGTATTTGCTGTATAACCACTTGATTGGGCTTGGTTAACATGAACGAGCAAAGTAAGCCGGTCAGTCGGCCAAGGCTTTGGCTCCAAGTGAGCGGTAAAGAACCTAATATTTTGACTAAAATCACGATACACAAATAAGCTAAAGAATGTCTGAATGGTCGACTAAGTCGTCTTAGGCTTCGTGGATTTTTTTTCATACGGAACGGGGAGTAATAAAGCCTTTTAAGACTTGCTCTGCCAAATATGAACGTCCAAAAGGTGGCATGATATAAGCGCCTTGGATTAAGTCACGGGCAGCGCTTAAAGACTCTCTAGCAATGGCTACTCCCTCGGCTTCTGCCTGCCCTTTGGCCTCTGCTTGTTCCATTCGTTTTAAAATATTTTCAGGGATTTTCATGCCTGGTACATTATTATGTAAAAATAGGGCATTACGATAATTGGCTAAAGGACATAAGCCCATTAAAATAGGTAGACCTAGGCGTTTGGCATCAAGCAAGAAGCGTTCAACTTGCCTTGGATCATATACCGGCTGAGTCATCACAAACTCAGCCCCCGCATCACGCTTCATTTCTAAGCGTCTTAGCTCATATTCATAGTCTTTAGCGGCGGGTTCTGCGCCGGTGGCAAGCAAAAAGTTTGTCGCTTCGGTCATTTCTCGTCCGCTTGCATCGACACCCGCATTAAAGGCACTCAGTAAGCGAAGTAGCTCAATGCTATCCAAATCATATACACCCGTAGAATGAGGAAAAGGACCCATTTTTGGTGGGTCCCCTGTAATCACGACCAAGTTTTTAATACCCATCACATGCGCACCCAAAAGATGAGACTGTAATCCCAAAAAGCTTCGATCTCGGCAGCACACATGTACAATAGGATCAACGCCAAGTTCATTTTGAATACGCTGAGCCATGGCAATATTACTCATACGTACCGATGCTCTTGGGCCATCAGCGATATTAATTGTGCTTACTCCAGCATTGCTAAGGGCTTGAGTCGCTGTAATCTGCTTATCAAGATTAAAGCCTTTGGGCGGATTGACTTCAACGCTGGTAACAAACTCTCCTTGAGCAAGAGCCTTACCTAAAGCTCCTTTGTGCTCTAGTTGGCTTAAGTCTCTATTTTGCTTCGGCTTAAAGTTAATCGAATGTTGTTGAGTAATATCAGTACGAGGACTAACCATTCGGGTGGCATTCGCCATTTTTTTGATATGAGCAGGCGTTGTACCACAGCAACCACCAACAAGTTTGATACCGGCTTTAAGCAAGCGACGTGTATACACGGAAAAATACTCATGATTAGCCACATAAATGCTTCGACCTTCAATAAGTTCAGGGCGTCCGGCATTGGCTTGAGCCAAAACAGGAATAGGCAATTCTGTCATTGGCGTTGTGACCTTAAATAAAAGATCCGGTCCACCACCACAGTTGGAGCCAATAACATCAGCACCGGCTTCTAGCAAGCGCTGACCGACGGCCAAAGGCGCTTGACCTTCTGCGCCTCGTCCATCTGCTTGAAAAGTATATAAGGCAACAATGGGTATTTGGAAGGGCTTGAGTTTTTCCACCATTGTTTCTAATTCTTGTAAAACTGAAAAGGTTTCTAAGCAGAGCAGATCAACTCCGGCTTCTATTAAAACCTCGGCTTGCTCATACAAGGCGTGTATCGCTTTTTGGCCTTCCGGACGAGATAGCTGGTCTAAAGTAATTCCTGAAGGTCCAATACTTCCTGCAACAAAAGCCTGTTCACCAGCAACCTCTTGGGCTAGTCGTACTGATACTTGGTTGATTTCTTTCCATTGTGTATCAAGTCCATGTTGCGCTAAGCGTAATGCATTTGCACCAAAGGTATTGGTGGTTAGCACTTCAGCACCGGCCTCAAAGTAATCTCTGTGTACTTGCTTGACTAATTGGGCTTGAGTTAAGCTGACTTGTTCAAAGCACTGATTTAAAAAAATCCCTCGTTCATATAACTGAGTACCGATCGCTCCATCAAAAAGCAGAGCGCCTTGCTTGGCTCTATCAATGAAGGTCTGAGACTTTTTACTGCGGTATTCTTGACTCATAAGCCCTCTAAAAACTCGTTGACAGTCGTTACCTTTTCACCTTTCTTTTGCGGTGAACTAGGTGTCGATACTGATTCTAAGTTACTTGTGGCTCGATCTTTTGCTTGATCTGTTTGGGTAGAAAGCTGATCGATTGTTTTGTCTGTCTTACCTTCAGCCGTTTCTGCCTTGTTCTCAGCTTTTTCAAGTTCATTTTCAGAGGCATCGATGACCGGAACAAGAGACTTAGGAAGCTGGGGATTGTTTTTTAATTGCACAATCTTTTTAGGCCTTAGATCTTTACCTGAGCTCAAGCGAAGCTGTGCAGCATTTGGACTGAGTGCACGCCGTTGAGTCACCGCCAAATCGTATTGATAGCTTTGCAATGACTCATGCCACATATAGACCTTTTCTTTGGCATTGCTCTTATTTTTTAGGATAATGGCTGGAAGACCCTCTAGCTCGGCTGTGAGCCATTCAAGCTCCTGTTCTGAACCATTATCTAAGCGAGTACTTAAGCGCTCTGAAAAGATTTCTTTAGGTGCCGGTACGCCCTCGGCATACATAAAAATACGCATTGAATAGATCGAGCTTTGACTGCCGATATCCCTTTCTTCAACCAAAACCTCAGGCGGTGAACCACCATGGATTTCGGCGAGTTTAACCAAGATCTCAACTGCGCCCTGTCTAAACTTGGGTATGCTGGCTTGATTGAGCAGTAAGTGCCCCTCAAAGTCTGGAATCACAAAGGCGAGTTCATGGGGCTCTGTTGCAGAAATATAACTGCCTTGTACCTCTCCCGGTAGTTCTTCTAATATTTTGGTATAAACAAAAGCACAGCCAAACTGTGACTGACTAATGGGCAGTGGAGTCAGTGACACAAACTTACTAAACTCAGGGCCGACCCGACGCTTAAGCATTTCTGAGCCAATTCGACAGGCTTTTCTAGCGATCATAAGATTATTCTGTGCACCACCACAGCCTTCTATGCCCCAAATGGTAAGGCATAATAATAAAAGCTTTATATTTATCTTAAGGATAGTTGAGATCTTAATAGATGAGTGCTTCATGACTTTACCTTGTCCTTAGTTTGCGTACATGTTTAACATACTGTGGCCATGAAAACCAAATATGGCACTAAGATGTTATGGTACAAAGGAGAGAACATGAGTAATACCCTAAAGGGAGTGATTATATTATTCGCAATCATTGCAGTGTTTGGTTATTACCTACTCGAACAAGATAAAGCAAAATATCAAGCAGAATTTAGTCCGCATCAAGGCCTACAAAGTGCATTAGATACTGGTCGAGTTGAATTAAAAAGCTTTCAATCATGGTGTGAAAGCCAAGGCCATCAGGGCACAGCATTGGAAGACTGTGTCCAAAAGCGCAAAGCGAAAGCTCAAACATTACTAGAGCTAGAGAAACAAGAGCTAGAGAAAAACATTCAGAAGACAGCTGAAGAAGCTCAGCAAAACAATGCATCTTCATCGGATAAAGCGGCAGATCAATAATCACTCGCTGAGTGACGATTGCTTGGGCTAACGAAAAGTATTGAGCTTAGTTAAATAAGCGGTGAATGCTTTGTTTGAATTGAGCAGCAATTTGCCGCTCAAGTGGGTGCTTGCCATCACTGATGACCTGCTGGCCGGCAATAAATACGTCATTGATTCGGCTGTTTCTTCGCGCAAAGATCCATTGGTCTGAATGTAAATAACCCTCGGCTCCACATAAACCAAGATCTTGTTCATCTAGGGTAAACCAATCCGCCCAAGCCCCTTCAAAAAATCCGGTTGGACGAGATAGGGCTTGGCTTCCGCCTTGCACAGAAGCCAAACTTAAGGATTGCCCCAAAGAATCTAAAGGGTTTTCCAAGTTTTTAGTCTGGGGGGCCTGATGAACTTGTCCGTTAACCAAGCTAGAGAAAGCAAGATTTCGCTTTTGATGATGTAAGCGCTGTCCCCATTCCAATAATCTAAGTTCTTCGGTAGGGTCTGCTCTTAAATTACTGTCTGAGCCAATCCCAAAGCGTCCCCCCTGAGCCAAAAAGTCAGGAAGTGGAAATAGGCCATCACCTAAATCAGCTTCTGTGCTTGGGCATAGACCTACAACCGCTTTGGATTGAGCTAGGTGAGCTGTTTCTTCTTGAGAAAGATGAGTCGCATGAACTAGGCACCAACGTGAGGAAATATCATGATGATTCATCAGCCATTCAACCGGTCTTTGTCCTGTTTGAGCAAGGCACATATTGACTTCGGCCATTTGCTCAGCAATATGAATATGAATCACGCGATTTGGCTCAGATAAACTAGGACAAAAGTTTGGGTCAGTGATGATTTTTAGCTCATCTGCCGAAACGGCTCTTAAAGAATGTGGAGCCAAAGCAATCTTGACTCGTTGATCATCTTGATATTGGTGATCAAGTGCTGTGATGATTTGAGCATATTCATCTAAATTAAGCTCAAAGCGTCTTTGTTCTTCCAAAAGCGTTTTTTGTCCAAAGCCTGCCCAACGATACAGCACCGGTAAATGGGTAATGGGCATCCCCACCATAAGCGCCGCATCAATAACGGCTTCTGATAGTTCACTGAGCCGATCATAGGCTTTGCCCTGAGGGTCGCGGTGTACGTAATGAAACTCGGCCACCGAGGTATACCCATTATAAAGCATTTCTAAAAAGCATTGAGCAGCAATCGCTGAAAGATCTTCTGGTGACAGCTTGAGGGCTGCTTGATACATGGCTTCTCGCCAAGTCCAAAAATGATCTTGACTTCCTCTAAGCTGAGTAGCGGTTCTACCGGCAATCGCACGCTGAAAACTATGGCTATGGAGATTAGGGATTCCAGGACAAACCGCCCTATTAATGCATTGATCACCTACTCTAAACTCTGCATTGGGTTGAGTTGAAATAATTCGGCCCAATTGATCGACTTCAATTCTCAGATCTTTTTGCCAACCATGGGGACTTAAAGCTTCTTTAAATAGATAAGCTTGGTGGTGATGAGGAATTGTGGACATGGCTGACCTCTTTTAAGAAGAGTGTAAATCATTAAAAACTATAACGCGCTCCAACTTGCACGAGCAAAGGTTTTCCTGGACGAGCCCCAAAGGGTCTAAGAGAGGTCATATAAGCTGTATTTAAGATATTATCGACCGTACTGTAAGCTTGAAGCCGCTCTGTAAACCAATAAAAGGCATGGGCGTCAATCACATGCTGAGTAGGTATGTTGGCAATATCTGAATCACTGTAAGTACCCGCTTGATCGAGCATGGGACTGACCAAGGTATCACTCAGACCAAAGCCATAGGTATTACTTAAGTCGCTCCAATTAAGCTTTAAGCTTGCTTGATGCTCCGGCACATAGGGTAAGGCATCTCCGGCTGATACTTCGCCCCATTGAGCAAAGCCTGAACGAAAGCTCTCTTGAAAGCGGCCATGTGTATAAGTGTAGCTTAATTGAGCTCGTACTTGGCCTAATGTTTTAGAGCGCCAAGCATGTTCAAGGCTAAACTCGGCACCGTAAATTAAGGCGCTTCCTGCATTAAACTGCTGATCGAGTTGCTCCACTTGGCAACCGGCTGACTGAGTACAGGTACCGACCAAGTTTTTGTAATCATTTAAGAATAAAATTAACTCGCCACTTAACTCAGGATATTGCCAACGTGTACCCGCTTCATAATTAATACTCTCCTCCGGTTGAGCCTGACCGGTTTGAGACAAGGACAGTGGAGAGAAGCCCTTGTGCATACCGGCCAAAACACCCCAATGGTCCGATAATGTATACCAAAGACCAATGCCGGGTAATAAAACCCAATCATCTCCTTCAACAGCACTTTGGTCGCTCAGATCTGTAAGAGTGGTAGTATATTGCTCAAGGCGTAAACCAGGCGTCAGTCGTAAGTTTTTTCCTAAGCGTAATTCATCAAAGATAAAAGCACTGAGAGCAAGAGTTTCTCCTCGATTATTCACGATGGTTTCGGAGTTACTTTCAATGTTGAGTTGGGTGTTATTCACAGATACCAAGCGCTCGCTATGATCTCGAATAATCCAATCTTGATGCACCCTTAGCCCGAGTTGAACTTGATTTTTCCACAGTTTGCCCGACTGTCTGAATTGACCGGTTAATTGCACTCCCTGAGAGAGATATTCACGATCGTTCATCCCTAAGCGCAACCACTCGTTCATATCCGTGCTGCTTCCGGTCCCATTGAGTAGGCTATAATATGTAGAGTTTCTTGCTGTGCTTGGATTGCGTAATACCTCTTCAAAACTGACCGAATTATTATTAAAGCCGTTCATTTTTTCCCATGCACGAGCAAACTGATGGCGATAGGCGGTAAGGCGTAAGTCAAAGTTGTCTCCAACCGCAAGTTGATAATCAACTTGGCCTTGTAATCTATCCCAAGTCATTTGAGCTAAGCTTGAAGCTGAATAACGGCGATAAGGAGTGAGTTCAAAATCACTTTCACTCAAGCCCAAATAGGTTTCATTAGAGCTCTCAATCGCCCAGCCAAGCTTGAGTTCTAAGGAATGAAAAATCTCCGCATTAGGATCACTATTGATACGGGCTTTAAACATCAGCTCGCTTTTGTCAAAACCGGTTGAACCACCACCATCAAGTTCTTTAAAGCCATCGCTTCCCCAATTTACGCCTTCAAGAAGTAAACCATAACGTTCATTGCCCCAGCCTAAATAACTATGGACTTTTCGACTTTGGTATTGGCCATAGGCACCATCAATCGAAGCGATCAATCCCTGTCTTGGTGTTTGACGGGTGCCCATATTCAAGGCACCACCAATGGTTTGAGGACCGTATTGAATAGAGGCAGGACCCTTGAAGACTTCAACTGCTGTCAACCGAGTGGTCATAGGGAAATAGTAGGCAGCAGGTGCTGAATATGGAGCGGGTGCCATCAAAACACCATCTTCCATTAAGGTGACCTTTGCACTTCGGTCAGAGTTTGCACCTCTTAAGCCGATATTTGGTCTTAGACCTTGTCCATCTTCATCACGAACATACACACCGGGTACTTGCTTAAGCACTCTATGGACATCATCATAGTTTTGTTCTTCGAGTTCCTCTTCTTTGACTTGATGTGCACTCCCACTGACTCGTGAAATTCGCTCGGCATTTCCGATGATACTTACCTTTTTAAGAGTCACATACTTTTTTTTACGCTTTGGCTTTACCGGTTTCTTAGCTTGCTTTGCTTGCTCAGTATCTTGAGTATCAGCTTTTGCCTGACTGCTTGTATGTACTTGAGATTTAATCGTTTGGTCATCGTTTTTTGGTGCATCCGACTTTTTATCTTGATTATCTTTCGGTGATGTTGCCGGTTCTTTGAGTAGCTCTGGCCCAATCGGCTCATCAAGAATATCGGCTCCAATCGGTTCATCAAGAATATCGGCTCCAATCGGCTCATCTAATATATCTGGTTCGGCGAGCGCTTGCGTAGATAAGCAAGTAAGCAAGCAAACTTGTGCTAAACATACATAAACTTTGGCCTTGAAGACTTTAGCTTGAAATATGGTGACTACATTGGTCTGAAACATAGTGGTGAGCCTTATCTGTTAAAACTAAAATGAATGTAAGGGAGGGTTTAGCGGAGGAGCAAGAATTAATCTAGGATCATCAAGCTCAACTTGAGTTAAGTCCAAATTGGGATTGAGCATACGCTTAGGAGGACGACCATTTAGAGAGACCCAGATATCAGCATATACAGCGACTTTTTGTTTCAAACGAGTTTCAAAGTCTTGCTTAATCCAATGTGATAACTGCACGATCATATCAGCTTGTCCGGACATTTCACTAAGCTGTCGTGGCGTAAGATAAGCTTTAGGGTTTACTTCCCACTCTCTTTGGCTACTCAGACTTTTAACCCGATAGGTGAGACTACCGTTCTTCTCTCTCAGCATGACTCGCCAAGAATAGCGCATCCCTCGCTCACTCCATAAAACATTATCTTCCAACCAAAGAGTTCTTAGTGGAAAGATTATATGAAAGGTGCACCAAATGCAGATAAAGCCAATGAGTGAGCGCTTAAGCCAAGGTTTTTGTATTGAAAAATGGTGAGTGGAGTAACTCTCCATTGGTTGATGTGTATGTAAGTCTTTATGCTGATCACCCATCATATTTTTTATTTTTTCCCATAATGTGATCGGCCAATTGGGATGAAAAAAGATAGGCGTTAAAAGAGTCATAAGAAGTGGAAAAATACCGATATCAAATAATATGTGGGTCATACTATGAAAGCCAATCACCACCAAGTAAGCCCACAAGCGAGTTGTAGACCAAAGCAAGGCAGGTACGATCAACAAATCATATAAAAAACCACACCAACTCATAATTAAAGGGGTATAATCAAGGCTAAACAAGGGGCCTATGAATGGTAAATCAACTCGGGAAGATAGCCAAATTGATAAGGGCTGACCATAAAATAGCCAATCACTCTCGATTTTTGCTATCGCTGCAAAAACATAAACTAAGCCAAGTTGAAAGCGTAGCAAGTAAAGTGGCCAAGCTTCTGTACTGATCAGAACTGCTTTTTCTCGCCAAAGGCAATCCAGAGAAAACCTCTGACCCGCAGGGCTTAAAAACAAAGGCATACTTAAGCAAATGACCAAATAATAATGATTAAGATAGTTGGTTTGATCAAAGAGTTGCAGGCCAATAAAGCTGGTCACAAAGACGAGTAAGCTTGCTTTGTAAAATAATCCTAAAGTCACACCTAGCGCAGCGAGTAGAGTGATGGAGATATGCAGATAAAGACCAGTTGGTTCCCAAACCGGCATCCAAGTCGCCCAAGCATATTTAAAAAAGAAAGTAGGCTTAATCCAAAGTTCTTCAACCCAACCCGATAGCATAAAGCGTATTAGGCTGTAGGACATCACTAGCCCATACATAATGCGAAAGAGAGCCATTGAAGCCGTTGAAAAGGCTTCATGGTGCTCTGCTTTAGTCATTATCTCCAGCTCCCTCTTGAGGTACACTAAGATTAAGTACAGTCACAAATTGACTCTTTAATAAATCACAAAGTTCCTTAATCTTGGTGTGTAAAGCTGTGATGGAAGCTGGATTATCTTGGAGTGCTTCTTCAAAGGATGAAATATTGTCAAGCAAGCTTAATGCCTCACTGATATGAAGTTCTATTGCTTCACTTAATTCGGCAGCGCCTTCCTGCTCTAATAAATGATCAAAGCCGTATACCGGAATTGCTGCTGCGTTTGGTTCAGGATTTAGTCTAAGATCAAGTAGGTATTCTCCCTTGAATAATGCTTGTAATGCTTTAAGATTATTAGCTAATGCAAGGTGGCTTAAGTTGGAACTACGTAGCTCTAGCTGTTCGGGGCACTGACTTTCTAGGCAAGTCATGTAAATGCCGGCCGGAGCGCCTAGCTTTAAGTCTTTGACGACCTCATCAAAGTAAAACATACCAGCAAAAACTTGGTCGATGACTTCTCGCTGTGAGTTAAATGGGGTACTAGCCTTGGTAAAAGCCTGTCCAAACTCGCCCTCCCAAGCCTGATGGATCGCTGTATAGCCCTGCTGTAGTCCTTGACTTAAACTTGCTAAATACGCCCAACGTTGGTTCTCAACTTGATTGGGATCATCTTGAAACTGGGCCCATTCGCCCTCACGAATGATCCGAGTAGAATCTGGACACACGCTTTCACTGCCCTCCTTAAAGAGTAGGTGTTCCATTGCATCTAGGCCAATGACATTGATGGCAGCATTAGAGAGCCAAGCATCAGCTTCATAGTCAGCAGTCGCCCAAACCTGTTCAACTCGACAAGGATTAGACAGGGGAAAGGCATAAATCTGATCACGTAGGTCTTGCCCAGCAATTCTTAAGCCCGAGACACCCGCCGGACCAAACTGAAAAAGCTCTAACCATTGCCAATGAAGCATCACATCTTGCCAAGCGACTTGGCTTAGGCCTAAATCTTTTTGGGTAATCGACTCATCAAGGGCATCAAGTTTGATCTTAAAGTCAGTAAGTAAGGGTAAAACAAGATGCTGCTTAATACTTGCTAAAAGCTGTCCCCGGCCTTCGTCATAGACTTCATTATTGCTGTTACTCAGCTCTGCTTCACAGCTAAAAATACTCAAGAGCAATAAGAATAGACAACATAAGTTTTTCCACTTTCCTGCTTGGGTCTCAATGGTTGTTTGAGTCTCAGCGGCTGTTTGGGTCTTAATGATTGACCTGATCATGTTGCTACTTTTACTATTTTTCATATCTTAATCGCGATCTCAGCCAAGTGACTTTGATAATCATTATCATTTAGCTATAAGCATTAACCTTTAATTAAGGTTTATGCAAGTTATTATTCTTTCGAGTCAATATTCTTTTGAGTCAATATTCTTTTGAGTCAATATTCTTTTGAGTCAATATTCTTTTGAGTTAAAAGATACTTGCCTGCGAGTTAGGCTTCTTTGAGTTAATCTTCTTTTGAGTTAAAAGATACTTGCCTGCGAGTTAGGCTTCAAAAAAGGAGTTAGTTAGCTGCTTTTTGTGCCTCTTTGGCGGCTTTATACTCAGCAATCATTTGTTGGATCATGTCAATCACCATCAAGCCTACGCCCACAGAAATAGAAATATCAGCCACATTAAATGTAGGCCAATGATGCACGCCGATATGCCAATCAATAAAGTCGATGACATAGCCTATTTGTAGGCGATCAATCAGGTTGCCAATCGCTCCGCCACAAATGAGGACAAGAGCTGTTTGCATTAACTTTTGGCCATGACTTTTATAATAGACAACGAGTAATACACCCAAAGCGATTGCACTTAACACCACAAAAAATGGTACTCGTAAAGTTTCAGGCAGATCCTTAAAAATCCCCCAAGCAGCGCCCTTATTACCCACAAGACGATAGTTGAACCATTCGGTCACTTTAATCACTTTGGTTTGTAATTCGGCCGGATTGAGAGGAACTCCGGCGACAACGGCAGCATTCCCAGTGTATAATGTCTTGGCTGCCCAAGCTTTGGACCATTGATCAAGCCAAACTGAAATCACACTTCCTAAAACCAACCAAAAGGTAGGTTGTCGCCAATCTCCAACACTGTGATTATCCGCAGATTGCTGTTCTGAAGCAGTATTATCGTTTTTTTTCTCTAACAGGCTCATACTCGACCTCTCTGTGACGCCATTTGTGCAGGCCACCTTAGCGAGAACTGATCTTAAAATGCAAGCCTTGTCAAAAAATCTAAATATAGCTTCATACAATCGAAAAACTGATTATGGAGTATCAATCACCTCACACAGCGTCCGCCTAACGTTGGTCCAAGGCGAGTTTCAGCACCTTGTCCACATATATTGAGGAAGTTATCATTGCTGTTATTGAAATGCTCAAAGCAAGTATAAATACGTCTAGTTGAACCAGACACTGAGTACTCTGAACTAATTTCCCAAACATTGCCTCCCAAGTCACAAATATCAAGATCATTGGGATTTTGTTCTAGACTGCAAACCGATTGAGGCAAATTACTTGCATTTGGACAGGTGCCTAGGTTTGAATTACTGCAGTTCAAAGGCGCAAAAGCTTGTAATATAGCTAATAGTTCAGCTTCAGTTGCTAAACGCCCACCAATCCATGAGCAATATTCCCCAAGTTGATGAGCCTCAAAGGTAGGTCGTGGTTGACCTTGAACAACCGGTTCAATTGGTACATTTGGATCAACCCTTAGACAACGAAGTGGATTTGTTTCCGGCTCATTACTTACCTGAGCTTCAGAAATGTAATTACAACCATTTCGTGAATCTGTTTGGTTCACAACCTCATAATTTATTGGATCATTTGCACAAGCTCCGGCCGCCACACAATCACGATAGGCACCAAAGGTAACCTCATGACGTAAAACATCAAGATTTAATCCCGGTGCAGAAATCCAAGCACAGGGATCGGCAATCCCATCGTTGTCACTGTCACGATTGGAAGGAGCATCACAGGTATCTCCTAATTGGTTATTAATACAGGTTGAATGAGCTGTACTTACACATTGTGTATTTAAATCACATTGAACCTCAGATGACGTAAAGTCCTCATCAATCCGAGTATCACAATCGTTATCTAGGCCATCACAAACATCTGGAGCACCCACAATACTTATTGGTTGGCAAGTGTCAATAACTTGACCATTGGTACATCTTAATTCACCGGTACTGGTACACTCACCGATCCCACAGGAACTTGCTGTGGTCGCATAGTCCTCATCTATATTTCCATCGCAATCTTGGTCTGTATTATCACAGCTTGCATCCTGAGTCGTTTGGGCCTCAAGGGGCGTACAGGTATCAACTAGGTTTCCATCTTGGCAAATAAACTGGCCCGGTTGCTGACAGAGTCCATTACCGCAGGTCGGAGAAGCATAAGGCGTAAAGTCCTCATCGACATCACCATTACAGTTTTCATCAAGGCCATTACAGGTCTCATCGGTTTGACGCGTGGGCGAACCTTGCACACAGCTATCGTTCACAACTCCATTCACACAGGTAAGCTCACCAAAAGCTCTACATACGCCTTGTCCACATTCAGAAGCAGAGCTTACATACCCCTCATCCGTACTTCCGTCACAGTCGCCATCTTGTCCGTCACATAGAGTATCATTTGGGTTGCTTGGTGCTAAGATTGTACAGCTATCTACCACTTGTCCATTTTGGCAACTTAGACGACCGGTTGAGCGACATACACCTTGACCACAGCTGGTGGCTTGTTCTTGATACCCCTCATCAATATTTCCATCACAATCATTATCAATGCCATCACAGTTGTTATCAATTTCGCCTTGGGCCGGAGTACCGGCCATACATGTATCAACCACTTGGCCAGCTTGACAAAGTTCTTGTCCGGTTGCCGTACACACACCCAAGCCACATTGAGTATTACTGATCTGATGAGCTTCATCGATATTTCCATCACAATCACTATCAAGGCCATCACAAAGATCGTCTTCGGCAGGTCCCGGAATAAGAGCAATACAATCATTAAACTCTTGACCATTTGTACAAAAACTTGTGCCCGATTGAGCACAACTACCTAGCCCACAAGTGACTGATATCTGTTGGTAATCTTCATCAACTTGGCCATCACAGTCATTATCGATCCCATCGCAACTTTGATCATCACTGCTGGGCGCGGGCATGTCTTGGACTTGGCAACTTAAATTACCCTCAACACAAGCGATTGCACCACTTGTCTCGCAGACGCCCAAACCAAGAATACAACTTTCACCACCTAAATCTTCATCAATTTGACCATCACAGTCATTATCAATGGTGTCACAGCTTTCAAGAGTAGCTTGATTGGTCACACATACCAACATTTCTGATTGGCATTCATAAGTGCCCAAGGCACAATTACCCACACCTTGTTCACCAGAGCAGGGTGCACCGATTAGATCACTTGGGCAAGTGTTCATATCAGCACCGCCCATGTCAGTGCCGCCCATATCAGTGCCGCCCATATCAGTGCCGCCCATATCTGTATCAGTCACGGAACTACATGCACTTAAGACCTCTTCGTTGTTACTTTGAATATCACAGCTCATCTCATTGGAGAAACGAATCATTGTGCGTTCATTGCCCACTGTGACTTCATCGTGCTGTAAGCGGAGTAAGCATCCATCGGAACAGGTTGTGTTTGGCGTGAGTCCTAAGCAATCGCTAGATTCATTATTAAGGAAAAAAAGAGAGCCTACAAAGCGATCTCCTAGTTCTTGACTTAATAAGGGTTCATCAAAAACTAGTTGACCCGTGGAGTCTACGGCAAAGCGATTATATCTTACTAAGGCCCGCTCATCTCTTTCTTGAGTCACATAACAACCCAGAGTCATTTGACTAAATAAGCTTTGCTGGCAGAGCTCACCATCTACACAGCCATTTAAATCCAAGCTCATCTCTTGAGTCTGATAAAATACGTTAGGATCACAGGCCCAAAAAAGGCTGACAAAGATCATAAATCGCCAGCATAAACCGAGCGACAGAGAAACTGAAGAATGCATGGGAGGTCCTTGGTAATAATCAATCACTGTTTAAAGGCTCTCACAGCCTGTATCATTTGTTCAACAATTGTCTGTAGTTTAATCATTAAGCTGGCCTCATCTGGTGTCATTTTTGGTCGATTCTGATTACCCACCACAAAGCGTTCTTCGTCAAGATTACCAATGACATCTTGCTCTTGTTCTATACTTTCAATAAAGGACATCAGTGTTTGAAAAACCTCGTCTGCACCCAATGAGCGAGCACTCAATTCATTACTTAGATAAAGCTCTTGATGCTTTTTTAGGGCTAGAATAGCCTCGGAAAAAGCTTCTTTTTTACTCATCCCTTGGCAATCCAGCTTTAGAGATTTAAGTAAACATTCGCCTTTGATACGGTCCAAGGGTCTTAGATCTTTAATAACCAGAAATAAACGGGCTACATCATAGATGGGTGCACAGATTTCTTGAATGATTGCGGAGCTTGGCTTGAGAATAGGTATGATGGCATCAGTTTGTTGCTCTTCAGTTTGTTGCTCTTCAGTTTGTTGCTCTTCAGTTTGTTGCTCTTCACTGTCTAAATCTACTTCTTGGACAACCTTAACTGAGACCTCCGTTTGCTGATGATCATCCAATGCAAACTCCAAGTTCTTACGCCTTGCTTTTTTCTGCTCAAGCTTAGTGATCACAAGTTGTGGAATACATTGCATAATCGCTTCGATTTCTGAAACCGCTGTCCATAGCTGAGTGTAATTTGAATATACCATATCATCAGGACTTACTTGGCCTTTTTTGGCCCATTCCTGAATTAATTCATAATTGGGGGCTCGGTATGTCGCGTCACCACGCTTGAGAATAAGCTGTTCCCGCTCAGGAATCATTGAACTGAGCATGGGATCACGCTGTACTAAGCGCCACTGTGGACTTTCTGGAGTTTTATATTCATCGGTCAGTTTAAGCCGGCCTTCACGAGCCCACTGGCATAATGTGTCCCAAGAGTTAGCTTGAAACTTTTTTTGCTCTCGCCTTACCCAATAGCCGTCGTGACTCATATGAACTCCTTACATGACGAATGACTATTAAAATATTTATAACTGTGTATATACTCTTTAACAGATCATCCGCTAAAATCATCATCTAAGTAATGCGAAATGGGAGTCTATGAGTCCTTTCTTGAAATCCAAGAAAATCGCGATCACCGGAACCTTTGGGTCAGGAAAAAGCGTATTTCTCCTATCACTTCTTCATCAACTCCATAATCATGACCCTAGGTATTTTCGAATTGGAGAAGATCGAGAACATAAAGATACCACGATAAAAAATCTTACTCCACAAGTGATTAAAGACCAGCAGTCACTTTTTCCCTACAAGACCTTTGCCCAACGATTGATGAAGTCCGGTGGAGGAATTTGGCCTTCTCGTCATAATGCGTCACAGCGTTTTAAGCTTTCCTTTAAACGTTCGGATCGAATGCGCAAAGATGAACTTGATTTCATGACCTTTCCTCTTGAAAGATTACTTGATCTTAATATTGCAAGAACCGAACGTTATTCTGATTGGTCTGACCGAGTCTTATATCATATTGAAGAAGACAAAGAAGCGTTAAGGGCTGCTCGACCGTATTTAGTACATTTGGATGCACAGGAGATTTTTATTGAGCGTCTGATGAGGCTTTATAAAACGACTTTAACTCGCTTTATTTTTGACTATAAAACCTTCACAGCACCTTCAACCTTTATGATCGACTTACATGGAGGGCGTATTGATGGTGGCGCTGCTGAAAGTGTTAGCCAAGCTCGATTTTTAGGTCTACCGCCTGGAGATGGCTCCGGTCCAAAGGAGTTTATTCCTTTGTCGGGTATTGCCCGTATGCGAATGCCCGAGTTTTTAGAAACTCAAGAAAAGCATTATGAGTTATATCGTTCTAGGCTGCTCAAACCTCTTTTTGGTGAGATCAATCAATGCGATACTCTGATCGTTTTATTAGATATTCCCTCATTGTTATCGGCTGGACGTGGGGCCTTTGATGAACAAAAGTGGCTCTTGGATGAACTATCAAAACTACTACGCTACAAGGCCAAAGGTGGTCAGGTATTAGGTCGTAATCAAATTCGTAAAGTAGCTTTGATTGCTAATAAATGCGACTTGGTAAGAACCTTTGAAAGAGAAGCTCGCTTACCGCTATTACTAAGACAATTGACTGACGACTTTGTGGAAAAACTTCATAAAACGGTAGAGGTGGGACGCTTTATCTGCAGTCCTTGTGTAGCGACTCGTCCTCATCAAGACCCACAAACACTTGTGGGACGCTTGATTCATCCATCTAAGAATCCTGAACGAATCGACAAGCCTTTTGATATTCCCGAAGTCCCTAAATCTTGGCCTAGCGAATATACACCCCAAGATTTCCCATTTTCAAAGGTCTGGCCACCGGCTTTACAAGCGCATGAGAAACTGCCAAGACACTATCGTTTAGATGATGTATTTAGGTTTATTCTACAGGACTAATGACGCGACCGAACCAAGTTCAAATACAAGGAGTTTAAGTGTTACAAATCCCTGGAACATTTGGAGAATATAGCTTAGTTCGCCTGTTAGGTAAGGGTGGTATGGCCTCGGTGTACTTAGCCAAAAAGCCTTCCCTTAATGGTGTAGAACCAGAGTGCGCGATTAAGGTCATTCATCCGCATTTATCAAATGACCAAGAGTTTGTACAGATGCTGATTGATGAGGCCCAGCTATCATCGCAGCTCAAGCATCAGAATATCGTCGATGTTTATCACTTAGGTAATGAAAATGGCCTTTATTACATTACCATGGAGTTTATAGATGGTTGCGATGTTTATCAGGCACTCATCGAATATGAAAAAAAACAGGCTGCTTTTCCTAGTGAGGTTGCAGCATGGATTGCTCATGAAGCATGTGCCGGCCTAGCTTACGCGCATCATTCAACCGCACCCAATGGAACGCCTTTAAACATTATTCATCGAGATATTAGTCCACAAAACATTCAACTCGCCAAAAATGGAGAGGTTAAGATTGTAGACTTTGGAATTGCTAAGGCCGATCAACGTCAAAATCATACGATGCAAGGCATTATCAAAGGTAAATATTCTTACATGTCCCCAGAGCAGGCATGGGGTGATCAGATGGATTACCGAAGCGATATTTTTAGCTTAGGCATTTGTCTGTATGAAATGATTGCTGGGGAAGTTTTGTATGATGCTGAAAACGGTTTAGGTCTACTTGAGCAAGTTCGCTTAGCCCAAATTCCTAATCTAAGAGCAATTAGGCCTGATTTACCGGTGAGTTTAGAACAGATTGTCTATCGCGCCTTACATCCAGAGCCTCAAGGGCGGTATCAAAGTGCCGAAGAAATGCGTCAAGCTCTTGCGCATTACTTACATGAAGCACGGGTCAGTTCCGGCCAGCAACTGATGATTTCCTTTATGCAAAACTTAGGCGTGGTCAATAATCACCCGCAAAATGAGGTCATTGGCTTGGAAGCTGATGATAAAACTCAAGCGGTGAGTGCAAACATGTTTGCCGGTTTGAGCGCTCCTGCACCCGCAATGGCCCCCATGTCATCTCCACCTTTTTCTTCTTCACCCGCAAGTCCGGCACCACTCTCCCATGTTCCGTTAGGACAAAGTGCATCAGTAAACTCAGTATCAGTTGCTCAATCCGACTTTACTCAAGAGGAAAAAACGAGAGCACTAAACATTGATCAGTTTAGCGGGCTGCAAGGTGAAGAAAAAACAAGAGCGGTAAGTGCTAACCTGTTTGAAAGTTTAAAAACTCCCATAGCACAAGTACCTCAAAGCGCACCTATTTCGACCGGAGAACAAGAAAAAACCAAGGCCGTTTCAGCCTCATTATTCAAAGGTCTAGGACCGGGACTAGCACCACCCCCACCTCCTCCGGTCAGTATGACAGCGGCCACTTCTAGCCTAGATCAAAGACCAAATGCATCTTTAGACCAATTTCAAAGCGAAGAAAAAACACGTGCACTTAACGTGGCGGATTTTGGCTCATTGCATTTAAAGAATAATAGTACATCGGTAAGTCCAGAACCTAAACCCACTGTTGTTCCGCCAATGGCACCTCGCTTTCCAAGTCCACAGCCTAATGCTGGCTTTCCAAGCCCACAGCCTAATACAAGCTTTCCAAGCCCACAGCCTAATGCAAGCTTTCCAAGTCCACAGCCGGCTTCTATGGATCAACAACAAGTATCAGCATTCCCAAGTCCTTATGCGACAAATCCTGTCACGGAAAATGTTGAGCCAAGTAAAGCTTTGTCAAATAGTGTGTCCTTGGCCAGTCCACTCCAAGACTTAGAGCCTGTCGATCAACCAAAGAGCCATGAACAAGGTGGTATCGAGAGTTCATCGGAATCTCGAGAAGCCAACAAACGGGAACGCTCCAAAACACGAGATAAAAGTAAAAAAACTAAAAGCAGTAAAGGGGCTAAGCCAAGTTCTAAGGCAAGATCAAACTCATCCTCTAAACTTACTTTAATCATCGGTATTATATTGCTTATTGTTGTTTTAGCGGTAGTTGTAGCACCAAAGCTTCTTAAACCTGCGGCACCGGCTCAATATGCCCTTTCTGTATCAGCCAATGCTCAGGGCGCTAAAGTGTACCGTGATGGTCAAGATACCGGCCAGTTTACGCCTGCCTTACTACAAGGTCTTAAGCCCAATATTCAATATCTAATCAAGGTCAAGGCGCAAGGGTATGAGGTGATTGAAAAGCCGGTTATGTTTAGCAGTGAAGCATTACTTAACCAAACAGAGCAAAGCCTAAGATTGTTTTTGACGCGAGCTAAAGGCAGTTTACGCATTAATTCAACACCAAGTGGTGCCTCTGTCTACATGGATAATAATTATTTGGGCAAAACACCTATTTTTAAAAGAAATGTTGAGCGTGCAGAAGGGGGCGTTGAGCTTAAGTTTAGGCGGGAAGGCTGTGATGCAAAAACAGTGATTTTGACTTGGGGCGATGATCTAAAAAGTGTCATTGATACGCCACTTAATTGTCGCTAGATCTTAATCCTCATGGCTTTGTGAGGGAACTTTATCCTTTGAGGCGCCATCCTCAGGAGCCCAACGAGCAGAGCGTCTTGAAAACACAAGAAAACCGGTATGAGCTGTCATACGATGATCGGGACGAATACTGTCTTCGGTCACATACCAAGGCCGTTCCAAAATCTCAATCGTCCAAGTGGTATACATGGCGGGATGTGCTCGGAGAGCTTTCACTACTTCATGTACCTGAATGACCGTTGGAATATAAGCTACAAAAAGGCCACCATCTACTAATGCTTCTGCGGCATGAGGCACAACTTGCCAAGGCTCTGGAACATCTAAAACAACTCGATCAACCTCTGTTTCTTGAATCCCCTCATAGATATCCTGCTGCTTGATCGTATGGTTAGATACTTCACCTAAAAAGGCTTTGATATTACGAGTACTACATTTAATGGCGGCTTCATTGATTTCATAAGTGGTCAGTTGTCCTTGTGAACCAATGGCCTGAAGCATTGACATGGCTAAGGCGCCAGAGCCCAAGCCTCCTTCTACAATTTTTAGGCTTGGGCCAATATCACCCTGCATCAAAATGCTTGCAATATCCTTTGGATAAATGATGGTTGCAAAGCGATTCATGTTGAGAATATGTTGCTGTAAGGTCGCTTTAAACACCTTAAATGGATTACCTTTGGCCGACTCGGTCCGATCTCCATTGGCTAGACCAACCAAATCATCATGCTTGATCACATTACCATTTAAGTTCATCACCTTTTCTGGTTGCAAAATCGTATAGCTTTCTCGACGGCGCTTATCGATTAAGATCACCGGTTGTCCATATTGTAGTCGTTGACTTGTATGAGATGTGGTTTGCTGAGAGACTTCAAGACTCATGTTGACTCCTATCTGAGAATTATACTCATAATCTAAAATGAGTGTATGCCATAGATTTATGCAGAGCTAAATCAAAGTATGAGCAACTTTAATGAAGATCATGTATCGTAAATATAGGTATATGATCAAAGGATCATTACTTTGTTATAAACTCTCGTAATCTTGCGTATCTTTTACAAAGGAAAAGCCCTTATGACTCAAGCTAGACCAACGCCAAGAGTGGCCAAGACCCTTGCCGAAGCTTTAAGAGTGACCGCTAAACGAATCATGAGTGGAGATCGTTATCAGTGGACACATATGGGAGCTTGCAACTGTGGGCATTTAGCCCAAACTGTAACTTTAAATACCCCCGAAGAACTCCATGCAATCGCCTTACAGCGTGCCGGAGATTGGGCAGAACAAACCCGTGAATACTGTGCCACTAGCGGTTATCCATTGGACTATGTGATCAGCGCTTTACTAGAGCTAGGCGCAAGTTTGCAGCAACTTAGAGACTTAGAGCGTTTACAAGATCCGCAAGTGCTTAAAAGTATTCCAAGTGAGCGTCGTCGTGACTTAAATCACCGCTCTCGTGAAGATGTAGTCTTGTATATGGAAACTTGGGCAAGTCTACTTGAGAAAGAGACTCAATTGGTAGGTGTTTAATAGTAGGTGTTTAAGTCTTTATTTTTATGTGGATACTAAGCAATATGGTGTTGCCAAATACAATACCATTGAGCTTAAGTAAAACTAAGGATAAAGCACTATGAAATACAATCGCTTTTGTTGGCTAGGTATGCTCGCTTGTGGAGCATTAACGATGATGGGCTGTGGCACCAAAAGTGCACTGCATGAGTTAGTTCAGACAGACGGTTTACTGCATGTAAAGCAAGATATGTGTCAAGCGATACCCGAGCCCAAAAGCCAACATGACTTTAGAGAGGTTTTAGAAAGAGTACGAGCGAGCCACGATTCCAATGAAACCGGTGTGTATATGTTAGAGGATGGTGGTGGAGCCTTGGCGGCCCGTGGTTGGCTGACTCGTCAGGCGAAAGAAAGCATAGATATTCAGTATTTTATTTTTTCGGGTGACCATGTGGGCTTGATTGCCTTGCAAGAACTGATCAAGGCGGCCCAGCGAGGGATAAAGGTTCGCTTACTGGTTGATGATTTGCTTCACGATGGTGATGCTCAAATTCTTTTAGCGGCTAATACGATCAAAAACTTAGAGATTCGAGTTTATAATCCAACCATTAATATTGGCCGTAGTTTACCCAATAAGCTCGCCAAATTGGCGGTGGATTTTAGAGCGGTCAACCAACGTATGCACAATAAAACCTTTATTGTAGATGATGAAGTGGTGATCACCGGAGGGCGTAATGTCGCCGATGAGTATTTTGACTTTAGTATGGAGTATAACTTTAGAGATCGAGATATTCTTTTGATTCAAGGGGCTGCAAGTCAGGTTAAATCTTCCTTTAATACTTTTTGGGAACATCCCTTGTCCGTAAAGATTACCGAACTTCTCGAGCCCCAAGACAGCAAGTTAACCGCTAAGGTGATTAAGCAACTTAAATACTTAGCTTGTGATCCGGTACGATTTTGGCCCGAAGTGCAAAAGCGCATTGTTAATGTACCCCAGCGTTTTTTGGAACTGCGCAAAGAGGGTAAATTGACTTGGAGTAAAGATGTTAAGTTTATTTCTGATGCACCCGGTAAAAATGATGGTTCTAAAGGCCTAGGTGGCGGTGGCATAAGTACTTCGGCCCTAATTGACTTAGTCGAAAATGCTAAAAAAACAGTTTTTATTCAGACCCCTTATCTAGTGACCACTGACTTGAGTAAAAAACTTTTCAAGCGTGCGGTAGATCGTGGAGTAACAGTTAAAATACTCACCAATAGTCTAATCACCACCGATAGTTTTCCTGCTTTTGCAAGTTATCAATCTGATCGAGAGGAATTGTTAGCAACAGGGATTGAAGTGTATGAATCAAAGCCCAATAATCCCGCTTGGTCAAAGTTGATGAGTAGTGAGCTGAGTAAAAGGCTGAAAAGTCTAAAAGCGCTCCCAATGATTGGTTTACATAGTAAAAGTATGGTAATCGATGGTGAAATCGCTATGGTGGGCACCTTTAACCTTGATCCACGCAGTGCAAACCTTAATACCGAATGTATTGTGGTTGTAAAAGATCCCAAACAAGCTCAAGTTCTAGAAGCAACTATGCTTGAAGAGTTTGACTCAAAAAATGCTTGGCACATTACCAACAAATCAAATCCAGATCACCATGCACCGTTTGGTAAGCATTGGAAGGTCTTTTGGCACAAGCTTGTGCCCAAATCTATCATTTAAGCTTGTTTAAAGGTTCTGCAGCGCAGGCTGACTAATTAAGTCTAAGACTCTTAGGGCATTGGTTTGTGCCACTTGGTTTAAAAGTGGATGGCTCATCAAACGGATTTGTGCCGAGGTTTGCTCGCTTATGCTTTGAGCATAATCTACCGAGCGAATACGTTCTTGGCTCTGAGAATAAACAATCACTTGTTTAAATAAAGAGCCTGCTTGATGCTCTAAGCGATTTAAGCGAGCACCGACTTCTGTTCTAGCTTCATTGATATCAGCCAGAGCTGTATCGATGGTTGTGAGAGCTTGATCAATTTCTGATCTGGAGAGTAGGCCGGCATGAGCCAAGCTACTGTGTGGGTCAATCGCAAGTCTAGATTGAGCTAAACTCAGTTGATGAAACTTAGGAGAAAGCGCTTCTTCATCACTACCGGTAAAGCTAATCTTACCTAATTGACGATCTACCTCGGCGTCAGTGTATTTGATCTCGATCGCTTCACGAGCATGAAGGTTTACTTGGCCACCAAAGGTATATTCTAAGTTTTGCCCTACCGAAATCCTAATTTGATCCCCTTGGGCAAGATAGGCACCTTGGCCAAGATCATGAAAGGAAACAAAAACACCCTCTTCCAAATAAGCATCTTGCCCTTCAGTTAAACCGGTTAAGGTACCGATTCCCCCTAGTTCTGTGTCAACCAATCCATCTTCTCTCACCCATGAGAGTTCTGCATCTGCAATTTCTCCTCCCTTGGTGACAGTTAAGATATAGTCAGTGGGAAAGGCGGGATTGGTATAAGCACCGGATGTACGCACTTCACCCACAAATGCTCTAGTACCTACTCGGATTTGATCCCCAACTTCCAAGCGTCCAGAACCTGATACCTTAATCTCTCCCAAAGTAGACTGAGCAAGATCAAGCGGGTCCGAGTCGTCAAAAGGGTAGGTAAGATGATCGGTTATAGTGAAAGCTTCAGAATCAAAACCGGTATCAATATCACTATAATATACATCGTTGGGCTTCCAATCAGGACCAATCGCTTGCAAGCGCCACTGAGCATCTTTTACTAGGTCAACCGGCTCTATCTTAATGGTAAACTGATCACCTTCTTTAGCTAAATTAGGTTTAATACCATAACTAAAGGTATCTCCTACTTGAAAATGGTTTGGTGCCGAAACTGATCCCGATACTTTAATCGCTTCATTGTCAATATTGCTTGCTTCAAGTCGATCTCGATAAATATAGATATTCAATCCATAGCCAATATCCAAATAGCGGTTGCTATGAAACTCCGTTTCAAAGACTTCTTCTTGCTGACTTCCTTCAGCCCAAACTGTGCGTAATGTTAAAGTACCCTCTTGGTCAATGATTTCACTGGTGAAGCTTCCACCTTGACTTCGGCTATAAGAAAAATCCCGAATAAATCCGATATTATTAGGTAGGCCTTCGGTTTCGGAGCGAAATTGACGCACGACCCATGAACGCATAAGGGTGTCGTCCGGTAAATGAGTATACTTGTTGACAGTTCCACTCGCTAAAATGGTATCGGGATCATCCTGATAATAATAAATATATTCCGCTGCTTGTGGTCCACTATCAACACCAGCCTTGGTGATTTCTACCACTCCAACTCGAGGATTCAATTCGTTATAGCGATAAGCTGAAAAGTTGAGATAGGCACCAGGATCACGACTTTTGTTTATCGTGAGTAGGCTTGCTCCACGAGGAAACTTAATCCGAAGACCATCTTTTTCACTGCCTTCACCAAGATAGATTGAACGTTCTCCCCCATTCAGTTCATCAATGGTATAAGTCTGTATGAGTTCTCGTTGCCCTAAGTCATCAAAACCATAAACTTTAACATCGGCACTAGGGCCTCCATCATTGAGTTGATAGGAAATAATTCCATCAGAAGTTAGGGTGATTTCGTACTCTCGAGCCTCAGTGCCCACAAAACGATGGTTATAGACGGTTGGGTTAAAGTTATAATCACCCGTAACTTCACGACTTATACTTGTTTGTGCCTTACCAAAAGCCGATGGGAAAATAAGCCCTAGTCCACCGGCTAATGTAGAACCATTTACACCAACACCAGTCACATAAGTTTGATTGTACTCATCAAGTGTATATTCGTTTATGATGGTGCGATTTTGATGCAAAAGGTCAGCAGTGACTCTAATCTTAGCGGGAGTTTCATCCGTAAAGCTGTAATCTCGCTCACCAATAGAGTGCCCAGACTCAATGACTTCAACAGTAAACTGAGTACTGTGAATGCCATCCCAAGTGGCAACAAAGGGTTGCAGTGGATCATAGTCATGTTCCAAAGGTAAGAAGTTAGGTGAGATTCCCTGTCTGAGTTTAAATTCTTGACCATTTTGATCAAGCAGTGAGCGAGTCTCGTCAATGGGAAAGTTAAGTTGGATATCTAAGCCATGAGAGCTTAAGTCTAAGGGCTCATTGTTAGAGATTCTAAACTGACCCAAAGTGAATGCATTCACACTAGGATCATCTAAGCTAGTGACAAAGACTTCGACTAAAGGCTGTTCTGAGATGAGTGTGGATTGAGGAGAGCCCGGGCTCAGCACCTTGAAGCCCACTCTCAATTGGCTTGCTCCCATGTATTGGCTATCTTCTAAACGGACTTTTTTGGGACTGGGTGGGGTCAATTCTGAGCCGGGGAGTCCAAACTCATAGTCCTCATGAGGCAGATCCCGAATGCCTGTATCTAATTGCTCCTCTTTGACTCTAAATTGGGCTTCTCCTAAGAGTCCGCCCTTAACCACTTCAAAAATATAGTCAACGCCATCTTGAGCTTTTGTAAACTTGCTATCAAGTATTTCAAAATGGCCTGAAAATTGACCCATGGGTGTGCCCAAAGCTTTAGAGCTATTATTTACATATTCAACTGAGCTGATATCTCCATAATGACTATATTCGGGTGGATCTACATCAGGCGAAAAGTTAACATCATCGCCATAAAGGTCTCTTATGCCCAAGGCATTTCGCAACTCAACATCACTGAAAACAAGGGAAATATTTCGACCATCAGGTGCAGCTAAAATAAGCTGACCTTGGCTATCGGCACTGGCCATTACCCCTGTTTTACTAAAGTGAGCATTGATGGCCGATCTTAAGGTGCCGTTAGCATCTAGGTCCTCAAAGCTTAATGCCGAAATCATTTCCCCGTTAATTTGTAGCCAATGTTCTTGGTTAAGATCAGCGCCTTTGATAGGTGCAAAGCCACGATATAGATTCATATCTGCTTTTGCGGTCACGCCGGTAAGCGCTGAACTTGCATTGATGGCCTTGGCTTTGGCGATGGCTGAACCTGCACCATGTTGATATGAAAGCCGATCATCTGAGTCGACAGTGCCTCTTATGCTCACCCCATTCAGTTCAATCTGATTGGAGGCTAAAGGACTTAAGAATACACCTCGGCCTTGGCCCACATAACTCACATGCTTTCCTAAGTTAAGTGGATTTAGATCGGGGAGTTGTAGCTT
This sequence comes from uncultured Myxococcales bacterium, assembly GCA_937146725.1. GTDB lineage: Bacteria > Myxococcota_A > Bradymonadia > UBA7976 > VGTA01 > CAKZRU01. The sequence goes on from CAKZRU010000010.1 coordinate 44,306, forward strand.
GCTTGCTTGGTGACTTTTAGAGTTTTGAACCTGTCTTTGCTCGCTTGCTAAGGATAGATCGATATATTCTTGCTGGCCGTCAAGTAGGGCTCGACCATTATATTGAGTGTCTTCTGAAATGGTTTTGACCTGTTGGATTAAGGCCTTGAATTGCTGTTCAATCGCTTGGCGATCTTCCAATGAAGTCTGTGAGTTAGAGGCCTGTAGGGCAAGTTCTCGCAGTCTATGTAACGAGTCCGTTGCTTCAGCTAATGCACCATCTAATGTCTGTAAAAGACTTGCATTTGAGTTTAGACCTCGTAATTCAGCTTTGGTGCTTTTGAGAGCCGTCATAATGCGTTGACTAATCGCTAAATCTGCACCGCCTAGATCACTTGCTTCAGTGCGTACTCCAGTCGACAGATTCTTCAAAGTCTTAGAAAGCGTGGTCATAGAACCACTAAGCCGACGATGATGACGTAAATCTTGTGCTGTGAAATGTAAAGTAAGGGACATAATGAGCTGACTAGTCAATAATAAAGCTATACTTCATAGACTATACCATAATCAGAGTCGGTATGACTTAGCTTTTTGATCAATGATCAACAGCGAATATAACTAACTATAACCATTCCAAAAGCTTAGCTTGTAAATAACCTGCTCTTAACTGTGGTTCACAATACTTGAGCTGTAGAGAAGCTTTTTTAATTGGTGATTGATAGCGTAGCAAAGACTCTTGTAAGGGTCGCAGAAATTTTGCCGGTTTAGAAACAAGAGGGTTAGGCCAAATCTCAATTAATTCGGTTTGTTGAAAGATCTTAAGAACATCCTGCCAAATCGTACTCAGTTGCTTAGGCAAAAGAGTAGAGAGCTCGGAATCTTCACCCAGCAAAATTAATTGTTCTGCTGGGTCTAAATTATTGATAATCAATACTAAGTCAAGCCAATCGAGTAAGCGAGTTTGCCCACCGGTTTTACCATAATTTAAAAGAAAAATAATTAAGCGCAGTTTTGGACTTGGTACATGGTAAGACTTCCCCCATAAGTCTGTTTTAATTTGACGTTGTTGCCATGCTTTTTGACCATTCCATGAGGTAAAACTCGCTGAAGCAATATCTTTATGCACCTCAAACAGAAGTCCCTCAATATAAAAACCAAGCGCATGAGGCTGTGCATCAGGCAAATGTGCACTTTGTGG
>CAKZRU010000011.1 GCA_937146725.1 uncultured Myxococcales bacterium
AGGAAGGAAGAATGCAACGGCATTATGACCATACCACCATTGTACTAAGGCATCTTGTACACCAGCATACCAAGAGTAAGACTTGAATAAACTAACTGGTAATTCGAATGAGTTAACAATATGCAATACTGCAACAGTAACTAAAGATGCTAAGTAGAACCAAATAGCAACATAGATATGCTGTACTCTTCTTTTAATAATCGTACCAATCATGTTCCAACCAAATACCACCCATACTAATGTAATAGCGATATCAATTGGCCATTCAAGTTCAGCATATTCCTTACCAGAGCTGATACCCATTGGTAACGTTAGTGCTGCTGAAACAATGATTAACTGCCAACCCCAGAAGTTGATTTTACTCAAGGTGTCGTTAAACATTCTTGTCTTACATAAACGCTGTAAGGAGTAATAAACCCCAGCGAAAATGGCATTACCTACAAAGGCAAAAATAACTGCATTGGTGTGTAAAGGACGCAGGCGACCAAAGGTTAAAAAGGAATAACCTAAGTTTAAGTTTTGATTCACTAATTCAAAGGCAATAAATAAGCCGACAAACATGCCGACCAATCCCCAAATTACAGTTGCGATTGAAAATAGGCGGACAATCCCATCATTATATTCAAAGTATTCATACTCTGAATCATTCAAAGGTTGATGATCTGCTGCTTTGTGTTTGTTAGAACTCATATTATGATGAGTATTGAGCGGTTCCGGCTCGGTCATCGTTTATCTCCATTCTTAGATACTGTGATGATCATAAAATATGCTTTTTGAAACTTGTTAGGCTTTAGAAGCTATGAGTCTTGCTTAGACTCAGTAGCATCATCTCGAAGGACCCTAAGTTGTGGCGTGTCTAAATCATCATATTGGCCGGTTTTAGTCGCCCATATAAAAGCCAAGACAGATAAGAATCCTAGGGTTAAAGCAATGGGGATAAGTGTAAATAAGATCTCCATTTAATCCGCTCCAAAAAAAGGTCAATGAGGTGCTTCGCATCTTACTCAAAGCTTTTTTCTCATCTCACCAAATAAAGAAACAGACTGTTCAGGATTTTAAAACGATTAAATTCCTATTTAAATACAGATACTTAAGAAATATGAAAATTGATTTCAATTTCATAATTTACGAATTAAATACAGGAAATTACAGAATCTATAAAAGTGATTAAACGTATATTACGATCTATAAATCCCTTTAAAATTAAATCTATATATATACATGAGTCAATTTCACCAAATGCCTAAGTGATGCTAAAAGAACTCATAGTTCATCTACTGTCATATTGTTTTGTACACTATGTCTAAAACTACTCATTTCTCTTGAGTTCGCACTTGGCCTACTAATTACACAATAGACTTTAAACAACATCGAAAGGGCTGATTGTGATCAGTGGATTTCATCATGTAGCATTTCGCTGTAAAGACGCATCAGAAACAGTCAAGTTTTACAGAGATATACTCGGCTTAGAGTTTAGCTTAGCCATTGCAGAGGATCATGTACCCAGTACAGGAGAATATAGCCCGTATATGCATATTTTTCTTAAAGTGGGTCAGGCGAATCTTGCTTTTTTTGAACTTCCCGAAGAAAGCGAAATGAGCCGAGATCTCCAAACACCTACTTGGGTTCAGCATATTGCGCTCAAACTCGATTCGGAGCGAGAACTACTAAAATATAAGCAAAAACTTGAATCAGCTGGGCATGAAGTACTAGGGCCAATTGATCATGGTATCTTTACTTCTATTTACTTTCATGATCCCAGTGGACATCGGATTGAACTTGCTGCCGATACTGCTCTCAAATACAAAGGACGCTTAGCTGTTGATGAGCTCAAAGCATTGGCTGAACCCATGCTTGAGGAATGGGCAAGAACCCGGCGACCGCCCAAACATGCCCAATGGCTACACAAATCTAAGTGTCTAAATTGATTACAAAAAAACAATCCATCAACGCAGGAAATATTGCATTATCATCTTGACATCTTTAGATAATCAATCTCATCATACGTTAGCTTTTATCTTATTTTTTTCCTTAAGAAAAGAGAACACCATGCTGAGATTTTTACTTACAAGCTTTATTCTACTAAGCTTTACTTGCCCGCAAGCGCAAGCTAAAAAAACACCAGTAACCATTCCGATTGAAATTGGAGTTGGGCCTTCTGGACAAACCTTTTTTGGTGATCTGCAAAGTCAACGTCAACTCCATACTGGACTCAAAATTGACTTAGCTGCCGTGATTGACAAAGCGATCATCAAAAAGTTTAAGAAAAAGATTCCCAAAAAATACCGTAAAGCGGCCATGAAAATTGGCGAGGTTCGCTTTCGTCCTTCACCCATTCCCTTTATCCCAACAACCCTCATTATTTCGCCTCATGACAGCAACCCAAGCTATGGTGCAATTTGGGATACCTTTGGTGTTGGTACAGGCTTAGGACCGATCAAGATTGGGCTTGGCTTACCCATCGTCTATTCATATATTGGATATAAAGAGGGTGAAGAAAGTAAATCGATGAATCTTTTCCGTCCGGCACTCAGCGCCAAGGCAGCGCTTAACCTACAATTTAGTAAAAGTGTTGGCTTAACCATAGGTTGGCGCTCTTACTTTATGCCTCCCCAAGTGATTGGAGGCTCTGTTGGCGATTTTAAAGCAAGTACCCAAGGCACAATTTGGCATATGGGACAGGGTTTTGCGACCCTCAACTTTAGAATCTTTAAAGATCTGAAGATCTAAAGCTTAGTATTTATATTTAAGCTTGCTCAGTTCTTACTTAAATCAAAAAACTTACGTATTTTCTGATCAGGCTTGAGCTCAAAATTCCAAAGCTTCTCTTGAGTGATTGCTTGGCCACTTTCGGCTGCACTTACATAAATCATTTTAACAGTGTGCTGAGCTCCACTTAGCTTATACTCATCAATCGGATTTGAAACCGGTTTAAGGTCAACATATATTTGTGAAGCTGGTGGGTAAACCCTTAAAGAAAGATAGCCGATTGGCTTAGGTTCAAGCACGATCACTTTACGACTTTTTTCTAAGTTAAAACTTAAGTCCTCATACCCCTTTAGTTTAAGTTTACAGCTTTGTGCCTTGTGATATTTCAAACTTAATTGATGACTATCAAACCATTTATATTTAAGCGTTTTAGAATGATCACACAGTATGATCGGCTTTAAGCGTTTGCTGAGTCCTTTAAGGGTAATCTTAGTTTGCATCGGCTTATGGTGGACGCGTGTTTGTTTAGTTTTTGGCTTTGGCTTTGGCTGGTTCACCTGTGTTTTCGTTTTTTGCTTTATGCTCGTACTGACTGTTGGACTGGTGTTTGAACTGATGCTCGTACTCTCTAGTTTTGATAAATCTTTAGATTCTAATGTTGGTATTTTACTAGACTTTAATGTTTTGAGTTCGATTGATACCAAAGGTAAAGGTCTTAGCCGGTCCTTATCAAAGTTCCATGCCCGATCATTTAAGGTAAGCCATTGGCAAGACTTAGACCACTGAGGGTCAATGATACAAAACTCAAGAGGCTGTTTTTTGGGATAAGCGAATTGAGGATCCCAAACTTGCCCATCAATGTGTAGATTTGGCCGAGAATCTACTTGGGTTAACTGTCCGGCAAGCTTTTGCTGAAACACAATCTCAAAGCGAGTTCTTTGCTGAGTATTAGTCCAATATACAATGCCTAATAATAGTAATAAAAACCCTAAAGCCCCCCACTTAAGCAGCTTAGGCTTTAAAGTATTTTGGCTCGGTAACTCATTCGGTGATTCTGTCTTTTTTGGATGAGTTTCTTGGTGAATAAGCTGTAAAAGCTCAGGATCTTGAATCACATGATCTAGGACAAAACTAAAATCCTTTTGTTCAGAACTGACCAAGAGCCCACTACCACTTAAAGTCTGCTCAACTTGCTGAGTAGAAACAATAGAGTTTACAGCTTGTAAAGAGTCGACTTGAGCTTCACTTAGGCTTACAGTCTCTGAACCTTGTTGATGAGATCGGCTTTGCTGTGAGCCAGCTTCCAAAAGCTGTAACTCCATCGCCGCATCCAAGCTTAGATGCTGTCCACTATGTGGTGTGATTTCTAGTGCATTTAGCCAAGCCATAAATGCTGTATGCAGCTGCTCTATATCTTCTTGTTGCCTGAGCCAAGTATCTAAAGCGACAACTAACTCTTGCGCATCATTAAAGCGCTCATAAGGGTCTGTTCTTAGGCTTTTGTTGACCAATTCACACAGACTCAAATCACCCTCGGGCCAAACATCTTCCAAATATAAATCACGTGCTTCTTGGGCTATATGTAAGATTTCAGCTTCATTTTTTCCATCTCTTGGTCTGACACCGGCCAGCATCTCATATAAAATCAAACCAACCGAATACAGATCAGAGCGTTGGTCTAGCTCTTCACTTCGTGCCTGTTCCGGACTCATATAAGCTAACTTACCTTGCAAAGAACCGGTAATACTTTGATGAATAAGTCCTTGGGCTCTAGCTACACCAAAATCAATAATCTTAATTGCTCCATTTAGACCAATGAGAATATTGGAGGGGCTGACATCACGATGAATTAAGGCTAGGCTTTGACCTTCAGAATCCCTTTTATTATGTGCATAACTAAGCCCCTCACACAGTTCCTTAATCACCCAAACTGCAAACAAAGGTGGCCAGCGTTCCTCAGCTTGCTTAAGTCGTCGATTAATCGATCTTAGGTCATGGCTTTCAAGATATTCCATCACCATATACAAGCCCCATTGGTCATGACGGAGCTCATATACCGGTAAGATATTTTTATGCTGAAGCTGAGTCATCAAACGAGCTTCGTCCACAAAGCGATCAATGAATTGCCGCTCGGTCAATAGATGAGGTAGGATTCGCTTAAGCACTACCGGACTTGCATTGACCTGAGCAGGCTCATTAGACAACTCAGACTTTTCCTTAGCTTGAGCAAGAAAAATCTCCCCCATGCCCCCTACGGCAATACGTTTTAATAAGGTGTAAGGGCCAGCTTGTTTTGAAAACACGGTTATTTACCGTCGACCAAAACGATTGCCCTTCATGCGCGGGTGACCCATGCTTTGTGGCTTTGCCATTAGATGCTTAGGAAGCTCTAAGCCGAGTCCCCACCACATTTGTCCATATTCAGTCATCTTCAAGCTTTTGCCATTTTGTAAGGCTTGGAGATTAGCTTTAAGAATAGGGTCGGTACTTTCTTGACTGCCTCGGACTAAAACATCCATCGCCGCATCTTTGTCCTTAGCCTGCATCAAAAACCATGCATATACTGACCAAGCAAAACCTTCTTTTTTGACAACTTGGACGATGTTCTCCATGACCTCTTTAATCTGCTGTTGATCTTTGCTCACTCTAAAGTGACAAACGGCTAACCGTAACCAAGCATGCCATAGACCTTGCAATAAAGTAGCTCGCCATCCCTTTACTAATGAAGCTTCCAAATAAGGGATCGCATCCTTTAGCTTATTTTTTTCACCTTGAGCCGCTTGAAAGATGTTATTTTGGAAGATCAGCATACCGATTTGAGCATTAAGTGAGGTGGCTGAACCAACCTGCCAATCGGTATAAGCAAAGCCTTCTTTAAGTTTCTCAACCGCTAAGGCCGACTTTTTAATCATGGCCTGCTGGGCTGCCTTTTGACCTGCGGGGTTAGCGCTTTGACTTGCTCTTTGCATGATCATTTGAGCCGCTTGAACTTCTTGATTGGCTTCTTGGAGTATACCTTCGACCAATTTACCATATTTGCGGTTAATCAGAACAAAGGTTGCAACACCAGCTGCTATACCGGGCAATACGGTCCAAGCCCAGCTTATTCCAAAGAAAGTAGGAAAAATAATCACAGCCAGAGTGATCAATAACGCGAGGTAAACAGTCTTCATTATGTGATTTCCCTTGCGAACATATTTGAATGCTACAATATGATGAGTATACTTATAAAAATAATAGCCTTTAGTAACACAGTAATGATGATAAAACAAATTATCACTCAGCCCAAATCGCTTCTCTTGCTTTTGAAGGTAGGGATAAGATGAGTGAGCAATCAATAAGCGACCAACCTCAAGTTGAACTTCGTTTCTTTTCGGGAACAATTGAAATCCACTTGAATCCCGAGCAGGTTCTCAATGAGTTTACTTGGCCTTCGACTGTGCAATGGGATCCAAGAACATCATGTTTAAGGGCACCTGCTATTGCTTACTCTGCCATCGTCATGGCTTTGATACATCAACGGGTGAGCTATAAAGATCATGCTCGTGATTATTTAGTGCTCGAAGGTAACATGACCAACAGTAAAACACCTCGACCATTTCAACAAGAAGCCATTGATGCATGGCTTCCACGTCGTCAAGGGGTGGTTGTTTTACCGACCGGTGCTGGCAAAACCTATGTTGCACAAATGGCGATTGAGGCTGTCTCTCGCAGCACACTGATTGTTGTGCCTACCCTAGAGCTAGTCAGGCAATGGACTCAGTCGCTCTCCGAAGCTTTTCCTTTTGCTGTGGGTGCAATTGGAGGGGGGGATTATAACCCACAGCCACTTACAGTCATCACTTATGACTCTGCTTACGGTCATATGGAAAATATAGGCAATCGCTATGGCTTAATTATTTTTGATGAATGTCACCATTTACCCGGCGAAACATATAGCTTGGCGGCTCTTTCATGTTTGGCACCTTATCGCTTGGGACTCAGCGCTACTCCTGAGCGGGCTGATGGACGCCATAGTGACTTAGATTATTTAATCGGCCCGATTTTATATCGCCGTGATGTTCTTGAACTCGCCGGCGATTACTTAGCGGAATATAGCACTCATCAAGTCATTGTGGATCTGACTCAAACTGAACGGGCAGAATATGAAGCCGAACGAGGGATTTATAAAGATTTCATCATCAGTCAAGGGATCCGCTTATCTCATCCCAAGGGTTGGTCTGAGTTTGTGATGAAATCCGCTCGTTCTTCACAAGGTCGTCGAGCAATGAAGGCCTATCTTCGACAAAAAAAACTCGCCTTTGCCGCCCCCTCTAAAATTGATTATGTCGATCAACTCTTACATCGACATCGTAAGGATCGTACACTTTTATTTACCCAAAATAATACTACTGCTTATGAAGTCTCACAGCGTTTTTTGCTTCCGGTCATCACGCACCAAACCAAGCCAAGCGAACGCAGTGAGATTCTCAATGGCTTTGCCGAGGGCAAATATCTTGCCGTGGTAACCTCAAAGGTTTTAAACGAGGGCGTGGATGTGCCTGATGCCAATGTGGCCATTGTGATTTCAGGAAGTGGATCGGTGCGCGAACATGTGCAACGTTTAGGCAGAATCTTAAGACGAGCAAGTCCGGACAAACAAGCGGTTTTATATGAATTAATTGCTGCAGATACCTCTGAGGCCTACACTAGTGCACGAAGGAGAGAACATAATGCTTACCGCTGATCAAGTTCGAACCCGTCGTAAAGGTCATGAATTAACAATTCTAAAATTAAGTCCTAGTGATGAAGCACAAATGCTTGATATCGCTAGTCGCTTAATCATTATTTTTGAACGCTCTCTTGGTAAAAAACGAGATACCCTCAATGATGAACTCGCTGATATTATTGTGCAACCTCGCTTAATCAAGGTCTTTGAAGGCTTAAAAAAACTCCTCTATGACAGAAGCCAATTTGCCAGCCCCGAAAATATCACGCCTTCTGAACTTAGAACTCTTGTTTTTAAGATTGCCTCAAAAATGAGGGCGGAACTGAAAGAGGGGGAACGCTTTGAAAGGCAAGCAGTGCTCATTGCAGCCGCCGCTGAGTTAGAGATCGACTTTTTAAAGCTAGATGATGTGCTTTTTGCTGACCTTAAAGGCGAACAGCGTTTGACCCAATTTACTAAGCTACATCCCCAAAGGCTTTTAGAAGAATATAAACTTGGTCAAGAACAGGCGGTTCTTTTAAGAGCTTCAGAGCTTAATGTCCGAGTTCGTTGTACTTCACCAAGTACTTATCGCTATTTATTTAGACAGCTCAAGTTTAGACGGATGCTTTTTGAAATCACGCCTATTTATCACAAGCAAGGTGAGCATATTATTCCCTCTGTCTTTGATGATTTGGGCGCTCCTGATGAATATGAAATCAAAATCAGTGGTCCGCACAATCTCTTTAAATCATCGACAAAATATGGCCTGCAACTCGCTTTAACCCTGCCTATTTTACGCATTTGCGATACTTGGAACTTAAGCGCAAGAGTACATTGGGGTAAAGAGCGTACTCCATTAGATTTTTATCTTGATCATCAAAGCTCTGCATCGGTCACTCAAAATGATCTTAATGAAGAACTTGCCTTGCCTGAAGAACTCGAAACCATGCTAGCTCAGCTTAAAAAGCATAAAAGCCAATGGCGAGCTCGACGCTCTACTAAAATCATTCATCTTTCAGGGGTGGGTGTGTGTATTCCGGACTTAATCTTTAGTCATCCTGATCGCAAAGAAAGAGTCTATTTGGAGCTTATGGGCTATTGGAGTCGAGATGCTGTTTGGAAGCGCGTTGAGCTTGTACAAGCGGGCTTAGCTGAGCGCATGATTTTTGCTGTCAGTAGCCGTTTAAGAGTCAGCGAAAAAGTTTTAGATGATGAGTTGCCCAGTGCGCTTTTAGTATACAAGGGTGCTATTTTAGTGACCAAACTCCTTGAACTCTTGAATGAATTAGTCCCTGCAACAGAAGCAAAGACGGAAACTGAAGCAAAGACGGAAACTGAAGCAAAGACGGAAACTACTAACAACAGTGAACCTGAAATAGAGCTTAAACTATAAAGCTAGATTATTTTTTCTATCAAGAATTCTTAAGCGATTTAAATTTAAGCCGATTGGTCAGTCTTATGATTGATTCAAACTTAATGTATCAGAGCTAAACTTCTAAAACCTAAGAAATACAAAGCATACATAGCTTTAGAAGCCTGTATTATTGTATGCTTCATTTCTCTATTAACATATCAATGAAAGGAGAAAGCTATGCTCTCCAAATCAACTTTTTTCAGTGGGCTAAAGAAGCGCCTAACCATTCTTAGCTTACTTTTTGCTGTGGTCTTACCAAGCACAGCATATGCAGATGTTTTTGGCTTTTGGATCAAGCCTAAAATGGACTTTGTAAGTGGTACGGGCGAAGTTTTTAAGCGTTTTGAAGGTCAACCTGCTGGAGGCCTAGAAGTCGGCCTTGAACTATTAGGTCTAAGCTTTTGGGGTGACGCAGAGTTTATGAGTGAGTCACAGTATTGGGCCTCGGGTAATGTCGGGATTGATTTTAGCTTTGGTGATACAATTGAACTCACCATCGGCGCTTATGGTGGGGTAATCTTCTTTGGGTTTCCCGATACGGGCGAACAAGACTCTGGTGCTGTTGATGCTGGTCAAAAACAAAGAATTACTGAGCTACTCGGTAATATTCCGGGTATGCCAATTAGCTATGATGACTTTGAGAGTGCATATAACGAATACTTTGGCGATGAAGACAAACTCAGCAATACTGCCTTTGGTTTAAATGGCCGACTTCGTCTATCTTTGGAATATAAAGTATTACCTTTGCTTTCTATCGGTATGCAAGCAAGCTCGGGCTACCACTACATTATGACCGGTGAGGAAGCTGCGGGTAGTGCCAAATCACTTGCTGTAGACAGCTTTGTCGCCACTCAACCTATTCCTGATGGGGCCAAGGCTGAACTTAAAACCGAAATCAAAGATATTTTGGGCGCTGAAGAAGTGAATGTGGAAGATCTTAAAGGGGTCAACTATAGTGTGGGTGCCTTTGTGAACTTTAGCTTTTAATTCAGTCTCAAACTTAGTTTTAACTAGGCTTATCTCATACTTAAACAGTGTCTAAGCCCTTAGGTTTATTGACTGAGCTTCTTTTTGAAGCAAGTGCCTTTTTAACGAGTAAAACACTCTGCCTAAAAGCTTTAACTTGCTGTTGTAGACTTTGAAACTCTTGAGATTCTGCTTGTTGGCTAAAGCGAAGCCTTAAATATAAAGCCTCCAAAGTTTCAAACTGCTCTCTTAAGTTGGCTGATTCCAAGCCAGATGACTCCAAGCCAGATGACTCCAAGGCTAGCTGCTCATCTATGCTCTTAAGCTGCTTTAAAATATGTATCCCAGTACTTTGACTAGTAATTGTAAGCCCCAGACTTTCACAAGCGTGTAATGTCTCTTCATATAAATGAGTCAGTTCATTATTTAACAAAGCTTGCCATGCCTTTAACTGAGAGTGCTCCAAGTCAGCTCCAGCACTTTTCGCATCAATCTCTTGTTTTAACCACCATTGATAAAAGGTTAACATCAAGCGACGTATGATCCTTTTGCTATGGCCTACTATGCGCTGACGAAAAGAGGGAGACAGCACGATAAAAACGACTCCCAAGCATAACGCTAACATCTCTTTCCACCATGCTAGCCAAAAAGCTTTAAAACGCTTAAGCCAATCGAGCTGCTTAATGGCTTTAAATGAAGCTTTAACCTGCTTACTTGTTTGATTCACGGCCCTCATTTGATCTCGGGTATCAAAGCCTAAAACATAGCGAAACCACATAAACTGTAGATGGTCTTTGAACTTTCTAAAACGCTTAAAGATAGATTCTGTTTGTACTGCTGAGGATTGATTCGGCGTCGGATCTAAGCGAAGCCAAGCTCGGTGATCCTGAGAACTTTCTCCGGCTTGCCCAAGCCACATTTCTACCCAAGCGTGAGCATCCTTTTGACGTACGGTATAATATTCACCTAGCGGACTCCATTCCCCACCTGCATATCCGGTAATTTGGCGTGCCGGAATATTTAATGACCTCAGTAACAAAGTCAAAGCTGTACTAAAGTATTCACAGTGCCCCGCTCTAGACTGCGTTAAGAAATATATAATTGGATCCATATCTTTTGTCTGAGGCGATATCTTTTGGTCTTGGTCTAAGCGATAGCTAAATTTCTTTTTAAGGTGTTGGGTTAAAAGAGCTGCGACTTGATTGGGTGAGTTTACAATTTCTAATTGTGTCATACCGGCATCAGTAAGGATTGATTGTGCATATGCTTTAAGCACTGTCTGAAGTCCCTGAGGTACTTGTAGATATTTATTAAGTTCTTGGGAAGAAAACTCTATATCTTTGGTCTTTTTCTCGGTCTTTTTTTCCGATTGTTGTAAGTCACCAAAAGAGAGAGCTGCATAGTGTAAATCTCCCGGCCAATCATAAAGTAAATCGCCTTCAGGATTAACTCTTAAGGGTGTTGCTGCCTGATTCATGGGTAAAGAGACCGCTACGGCTTGCCCCAAGTGAAACAAGGTGTCATGACCACGAGAATCCATATAGAATTGCTGAACTAATATGGGACGTGGATTGACCTTAAACCCAACAAAATTGATCCACCGTGTACTTGCTTGGGGGATTTCACGAATCTGTGTTGAACTTTGATGCCAATGTCCATGTTGATAATGATCCAAAACTCGTCCGCGCCAATAAAGTTCCGACTGAGATAAAGGCGCGCCTTGCGCTTGAGTAAATAGCGCCTGATCAATGCTTGGTAATTGTCCGGCAATCTCCAAAGGTTCATGCTTGGAAAGCTTTCGGACTTGCACTCGGAATGCAATCCGGTCATCTAGTTGGATTTCACCAATCCCCCCCAAGGTAATATCGCCTGAAAATCCAGAGCGACTAGGCCCCACTTGATACCCTTGATACCATTGGCCACCAACCCGAGGAAAAAGAAAGAATAAAAAGATCGCACCCAGACACAAAGCTGATGCGATGCTTCCTACAATCACTAAAAAACTTTTATCGATTAAACCGCTTGCTGCTAAGCGTTTTTGTAGTCTGAGCAAACGCTCTTCTTTAGTCCGTTCTGCATATGTTATCGCAACACTACGCTCTACTTCACTGTGTAAGTGATTAAGTGTTAGAGCTGTTGTGATCACAATCATATAGGCGAGTAAAGCCAAGCCAAATGATAATTCAAAATCAAGGGTAGACGCAAAAATCACTTGACCAAAAGTCAATAATAACAACTGATTATATTCATGTGATCGTCTAGCACTGATCAAGCGACTTAAGGTTAATAAGGTAATCACGCCCAAAAGACTATTAAGCGAGACTGCATCAAATATTAACCAAGCCACACAAATCAATAATAGACCCCAAACAGGTATTAGTTGTAATCTAGCTTTTTGCCAGCCACGCCACAGATTAAACAGCAATAAAACCATGCTTGATAGGCTTAACCCGATTAAGTCTTGGCTTGCATTGGCTAAAGTGAGCCACAGGCCAATCCCAACACATAAATGTAAATAAATATGAAGACTGTTTCCTAAGTTCATGTATCAGTCTCCCAATTTACTTTCTGTTCAGATTGGTCTTGAGAGTGCTTGAGAGGCTCAAAGACTTGACGCCTTGATGATGCCTCAATTAAACTGAGCCCTTGAGAGATAGAGAGCTTCAAACAAGGCTGATTCGGTGGCTTAAATTGGGTTTGAAAAGCCTTAGTTTTATAAGTCACTAAATCTCTCATCAAGGCTTGGCTTGCTTCAGAATCTTGAGCGATCACAACAGATCTTTCCCAAGATAAATCAACCTGCTTAAATCCATATATTTTAAGAGTGTATCCATTCTGCCACAGCCGCTCACAGACCGTCATAATTAAATCAGCATACCCATCATGCTCTAGCTCTGAAGGAACTTCCATCTGATGATAAAATGGGTTAATCCAAAGAGCACAAATCCCTTGCTTTTCGGGAAGGTTTTTTCTGATTAATAGCTCTCCTCTCTTGGCAGATGATTTCCAATGGATCCATTTTAGTGGCATGCCTGCTTGATATGGATCTAGGCTCGCTGAGTACTCGTTTGAATAAGCATAATTATGGTGATGATGAGTCGGCGATATACTCTGTGGAGTAGTGGGTAAATCCGTCCTATTTCTATTGAGTTTTAGATTTGTAGATTGTTGATTTAACTCTTGTTCTAATCCTAAACTTAAGGGAACATCAAAGCGAGGTGAAATATATAGTTTTTGCTGCAAGCGCAGGCCGATTGATTTTTCAAAAAAACCAAAGGGAAAACGAGTATAAATCCGTGCACCCTCAAGCAGATATTCGCCTCGACGTTCAATCCTTAAATAGTAATGAACACTCTCTGATTCCTGAGCTTTTAGACGAAAGATATACATGGCCTGTTGATTAGCCGGTCGATTAGCCGGTTGATTCGCCGGTTGATTCGCCGGTTGATTAGCTGATTGACTCGCTAATTGACTTGCCTGGGAGTTGCTTGTCCGGATCTGAGTTTGGGCAACAGAAGCTTTAAATAGACCTTGCACAGTTTCTCTTTGATCATAAATGGGTGGATCTTCTAAGCCGATTCCCATAGATGGCCAACGTGCTTTACGATTACTCAAAGTCAGTTCAACACATATTCGCTCTCCCGCATACCCTTTGAGTTCCTGATGACGCTTGACCCTTACCCTGTGAAGATTAATCGAAGATAAAATGCCACTGCTTAAGATCAAAGACAGCATCATCCCTAGCACTAAATAAATCAGATTATTTCCAGAGTTTAAAGCCACAAAGCCCACACCCAAAGTTAAGGCGCAAAAAGCACTCCCTTTTTGAGTGAGGCTAAGCTTAGGACGATGTCTTGCCATCTGAGAAGCAAGGAAAAAAATACGCCATCGTGATTGATGATGTGCAGTATTCATAAGAAACGACCATATTTACAAAATAAAGGTAGGTACGAGCTGTACTGATCTATTCTCGGTCATCTTTGTCAAAAAGACAAGCGAGTCAACAGCAAAGAGTATGACTTAATGAGTTCAAAACTATTCTTCAAGTTTCGTTCATTAGGTCACTCATCTGTGAGGCTACTCTATTAAACTTTTGCTTATATAACAGCTCACTAAGTGAAACAGCTAAAGCACACAGGACTTTTTGAGAAGTCTTTGCCGTCTAGCTTGGGTACCCACTCTAGCTTGGCGAGTATCTTACCAACTTGCCTTGGTCACACCAGGAAGATTGCCTTTTAGGGCCTCTTCACGAAGTGCAATACGAGAAAGACCAAACTTGCGGTAGTAACCACGTGGACGACCGGTCATTACACAGCGATTTTTGATGCGTACTTTAGCTGAGTCACGAGGTAACTTACGAAGTGCGGCTTGTGCTTCAAACTTCTCTTTAAGAGAAGTGTTTGGATCACGAACGATTGCAATTAATGGTGCACGTCGGTCAGCATAACGATCAACGATGTCCATACGACGATTATTTTTGTTAACCATGCTTTTCTTAGCCATGATTTAACTCTCCTAGTTAATTTGTTTGTCATCATTAGAGTGGGGTGCGGAGCGCTCAACTTACAGCTGATCAAATCGGCTCTCGCTCGGATAAATCCAAGCCTGTGTATAGCAGAACTATACTTACTCAAAGTATAAAGAGTACGCACAAGGTGGCTTATATGCCCGATCTTTACCTAGATCGCAAGTCTAAAAACAAGTCTAAGCCCTTAAAATTTTAGATTTGGACAAGTGATCCTTGTTTTTACTCTGTTCTTAGATATCCACACTTTTAGGCTTTACCAATAAATATTAAGTACTTAGACAGAAGAAAACTGAAGGCTATCGTGATTAGATCCACGACCTATGACCAGTATTTATTGACCAATTTCATTGGCTTCACAAAGTTGTTTTATGCGTATTCATCTTTGTGAAGCCCCAATATATAAGGTATACAGATGAACATGAATACTAAAAGCCATCAGAGATCTCACTATTTGGCTTGACTTTAAATCCAAGAGTCTCCAAGCCTGTCATTACTTATATCTAGTGTTTTCTGTACTCACATATTACGGAGGCCTGCCGTCTAATGCTCCCCTTTGGTATTGGTTTTAGTGAGATCATCGTCGTCTTACTAATCTTAATTATTTTTGTTGGACCTGAGGGCATTCCACAGGCCGTTCGTACAATTACCAAAATCATTCGAGCGATCCGTTCTATGATTGATGAAATCAAGTATTCGGAAGAGTTTGATGAGGTGAAGCGGGAAATTTTACAGCCTTTAGAAGAAGCGCGTCGCTTTAACCCAAAACAAAAAGCTGAGGCCTGGGTCAAAAATGAAATCGAAACGCCCATTCGTGAGTTCACCAAAGAGCATGTAGACGATTTTCAAGATGCTATGAAGTCAGGCTCAACGAATTCTGGCTCAGCGAACTTAGGTTCAAGCGAGGCTTCCCTGTCTTCTGACCTCTCAACTGTTGCTGTCGACTCAACTGTTGCTGTCGACTCTCATGTTGCAGCTCCTGATTCTTCTATTGCTTCTCCTACAGCTTCTCCTGTTGAGCAAATTGATTCATCCGCAAGCCAACGGCCAATCATAGACGAAAACTTAGACGAAAACTTAGACGAAGAATTAGAAGAAGAATCAGAGGAAGATGATTTAGGGCCGGTTGCGACCATTGATCCATTGGACAGAGGTTTAGATCTGTCCCAAACACTGCCTAATGAGTCCAACTCTAAAGTTCAAGATTCTTTAATGCAAGATTCCCCAACAGATGAGAAGTTAGTAAAGGAACTCAATCATGACTGAGCCCTCTTTACCTACTCAACAGCATAATGAGCCCGAGCTAGAAACTCATGAAACCGCTTTAGCTGATCATGAAGCAAGTCGTGAAGCCGAACTTGAAGCCGGCCGAATGAGTTGGCGCGATCATGTGAATGACCTAAGGCATTCTATGATTGTGAGCGTTGGTAGTTTTTTGGCCATTGTGATTGTGAGTCTGTTCTTTTTTGAACAACTCTACAGCGTCATTACTCAGCCTTTATATGATACTTTAACCCGTTTAAACCTTGATAAGGCCATCAAGTTTCGCACTGTTCAAGGCGCTTTCTTTTTTCATGTAAAGATTGCGATTCTATCTGGCATTACTTTTGGAGTGCCTGTGTTTACGTATCAGCTATGGAGATTTGTTGCTCCAGGACTTTATAAGTCAGAACGAAACTTAGGTATTGCCTTAGTATTGATGACCACATTCTTTTTTGGCTCTGGAGTAATCTTTGGATACAAGCTAATTATGCCGGTCTCTTTTGATTACTTGTTAAGTTACGCTATGACCATGAGTGATGGAAGCCAACTGCTACCCGATATCACGCTTGAAGACTATATAAGCACCTTTACCAAACTGATTCTTGCCGGTGGTCTTGCTTTTGAAACACCTGTTTTTATAGGTTTTTTATCTTATATAGGCTTAGTCAATCATCATCAATTAATCGCTGGTTGGCGTTGGGCTACAGTTGGTTCATTCATTATCGCAGCCATACTCACCCCACCAGACTATGTTACTCAAACACTTTTGGCCTTGCCACTCATGTTCTTTTATGCATTGAGTATTGGTATTGCTTGGTATATTGGTCGCAGACGTGGCTTGGTTTAAACCATTCTGCAAACCTATAAAAAACTAAATCCCTTTCAGTCAAGACTTGACGCAACCGCTAAAGATCTTCAAGACTCTTAGTTAATGATAGTGAATGAAGCGCTTAATCAATAAGTCATACATTTCAACTTTAGGATAACCCCAACGATCGGAGACCTTATGTCTACATTTATTGTACCTGATGATTGTATCAACTGTGGCGCCTGTGAGCCCGAATGTCCAAACAACGCAATTTCGGAGGATGATGACAGTTATGTGATCGATCCTAGCCTATGTACTGAATGCGTTGGTTTTCATGGTGATGAGGCCTGTCAATCAGTATGTCCTGTTGAATGCTGTATTCCAGATGCTGATAACCGTGAAGAAGAAGGAGAACTCCTAGAAAAAGCGATTGCCCTTCATCCCGGTCAAAGCTTTCCAAGTCTAGAAAGCCTTGATGAGACCAATTCACGCTTCCGTAATCCAAACTGGATTAATGACGGTCGCTAAAAACACGCTATTTAACAGACTTAACTCGTGTATTAAGACTCTATCATAACCAAGTAGATCTTAGGTCTTAAGAGCAAGTCTGCATAAGCAGTAGATACCGATAAGTATTCTATCTGGGCACATAGTTTGTTTGGATGGAACACTAAATATACCTGTGACTAGATAGTACTTTGACTAGCTATACAAGTAACTAAATATCTCTGCGGCTAAACATCCCTCAAATTAGAGATCTCTGTGGCAAATATAATCAACAAAGTGACTTAAAGCATATTTCGAGTTTGCACCTTCTAAACTGTCTTTGGCAATTTGAGCCCAACGATCACGTTCTTTGATTACATCTTCATGGCTGAGATGGTGTAAGAAACTATTAGCATCACGATCAGCATCTTGCTCTTGATCAATGAGATCATCCGTAATTTGGAATAGCATGCCCAAAGCATCTCCAAAGCGTTCAAGACGAGCCATCCATTCCGGAGAAACATCAGCAATCACACCTCCGCCAACAACCGAAGCTGCGATCAGAGCACCGGTTTTCTTTCTTTGCATGGAAATGAGACTGTCTAGGTCACTGACCCCTTTAATGTCATCAACTTGACCGCCAACCATGCCTCGTCCACCCGATGCTTCAGCAAGTAGTCGACACCAGTTTTGGGCATAGCGAGGATCTGGTGCACTACGGCTAATCAAAGCAAAAGCTTCTGTTAATAAGGCATCTCCCGCAAGAATCGCAGTTGCCTCATCAAATTGCCGATGAACAGTGGGACGGCCTCGACGTAGATCATCATCATCCATTGAGGGAAGATCATCATGAATGAGACTATAAGTATGAATCATTTCAATCGCGGCCGCCCAAGGCAGTGCAGAATGAAAGTCTCCACCCATCGCTTCTGCGCTTAATAAGGCCAAGCAGGGTCGAACTCGCTTACCGCCACCAAAAAGCGCATAACGAGCTGCTTCTGCCAAACGAGGCGGCCAAGATTGCCACATTGTTGCATTAGTTAGATAGGGTTCAAAAAGCGCTAAAGCGCGGTTAATTTCTGCCTTCAGAGCGGGGTGCATTTCCTCCGCCTCCTTCTGGTTGTGTTAAGAGTTCACGCAATTGATTCACACGATTTTCAGCATGTGTAATAAGATGACGTCCACGTTGGGCAAGTCGCACACCACGCTCATAAAGATTGATCGCTTCGTCAAGATCAATATTAGGTTGATTGAGATTTTGTACAATTTGTTCTAGCTCAGAAATCGCTTCTTCAAAGCGTGGCTCAACCGCTTGGCCTAAACTCTGATTGTCGGTCGCTACGGTTTCACTGCTTGCTAATTGAGAGGGGAAATTAGAGTCTGAATTGCTCATAAACTGTTATCCTAACTTGCCATATGGCTAAAAGTATTTAAATTTAAAATTTGAACTAAAAGTATCAAACTAACGCAAAGGTTTAAGATCGAAAGAAAAAAGAGAAAAAAAGAGAAAAAAAGAATCAGAATCTTGATCGATTTAACCAGATGAAGCTTCCATAACCGTCACCTTAAGTTCACCTTCTCGTAATTTAATATCAAGTGAGTCTCCCACCGAAGTCTGAGATGCCTTTTGAACAACCGTTTTATCTTCAGTTGTTACTAAACTGTAACCTCGACTTAAGGTCTTGAGTGGAGAAAGTAGTTCCAAGCGCTCAATCAAACGATTTAAGCGTAAATCTTGCTGAGACAGCAAATGATCCAAAGCTTGGTCTAGTTGAGTGTGAAGCTGTTCTAAGTTGAGCTGCTGATCTTGTAAGCCATCATAACGAACCAACTTTTCATTGAGGTCTGCCAAAGCATATTTGGCGCGCTCAACTCGCAAGATCGGCGAGCGATTATTAAGCTCGACATATAAGTTTTCTAATCTTTGCTGCTTAGAGCGTAGTGCTATGCTTGCAGTTGTTTGTAAATTATAATTAAGTTCATCAACTCGTTGACGACGAGCATCCATCTTACACAAAGGCTCCAAGGCCTGACTCAGTTGTGCCAAGCGATTAAAGCGGCTCATTCCAATACGACTCAGACTTTCTTCCATCTGACGTACTAAGCTATGTAGACCCTGCTTTAAATCTGAGGATTTAGGTAAAATCGCTTCGGCCACTTTGGTTGGGGTATGCCCTCGAACATCGGCAACTAACTCAGCAATAAGCGTATTATCCTCATGGCCAATCCCCACGACCGTCGGTTTGGGAGAGCGGGCTAAAAATAAGCATAAATCACGGTGATTAAAGTTCCACAAACTTTCCAAAGAACCGCCGCCTCGAGTAAGAGCAATAACTTCCACTCGAGGGTCCTGATACATTTGGCGCAAGGCATTACTCACACTCGCTAAGCAATCCGCACCTTGCATACTTGCATCAGCCACATACACCGGCACACCAGGGGCTCGTTCATTAACAGTCTTGAAAAAATCATGATAGGCCGAGCTATTCACACTGGTGATCAAGCCGATTCCTTTGGGTAAAAGAGGCAAAGGCCGAGCTCGATCAAAAAGACCCTGCGCCTTAAAGTCGGCGAAAGTTTTGTCAAACTCGAGTTGCATTAAGCCTTCACCAGTGGGAATTAAATACTTGATATGTAGTGAGCTTTGCCCCGAACCAGGTCGCATACTGATTGCACCTTGAACAATCACCTCATCACCAATTTTAGGCTGATAAGCCATAGAACGAGCATCTGAGGCCCATATCATCGCATCAATACTGGCTTTATCTTCTTTAAGCGTTAAATAATAATGGCCATTACGTCCCGCTTTAAAGGAGCCGACTTCAGCTTTCACACAAACCTGTCCAAAGAAATGCTGTACACAGTCTTTAAGTTTATTGGTGAGTTCAATCACACCAATGGAAGGCGGAAGTTCATTTTGCATGGGTAACCCTGACTGTTGAATCACAGTAATCCTTATAAGTTTAATCAATAAATAAGCGACTCACAAACAAGCGCTTCTCTGCTTAGTCATGATGCTTGATATATGGATAACCGATTTAAACCGACCATTGCGACAAAGTATTTTATTTTTATCTTTTGCCCAACGGTCGTTTAAGGTGAGCAGGTGATGATTAAACACTCTCCAAAACAAGTGAAATCCCTTGACCACCACCAATACACATCGTGACTACACCATAACGCTGTCCCTTACGACGCAGGGCATAGGCACAGGTTAAAGTAAGAATTGAGCCGGTTGCGCCCAAAGGATGTCCTAAAGCAATGGCATTCCCCATGGGATTCACACACTCAGGGTCAATCCCCATCTTTTCAAAATCTCGAATCACAGCAATCGCCTGTGGAGCAAAGGCTTCATTTAACTCAACATGGTCGACATCTGCACCAGAGATGCCTGCATTCTCCAAAGCGATTTTGGTTGATGGCACCGGGCCCCACCCCATAATTTGAGGATCACAAGCCGCTACCCCCATACCCGCAATGCGCGCTAATGGCTTTGCTTGCTGGGCTTTAATGTCGGACTCTCGCCCAATCACCATGGCTGCTGCACCATCGACAACAGCGCTAGCATTACCTGCTGTAATAATACCACCCATCTCAAAAGCCGGACGAAGCTGACCCATTTTAGCCACTGAGACTTCCTCTAAGATATGAGTGTCATATTTTAAAGTTTTGCCATCTTTTAGAGTCACTGACACAAGTTCTTCATCAAAGTGTCCTGCATCTCGTGAGGCCTTAGCAAGCTTATGAGAGCGATATCCAAATGCATCTGCTTCATCACGGGTGATATGATAGCGACGCCCTAGTTCCTCTGCCGTATTCGCCATCGCCATCTTAGCGCCAGGGTCATATAACGACATCAAAAGCATATCTTGTAATACAACACCAGCCGGTAAGTCTTTGGGCTGAATCGGTCCGTACTTTTGCACACCACCACCAACGGCACGTCCACGATAATTATAAAGTGAAAATGGGTATTGCATACTTTCTGCCCCACCGACCACAATAAAGGGCCGAGAGCGATCGTGCCTCAGACCGGCCGACATGATTTCTGCACCAATCGCTACCGCTTCGGCACCACTTCCACAAATACGGGCCACAGTTAACGCAGGTACATCATTGGCCAGTCCGCCTCGCCAACGCATGCCTTGTGCACCATAAATAGAATCTCGGTGACTGTGTTGAGCCATGCCCATAACCACATGTCCAATAAGATTAGGATCAAGTTGGGTATGTGCTAAGGTACCTTCAATCGCTAAACCACCGAGTTGCGTGGTACTAAAGTCAGAAAGCAAGCCGGGAATCTTATTGTTGATGAGAATGTCTGCTCGTGGAAGTCGCTTGCCTCCATCTAAAATATATACAGCATCTTGGGTCATAATTTTTCTCTTAATATATAATCTCTAAATAGTGATTGTTTGTCTGATCATCTAAATCTAGCCATCACAGTGCCTAAATCTAGTCTTCAAAGCGCGCTTTACTCATGCATAAACAATGCGGGTACTCGAGGACCGTTTTGCATAAAGTTCTTCATACCAATATCGCAGTCTACTGTTTCAACAGCAACACCAACTAACTTTGCTTCAAGCGCCAAACCTTGTGCTAAATCAGTACTTAAGCCCTCAAAAAATGCTTGCTGAAGAATTTTATCAATCACTAAAGAACGATAAGCAATGTCAACCTCAGGTAGAGTTTTAGGAAGTTCCATAGGATCTGTACTGACTGCTTTGAGCTCAAGTTCACCGGCTAAATGCTGTCTAAGTAATTGAATGGCTCGGCTTTGCACATCCTTGATTTGATGGCTATCAACATAAGCATTCGCCCATCCCCACTCAAAAGCCTTTTTGGCGTTCATCATACTTGCATCACGAAGCATCTTCCATGCACGTTCAGCACCGATTAAACGAGGTAAACGCTGAGTTCCACCATATCCCGGAATAATGCCTAAGTTTACCTCTGGTTGACTCACTACAGTTGCCGCCCCAACCACTCGTCCATGACAAGCCATAGAAAGCTCAGCGCCCCCACCCATGACCGGTCCATTAACCGCCATAACAATGGGCTTATCATAGGCTTGGATTCGATTGAGTACCGCTTGACCCTTTAGGCATAAAGCTTCGGCTTCAGCTTGGGTTTTAAGCTCTGCAAGCTCGCCGATATCAGCGCCTGCTAAAGCGCCCTCATAGCCATTAATCACCACACCTTTGATGCTGTCATCATCGTTAAGCATTTCCAAATGTGCCCAAAGATCTTTTAAAGTCTCTGCATTGAGCGCGTTTTTTGTTTCGGGACGCTGAATTGTGATCAAAGCAACTTCTTCATCACGTGCAAAGCGTAGGTTGGCTGCAAAGTTTGGCACTCGTTTTTCAGTAATACTTGAGGTCAGTTCAAACAAAGGATACTGCGCCTTAAATCCTGTACAGATCTCATGTACCTTATCCATGCCCCAGGCTTTGGCTAAGGTCAAAATACCTGTGCTAAAGCCTAAAGCTGTGCGCGTCATCCAGTCTAAGTCAGCGGCCTCGCAAATATGGTAATCAAGCACAAAAAAGGTACGGCCAAAAAGAACTGCCATCATGCGATTCAAAACGATCTCTTTTAACGTTTCATCATAACTTGAATCCAATGGTTTTTTACGATCATGCCAAGCTTGATTACCTTGTGTACTTAAAATCTGAGGTGGCTCAAACCAAGCCGATCCGGTTTTAGCATCACGCATAAGCTCTTGGCAGTGAACAGTCAATAGATTACCACGAGTAAGGTCCATCACATTGAAAGGACCTCCACCGCCCACTGCATCATTCACAATTCGATCAACCTGTGCTGGGTTCGCAATGCCTTCTTCAACAATACGCGCAGCTTCTGAAATATAATTACAAAAGATATCATCGGCGGCAAAGCATTCAACATCGGCAGTGGCAACCGGCACTTTACCCAAAAAAGTAATCGTATCTAGCATACGCTTCATAAGCTCGGAATTTTCACCGCCAACCACTTCGATGGGTAAAGAACGCCAAGCTGGGAAAAAGGGGTGATTAACAAAGCAACGCTCAGGCTTACGTGCATCGGCCGCAATCTCACGTCTTGGAATACCGGATGTGGCAAAACCAATCAAACAGTCATCACCGACCGTCGCCTCGATTTGCTTTAAAATCTGTTTTTTAATGGGTAATTGTTCGGTGGCGGCCTCAAGAACATATTCGCAGTCAGCCAAGTCACTTAATTGCAGAGTTGGTACAAGCTTGGACTCGATACCTTGGGCGGCTTTCGCACTTAGCTTACCACGACTCACACCTTTTTTTAAGTAAGCCTTAATCCGTGAAACGCCAGCTTGTAAAGCTTCTTCCTTGATATCGTTTAAATATACTTTAGCGCCGTCTACTCGACCAAGAGCACTTAAAAAGCCATAAGCTAAATCTGGACCGATCGACCCAGAACCAATTACACCAACGATCATACTTTTCTCCTTATACACTTGCATCCAATACGACACATCTTTGCATAATTATTTGTGTGTTTTCACTATTTAATAGTTAGATTTTTATTATCGCTTATTACAAGCATACGGTTTGGATTCATAACTAGGGCATTATGCTTCATATCATTTCCATTATGGGATTTTGATGATTTGCCCAAGCTTGAGTCTTACTCGACCTTTAAGACGATTTCTTCGTCTTAGTTTATCCATACTTACTCCGTATTTTTTAGCGATTTTCCATAGGGTATCTCCACGACGAACCCGATGGCGTTTTCCTTCCCGTTTAGGTCGGGAACGAGCTGCACGTCCCTTGGGTTTAGGCGTGGATAAAACCGGGATTTTTAGCAAAAGCCCCGGATAGATTGAGCCCCGAGTTTTTAAATTATTCTCAGCGCGAATATCTTTGATGCTCACTCGATATTTTCTGGCGATTTTGCGCAAGGTTTCTCGACGTCTCACCTTGTGAATCACCCGCCGTATTCGTCTTTCTTGACGTCGGGCCGCATAGGATAATAATTCAGCACCTAATTCGGAAGTAGGATCAACAACCTGTATCAAACTTGGTTTAGCGATCAACGCGGAAGAAAAGTCAAAGTTCTCAGAGACATAAAGACGTATTGTCATACCTCTTTGCAAGGTTGCCTCTGGATCAACAGTATTCCATGTTGAGACTTCTCGTGGAGTCACTCCAAAAAATGAAGCGAGTCGCTCAACTGTTAGTTTACGGCGTACCGGAAAATAAATGAGTCGGCGATCCTCATATGTAAACTCGGATCGATGGCAACCATCAAGGTATCACGCAAAATCTCTCGAGGTGCTTTAGAAGTATTTCTGGGGATCAATAGAGCCGACCCCACTTCGGGCTGATTATTACTTAATTCATTCACCTGCCTGAGAACACGAGTAGAAACATAGTAAGAATAGGCAATATCCGATAGACTTTCGCCAAATCTAACCCGATGCTCATAAAAAAGCTGGGGTTCTTTAAGCTCAAGCTTTTTTAAAGAGTTTTCTAAATGAGTTTTAGCGCCAAGAGGCACTCTTAGTTTATATCCACCGGCATCTAAGGGCACATATCCACGACGCAACGAGGGATTGAGGGCTTCAATGTCACTTCGATTTACCTTCGCATACCGAGCATAAGTACCTAATTCAAGTCCGCCCGGAACTTCGACTGTTTCAAAAAGTAAAGGTTTTTCTTTTTCGATATGATCAAAACCATAAGCTGCTAAATCCTGTGCAATCACCATGGCTGCCATGATTTTAGGAACGTAAATCCCGCCTGCGCCCTGTAAATGTCCACGATTATAGATCTGAAAAATATCGTTTGTATTGCTTCTAGAAATAGCCCTTGAGACAGAACCAACTCCAGCATTATATGCTGCCAAAGCTAAGGGATAAGACTTAAAGCGATTATACAAATCGCGCATATGACGAGCCGCAGCATCCGTAGCGGCAATAAAATCTCGACGCTCATCTACCCAGCCATCATATCGTAGGCCATAAGAGTCACCAGTACGTCTGACAAACTGCCAAATCCCCACTGCACTTGCTGATGAGACCGCATCGTTTTGGAAGCCACTTTCAATCATTGCTTGAAAGATTAATTCGCGAGGAAGCTGATAACGATCTAAGATTTGATAGATGATTTCTTCATAACGTCCCATTCGACTATACCATTTAGCATAGGAATAATGACCTCTGCCTTTGAAATAGTTAATATATTTCATCACTAGGTCATTAAGAGTGACTGGCATACTCAAGCCATCAAGCTTGGGCATAGTCAAATGAGGAACACTGAGCTTGCTTAGTTCTTTTTGATTTAATTCTAGTGGGTTAGCAAAACTAAGACTAAGCCCTTCATGGCTTAATTGGTCTAAGCGACTAGACGAAGTGAGAGGCGAGCTTTGATAGATTTCACTTTCATCAAAAGCACGTACAATCTCGATCTCATCGATAAATAATGGAGAGAAGATAAATAATAAACCGAGCATAATCTCGCTCTCTATGGCTAGTTCAAGATCTTAGGAGAATGGCACTTTAAACTAAATAAACAAGATTTTCTAGTCGCTGTCCTATGAGATTATATCTGCCGGTAGATCAAGCTGTTTTCTGTAATCTCCACCAAAAAGAGGCAAGGGATCACACATCTGCTGTAGCCGTGAATATAAACGGGCCCCTACCCGCTCTTCCAAGTGATCGGGTTCACCTAGATTTGATCGGCGAGGATCATAATTAGTGGTAATCACAGTTGTTCCGGAAGCATTATAACGTTTGGTTATGAGTTCTTCGAGAACGCTTTTAGCCCATTCACTTTGTCGTCCTTCACCCAGTTCATCAATCACTAGACAGTCAGCATCAATCAGATGCTGCATCAAGCCTTTTTGCGGTCGATCAAGCTGACGCTTGCCATAACGATCTCCCCCCGAAAACTCAGCTTGTAAAGCAGAAAGTAAATGTGAGAACTCAACAAACCTTACGTTGTAACCCCGCAAAAGAGCTAAAATCCTAACCATCGAGACTGCTAAGTATGTTTTACCGGTTCCATATCCACCATAGATCAGTAAGCCTTTACTTTGTGGTACAAAAGACCAGGCAAAGTCATTGATCCGATTGGCGGTTTCTAAACCGGTGAGATCACGTGGGCGATAGGAAGACAGCTTAGCATCTAAATAACGAGCGGGTATTTTTGCTTGATTAAAAGCTTTGATGCGATGGTCAATCCCCTGACAACGACAGCGCCTAGAAGAACTTTGACCATTCGGTTTATAGCTAGTAATAAAGCCCGAGTTATTAATGCATTTTGGACAAGGACTTTGACTTAGGTGACGACAGGCTTGAACATATTCTCCTTCGATTGATAAATCGATGTATTCTGTCGCACGTATTCGCTTCATAAGTTCCCACCATTATGATCAAGTATTTAAGCTAAGTTCAGTCTGAGGATCATAGGCTTATATCTTACTTGAATCAATCGCTCCAAAGCCTATTTGAGTTTGCGTCTCGCTTTTTAGCTCCTCATTTACCTCATTGAACTCATTCAACCCATTTAAACTGTTAAAGCTGATGCGCTCTACCACTTCTATTTTTGCCTGTGAATCATATTGGTCAATCTGTACCTGAGTATCAGAAATGACCTCTAATACTTGTTCAAACAACAATTGATTTTCTAAGGACTCATCCCCACCCAAGGTCTTAATCTCTTTGATATTTACTTCATTAAAGCTAAACGATTGAGAACTTGTCTCAGCCTGTTGAGCTTGTTCATGATTCATGTGTGGAGAAGCGTGTGGAGGAGCGGTGAGTTGATCTTCATCATGAGATTTAATGTCCCTTAAATGAACTTCTTGATGATTGTCATAAATAAATGGCTTTTGGGCTGGTCGACTAATGCCTGACCATGAAACATTATCTGCTAATACTTCATAAGTCGGAATGACTGCCTGTTCAAAACGTGTATCAAAGTCATTAACACTTCTTCTCATTGTGGACTGAGGATAATCATATTTTGAGTGGCTGTTGGCGTTTTTTGCTGCAGCGCCTTGTTCGATCCAAGAGGGTAAAACTGTAGAAGCAAAGCTTTCAGCATTGGAATAGCTCGTCTGTGAATCATCAGTATTTATTTCCTGAACTAGCGATTTGTTTTTTGAAATATCAGGATGAGCATCGGTTAAATATTCTGAAAGATCAGTGGTACGAAAAATCTCTACTTCATGAGTATCTTTACGCAACTTCTCAGCTCGGCGCTTTTGGTAATGCTCTCGATCTCGCTCTGAATGTCTTTTCAAGTCAGTAGGATTGCAGGTGATCGTATCCCAAACATCAGAGTGGCTCCAACCGGGTGCAATTGATAGATCTAATGCAGATTGTGAAACAGCCGGTGATTGTCGATTCACTCGATAAAGATCTTTTTGTTCTACGGCTTTTTGTCTAAGAAAATAAATAAAGATACCGACCAAGCATACAGCCAAAAAGACGTATCGATTTTGGAAAACCATTTCATCTACGCTTGCACCTTGTAAGGCGAATTGACCCATACGAAGCCAAAATACAGGCACTAGGCCCAATGCCCAAACTAATGAACTGAGTAAATATGCATTAAAAAAGAGCTGTGGATCTTCACTTAGATATGGCCTGACCGAGTGAGGAGAATCACTCATTTCAAAGCGATAGCACATACTTAAAATAAGTAAGTAACAACTTGCCGCACTTAAGGGGTAGGAAATAAAAAATGAAGGACTAAAGGGCATAAAACCATTAGCAATGGCAATCAATCCCAAGATTGCAATACTCACCACTGCCATCATCATCATCATTAGATAGGGTGAAGATACTTCAGAGTCTTTTTGTACTTGCATCTTCAAATCCTCCGGATCAAGAGCTTAATCTTTAGGTGAATAAGTTGTGATATATGCATGCACTTAAGTGAGATATAAAACTTACCTTAAGCGACTTAACACTACATGTAGTACACCTGTTTACATTATTTTTAAAAAACTTGTCAAAATGAAGAAGCAAAAATCTTTTATCTTTTTTGTGATGACTACAAAATCCCAAGCGATTATTAAACTAAACTAAGATGAAGATTATAAGGTGAACCTATATCAAAACTCTATCCTAGATGACATCAGCTTGTGTCTATGAACCTAAAAGGTAGATATTCACAGACTTAATCGTATATACTTGAGTTTCAAAATGGCAACTACCTAATCAGCTAATCTTCAATAAAGACATGTGGCTTCAGATGATTCAAATATTGAGAAACTTAGAGTTTACAAAATTAATTCCAAGATATGTTAGGCTTTACTCTATCGCCACTACTAAAATACTTTGTATGATCCTTTGTGGTAGTTTTTTTGGCTGTGATGAAACCCGTTCATGCAAAGGTGATGAAGAGTGTTCTACCGGTTATTATTGTGACCTTGAGGGATATTGCACTCAATTAACCGCTTATGTCACTTGTGGCAATCAGCGCTGCTTTGCTCCCGAAATATGTGTCAATAACCAATGTATGGTAATAGAATCATCTGCGGGTACCGAAGGTGGTGATATTCCCTTGGCTGGAACAATCGCAGGAAATGAAATGGCTGATCAATCTCTTGATTTAGCTGTAGCCTCCGATATGTATCAAAGAGATAGCTTTACTTATAATGATCTTGAGTTTAGAGACATGAGCTTGCCTCAGGATATGTCACCCGACCCTCTTGACAGAGACCAGGGTGGTCAACCTTGTAGAAATACCTGTGAATGTTCACCCGGTTTAGGTTGCGTAGCAGGACAATGTGTAGCGAGTTCTAGTCCGGTTTACTGTTGTGATAGTGCTTTTTGTCCCCCCGGAGAAGCATGTCAAACCGCCGAAGGAACAAGAGCGCTTTGCTTAGATTCAGCCTGTTCCACCGCCTGTGACTGTGATCCAGGACTAAGTTGTATCAATAATGCTTGCGTTTTGGGAGATGCACCTTTGTTTTGTTGCGAAGAAGGCACCTGTCCGAGTGGTCAATCCTGTGAAGATCGGCGTGGCGTGCTAGGGATGTGTCCAAGCGAGACTTGTTATTCGGCCTGTGATTGCCCCACTGGTCAACGTTGCGTTAATGGAAGTTGCCTTTTGCAAGGAGATCCTATTTTTTGCTGTGATCAAGGATCTTGTCCTGCGGGAGCGGCGTGTCAAAATACCGAGGGTGAACTTGCGCTCTGTCAAGGCGAAATTCCCTGTCAAAGCGCTTGTGACTGTATGCCGGGGATGTCCTGTGTTGATGGAAGCTGTGCCTTAGGTAATCAGCCTATTTTTTGCTGTGAAGACTCCTTTTGTCCTAGTGGCGAACGTTGCGAATCACAAATGGGTGGCCCTCTTATGCTATGCACTGATTAAATGCTTGAATTAAGCTTATCACTCTGTATGTCCATAGCATATTAACTTCTAGACTTTATTTAGTGTTTTATATATATTCATTCTAGAAATGAGCACTATATATAGTGACTTTAATGACTCTGTTTGTATATGCATATAGACCGTAAATCCGATAAAGTGATGAACCTTAGTGAAAATCAAACTTAACCTCGATAAAGCTCAAGATGCACTGAATCGTAAAGTACACAGTCAAGCAGGAGTAATTCTACTCGTTGATGATGAGCCTGAAAACCTTGATGGCTTATCAGCCCTACTGTCACAAAAGTATAAGGTTTACACTACAACAGCCCCCCATGAAGCCATAGAGATCGTTCGTAATCATCAAGTCGATTTAGTGATTTCTGACCAACGTATGCCAGAAATGTTAGGTACAGAACTCTTGGCTCATTTGCGTCAAATTGCTCCACAGCAAGTTCGTATTTTACTTACAGGCTATGCAGATATCCAAGATCTTATCGGCTGTGTAAATCAAGGTTTATTATATCGTTATTTGGTTAAACCATGGATCCCAAGCGACTTGTTAAACACTGTGCAACAAGCCTTTGATAAGCTTAATATTGAGCGACAGGTCAAAGAGCAGGCCGAAGCTTTAGAAAAAGAAGTCGCAGAACGTCGACAAGCGCAAGAAAGTCTCGAAAAAACCTTATCAGAGCTGAAAGCTACCCAAGAAGCATTACTTGTGCAAGAAAAGCTCAGAGCACTTGGTGAAATGGCCAGTGGTGTTGCGCATGATTTTAATAATCTGCTCACTCCGATTTATGCGTACTGCGAAGAACTCATTCTTGATCTATCTCCACAAGATTCTACTTTGGAAGTACCAGATCAAAAAGAAGCGATGGAAGCTCTCTACTGCATCCGGAATGCCGTAATCGATGGAAAGGCTCTTATCGAACGTCTACGTTCAGCTTACTTTCCTAAACGCCACTCAATGCTTCCCCCATTTAGCGTGATTTCAGTCAACGAACTCCTCAGAGAGTCTATTGCTCTAGCGACACCCAGATGGAGTATACGCACCAAAGAAGATTTATGTGAAATCCCCGCACCTCTCACCTTTCAGTCTTCATCATCTGAGTCGGTAAGTCATAATCTAACACAGCAAGTTCAGTCTTTGGAGTGGCATACCCAAAGTGAGTCCCTTAAGATCAGTTGCTTCACCCAACCCAACTTAAGCTTTTATGGCGATAAAAGTGAAATTAGGCAGGCCATTGTCAATCTTATCTCTAATGCACTTGATGCTATGAAAGACGGTACAGACTCTGCATCGTTAACCGTCAAGGGAAGCAGTAAAGATGAGCAGGTTATGTTTGAAATTATCGATAATGGTTCTGGAATTACTCCTGAGGTTCTTGAGCATTGCCGAGAACAATTTTACAGCACCAAAGGAGAACATGGCAGCGGGATAGGCTTACATATGGTTCATCTATGCGCTGAAAAACATGGTGGTCAACTAGAGCTTGATAGTGAAGTTAATGTAGGCACAACAGCCCGGCTTATTCTACCTCTTAGACCGCAGCATCTAAAGCGAGTGTAATATGAAACTAAAACTTAACCTCAATAAGGCTAGTCAGCGTCTTCAAGCTAAGAAGCCAAGCGGGCAAAAAGGACACATACTTCTTGTTGATGACGAGCAGGAAAACTTAGATGGCTTACAAGCTTTACTTGAGTCTGAGGGCTATATGGTCAGCTCAACCACTTTACCTGAGGAAGCATTAAAGCTGACCCAAAATCAAAAGATTGATCTCATTATTAGCGATCAACGCATGCCCATTATGCTCGGTACCGAATTGCTCTCCGCAATTAAGTCAAATTCTGAAGATAATGTGCGGGTTATTCTGACCGGACACACAGACATGAATGACCTCATTACCTGCATTAATAATGGTTTATTGTATCGTTATCTTGTTAAGCCTTGGCGACGGGAAGAACTGTTATCCGTTGTTGAAGAAGGCATGAAAAAAATCAAGATCGAGCGTACCATTCATCGTCTTGTTCCCGA
>CAKZRU010000012.1 GCA_937146725.1 uncultured Myxococcales bacterium
CCTGTCCTGAACTATTTCCCTGAATTGACAGTATACGCGGAAAAACATCCGAAGATTCGTGAAGCACTCAAGAAGTCAGGTATCAGCGAGCGTGTTATTGGTATCGCAAACGCCCGAAATGGTATCGCGGTAAATGCTCCGGCGGAACCTTTGACTAACGGGGAAGTTGAACTTCTCGATATCCCTACGGTAACAGATGCCTTCGGTGTTGACACGGGACAGCAGGACCAAAACAACAACGACGTCATCACACTCCCCGATGCTTTTATGCAAACAACTGCCAAGATCGGCACAGACTCCGGTATGGGACAGCCTAAGGTACTCAAGCTACTCGAGAGCTCCCAAGACCCTAACACACGTCAGTCATCCCCGGAAACAGCACAAAAAGCTTTCGATGCGATGAACAACAGCCGTACCCTCCTCATGAATGAGACTTTCGTAGAGCCAACCGCATCAGGTACGGAGTTGCAGTTCCGCTTCCCTTCTCTACTCTCGCAGGATCGCACAAAACTCGTACAGAACCTCGGGTACTATGAGACCCACAACGACAAGATCCTCGCACTACGTACTGCGATCCCATCAACGTCCGTCAACACTGCCCTCTCGTTCACTGATATCGGCGGCGGTAAGGATGCGAAGGCTCGCTACGAAGACATCACGGGTAACAACAACTACGACGGTTTTGACGCAAGATACCGTAAGGCAGAGCAGGTACTCAGTACCCATTCCCAGCTTGTTCAGTTGTTGGCCCCAGAAGCGGCCGGTGGTGAGGGTGCCCCTGTGGGTATACCCCTCCAGATCACACGATTAAAGGCTGGTGCACAGTACCTCCTCCAAACACTCGGGGGTATTGAAACAGCGGCCCTATCTACTGAGGCGGGGCAAATTGTCGAGTCGACTGTCTCGAGTTCGGATATTGTCCAGACACTCACACAGGAGCTCACGGGTCTTCAAGGGAGTGAGGAATCACAACTCGCCGCCCTCGTCAACCTCAACCTCAACGTCCGAGAGGGTATCCTCAACGAGCGCCCCAACGTCGTCTCCGGCACCGGCTCCGGCACCGGCACCGGCACCGGCACCGGCACCTGCTCCTGCGGTAGCTCCGGCTCCGGCACCAGCTCCTGCGGTAGCTCCGGCTCCGGCACCAGCACCAGCTCAATAAGCCATTAAAGAACTTTCATTAAGCCAAAAGCTTAGTCAAAGTTCTTACTGAAGTTTATACAGGCTTTAAGGCCATGTGTTTGGCCTTAACCTTTAGAATAAAACTCTTAACATTAATTAGTCTCTTATATAGAATCAATAAGAGTGAGTACTCTTTGTAACTCTAAATTAGCGACTTGGGCCAACAAGGGAGCTGCACCTCTTTTTGTTTGGGCTCTCGATAACTCACTGACTTCGCTTGCAAAGTCTGCATCTCGAATACGCTGTCTTGCCTGCGATAATTGATTCATATAATTGCTTGTAGATTGCATACGTGACTCAAGACGGTTCATGGCTGCACCTAAATTAGATCGAGCATAACTGACTTGACCGATAGCTTCATCGATTGTATCGATGGCTTCTTCTGCACCTAATACAGTAAGAATATCTAAATCATCTACCGATTCTGAAACATTACTTCCCATTGGTCCCTGCAAAATATTCCCCTCTGTTCCGGCTTCGTTAGGAGTATCTCCCTCATATATAAAGCGTCCAAAGGTATTCACTGCTTCTTCGTCAATATGTTCAATTTGAATGCCTTGATCAGATTGCAAAATGACCTCACCTGCAAAGGTATATTCAAGTTTTTGGCCCGCCGGAATAATAAATTGATCACCGATCGCTAAATAGCTGTCTCCGCTTCCATTATCAGCAAAGCTAATTTCAACACCTTCTTCTAAAAGCTTAGCGGTATCACTGGTCACTCCGCTTCCTGAACCACCAAATTGAGTTTCAGTACGTCCATCTTCTCTTACCCAGTCATATTCAGCAACACCGATAGGACCCTCTTTGGTAATCGTCACAATGTAGTTGGTTGGGTACAAGTTATCAGTATATAAGCCGGATGAGGTTGCTGTGCCGGTGTAACCACGAGTTCTAATTCTAATTTCATCACCGGTATTAAACTGTCCAGCACCGGTTAAATTGACTGTGCTCATCACAGTTTCACCACTGACGGGATCATTGAGTGAGATGCTGTTTCCTAAAACTTGTGGTGCTTGATTTACAAAATTATGATTAGCATCAATCACAAAGGTGTCTCCAACATTCCACTCGGGTACAAAGCCTTCAACCTCCCAAGTATCGCCAACTGCTAAGGTCCGAGGGCTAGCATTAACAATAAATTGGTCTCCGGCTTCCACTCGGCCAGAATCAAGAGAAAAGCTCCACTGATCATTGGTATCTAGTGCATTTGGATTCACTGTACCACTGATCACTTGCCCATTGGCAGGCTGAGCATCTAAAGTAATATGGGTTCCATAGCCAAGATTAATGGGTACATTTAATGCTCCATTTAGACTTTGAGTACTTGAAGATGTACTACCATCAGCTAGGGTCCAGTTAATAACAAGCTCTTGCCCACCAGAGCCATCATCTTGCACCAAAGCGCTAAAGTTACCGGTTTGTTCTTCGGTATATCCACTAGCATCACTTGAACTAATAGAGGTACCACCAGCATTTAAAGATGAGAATACCGGGTCGGAAGTCTCCGAAATGGCTAATTGTACACCATCACTTAGCGTTAAAGTTCCACTATTGAGTTGCCCAGAGCTGATTGTGACTCCTGGATTGCTAGCATAGTAATAGCGATACTGTGCACTCTCTCCAACGCGACCGGCTTGAGTAATTTTAAGGATGCCGGTTTCATCTGTTGAACCATTGTAAGTATTATTCGGTGTATCAACAATGCTAGGCGCTCCACCTGCTTGACTGACATTACCAACTTTGCTTTTACTTGCGGTCCAATCGACTAAGATCCCTTCAAAATCATTACCGGTCCCTAATTTGATTTCGCTTCCGGACTTTACTGAGATGTTATGATTGTCTAGTTCATTCCCCGCTGAATCTTGTACGCTCACGGTTGCATTCAGATTAGAGTTACTCTTAATCAAGCCTCCATCTTGCATGGTAATAACATATTTACGTTGTTCTGTACCTACATAAACACTGTCATTGGATTCAAAAGTGCCCGCATAGCTGCCGATCAGACTTTCATTTTCAGTGGTTTTCCCTTTACGTCCATAAAAGCTAATCTCTAAATCTCGGAATGAAAGCGTATCATTACCGCCGACATTGGGATCTAAAGTAAAGGTATTAGTAAAGGTCGTCGCTAAGCTAGGAACCCAAGCACTTACTTTAATTTGAGCAGCTGGAGTATTCGATCCGGCAATTGCATTATTACCTGCTAAATGCCCCGCCCTTGTCACCTCAAAAGTAAAATCTGTGAGTCGATCACCTGTCCAACTCACAAACTTGGGATTGTCGTTATAAGTACCACTAATACTGCCGGGCTTGGGTTTAATATCCTCGTTCCCAGCAAGGGTTTTATTTCCACTGCCATTTGGGTCAATCCCTTTGCGTGGCTCTACTGGAAAATCAATGACCACATTATGTTCCAAAGTAATGGAATTACCTTGGTCAGCAACAATAGGTACAGCATGCGAGCTAGTATCGCTAGGCTCATCATTATTGACCACTGTATAGGTAAACTCTGGTAAGTCTAAAGGTGAGTTCGCATCGGGTACACCACTTTTGGTTACGGTGAGCGTATAAGTTCGATTACTTGCCTCATTATAAAAGCCTGCCGCTTCTATGCTGATATTGGTTGGGTCTTGAGAAATCACTACGCCTTCAGCATTGAATAGGTAATCTTCGGGCAAAGCATCAATGCTATAATCAGCAATACTTTGCTCCTTATAGCGATATGTGGCCACCCCAATAGGACCAGGTTTAACAATTTCTAAAACAAAATCGACATTATCTCGAGGTCGTTCAAAGCCCCCTGTTTGATCTGCACTTGTGACGCCTCGTATCGTCACATCTCCAGAAATCGTATATTGCCCGTTATAATTTCCAGTTCCACTAAAGCTAACTTCTTCAATATCGCCATCTAAATCATATTGCACTGGATCGATTGTATTAATGAGATTGATGGGATCACCATTATAGTCAATCATTCGGATAGCATCACGCACACTACCATCACCATACTCAACGCTAATGTTCCGTCCATCTTCAGCGGTTAAAACAAGATGTCCATCCACATCAACATGAGCCACCACACCTGTTTCTGCATGACCGGCATTAATGCTTTTGACTAACACTCCTGTCGCATCTTTAGCTGTGATATCGATGCTGGTAATCGCATAACCATTCACTTTAAAAAAGCGATCAGGGCCTAAGGAAATCGCTCTGATTGGTTCAAAGGCTCTAATGACATTATGTCCAACGATCGCTCTCACCCCAGTATATTGGGTGGAATGATTAATCGCTTTTGCCTTAGAGATGGCAGACCCAGAACCAAAGGAGTAAGATAACTCATCATCACCCTCAACTGTGCTTCTAATGTTCACCCCATTGATTTTAACATCACCAGTAGAGAGATCACTGACAAACACACCTCTTCTTTGGGTAGTATAACGGGCCTGTCGTCCTAGCTCATTCGCGGTTGCTTTGGCTAGATTTACTCGGAAAACATCCTCAGCCGCTGAACCAACTTGTAATTCTATGGCACGATGTTGGCCATCAAGTAATTTGATGCCATTAAATTGGGTCTGTTGAGCAATGCTATTAATTTGAGCCGTCAAAAGTTGAAATTCAGTGTTTAAGGCTCGGCGCTCTAAATCAGTTAGAGTTTCATTGGCCGATTGCACAGAAAGCTCTCTCATGCGCATCAAGGAGCTTTGCGTTTCGTTAAGAGCGCCTTCAGCTACTTGTAGCAGAGAAGTGCCCAAGTTCATATTTTGTAAACTGCTGAGTGCTCCTCTAATTTTAGCACTCATTCTTTCAGAGATTGCTAAGCCAGCAGCATCATCAGCACTTTGATTGACTCTTAAGCCTGAGGATAATCTTCGCAAGGAGACCTGCATCGTACTTTGACTTTGATTTAAGCCTCGTGCAATTTGGGCAAAGGACTGGGGCGTAGAAATCCTAAATGACATAAACATTTCCAATGCTTCAATCGGGTAATTACATGACGCTAGAGTCTTAAAGTAATGGCTACTCTTACTTAATTTAGTACATGAAAACTAAAGAGAAAGATAGCAGATGTCAAGACTCTAAAGCCATGTTCCGTGCGACGATCTTTTTTAAAAAAAGCTTTATTTATATCAAATGTTATATATAGTGTGACTCTTGTTTGATCCAAAAGCCTAATCAAACATTAAACAGTCATTTATCAATCATTTAACAAAAACATCTTTTAAGTAGCATGCTTATTCGCTATCTTATTAAAACTCATTAAATTTATTGGAAGGGGGCTCCATGAATAACTTCAATACATTAGGACTATCATCATCCATTCAAGCCCGTATTCATGAGATAGGCTGGAGCACACCAACAGCAATTCAGCAAAAAGCGATTCCTGTCATCTTAAATCGCTCGGACTTAATTGCTCTGGCTCAAACAGGAACTGGTAAGACGGCCGCGTTTGCCCTTCCCCTGATTGATTTATGTGATTTGAGTCAGAATAAAAATGCACCTGAAATACTAGTGTTAACCCCCACTCGAGAGCTTGCTTTACAAATTGCCGATCAGTTTGAATGCTTTATAGGGGATCAACATAAGTCTCAGGTCTGTTTGATTTATGGAGGGCAAGCGATTCATCTTCAGCTTGAGCAACTCAAAAG
Organism: uncultured Myxococcales bacterium; assembly: GCA_937146725.1. Classification (GTDB taxonomy): domain Bacteria; phylum Myxococcota_A; class Bradymonadia; order UBA7976; family VGTA01; genus CAKZRU01. The sequence continues at coordinate 5,829 of CAKZRU010000012.1, forward strand.
AGGTCCTCGAGTGATTGTGGCTACGCCGGGTCGCTTAATTGATCATCTTAACAGAGGCTCATTGCAACTTGATCAGATCAAAATGACAGTGATTGATGAAGCTGATGAAATGTTAAAGCTTGGCTTTAGGGATGAGGTTGAACTCATCTTATCCCAAGCGCCAAATCGAGAACAAACTCTGTTGTTCTCAGCAACAATGCCCAATGAAATCAAGGAGATTGCTGAGCAGTATTTGCGTAAGGATTTTAATCAAATAGAGGTTAAGGGAGAAGGGCGAACCTCAGATTTTGTTGAAGAGGGGTATGTACTCATTCGTTCAAGTCAGCGCTTTGATCTTTTGTGTCATTTTCTTGAGTTAGAACTGGGTAATATCACTCTCATCTTTACTAAAACTAGAAAAGAAACAACGCAACTCGCTGATCGCTTACACTTAGCCGGTTACCAGGCAGAGGCTTTAAGCGGTGAACTTAGCCAAAACTTGAGAGAGGCTGTTGTTAAACGACTCAAAGAAAATCGTCTTTCGGTTGTGGTCGCTACCGATGTGGCTGCAAGAGGATTGGATATAGATGGTATTAACCTAGTTGTTAATTATGATGTCCCTTTAGATCTTGAGTCTTATGTGCATCGAGTAGGAAGAACAGGCCGAGCCGGTCGTGCAGGTAAAGCGCTGTTATTTGTCACGCCAAGAGAAATTAAGGCGCTTGAAAGGTTAGAAAGCTTCCTAAATCGAAAATTGCCGGCTGTGGAAGTCCCGCCAAGTGTTGAGATTATGGCTTGCCGTAAGCAGCGTTTAATCGATAACCTTAAAAAGATGAACCAGCAAATCCAAGCAGAACAAGATCAAATGTTTGCTGAAACCATTGAAAAATATGAAAATGTTATTGCACAACTTGAAGATCACTTTGATTCTTCTCGAGACTTAGCTCTGACAGCGCTTATGTTGGCGAGTAAGAGTTACCCCCTATCTTCAGAAGCCTTGCCACCCACTGTTACCGCTTTGGACTTAACAGAGCTTAAGTCGAAGCATAAGCCAGCGATTATTGCCAATGAAGGCTGCTCTATTATTGTTCTAAATAGTGGACGCTTAAACGGTATTCGGCCCAAGGATATCGTTGGCGCTATTTCTCATGAAGCTAAAATTGATGGCACTAAGGTTGGTGCCATCCGCATTGAATACACCCGAACTCTTTTTGAGATTCCCAATGACTGTGTTGAAATCCTTTTTGAGCGCTTGCAAAACAAGCCTATTTGTGGTCGCTTTGCCCAGCTTGATCATTGGGATGGCCAAGCTGAATCATACGTACCTAGTGTGCATGAGATGAGGCGTAGTCGACAGCATCATAAGTCAAGACACAGAGAGTATCGTCAATAGGAAATGTGCTTATAAATGCTCTCTTTCATGAGGTAAAAAGCTTCTTTCTGCTCTAAAATGCTGATCGGGTGAGTAAAATAGGAAATTGCTCACCTGGCTCGTATAAATGTCGGCATAGCTCTTCACTTGGGCACCAAAGTGGCTTAATTCATGGCGTTCACGGAATGGACGTCCCCAATAACGGTTGAAACTTCTATCCACTTTGGCTTCAAGCTCTTCCGCTTCTTTCAGCATCGCATTTAATTGCTTTTTACGTTCTTCAATTTCTTTTTCCGCTCTTTCCCGCGTACTATCAATTACGTGAGTTTCGGGACTAGTCAGAGCAACGATTAGCTTTTGTACTCTTTCTAAACTTCGGGTCAGAGTGCGTTGATAGTTGATCATGTCATCAATTTGACGAGCGGCCTGATCTAATTGATAGATGCGATTAAAGTCAGCGGCATGATTAACGGTTTGGGTGACGCTATCCCGCATTTCTTGAATCACCAAAGCGGTTCGCCACCATGCAGATCGCTTACTGATCACAATATCCGAGAAGATATGATCTCCGACATAAAGAATCTGAGCACCGGTTAAGTTCATCATTCTTTCTAGATCATGAATATTTCCACCTGAATAGATTTGTCTTGGCGCTAATTCACTGACCACTTCATCCAAAGGATTACCGTGTTGGTCGAGACGGATGAAGGGATTAGGGTCATTAAAGAAAGAAGGTTTGCGTCCATTGACGAGAATAATATCAAAATAGTCACGCCATGACTCAAAATAGGGTAATACACCATCTAAAAGGTGACTCATAACGGCTTCGGTGTAATAATGCTCACTATTGGTGAGTAAAAATAGCTTTTTGCCCGCAAGTTTCAACTTATGTAAAGTGGGTCCCAAGTCATCATCATTATGAACATACTTGCTGGGGTCAGCAATGATGGCCGCTTTTAATGTATTATCACAGTGCGCTTCATCGATTGCACTGCGAATGTTCATACACAGTTCACCAGTATTGACTGGCAGAGCTTCTCCTTTTTGTTTGTAGTGTTCTATGATGCCTGCCATTAAGGTACTTTCAGGCAGAGAAAATAGAGTATCAACTCTGATAAAGCGATCAGAGGTCAAGGAAATGGGTTTACTCCCATACAATGATAAACGTTCTTCTTCAGAAACCATCTGATAGCCATGGTAACAACGGCCAACAACTCGATTTTGATCTACTTTGCAAATATGACCAGTCTTTTTATCAACAATTAACCCTCTGATAATAAAGTCATAGTCGATTTTGACAGACTTGATTTCTTCCGGATAAGCAAAGCTAGTCACGAGTTTTTCAATCGTTTTTTCAATCGTCAGCTCATCAAGAGCTCTTTGCTTATATTGGACGAGTGTGTAATCCATATCAAAGCCAACCGCTTCAATTTCGGCCATATCAAGATTACGATTAACATAGATTCTACGTGTAGGGTCACTTGGGGGTGAAGCCTGTAGAACTGCTGAAAGATCTAAGCCATGATTCATAAGTTTTCTCCCTTTCCACTACCGGTTCCAAGATTTGGAACTTTCAAAATGGATTAATTTTATTTGGATTGGCTTAAGTTTGGTTTAATGATTTGATTTATCATAGCCTAAAATATGCTATCAAAAACTGAACCGACCAACAGCATAAGACTTATTCAAAGACCAAAAAGGACAGATCACCTTATGCATAATGAGCCTTTACTTTTATGTACTCCCCAATATGACACATTTACTCAAGAGATCGCTAGTCAGTTTAAAGGTAAAATAGAGATTGGAGAAATAGAGCGCCGTGCCTTTCCCGATGGAGAACAGTATCAGCGCCTATTGAGTGATGTTCATGAAAGGTCAGTAATTATTGTTGGAGGAACAACCGATGATCATAATACCTTAGCATTATATGACATCGCTTGTGCTGCTGTAAAATATGGCGCAAAACGTTTGGATCTTTGTATTCCTTATTTTGGATACTCAACCATGGAAAGAGCGGTGAAACCCGGTGAAGTGGTCACGGCCAAAACAAGAGCGCGTTTATTATCAGCCATCCCCTATGCTTCTCAAGGAAATCACTTTCATCTGCTTGATTTACACAGTGATGGGATTCCCCACTATTTTGAAGGCCCAATCACCACTCAACACCTAAGTTCTTCTCAGTTATGGATTGATCGCTTATCTCAAATTAATCAGGGAGATTTTGTGATTGCAAGCACTGATACCGGTCGAGCCAAGCAAGTCGAATACTTAGCCAATGCTTTAAATGTTGATGTCGCTTTTATTATCAAGCGAAGAACCAGCGGAGAGAATACCGAAATTGTTGCTGTGAATGCTCAAGTACAAAATCGAGTTGTGGTGATTTATGATGATATGGTTCGGACGGGAGGGTCTCTCATCAAGGCAGCTCAAGCTTATAAGAATGCAGGGGCAACTCAAATATATGCTGTGTGCAGCCATGGCGTTTTTCCAAAAGATGCTTGGGCTAATATCCAGCAAAGTTCATTATTTACTCACTTGATTTCAACAGACTCTCATCCTAAAGCACACGAGTTACAATCCAAGGGGTTGGAGTTAATTTCAGCAAGTTCTATCTTTGCTGATGCTTTGGAGAAGATTTTTAACTAAATCATAAAGTTTCTTATTGCTTAAGCTAAGTCAAGAAGAGATGAAGTCACTAGACATTGAGGCTTTAATGACTTAGCTTCTCAAGTAGTATCTGCAATTTACCGCAACAGTCTTTAAATCACTATTTTTCGAAACTGTTTAGATAGGAAAAACTAAATGTCAGTAACAGCCAGTCAAGATCTTGAAAACGACTCAGCAAATCAATCTCAAGAGTCATTACAAGATCAATCAGAAGAACAAACGATTGCTAATAGTGTTATGAACGAGCAGATCACAAAAATCCATGAAGCATTTCATCGGGGTGATATACAATCTGCCAAACACTTAATCGCTTCTGTTGATGAAAAAGTACTGAGCGAAGCAGAAGAAAAGCAATTATTGCAATACAAACAGAGGCTTAGGTTTGATTCGGTCGAACTTTATCTCCCGATCGCATTATTTGTCTTTTGGGCTTTCATCTTTTGGAAAACTGTTCATTAATGCTTTGTCAGCACTCATTATTTTATTTGCTTTATGATGCCTTAAGTATTGGAAATTAGGTCAAATATGATTTTTAATAGTCACGATAGTTATCAAAAACAGAGGGTTTCTCTGAGTCTGTTAGCCAGCATCTTTATGATCTGTTCTATGATGAACTTAAATTCATCATTTGCCCAAGCTGTGAACACAACAGGGGAAGATCTAGAAGCCAAACAGCAAAAGGACACCGAGTCTAGCCCTCAACCGGATAGCCAAAAGAACAGTCAAGAGAATACTCAAGCTGACTCACAAACACAGTCCGAACAGGTTAAGGAACAGCCTAAGAAACAGACAAGTTCTTCTGTTCCAAATGATATGGAACCAAGTGATGATAGTAAAGTATTTGCCATTGAAGCAATCGAGCCACTTGATGAGGAAGTACCTCAGGAAGGTGAAAAGGCAGAGAAGCAAGCTGATAACGGGAAAACGGCTGAATTAAATTCCTTAGGTCAAGATGGTCAGAATAAGCTTGCTGATAAGAATAAGCTTGATAGTAAAGAGCAAAAAGGACTTATTGGCCAAGATTCAAAGACTTTACAGAAGACTCCTTTAACTCAGGCGGAGAAGCCGGTTGGGCTTGCACTTAAGCCTAAAACTACGTCTTTAAATCAACAAAAAGTAAAGGCCTTAGAATCTCCTGCACCACCTACCTTTGTTGAAGGTGAGCTCGTAAGCGTGGGTCAAATTGGCCTATTACCATGGGATAACCGCTTTGGGGCTCAAATCGGTATTGAACGCTTAGGTGAGATTTACTATGGCACTGTAAATGTAGGCATCAATCACCGCTTTGATGTCAATGGAGAACCCTTGCGCTTAACGATCGGTGTGCCACTGCGTTTTGAGCTTCTCGATGCACGACCCAATCAGCGCTTTGATAACGTGGGCCGTTTTAGACAGCAGGATTGGGATGAGGGCAGTGATTTTGCTAAGGTGATTCAACGCTTACAGTACGGCTCCAAGGAACAGCGTTTCTTTTTAGATATCAACCGTTTTAGCGCTCACAACCTTGGGCATGGGCTTATCATGAAGCGCTATGATGCAAACCTCAACCTCAATACAAGTCGAGTCGGGGTACAGTTTGATGCCTTTACTGATTATATCGGCTTTGAGTCGATGATGAATGACATTACAAATCCGAATCTACTCGGGGCTCTCGTTTTTGTTAAACCACTCAGTTTAATCAATCGCTCAAACTCAATGCTCAGATCTTTTTCGGTGGGCTTGAGTCTTGTGTCTGACCAACAAGCTCCGGTACGCAATGCGTTAGATCGTGAAGATGTCGATAATGATGGCCGCCGCGAAACCGAACTACAAGTTGATCAAGCAACCTTTCAACCGGATTCTTTGAGAAGTCCGGTCAGTGGCTATGGGATTGATGCCGAAATCAAATTGGTTGATAAACGAGAATTAGACATAAAAACCTATCTCGATCTATCTTATTTAGAGACCGGACTACCTACTGGTGACCCAGAATCAATCGATCCCACAGTGGTCGGCTCGACTCAAGTTCGTTCATCCGGTTGGGCAATTGGTCAACTGATTCGTAGCAATTTGGGGATCGCACCGGTTCATGCGCTTAGATTGCGTATGGAATATCGTAATTATGAACCCAACTATTTACCAAGCTATTTTGATTCCCTTTATGAAATCCAACGCTTTCAATATCTACCAAGTGGTGAAGTCATTGATTTAGCCAATGCGACCAAACTCCAAAGAGTTTTTGGACGAGATCCTAACGGTGAGCGGGTGAATGGTGGTTATTTTGAGGCGAGTTGGCGTGTGGGTAATGCCTTTGCCTTTGCCTTTGGTCTAGAAGTCAATGATCAAACGCCTGATAACCATGGATTTGTACACTTAGAATTCCCACAAATTGGTCATTTCCAACTTTCAACAACTTATCATCGTAGAAATGCTCAAAATCGTAAAGAGCTATTCTCGACCAAGTTTGGTAACAATGATATTTGGATTTTCCAAACTCGTTATCGAACCTTTAGTTGGCTCTATAACAACTTGTCAATTATGACGCCCTTTGGCTTTGGGCCTGATAGTGTATTTAGAAGCGCAATCCAAGTAAACCTCAGTCTTGAAATTGGCTTTTCATATGGTTCAGATGAGAAAAAAACAACCCAAGCTCCAAGTAAAGAGCCCGCAAATGCACTTCCTCAAGTTGGAACAGCTCCTTCAGTTAAAGCGCCTGCTCAAACGCCTGCAGTGAAAGATACTGCTGTAGACAGCCCTAAGACTCAGTCTAAAGAAGAAACATCTGCTTCTGATAAAGATAAGGCGGAGATAGAGACCAAGACTGAGACAGAAAAAGCCAATACTAAATCTTCTAACTCTACTGAGAAGGAGTAAATGATCATGTTTCGTTTATCAAATATAGCAATGGTACTAGGTACTTTATTTCTGATGAGCTCCGGAGGTTGTGGTTTTATTAACACGGCTTCCGAGATTACCTTTGGTGCAGAGTCATTTCCAGCAATGAGTCAAGAAATGAATTATCCTTCAGTAGACCAACTTGTAGGATTGGATGGGGAAGGAGAAATTCCAGGTTTACCCAGTTCTTTGAATCAAGGTACCATGGCTCACTTAGTGGGAGCACTTGGTGTTGGCGGTGAGTGCGGTAAAAGTCTAGATCTTGATCAAGGGGAACTAGGCGCTTCAGTGATTGCGGCTGAGTTTATGTTGGCCGCTTGTACTGAAGATGCTCGTTGCTCAGACCTTTGTCCTGATGATTTCTTGGGGTTAAATGCCAGAACTAAACTCGAAATGATTTTGATGCAGGCCAAGCAGGCGAAAGAAATTGGAAGCCTACTTCCAGAAGGAAGCGAGGATGCAATCGTTCAAATTCGTTTTCAAATCAAAGCATTAGATTTTTTTCAAGGAGAGGGAAGCAACCGAGAAATTACCAATGATCACATCAAAGACTTTCGTATGTACTTGGGCACGCCTGGTGTAGAGCCTATATTGTTTTTAGGTCCTAAGGATCTTAAGCTAATTCGTGAAAGTGCTTTGGCCGCTGAAGAAAGTGATTCAAAAGAGAAACGCTTTGAACGTTATGAGTTACCTAGAGAGCATCCGGTCACTCAAAAAATAATTAGTGATATTTTAGAAGGTAATGATGTTGTGATCTCTGTAGAGCAAGGTTTTAAGATTAATCGAGAGTCACTATATGATCTTCGCTTGTCTCCTGCCGGCGTTTATCAATCATTACAGCCTGAAGTTGTGATCAATGCAATAGAAGCAACCACCTCAGGTCTAAGTGGAAACTAAGAGGAAAGCACGATGGTAATGAGTAATAGAAACTTAAGAGTACGTTCTTTTTCTTCAAGCTTTCCGCTATCTGTTTTGGGTAGCAGTTGCTTTTTGGCCTGCGGCTTTTTGGCCTGTGGTGAACTTAATCGAGAAGCGCAAGAGCCGGATGTTGATATGGAAGTTGTCGCACCGCTTTTTTCTGGCGCTTACGTTGGAGAAGCCTGTGAGGATGATAGTGAATGTCGCAATGGTCTAAGTTGCGATGATGGACAGTGCATCGCAAGCAATGCGACTCCACTTGATGGCGCCTGTGTACGGACTGATGAATGTGATGAAGGGCTTCGCTGTGGTTGGGCGGGCTTTTGTGTTGCATCAGGAGAGGCCGAACTAGGTGCGCCTTGTGCACAAGATGGTGATTGCCAAAGAGGTGCCTACTGCGAAAAGACGGGTGGGATTGCCGGACAGTGCATGGTTCTTGAGGAGGGTGGCGCTGATGTTGGTGAACCCTGTGATGAAGAAAACCGTTGTGCCGAAGGCCTAGTTTGCTCTCCTGATCGAGAAGAACCGGTGTGCTTACCAGGAAGCTTACTGCTTAATCCTGATATTTTTAGAGGTGTTGCTTGTGATGAGCCAGGTGAAGCCGAAATGGATTTTGGTATGCGCAGTGTACTGCCTCATCAAGATGCAGATTTTTTTGCTACTCCCTTTCCAAACGACCTAAGAATCACCGAGGGTAAGGTTGATTTACGAGATTATCCAAGACCGGGCGCTGTTCTAAATGAGCGTGACTTATTTGCTCGGTTGCTGGGTGAAATACAATCCCTAAGAACCGGTTGGAGCAGAAACCCCGGAATCTTTGTGCGTTTTACAAGAGATCTTGATGTTGAAGCGCTTGAAGAAGATCCAAATCGTTATTTTAAGTTGATCGACTTGGAAACCAATGAGCGATATAGCTTTGATTTGACCTTTACGAGCGAACGAAACAAATATATTTGCGCTCGCAACCTATTGGTTCATCCAAGTTGGTCTAAGCCTCTAACCGCAGGACATAGCTATGCTTTCGTAGCATTAAGAAGCTTACGCTCAAGCGAAGGCGATTCGCCCAAGCGCTTGGACGCAACCGATATGTTACTCAAAGATCGTCGACCTAGTGACGGTACAGAAAGAGTGGCTTGGCAACGCTATGGTGTTTTACGTCAATGGCTTAAAGATAATGATATGAATGCCAATGATGTTGTAGGCGCAAGTGTCTTTACCGTTGAAGAAGATAAGGGACTCTTTACCAAGGCTCGAGAAGCGATTTACGAAGCAAGTATGCCTCGTTTTGATCCAAGCACACCTGTTGTTCTTTGTGAAGCAGGTGTACGTTCCCCCTGTGCGATTGAGGGCGAAAATGAGTCAGGTGCTGAAGATATCTTGGCAAGTTATCGAGATTGTCCCGAAGAGCCTAGTCCCCTTTATCATGAATATCATGCGAAAGTACGTTTACCCATCTTTCAACGAGGTACCCTTCCTTATACAAAAGAAGGAGGCGAGATTAGGCTAGATGCACAAGGTAAGCCATTATTAGCGAGTTTTGAGCCGGTATGTATGGCGATCACTGTTCCCAAAGGAATTGAGCCCCCCGAAACCGGTTGGCCGGTTGTTTTATATGGCCATGGAACGGGCGGTAATTTTAGGGCTGGTGTAAAGCTTTTAGCAAGTCAGCTTTCAAGCTTACGCGATGAGCCTGCCGAGGATGCAGAAGAAGGAAGCAGAGGCGAGTTGAAGCCGGTTGTGCTCATTGAAGTTGATCAGGTAATGCATGGCACTCGTTTGGGCGATAATCCCTTACTCAATCCAGGGCCATTGTTCTTTAATGTACAAAATCCTGCGGCAGCTCGTGGTAATTTAATTCAAGGTGCTGTTGATAACTTTGCCCTCATTCGCTTTATCACGGAAAACTCTGAATTACATGAGCAGATGTTTCCTGAAATTGGCCAACTTAATATTAACAAAAGTCAAGTTGCCTATCATGGGCATTCACAGGGGGGAACAACCGGACCCCTTTTTGCGCCTTTTGAAGATCGTTTAAGTGGTGTTGCCTTCTCGGGTACAGCTGGGGGCTTGATGTTTAGCTTGCTCGATAAAAAAGAACCTTATGATGCTACGATTGGCCTACAATTGGTCTTACAAGAGTTTAACCTAAATAACAGTCATCCAGCCTTGCACATATTCCAAGAATACTTTGATGATGTTGATCCCATTAATTATGCAGCTCAACTTAATAAGAAGGCCGCCGGGGCTCCGATTCACTCCTTACATATTTACGGACGACGAGACACCTTTACCCCCGATAGAGGACAGAGAAGCTTTGCGGCTGCATCTGGAGCAACCTTAGCAATTCCCGAAGATCAAGATGAAGGCTTTGATTTAATTGATGATTTAAATGTCGTGACCCAATCTTTTCCGATTACAGCAAATCAAGATGTACCTAGTGTAGGTGTCTTTACTTCTGTTGTGGTTCAGCATTCTCCTGAAATGATGAGTGGAAGTGATCTTTACAATGGACACTTCGTTGCGTATCGTACACCAAGTGCAAATCAACAACTTCTTAACTTTCTACGGGATCTTTCTTTGGGAAGAACGCCTGTGATCACCGAGTAATCAGTGATAACAGACTTGCTGAGTAATGGGTAAATATATGTCATCAAAGTGGCAACAACATTGGCGAAAGAAAGCAAAAAGATCAATATATTGGTATCTTTGCTTGTTGCTGTCTGTTTGCTTTACTCAAAGCATAAACGTTAGGGTATTTGAGCGAGCATTAGGAGTAAATCATGGTGAGCTTTTTAGTTTGAGGGCTCAGACTTTAAGTGAAGATCAACTCTTTAAAAAGATGATCGAAAGAGCAGCCGCAGCTTATAAAGAAAAGCGATTTAAAGATGCAATTCAGCACTTTGAACGTGCGATGATGCTAAATCCTAATCCTAATATTCACTGGAATCTTGCGGTTTGTTATTACAAAGTAGCGAACTATCAGAAGGCCTTATCCAATACGAATGCCTACTTGGAAAACGGGTCGCCGAGCGAAAAAATGAAGCGTAAGGTTGAGGCCAAGAAAAAAGATATTCTTTATCATCTTCAAAGAGCTTATCTAGCACCCAAGGTAAATCCTAATGACTCACAGCCGGTTGCAACAGTTGAGCAAAAGCAACCAGTCATATCTCAAAGACCAGCCCCTATTATTAATCCTGAGCCACTTGATATGTTTGAGATGAACCCCCAAGCGATTCAAGATGAGCCTGCACAGAAAGCGCCCCCCAATTCTTATGGTGGAACAAGCCAAGAAAGTAATTACAGCAGTAATGGCAAGCGCAATTTAATCATTTGGGGTTCTGTTTCGGCAGTGCTTCTTGCGAGTAGTATCGGCTTACATATGTATGGAGATCAGGTTTGGGAAACTCGACCCAACGGAGGAGGTACTCTTGCCCAAGAAGCTAGACGTGATGCTCTATTATTTTCGTGGGTAGGGGATGCATCACTTGCGCTTAGTCTAACTAGCCTAGTGATTGGTCTTATCTCATATGTAAATGATGCAGATAACAGTTATTCCCAATATCAAACGCAAATGGGGGGGGCTCAAAATAATTCAACATTAGGACACATCAGTTTTGAATTATTATCAAACCCAACATTAGCAAGCCCAAATACTCGTCAGCCAAGTGCCAATGGAGGGCTTTTAGGCTGGCAGTTTACTTTTTAACTCTTTTCTAAAAAGAAGACAGAGCTATGCTTAATATATTCAAGTTCACCGGACGTGATCTTAGACAGCGGTTTGGTTTACAAGCTCATACAATACTTTTGCTGAGTGCATGTATTGGACTTGCTCTTAACTTGCTCGCTTGTGACTCAGAGAGTACGAGTTCTACTCAAACAGCGGGTGAAACAAACGAAGAATTAATGGCGGGTGAGGACATACAAGCACAGGGGGTTAAGGCTCTTTTTGAAATCAGCCCTACCGCTTATGAAACCAAGCTTGGCCATGTTCCCTTTCCGCATGATCTCTATAAAAGCGAAGAAGGTTTTTTAAAGTTAGATGGCTTTCCAAACCAAAGCGGTGTTTTGGCAAAGCTGGTTGATGAACTCGAAAGTAGTAATCAAGGTTTTGGAACAACCTCTGGCTTTTTTGTAAGTTTTTCAGAGCAGATTAACCTAGAAGCTTTACCCAATGATGGTGGAGAAAGTATTAGAGATAATTCGACCATTTCGTTAGTCGATATTGATCCTAATTCGCCTGAGTTGGGGCGTCGTTGGCCCGTATATTGGAAGTATTTTGCTGAAGAAACTCGTTTTCTTCCGGTTCATACTTTAAGCATAAGATTATTAGAAGGGATCGCCTTACGACCAAATACTAAATATGCTTTATTGGTCACGAATGACATTGCAGGTCCTAGCCCTCAGATGACACAAATGCTTGCTGAAAATGAGCCCAGCGAGGCAGAGCTTACACAAGTTTGGCAGCTTTACTCCCCTTTAAGAGCTTGGCTAACAAGCTTAGGAGAGCAAGCGCCAGAACTTGCGGTTGCTTCTGTTTTTACGACCCAAGATCCGGTGTCTGAACTTTTTAAGATGAGAGACTTTGTGCATAGTTTACCGGCACCAAGCGCTCGAGAGATAGAAAGTCTAGGTGTGCAACGTGGCATCGTAAACTATGAGATCTTTGTTGGTCAATACACAGCACCTCGCTTTCAAGAGGGTGAAATCCCTTACAAAACCGAAGGCGGAGGCATACTTTTTGATTCTGAGAGTAACCCGATCATTCAAGGGGAGGAAGACTTAAGGTTTTCTTTATCTGTACCGGAAGGAGAAATGCCCGAAGGCGGATGGCCGATCGTACTTTATGCGCATGGTACAGGTGGTAATTACCAAAGTTTTTACCGCCAAGAAGTTGCTCTAAGTTTAGCAAAAAAAGGGATTGCGGTGATCTCAATCGACCAAATCCATCATGGGGATCGAGATGGAGGCTTATGCGATGGTGGAGTTGATTATAGCCAGTGTGTTTCGCTCTTGTTTTTTAACTTTTTAGTCCCCAAAGCCGGTCGGGATAATGTTCGCCAAAGTGCAATTGATTACGTCAGCTTACTTCGTATGGTACAGGGCTTAGAGATTTCGGCTGAGCTTTCTGATTTGGAGCAAGCCAGTCGCTTTAATCCAAATAAAGTTATGTTTATGGGTCATAGTCAGGGTGGCTTGAATGGCTCTTTATTTTTAGCAATAGAGCCGCAAGTACTCGGTGGGGTATTAAGTGGAGCAGGCTCAAATATTGCGATTAGTTTAGAACAAAAAACCAAGCCCTTTGATGTTAATCAGTTGGTTAAATTAGCCTTAGGATTTAGTGCAAACCAAACCCTTGATCGCTGGGATCCTAGTTTAACCTTATTACAAAGCTATATTGAGCCAGGCGACTGCTCTAATTTTGCTCGTTTTTGGTTTCATCAGCCACCGCAAGGATATAGTCCAAAAAGTGTATTGATGACCATTGGTTTACGGGACGAATATACCCCACCCGATACAAACTTTGCCCTTGCTGTTGCTGGACGCTTACCTTTAGTAGAGCCCATTGCTCAGCCGATTCCTGCCCTGGAGTTTTTGGGAGTAAATGATGCCGGAATTCCACCTATTTCAGCGAACGTAAGTGAAGGGAATGCAAGCGCTGGACTGACCCAATATGCTAATGAAGGTCATTTTTTGATTTTTGACTTACCAAGTGCCAAAGAAAGATATTCTAAGTTCTTAAAAGAGTTAGCAACCCGACCACCACCAACGATTTACTAATGACCAAATCACGACTTAATCACGATCATAAAAGCTTTTCACAGCAAGTGTAACTTGGCTATTGATTTGGTGCGCTTTGCTCTTGATTTAGGTGTAAATAGTTCTGTGATTTAAGCAGCAAGTCAGTCTGATATTCACTTAGTGCCTGCTGACTTTTAAGTTGGCTAAGCGTGCTTTCTAATAAGGACCACAGTTTATTTTGAAGATATACCTTTAGACGCGTATTAAAATAACGCTGATCAAGCTGAGTTCGATCGGAAATCGGTAGTGCTAAAAATATATTATCCGCCTTACTGAAATGCTTAATTGCAAGCTTAAGTCTAAGTAAAACCGATGCCTTTAACCTAACTCGAAGGAGGGTTAAGGCATACAAATGCCGGTCTTGGTGTAACTTGAGTTGACCTGGCTTGATTTCATATAGTTGGATTAATGCTTTCTGCGCACTTTCTTCCTTATTTTGCCAAGTATATAGATAAGCTTGATATAGTTTTTGCCTAAAGTTTATGTCGGCAGCATTACCAGTGACTTGCTCAGTGATTTGCCAAGAGTCCGGATGAGAGTCAAGCCACTGTAAAGCTTCACTAATTAATTGAGACTCTGGACTGTTGGGTTGGCTGATTGACAAGTGTGAGGATTGTTGACTTAAGTCATTGATTAAGCTCTGTATCTTTTGCTCATCGAATATTAAGTGTTTGTTTAGGGTATTCTTTTGGTCTTTAGAGCGCTGCCTAGAGTCACGAGTTTTATGATCAGATCCCTTTAGGTCAGACTCACTGACGAGCATGATATAAGTCAAAAAGCCCACACAAATAAAGATCGCTAAACCGTTGATCGTTTTTATCCAACTTAAGCTAGAATATTGTGGCTGAGTGATTCGCTGAGCAGAAGCAGTATTGTAAGAGTTACTATTATCAGAAGTATCAGAAGCACTTTTGTCAGAAATAGTTACAGAGGCTAAGCGAGCAGAACTTATCTTAATAGAATGAACGGATGTAGCTGAAACGGCCATATCAGGTTCTTTGGTGAAAAAGTCAGCAGGTAGGCGAAAGCTTTCAGTCACGATCTTTGCGGGCTGTAAATCTAAAAGTCTTGGATCTATGGCTAGCGAAATCCTTTGGGTTCTAGTCGCTTCATTAAGTGCTTCTAGAGTGAGTAATGAAGAAGTTCTGAGCCGGTCTTGAGTCATTTGACTCTGACAGTCTTCAAAAGGAACAATACTCATCAATAACTCCGGGTGTTTCTTAGCCCAAAGCTCTAATTGCTCACTTAATTCTTGTGCACTTTGCGGACGTTCATCAGATTGCTTGGCTAGAGTTTTGGCAATGATCTGATCAAGTTCAGTTTCAAACTCAAGAGCGGGAGGTGGAGTATTAAGATGTAGCCAGGTTAATCTTAAATTAGCCGGTAAAATAGTAAGTTCAGAGGGAATACGTAAGTTGCTCATCGCAAAAGGCGGATAGCCTTTAAGAATCTCAAAAAAAATGATGCCGATTGAATATAGGTCAGATGCCGAAGATACCTTTTGATTTCTGATCTGCTCCGGTGCCATATAATGAGGTGTACCGATCATCGGTAAATCAAGAGAAGCCGTGAGCGAAGTATCACTCTCCAAATCTTTGGCGACTCCAAAGTCTAGAAGTTTTAGTAAGGGCTCACCATGTTCAGTTTGAGTGATAAATAGATTCTCTGGCTTTAGATCACGATGAATGACAGAAAACTGATGCGCATGTGATAGCGCTGAAAGAGCTTGTTGAATCAGGTTTAAGGCTTCACCAAGTGTTAGCAAACTTTCTGCTTTTAACCGTTGAGCAAGGCTTTGGCCTGTCAATCGCTCCATCACTAAATATGGTGCTTGTCCTTGAGTTTTCTGTTTTTTTGGATCTTTTTGATCATCTTGAGCACCGAAAGCTGTTTTAGTGAGTTCTTCTCCCTTAAAAAACTCATAAATCTTTACAATATGCGGATGATCTAGACGAGACATCATTTCCATTTCAGCTGTGAGTCTACGCTGATACTGTTTACTTTTTTCTCGATGGCTGAGTAAAAACTTGATCGCGCATGGGCGCTGTTTTTCTTGGTCATAAGCATCATAAACAATGCCCATACCACCCTGTCCAAGAGTACCTTTAATCAAATATTTAGATTGAAACACATCACCTTTGTTGAGCTGAGTCATTCTATCCTAACATTGATTTGGCTTGATCATCTAAAAGGAAATGCATACTGAATAATGAATTACTGTTGGCATGCATCGGGATCTAAGGTTTCATATCGTAAATTGATCCCATAGGATTGACAAGAGTTAACACTGCCATTTCGGCCTTTTATTTCAAGCACAAACTCTCTGGAGTCATTGGAAAGTATACAGGAGCCTGACCAAGAAATGCCGATCATATATAAGCCTCGAGTTGCATCATAACTATTTGCTAATTCATTTGTACACACCCTAAAGTTTTCAGAACTACAAGCATTGCCGGTTTGATTGATGCTTAAGCAAGCGATAATATCTTCATGAGGCATACCTTCGGGGGGAGTCAATTCTACAAAAGTGGCAAAACATTGGTTTTGATTAAAGCCACAGGCAAAGCTAATCGTATTACCCAAGGGATCACTTACCTGCTCATTCACTTGCATACGATACCAATCAATATCGGGCTCTTCATTAGGTAAGGTGTAAAGATTTGCATTGCTGATTCTTTGTGAGCCATCACCATCTAAAGCGGGCAAAATATGGGCGCTTTGACAGGTATTATTACCACCGACTTCGCGTACATCCACATTAAGATTTTCGTCAGTGTAGCCATCACAATCATTATCAAGATTATCACAGACTTCCATTTCAGGCGCGATATACCCTGAACCTCCACAGGCTCCAAGTTGTCCAAGCTGACAGATCTGCGTACCCGGACTACATTGACCAACACTAAAGCCACAATCTACAATTTCGCCATCTGTACATTGACAGCCCTCATCAATGGTTTGGTCACAGTTGTTATCCACTGAATCACATTCTTCAAGTCCGGCTGGATTGATGGCTGGATTATTGTCATCACAGTCTCCGGAACGCTGACTATACCCCTGAGGCCTAGCACAAGCTTCGGTTGAGCTTGCTAATTCAGAGGAGCCATAGCCATCGCTATCAGCATCAAGAAAATAGGTTTCGCCTACACCTTCATCAACTAAGCCATCGCAATCATTATCTAAAGTATCGCATTGCTCCGCTTCAGCTTGAGGTGCAGAACAATTAACAAAGGCGCCCGAACTACAGATTTCTTCGCCCTCGCCACACAAATTACTACAGGAACGTCTAAGTACCCCCCCATCTTGTCCTTCATCAATACGTCCATCTTGATCATCATCAAGACCATTACAGTCCTCTATAGCATTCATACAGGAACCCGCCAAGCAAACTTGTCCTTCAGCACAGCTTAGCCCACACTGTCCGCAGTGTTGGGAGTTCGTTTGTGTTTGTGTACATTGGTTATCACAAACACTTTCACCGCTTGGACAGCTTGGTGCGTTAGGCATACAAATTGACTCGGTACAGGTATTGCCTTCTTCACAACTTAATCCGCATTGACCACAATTGTTAAGGTCTGCCGATAAATCATAGCAAAAACCATTACAATAGGTATAACCAACAGGGCAACTTGGTATTTCTGGATCACTAGGACAGCCCCATAAAAAGAAAGAAGTGAGCAATAAAAGTCCTGATCGAATCTTATAATATAAGGATAGGTTAATTAAGTTTATTGAAAGGCTAATTGGGTTAAAGACTATATTAAAAATTACCCTAAGCATGACGTATTAATTCCTCATCTTAATCGATATTTGTTGATCATAAGTCGCTTGTTTTTTCTATGTTGAGCCTGACTGTAATGAGTTAAGTTCAATGTCAAAACTAAAGCGCATTAGATACAAAAAAGTTAAAGTATTATGATACTTTTCGCCTATCCTCTTTTGCTCATCAAAGCAAGAGCTTTGAGAACTTTTACTAAAGTTCTTAGCAATATGTAACTTGAAAATAACTTAAGTTTAAGCTTGGGTGTTTCGTATTGTTAAATCCCGATTACTCCTAAATGAATGTTCATCCAGATAGAAAGAAAGCTCTGAGTAGCCTGAGGCCATGCCAGTGAAGAATGATCAAAAACAGATGTTCAAAGTCGTTCTCCTGTGGCTTTATTTGTGCCGGTGCTTTTTTAGGCTTAGGCAGTGCTGCACTCAAGACTTTTTGAACTCTATAAAGTCTGTATCATCACTGCTTACATTAATCATTAGTTTGCCTATAAATGCGCACACCTTAAATCCTACGCTAAGTAAGCAAGATATCCTGCCGCAATTTTTGCATCTCGATTTACCCTACAGTTCCACCATTGCCAAAAAAAAGAAACTTCAGCTTCGTAGTCGGCAAGATTTACTGCAGGAGATTCATGTTTTACAGGAAAAGGTGATTTGGCGAGCATATACTGACTCACATCTGAGTTTGCCAAGTATGTTTGATTGGATACCCAAGCTTAATGCTATGATCGTTCAGCACCCTTTACGCAAATCCGGACTGATGGTCCTTGGTGATTCCTTATCAGCGAGTCGACATTTTATAAGCTGTTTGTATGAACATCCTTCAAAGGATCTGAAGCGCTGGTATAGCATGATTCAGACTTGGCATAATCGAGGTGATCTTTCTGTATTTAAACGAGAAAGCTTTGCGGCGCAACATGGAGCCACTTCTTGGGAGCTACTTAAGTCGAAGCGTTTTAAACCTAAGCAAGGGTATGGCTATTCAAGAGAAGTACTAGGATTTACAGAGGTTTTATCAACCCCTCTTTTGCTTGAGCTTTCGTACAACTCGGCTCGTTATGCCTCTCTATTAATTGGAACTAATGATTTGCTCTATAACCGCGGTTTGGAAAGATTTTCTTGGCGGCTTATTCAGCTTTTGGAGACTCTAAAAGATTACGGAGTACTCCCCTTGATACAAACACTGCCAAATCAAGGTTATCAGCATTTAAAGAACGCAAAAATGATTCAAACTTTTAATCGCTTAATTAAAGTGATCGCAAGTGTTGAAGCTCTTCCATTACTTGATCTGAATGAACCCTTGTCAAACTTAAATCATCAAGGGCTTAGGGCAGACGGCATACATCTTAATGCCTATTCCGGTGGATGTAAGTTTTCTAAAAAAGGTCTAAGATTTGGTCAAAACCTACGTAATAAGCTTGTTTTAGACAGTTTGTTTACCTTGCATCAAAGAGAAAAGTATATATTGGGCAAAACTCAGGTGAGTAAGCCGGCTAAAGTTTTAGTGAGTCACATAAATAAAAGTGGTTCTGCACTAAGCCAGCAAAATCTTAACTCACAAACTCCATGTGCACAGCAAATTCATAATCTCTCCAAAAGGCAAAGACGCTGGCGTTTAATTAGACGAGGGTATCAAGAAAGCAAACAAGAGTATCATAACGTACCGATCGAGGCCTATGGCTCTTGGTATATTGGTCAACAACAGTTTACAGTTTCACAAGCAAATAAAACTCAGTTGATCACCTTACTCTCGCCTGGAGCAAAGCTTGATAAAACACGCGAACAAGCATGGTTAAAACTCAACAATGGAAGATGTGTTGACCTTAAAGAAATTGCTATCGAGCTCTATTTACCAAAAGGTCAACACCAATTTGTTCATGTGGTGAGAAGTCAACCAGAACTTGTCTCTCAAGAAGACCAGATCCCGACTCATCAGATACAGGGGCGAGCGGTCTTTGCTTGGTAGAGCTATAAAGCAGATTTTTAACCTAGGTCGCAATCACACTTTTGGATTAGTTCTTGCAAAGACCATGCTATTCTAAGTTAAATACAGTTAAATACAATAATACATAGATGTAGTAAGAAGAGTTTATTGTAGATTCCGGATCTAAACTTAGGTTCTTGTCTTCAAGTTTATGGGCAAGATTGTCAAAAAGTGTGAGTGGGGAAAGCATTTGAAATTAACCAAGGATGAACGAAGCGAGCTATGGTCAAAGTTAAATGGCGAACGTTATCACCAGTTTCGTACGCCAACCAAAGGAGTATGGCAGATCACAAGTTCTAAAAAGGGACCACACTTATGGATTGTGGGCGCTGTTCATGGCAATGAGGCTGTGGGCGCTGTTGTCATTAGCGAGTTATTAGAACTCGCTTTAAGCAACCCATTCTTAAACTGTGGTCAACTGACTCTTGTGATTGGGAACCCAAGCGCTTTCTTAGCCGATCAACGTTATATTGATCAGGATTTAAATCGGGCCTTTGCGGAAGATCTTGATGATATAACGCAAAAAGAAATCCAAAGAAAAAAGACTTTAAGCACTTTACTCAAGCTAGATCCGCCAACATTTGTTCTTGATTTACACAGCGTAAGTCGTGGTGATCATGGGATTATTGTTTATCCGGAAGAATCACAAGAGTGGGCCAAAATTCTTTGCTGCCTTGATGTTCATTTTTGCTATTCCAAAGCACATATGGCCGGAGAGACTTTAATCGATGCTGCCCAAAGATATGGGGCAGGCGTCATGGTCGTTGAATGTGGTCACCATCACAGTCCCAATACCAAGTTTATTGCTTTTGCGCATATCCAAAAATTATTTAGACACTTTCAAAGCGCTCAAATTGATTTGGTCGAGGCGCTTCCTAAATGTGTTGACTTGATCACGCGTTATCGCTCCAAACAGATGATCAAACCTAATCCAAACTTTAAGTTTATTTTACCGGTGGAAACAGGAACGGCCATTGATCCAGATGTGATCTTTGCTGAAGATGATCATGGTCAACACAAAGTCACAGAAAGAATGTGGTTGATGATGCCTTCATTGGAAGTTAAGCCACATGATCAAGATGCCGGATGGCTTTGTATACGAGAGTTGCTATCTCGAACATAAATAGACATATAATATAAAAACTTAATAACTATTTTTGATCTTTGACATCACGAAAGGTAGGTCTTTGATGCGTTTTCAATCTCAAGGTTTGACCAAGCAGAGCTCTAAGTCATTCCCATTATTATATAGTTTAGCAATAAGCTTGTTGAGCATGACTTTGGTAAACTCAGTGTGGGCTCGCCCAGCTTTGGTCACCGCCGAAAAGGTCGAGGGAGATGCAAGTGTTATTCTAAAGCTTGAAGAACAGTTTATTAGAAATGACTCTTCGGTTCCCTGTGAAATGATTGTTGAGGTTTTGGGTGAAGAAAAAGCACTCACCGCCGGTGATACAATTAAGATTGTTCTCAATGAAGATGACATTCCTTTAATTGATTTTGGTGATGACAACTTATGGAGTGTTGAAGTCACTGTTGACGAGCAAATGGTAGCAGATCAGCGTTTCTATCAAGTTTATGATTGCTCGTTTGCTGCCGTTGACGACATTATTGGTGGGCTAGAGGTGTATGCCAAGGTCAAAGTCGACAAGGAGACTTGTGGAACAGCCTGTGAACTGACCTTAGGCGAAGATACGCCGGCCACCAATACAATTCGTATGCTTGATATGGAAGATGACTTATCAGAAGAAGATGATACTGTTGCTGATGCTTTTCTGTTACCAAGAACGGGGGTCACAGACCGAATTGCAGCAGATACTGATTGGTTAAAGGTTACCTATAACAATCCGGTTGACCTTTTAGCACGTTTAGAAAGTAATTACAGTGGTGGTGATCTCAATCTCACCATGTATAATTCTGAAATGTCAGTGATCGGTGAAGCTGTTCTTGAAGCAAACGGTGGTGCAAAACGCCTTAGCCCTAACTCTGCGATTTTACCCGGTGAATACTTTTTAGAAGTGTCTTTAGCAGATCCAGAAAACTTTAATTTCTATGACCTCATTATTACCGAAAGCCAGATTACGACCGACTGTGCGCCCGGAGCGGTAGAAAGTCGTCCTTGTACCCGTTGTGGCACCGAAGAAAAACTATGTAATAGTGATGGAGAATGGGGAGAATGGGGACAGTGCGAAAGCATGGGTGTATGTGATCCGGGTGCGGAAGAATCTCAAGGATGTGGAGATGGTGGGAATCAGTCTCGAACCTGTAATGAGAGCTGTCAATGGAATGACTATAGCACTTGTATTCAATGTGATGATGGAGCAACTGAGATGTGCTATAGCGGGCCACAAGAGCTTGCAGGCGTAGGTGCTTGTACAACGGGAACCCGTATGTGTAGTCGTGGACAGTGGTCTAGCTGTCAAGGTGATATCCGACCAGGCATTGAGGCCTGTAATGATGGCATTGATAATGACTGTGATGGGCTTGCTGATAGCAATGACCCAGAGTGTGTGGCTCAATTAGGCGATGCCTGTACTAGTAATAGCTGTGGTGCTCCCTTTACTTGCTTACCACCTCCCTTTACTGAAGGTTACTGTGGTGGTGAGGACTGTTCACAATGTGGTGTAGGCAGTGTCTGCGGTGTGTCCTTTGGTAAAGAATATTGCCTTAAACCCTGCGCTGGATTTACGGACTGTCGCTTTGGCTATATTTGTGCCCCTGTCGGTACAATGGGTGAGCAGGTTTGCGTTCCTCCTTGCGAAAGTGATGAAGCTTGTGGAGCGGGTATGGCTTGTAATGAGCAACAATACTGTGTCAATGCTGAAGGTGGTACGGTGACCCTAGCTAACCCACCAGCAGCGGATGATGGCGGTTGTGAGCAAAGCTCTAATCCTCAACAAGCACTTTGGTTCTTATTGATGATCGCCTGCCTAGCTGTTCCAAAACGAAAGCTGAGTTAATACGGAAAGGCACTCACATGGCATAGTCCCCATAATTCAGCTAGAGATCATACTACTCTAAAACTCTAATTACCCTAAAACTCTAATTACCCTAAAACTCTAATTACCCTAAAATTCTAATTACTTAGTCTAATCTTAAAGAATCACCGATCACACAGAGGAGTGATTCTTTAAGATCCCTAAAAATATGACTAATCTGATTGCTTACATGAACTGGTTCAAGACGTATCTAATATCCTTAGTAGATCATTCTAAAAATTTTTCAAGCAGTTATTCCTCAATAAAATTAAAACCTTATTCATTTTTGACGAGGGGCGGTTTAAAAAATATATACCTTAGGAATTGACGCTGTAAACTTGGGGATTAAGTTAGAAATATACAAGTTGCAATGTTTATCAAAAACTTAATAGATTGATTTAAAAACTGATCAATTTGAAAAAGTTTATCGATATATATTACTAAAAATTAAACCCAAAAGGAGTATTATGTACTTTTTACCAAAACTATGGACCCAGTTTGCGATCAATTATGAAAGAACCGACAGCAATATGCGATTTGAAGTGATTGAAAATAAAGAAGATTATAAAATCCAAGCCATCTTGGTTGGCGTTGACATGGAGCAGGTAAATATCGACCGTGAAGATCATTTGTTAACTATAGCTGTGAATATTGATGAGGGTCATATTAAGAATGAACAGTATCAATTACTATGGTCAGAGTTTTCTGCTGGACCTGTTGGACAAAAACTAGAACGCAAGTTCCGTTTACCCAACAATATAAATCTTGATGAGATCGAAGCGACATTGGCTAATGGAGTATTAAGCATTAAACTTCCTAAACAGGCACCTAATAAGCAAAGGATTGCCCTTAAATCAGTACTCGCTAGCTAATTAATATAAATTAATACTTGAAATTAATTTCATCATAAAAAATTAATCATAAGGACAATTGACATGAATCATGATTGTTTAAATCAAGAAATAAATCAAAATACCCCTAAGAGTCATACAGAAGCTAGACGACAGTCCCCTCCAAAAGCCCGCCTATTTCAAAGCCAAGATCACTGGTTATTACAACTTGCCTTACCCAATGTAAAAGCCGAAGATGTACGCGTAGAAGAAAGAGGTCAAGAGGTGTATATATATGCTGAAAACGAGCAAGAGCGTTTTGAACGTAAGTTTCAGTTGCCCTCTCACGAATGCTTTACCAAGATTGAAGCTGAACTTAGCAAGGGACTGCTAACTCTAAAGATTTATGCAACTACACCTGAAAGTAAGAACATTGAAGTGCTTTCTGCTTAAGTAAGCTAAGACCGGATAAATTGATTAAGGATTTGCCCATTGGAAATTGCCCATTGAGGATTGCCCATTGAGGATTGCCCATTGAGGATTGATAGTAGGTTAACTAGGCTAAGTGTTTGTATGCTCATGTTAATTTTCTAAATGACTTAAGCAACACCCATAAGCTTTTGCTATGTTTGAGTATCATTGTGAAAAACTGAAGATTTTTTGTCCACTTTGGTAGATTTGAAGCGTTAAAGACAAGGAAGAATTGTTTTTATCCGTTCAAGAACAAAGGAGATATGGACATGAACAAGGTTCTTAGTCAGGCACTGCATACAACCCAATACAATACTTGGACCAATGGAATCAAAAAAGGCTTATTGAGTCTTAATCAGTCGATGCAAAACTTTGTCACAGCTCAAAGTAAGGCACTTATACCTTATATTGAAGCTGAAAGTGGCCTGAGCATTGCCAAGGGATATCCCTGTCCATGTAAAGTGTATCTACTCTCACCAAAGGTTTTAGAACTATACTACCAAGGAACACCTAAGAATCCTTCAGACTTCTACGACATAGATAGACAAGCTCAGTTTATTGCTGAGACTTTAGTAGAACGGATGGAGCGTTACCCGCATCTTGTTGGAAGTGATGTGGAAAAGGCCCTACAAAAACTAAGCCAGCGTATTGATCAAGAACTCGCTCAGCTTGAGAGCGATGAGTATCTATGTCTAGATGAATATGAAACACTTGCTAACCGCTTTGATCTTGAACCCATCACAGACTTCAACACTCCAAATCTTGATGAGTTGAGTCTAGAAGCACCGGATGAATTATTGAGGATCATTAAGGACTTAGATCAATCATCAAAAGCAATACAGCTTGCAGATGATGATCTTAATCACCCCAAATATCACTTACGTCACCAACTTGAGCTCATTCTTGATTTAATCAATGCTGATGAGGAAGTGAATCGCTGCGATCGTGAAAAAACAATCACAGATCCATTAGCTGTATACAAATCACAAAGAAGCTATACTCATAGTACTCATC
Source organism: uncultured Myxococcales bacterium (assembly GCA_937146725.1). Taxonomy (GTDB): domain Bacteria; phylum Myxococcota_A; class Bradymonadia; order UBA7976; family VGTA01; genus CAKZRU01. The sequence continues at coordinate 30,489 of CAKZRU010000012.1, forward strand.
CTAAGAGTATGATTAGAGATGCTCAGCCCATGATTGAATTATATTCGCTCAAGATCGCCTTGTGCACTGAAAATATCAAGAGCACATTAATTGGACTAACCACAAAGGTTTTAGTGCATGAATTAAGTCATTGGAATACACACTTGGGCTTAGACTCAGATTTACAAACTTGGCTCAGCTTTCATGATGCAGATAAATTAAGCATAGAGGGATCAGCACAAGATTTAACCTTAAGAAGCCTAGAACGAATGGCGAGTTCATATTTTACCCATAAGCCGGCCCGTCGACGCTTGGCGGTACTAGCTTTAATTGCCTTTTACCAATTAAATGTGAACCAAACCAAGCCTTATCGCATTCATCGGGATTGGCTTAAGTACTCAAAGGAAACGCGTCGGAAAGCCCTTCAAATCCTTAGAACACAATCGGGGCAATACCATAAAAGCATAGAGCTTTATGAATATATGCTACAAGGTATTGGTGACCTAAAATCAACCGGCTTAATGAGTTCTAATGTCATTCCTTTTTAACGAATAAGGTTGCACTCTTATCATCCAATGTGCTCTAGCTAAACAACAAGGTTTAATGAGTTCAGCTGATGTATAAGTTTGGGTATTGAGTTTTATGTAGCGGGAACTATGTGATCAGGCTTGGCTACTGGCTTCTGTGCTTGTTGCTTTACTCGCTACTGCATCGCTCTTCATTTCTCGAGCAGTACTTTCTTGGGTTGTCTTTGGCCAAGCATGTGCACCAAAACTCATGACAACACCGGTGAGTATACCTATTTGTAAGCCAAGCACTAGCGTGACCGCAAAGGTAGCAATCCAAATGGTTGCTTCAATGGGATTTTCTTTAATTAGACGAACAGGAAGCTTAAGGTCCATAAGGCCAAACACTGCCCCCATAATCATGGCGGCTAATGTTGCTTTGGGCAAGTGATATAAAGCAGGAGTAAACTGCCAAACCACAAGGGCAACCACGGTAAAAGTCACTAAAGAGGCTAGTGGTGTTCTAGCACCGGCTTTATCGTTTACGGCAGTACGAGAAAAACCACCAGCAACCGGATAAGCACCAAAGAAAGCACCGGTAATATTAGATGCACCAAGCGCTAACAGTTCCTGACCTGGTTTAATATCATAGCCCTTATCTTTAGCAACCGCTCCTCCAACAGCAATCGCCTCCATAAAGGCAAGTAGAGCAATGCTTAATGCACCACCAATCAGCTGACTACTATGTTCACCGGTGAGCAACTCCATAAGTCTACCCATACTTGGGATGGTCATAGCAGGTAGACCTTGAGGGATTTCACCGACAACAGTAACCCCTTGCTCGTTAAGTCCTAAGAACATTGACACAATAATCATTGATACAATTCCGATTAGACCTGCTGGTAACTTAGAGTTTAGCTTTGGCAAGCCCTTAAAAATGGCTAAAGAGATTAAACCAATAGCAAGGGTAGGAAAGCTCACTTCATTCAGTTTGCTGATTGCGGCCATAATCACTTCATGAGCGGCAATTTGACGACCCAAGTTTGCACCAAGTAAATGCTTGAGCTGACTTAAGCCAATAATTAAGGCGGCTGCTGAAGTAAAGCCACTCATCATAGCTGGACTCAAATAACGGACTAATTTACCAATACGCAAAACTGACATCAGGACAAGACTTGAGCCAACCATTAATGCTAGAAGTCCTGCAATTTCTATATATTCAGCGCTCATGCTCATGGCAACACCATTGAGGGTCACCATCGTTAACAATGAGTCCATTGCCACCGGTCCAACGGATAGATTCTTTGCGCTTCCAAGCAGAGTATAAGCAATAATCGGCATAAGAGCGGCATATAAACCGACTTGAGCAGGTAAACCGGCAAGCATGGCATAGGCCATACTTTGTGGAATCAGCAGGGCCGCCGTTGTAATCCCAGCGCTAAGCTCGGTGCGCCATAGTTTTGGACCCTCAGAAATGAGAGAGTAAAGATTAGGTAAATAGCTTTGTAATTTATATTCAGTATTCATTGTGCACCTCCACTCGTTCTTTAAACAAGGATCGTGCCAAGAAATAGCTGATCATAAATATCAATAAATACAGATGTTTATTGTGAGATTTGAGAAGGTGCTGAAATATCGTTTCTCAGTCTAAAACAATGTGTTGAGACATATGAAACATAGTGCCACAAGCTTTCCATCAAGCTTTTTGCATGGGATAAGCTGTGGTCAAAACTAGGTCGTCATATTTGGTAATAGACTTTATAATTATAAAGTAATCGGAAGTGGAATCGAGAGTAAATCGCCTGTATAAGTTGGGAACTTAAGTTGTTTTACTGTTGTAATCACACAATCATTAGCAGTCGATTTACGAAGCTTAGCCGAGGTCGCACGAGCTGAGCTGACACTCCCATTGCGTTGAATGACCACCATCACATTGACAGTGCCCTTAAGTTTGGGATCTAAACTGAGGCAGCGCTTGAACTTTGCTTTGTTATTTTTGAGCACTGTCATTAAATCACCACGACCCAGTGTGACTCTTGTATTCGCCTTGCTCGTTTCGCTGGCTTTAGTTTTCGTCGCCGTCGAATTACTTTTTTTACTAATTTTGGTGCTATTTGTCGTTTTCTTATTTTTAACTTTAGAGCTTGTTCTTTTCTTTGCCGAGCCCTTTGATACTCGTTTTTTCTTCTGCTGAGCTATACTTTGTTTACTTTGGGGTTTATGATTGACAGCTTGATTTGTTGCGTCTTTATTTTTCACGTTTTGACCAGCTTCGAGGGCAAAAGGAGTTTCAATATCTAACTCAATTTCTTCGATGCCAGGAGATTTTGTATCAGCAGGAGATTTGGTATCAGCAGGAGATTTGGTATCAGCAGGAGATTTGGTATCAGCAGGAGATTTGGTATCAGCAGGAGATGCTTGATCTGTTTCGAGCTGACCTTCAACATTCGTTTTTGGGATTGGTAAACCGAGGGCGTCTTCATTCCCTTGATCATTTTTGATCTGTGGAAGGGCAAGTGCATCACTACTTGGATCAGTATTTGTTTTTTCGACTTGATCAGTATGATTATTATTTACATCAACATTAGTCTTAGCTTGTCCATCAGCTGTTTTGTTGATGTTTTGCTGAGTATGAATATTATTTTGGCTTAATTCAGACTGAGAATGAGTGTTTTGTAACTGTGTCTGTTGCTCAACAGCTAGATTTTGCTTTGCATGACTACTCAAGCTGAGTTGATCTATTGGATCAGTTTGAGTTTCCCATGGTTTAAGCACATAAGCTGCACCACTACCGATGAGTAATAAAAGCAACAAAATGATTCCTGTAGAATTAGATTTCTTTACCGGCTTCACCGGCGCAATCGCCGGTGCTCGTGATACTGAGTTGGTGATTTGTTGATTTGGTGAGTTTGAAGAAATAAGTTCTGCGTTATCCTCGAGAGCCTCCAACTCAACAAGCTCATCAAGATCCTCTAATTCCTCAAGTTGATCGACGCTTGGTAAATGAGTCATATTTGATGCAGAAGCTTGATTTTCTTGCAATTGATGAAAGTTTTGATGCTCTAGAAAGGCTGTAGCTTCTTCAGGAGATTGCTGTACTTGAGCATAATTTACTTGCTCGTTAATCACCGCACCTTGAAATAAAAGAGTATTAAACTCCGGAATCTGAATGAGAGCTACCCAATCACTCCAGCCCTCACGCCACAACAGAGAATCACTGGTCACAACATCTTTGTAGTAAAAGTCGAGTACATCTTCAAAACTGAGGGGGCCTAATTGTTCCCCTTGCAATAAAATAAACCAAACTTCCTCTGATGCAGTTGTCATCTTCTTTTCCCATTACCTTGAGGTGAGTTGACTCACCAAGTTTTTTTGTAGCTTAAGCCCTCGGGTAGAGTCGCTAGTTCTTGATCACCTATGGCGAAAAATAATCTTCGCTTACTTAAAGCATTAGGTACAGAAGCTGCAATTACAAATATAATATCACTGACTTGATTGGGAGGAAACTCAAAAGTCAGTAAAGTTGTGGTTGAAACCTCATTACAAGTCAGTCCGGAACTGGCAAAAATTTCAGCCCCATTCAGTGCAACACTAGTGACTTGATGAATCCCATTTGTATTATTGTTACAGGAAAAATGAGGATTGATATTCCAAGTAATACTAGCATCTGTACTATTTTCAACTTGGGTGTGAAAGACAGTAAAAAAGCCTTGGGCTTCATTTTCTTGAGTATAAACTTGGTTAACCACAACCGCATTTTGTTTGGCTTTATGTACTTGGTTTAAGAAGTCATCCAAAGCGTCAATTTCAAGCTGAGAGGCACGCACTAAGCCACTGCCCCAAAATGCAGAACCTTGCCCAGCAAAAAACTCGGGATGATTAGGAAACAGGTAAGAGGTTGAGCTGACATCATAAACTTCAAAGGTCCGATAACGATAGACCATACCATCGGGATTACTCGCATCATTTCCTTGCTGTGCATTTAGGCTTTCGGTGAGCTGAACCAAGGCTTGATCTACATAGGCTTTAGTACTTGCATCACTCTCTTGTTGAGGTGTGGCTAATCCCGTTACACGGTAGGTGTTATGTAAGTTTAAGTCTCGGGTGAGTCCAATTTCTTGATTGGAGATATATTCAGCCTCTAAAGTAAATTGACCAACTGTTGGAGCAACGCCATCATTGGAGTCATTTCTTAGAATTAATTGCCAAGTGCCTAATAAAGATCTTGCTTGATTTTCTTCTTGAATGACTTGATTCCAATCGATGCCTTCCGGAGGAGTAATGGCTGAAAATAGGTATGTTTTTTGAGTTTCTATATCTTCAGGTAGAGTATTAAGCTCTTGATTGACCAGTGTAAATAGATCGCCATTAGGTGCCTGTAATTGAACAGTCACAAAATGTACTCCAGATAGATGACTAAGAGAAAACTCAAGCTGTAAGCTTTCTATATCAATATCAGCATCGATATTTAGGTTGGCCACCGTCCAAGCTTCTCCAGGTACTTGCTCGGCAAAAAACTCGGTTGCACTTTGATTAAAAGTAAAGCGCTGAGTAAAGCTTTCCGCATCAAAGGGTAAGTCACTTACTTCGTCTGGTTCTTGATTTTGTTGCTGATTAGCTTGTAGTTGATCAAAAATACCATCTTGGTTTTCATCAATGGGCTGACTGTCACTATTTTGAGGATCTGTACCCAAAAGTTCTTCAATCCAGTCAAGTACACCGTCTTGATCTTGATCCGGCAAAGCAATTGTTCCCACCCATGTGCCTGTACTATCAATCAAAGTGCTCGCCTCTGCATCGGGAGTTACGCGATGAGTTAAGCGATTTACGCTTAATTCTTCGATTTTCCCATTGAGTGAAGTCAGCGTATCACTCACATTAGCCGAACTAACCTCAAGACTACTCGCCCTAAGATCTTGGTCGGTCACAACGGAACCGAGCCATTCACCATCTGGACTCACCACTTCTGTGCCATTAACACTAATATAGTCAGCATCAACAGTGCCTTTCACACTTAAGGCAACCGCGGCTTTTGGTGTATTTCCCACGATTTCATTAGTGATCACATCATAGTCACCATCTCGATCTAGGTCGCATTGGGTAAGTAACTTGACCGGCCCTAAAAATGCCGTTGCTTCTAAGGGATCTCTGGCACCTAAGGTGACCGTAAAAGCATTGTTGATCACTAAGACATTGGGATTTCTTTCACGATGTATTGCGATGTCACTACTATCTAAAAACTCAAACAAGCAGTCAATTGTATTACCCACATCATTCGCCCCCTCAATATAGCCTTGGTATCTAAGGTAAACTCGGTTGTCAGCATCTTGCGCCCATGCTTGGTTTAAGCAAGTTCCAACAAGGATCAGTAGTAGGACCAGACTAGGCTTAAAAAGGTTGTTACGAGTCACGCTTCTTAACTTGAGGTTCTTTATTTCACCGTGGTAGCTCAATGGTGACATGTTGGTATTCCTTAATCTTTATTTTTTGGGCTTGGATGATCATTTTTGGATTGAGAAACCGAATCTGGACTGACCCAAAGATAGCGTCCGGTCACTCTTGGTTCAATTTCATTGTATGTTGACTGCTCTTCACCTACAAAATCAAGAGATTGAGTATGTAAAGTGGGTTGCATAGGTCCTTGATCAGGTGCCGGCCCTTGGTCAAGTCCATAATCAAGATCAAGGTCAGCAAGAGTAGCATCGCTTCTTGTACTTGGTTCTTCAACATACGTTGCGAAATCTTGTTTGGGTTCAGGATATTCCAAAGTGGGTTCGGGAACACATGCAGTGAGCAAAATCAGCAGAGCGCTAAGGGTAGTTAGAAGTATTTTGCCTTTGGGCATCAACAGAGTCTTATTCTTTTGTCGCATTAAACCACCTTTTAAAACGCATTACCCTTAAGATACAAAAGATTCACTAAAAGCTACATACCATGAGCAGTAATCTGCAAGAGTTTGACCAAAGCCCCTTCAGGCGTATCTTGTTCAAAAAGATCAATTTCACCATCAATATACCATAAACGATCCCCCTGTTCATCAAGTAAGATCTGACGAACCGACCAATGTCGAGGGCCGATCACAGTAATGACGGTGTTATGATTTGCTCTAGCTTCTTGATTAAAGAGAATTTCTTCATATTCCTTATAAAAAGGCGCAAGGGCTTCAGACAGTGCTTGGGGTGTCCATTCTCCATTTTGAAAGTTAAGCTCTTCTGAACTCAGCTCCGGATCAAAGTTTTCGGGGAGGCGGATATGTTCTAATACCTCTGCATAGTCTTTACGACTAAGAGCTTGAACCACTTGTCGCATTTGAGCACGAATTCTAGCAAAAAAGGCTTTGGGGTCATCGGTAATATCTTGACGTTCTAAGGTAACTTGGTCCGACTCTGCTTGTACCTTAGCTTGTAATCTTTCCACAGCTTTTCGTCCAAAGCGCATTTGCATCCAAGCTTCTAAAAGACTTGAGTCTGCACGGCGTAAAGTCGCTCTAAGATAGGCAACAATATCATGAAAAGTATCGGTTTGGCACATTTCAGGTACATTTTGAATGAGCGCCTTATAGGCCGAATTAAGATAACGAAGCACAATACCTTCTGAGGATTTAAGATTATATAACTGGACATAATCCTTAAAAGTTGCACAGCGCATATACATATCTCTCACCACAGATTTAGGGCTTACCGGTGAAGCTAAAAGCCAAGGTCTTTGTTCTGCATATTGATTAAAGCTTTGGAATATAAATTCCGCTTCCGGCATGGGATGCGTGAGATCTTGTACCATTTCGATCCGTTCTTCATATTCAACACCCTCTGCTTTTAATTCAGCGATGCGCTCTTTGACCACTACATCTCTTTGCTTATTAAGAATTAGGCTAGGATCTTCAAGAATCGCCTCGACAAGACTTAAGATCTTAAGCTCATAGTCTTCGCCAAAGGGAACTTTGCCAATGGCGTAAAGCAAATAGAGAGAAAGCGAGTGATGCATGGAAAATGAACTTTGTAAATCTTCGGCCACCTTGAAAGCTTTACCTTCTTTTTCGATCACATGTGCTTTGAGTAGGGCTCTGAAAACTTTTTTAGCCTCTTGGAGTAATTCTCTTTGCTTTTTTTGATCAAAGGGTGAACGACGAATTAAAGAGACTAAAACCCCATAACCACCACCGGGGCGTTCTAAGTTATACTCACTTTGTAAAAGATTCACCATAAGAGAAAAATCGACCTTAAAGCGAGGGGTCAAGACTTCTGAGGGGCTAGAAATGAGCTTTTCAAAAGTCGCTTCCGTCCAAGAAACACGATCAGCAGGCGCTGATTTGAACTTAAGCTTTTTGGCCTTATTGGGGTTTGCCTCTTTTTTTCTTTTGATCGCTGTATTTTCAATGACCCAAGCTGGCGCTTGGCAAATCACAAAGCCTTCATCATCAAAACCTTTGCGGCCGGCACGTCCTGCGATTTGTTTAAAGTCTCTCACGGTGAGTAGACGGTTTTTTCTGCCATCAAACTTTGATAGCTCATTAAAGATCACTGTGCGAATCGGTACATTAATACCTACCCCAAGAGTATCGGTGCCAACAATCACTTTTAATACGCCAGCTTGAGCAAGCTTTTCCACTAAAAGTCTATATTTAGGGAGTAAGCCAGCATGATGAAGACCAATGCCCGCTAAAAGAAAACGCTTCATATCAGCCCCATACGGACTATCAAGCCGAGTCCCTTTAATCGCTTTTTGTACTGCCTTTTTTTCCTCTTTATCACAAAGGTTTAAACTGGTTAAGCTTTGTGCAATAGAAGCGCAGCCGGATTGAGTGAAGCTGACCACATAAATGGGCGCTCGTCCTTGCTTAAGTAATTCGGGGACTGTTTCGTGTAATGGCTCAAGATTAAATGAGAAATTAAGTGGAACGGGTCTTTGAGTGGATTTAACTAAACTTACTTCTGTACCGGTTTGTGCATACAGTTGGGATTGAATATGGCTCGTGTCTCCCAAAGTCGCTGACATCAGTAAAAACTTGCAACGATTCAATGCCAATAAGGGCAGTTGCCAAGCCATGCCTCGATCACGATCACCATAATAATGAAACTCATCAATAATGGCATAGTCAATCCCACACGCATCACCTTCTGATAAAGCTAAGGTGGATAAGATTTCCTGCGTGCAACAAATGATAGGCGCATCGCGATTCATACTCGCATCACCGGTAAGCATGCCTACATTTTCGGCACCAAATGTTTTACAAAGGCTAAAAAACTTTTCATTTACTAAGGCTTTTATTGGTGAAGTATAAACCGAGCGTTTTCCTTGCGCTAAAGCCCAAAAGTGAGCGCCTAAAGCGACCATACTCTTACCAGAGCCTGTGGGCGTATTAAGGATGACATGATGATCACTCATCACCTCCATAATGCCTTCTTCTTGGGCAGGATATAGCTCAATACCTAGTTCTAAGGTCCATTCAAAGAATGAGTCAAAGGCATCTTCCATGCCAACATCTTTTGGTAGACTCTGGACAAGTTTCAGGAGTTTAGGAAGAGGTCTTGAGGATTTCTGAGCTTTTTTAGACAAGAGATCACGCCTTAATTTGAGTATTGGTGTTTTTGATGGGTTCACAGTAATGTAAACCTCGACAAAAGAAAAACGAATCGAAACTTAGCTTTCAGACATATTTTGCTAAAAACTGCATATTCGTAGGTCTTGTCAAAGTCTTAAAATAACCCACATTAGTTTTCAGTTGGCTGACTGCGTAATACCGAAACAGGGACGGAAAAACCTTTGACGGTGATTTCTTGCTCCACACTAAGAAAGTTTTCAAGATGCTTTATGCTTGTTTTGGCCTTTTCAAAAACACGTTTTTGAACCACTAATTCACCGGATTGAGCTTGCGAGCACAAACGAGCAGCTAGATTAACTGTTGGCCCAATGACCGTGTGTTCCATACGCGCCTCACAGCCCATATTACCCATAACAACATGGCCGGAGCTAATCCCAATGCCAATTTGAATAGATCTCGAAAGTTCGAGATTAAGGTTTTCGATTGCAGCAAGTATTTCTTGAGCACAGGCCACCGCTCTTTGTTCTTGGTGCTCTCCTTCAAAAACCACCAAAACTGCATCTCCCATATACTTATCAATCGAGCCTCCATATTTGATTAAATATTCAGCTTGTAGCTCAATATAGCGATTGATTAAGGCAATTGTTTCACTGGGAGAAAGATGTTCACTCAGCGCAGTAAAGCCACGAATATCACTTTCGAAAACGACGACATCTAGGTCTCTTGCTTCACTTAACTGAACCTTTTGTTCACCCTCATGCAATACTCTTTTGATCATATCTTGAGTGTGAGTTGGGAGAAAACGAAGCATTTCATGACGCTCTTTTAGACGACTTAAAACATGATTTAAGGCACTCGCCAATATACTCAGTTCGTCTTTACCCTTAAGTTTGATTTGATAGTTGTAGTCTTCATTCTCAATCGCTTGAGTCCCCTTAAGTAGCGTGAATATAACTTGGTTTAAACGACGATACATCCAAATGCTGATCAAAAGAATTAACAATAAAGAAATCAAGGCTGAGCTAATGTCTTCGATGTAGCTTTGCTCCAAGGTTTCAAGATAGTCTTTTAAACGGAAGTCAGCTTCAAGTAAGGCCACAATTTGGCCGGAATGATCGTAAATAGGCGCAACAGCACTAATAAATGCACCATGATCATCATAGAAAACTTTGGAATAAGCGGGATGCCCTCCAAGCGCTTTGTTATAGGCAGAAGCTAGCTTAGGAGGCGGTGCATACTCATCACCAATAAAGGTATCCTCTTGCAACATCACCTTAAAGCGCCATGTTTTGTTTTGGCCGGGACTTAAAGTAGTTGGACTTAAAATATAAATTAAGTCCCGATCCAACTGATTAAGCGCTTGGGCTTTTTCTAGGACTGCTTTTATTGTTTTAAACTCAGCTTTATTGTGATCTTGATTGTTTTGAATGGCTTTCAGCAGGTCTCCATCAATTTGTGGCGCATAATTTTGCACAATCGTTTGGAGGGTTTGCCCAAAACGACGAGCGACCTCGCGACGCTTAAAATAATGCTGACTACTGATAAGGCTTAAGTTTAAAAGCAGGAAAATGATGCCAAAGGCAAAGCTAAACTTGAAAACATAGGACTGATACCATTTAAAACCATCAAGTTTAGTTTTAGAGTTATTTGATGAAGAGCTTAGCAGTGACATAGGCCATTATTCTAGAGTTTTGGTTGTTAAAGTAGCCTGTTGATAATCTGGTGACTACATCTAAAGATCTACTTAGTTTTATTAGGTTTATGATTCAAGTGAAATGAGAATTAGTTCAGCTTAAAGTAGGAATTAATTTAGCTTGAGGAATATTTTTTATGCTCAAGGGCTTGCCTATGTTGATTTGGGGATTAGGATTGCACACAACCTTCTCCCAGTAGCGCTTAATAGCTTTCTAGGTCTCTACCAGAGTTTAGGTTGATTGCTTGAAAGCCTTTAGACTAAGTGTGACTGATCTACCTACACCTCAGAGGAGTTTAATATGATCACAGTTCAAGGCGTAACCAAACGCTATGGAGACTTAAAAGCTGTCTCCGATTTAAACTTTAATATTGAAACCGGTGAAATTGTTGGTCTTCTAGGTCAAAATGGTGCCGGTAAAACGACCTGTATGAAAATGATTACAGGTTATTTAGAGCCAAGTGCAGGGACAATTACCGTGGATGGTCTTGATGTGATTAGGCAGAGAACACAAGTTCAAAGTCTAGTGGGCTATCTTCCTGAAAGTGCACCCTTGTACCCAGAAATGAGAGTCGAAGAATATCTTAAGTTTATCGCTGAACTCAGAGGCTTAAAGGGGCGTAAAGGGCAAGAGGCGATCAATGAAGCATTAGAAGCAACCGCTTTGACGGCTCGGCGAAAACAAGAGATTTCAACTTTATCAAAAGGATATAAGCAGCGAGTGGGTATTGCGCAGGCGATTATTCATCAACCAAGCATTCTCATTTTGGATGAGCCAACCAATGGTCTTGATCCGGTTCAGATTCAAGAGATCAGATCTTTAATTAAACGCTTAGCCAAAGATACAACCATCTTACTGAGTACACATATACTTTCTGAAATTGAGGCGGTTTGTGATCGGGTGGTGATCTTAATTGATGGAGAACTTGCCTGTGATAGCGGTCTTGAAGACTTACTAAGTCAAGCGAGTGTATCGCTTAAATTAAAAGATGCCCAAGATGTAGAACAAAAGCTTTTGGACCACTTTGATCATCTTGAAGCAGTAAGTTATCTCACTCAAGATGCAGATGGCTTTGAGCAATACCTTATTCAAGTGAAAGAATCAGTGAATCCCAGCGCTCTCATTTCAGATTTGGCTGAGTTATGCCTGAAAGAAAACTGGGTTTTAGGTGGCTTATCGGTTGAAACTCAAAGTTTGGAATCAGCCTTTAGAAATTTAATGTCCGAGCATATAGCGCGTGCGCTTGAATCTTAATATGACTAATTTTATCGTTAATTTGGAGGATAAATCATGAACCTCAGTGGTATCTTGAGTATGACCAAGAAAGAGCTTCGGAGCGCTTTTTTATCTCCTGTAGCTCTGATTTTTATTGGGGTCTTTCTGCTGATTACCTTATTTAGCTTTTTTACTCAGTCGCGATTTTTCATCAGAGGTATTGCTGATGTACGACCGTTGTTTGAGTGGATGCCTTTACTCCTAATCTTCTTAGTCAGCGCAATCAGTATGCGCGCTTGGTCAGAAGAATCACGAGCGGGTACTTTAGAGTTGTTATTGACCCTACCAATTCGTAGCTCTGAGCTAGTTTTGGGTAAGTTTTTTGCCGGATTGAGTTTAGTGGCGGTATCATTATCGTTAACTCTCCCCTTACCTTGGAGCGTTGCACAACTAGGCCCATTAGATTTTGGTCCGGTATGGGGTGGATATATTGCCTCTTTACTACTCGCATCGGCATATTTAGCGATCGGTTTATTTGTGAGCGCACTCACTGAAAATCAGATTGTTTCTTTGATGCTCAGTTTATTGCTATGTGGACTCTTTTACTTTGTAGGCTCAGATACACTTTTATCCTTTGTGAGTCAGGATACAGGTGAGTTATTAGCTGCTTTGGGAACAGGAACCCGCTTTGAAAGTATCGAACGAGGTGTACTCGATTTAAGAGACCTAGTGTATCTGCTTTCGATTGCAGGGCTTTTTCTTTACCTAAATACGATTGCCATTGAACGTAAGCGCATTGAGCGTCACCCAAGTGACAGAAGTTCTCGTTGGGGTATAGCCCTCACTACAGGTGCTTTGTTAGCAGCCAACCTACTTGTCGCCAATATTCATATTAGTGATGTGCGCTCTACTCGCTTAGACTTAACCGAAGACCAATTGTACAGCGTAAGTAAAGTCACTGAAGATGTGATCTCTAACTTGAGCGAAGAACTGAGTATTACAGGTTATTTTTCAGAGCGTACTCATCCCTTGCTTGCGCCTTTAGTACCACAGATTAAAGACTTGCTTGAGGAATATGCGATTAAAGGCAAAAAGCAACTTAGAGTAGAGTTTATTGATCCTCACACAAATGCAGAGCTCGAAGAAGAAATTGGTTCACAATACGGCATTAGAGCAATTCCCATTTCCGTGGCCGATCGTTCAGAAATGGCCTTTGTAAATGCTTATTTTCATATTTTAATGCGCTATGGAGATGAGCATAAAGTATTAAGTTTTGAAGATTTAGTCGACATTAAACGAGATCATAGCTCAGGAAGTGTAGAGCTCAAGCTTAAAGGTCTTGAATATGCGCTCACTAAGGCCATCAAAAGTGTGAGCCAAGAGTTTTTATCACTCGATGCCCTTATGGCGACTCAAAAAATCAAATTAAGTGCCTATGTGACCGAACAAAGCCAGCTCCCAGAAGGGCTTTCCGAGCTTCCTACAAGGCTTGACACTATTTTTTCAAAGCTTAAAGCACGTGCTGAAAAAAGCGGTGGACAGCTTAGCTATGAGTTTATTGATCCGGCTAAACTAAGTGCTAGTGAACAAACTAAACTCGCTGAGGAAAAAGGCTTTATGCCCATTCAGTTAATCGATGGTGGTGTTTATTGGCTATATGGTCTTATTGAAGTAGGCGCCAAGGCTGAATCGATTCTATTTTTACAAAAAGACCTCAGCGAAGACAACTTAAGCCGTTTGATTGAATCTTCAATTAAGCGCAGTGCACCAGGATTTCGCAAAAACATTGGCTTATTTACCAAGTCAGAGCAAACAGAACATCCGACTATGCCTTATGGACAGGCTCCTCCTCCCCCTAAAACAGACTATCGGCAGTTAGAGGAACTGCTGAGTGTTCAATTTGATGTTCAAAGACTTGAGCTTGAAGATCAACTTGTCCCCAGTAATATCGATGTTTTATTACTTGGTAAAGTGGGGGAATTAAGCGCTAACCAGCGCTTCGCCATAGATCAATATCTCATGGGTGGAGGTACAATTATTGCTTTGGCCGGTGAAACTGAAGTTGAGCCTGAGTTTATGGGCCAATCTCAGCAAATCCCTCCTACATTTAAAGCCAAAGATCTTGGGAAAGACTTAAGTCAGTTATTGGCTCAATATGGTGTAGAAGTGAAAACAGGCCTCATTGCTGATGAGCGAGCTTTAGATATTGTTTATCCGGTTAAGCAAAGCTTTAACCGAGTACAAATTACTCAAACAAAATACCCTTACTTTGTACAAAGCGCTCAAGAGCAATTTATTGATGATGATCACAGTGCTTTATCGGGCTTAAACTCGGTCACGATGCTTTGGGCATCTCCATTAGCTTTAAATCAAGAGATGACCAAAAAACTAAGTGTCGAAACATTGATCAATAGTAGTCCTCAAGCATGGATTTCAAATGATTCTTCCTTATCTCCCGAAAGTAAGCCAGAAGCAGACAGGTCGACTTATCCACTTGCTATGACCTTGGAAGGCCCATTTATCAGTGCCTTTAAGTCAGTTTCTAATGCTTCAAAACCAAAGAAAGAGACGGAGTCTGCTGAAGAGATTAAGACGAATGAATCCACATTATATCAAGAGCTAAGCAAAACAGGTCGCGTCTTAGAACAAGCTGTTGCCGGTGCTAAACTTGCTGTATTAGCCTCATCGGAAATGGTGTCTGACTTGGGCTTAGGCGTTGGTAATTATTACAGCGGCTTATTTGGCCTAAGAGGTGATTATACAAATGCCATTTTGCTGATTCAAAACCTTGCTGACTGGGCGGTTGCAGATGATAGTTTAGCATCGATTAGAACGGCAGGACCATCATCGAGAATTCTACGAGCCATGAGCAAAGAAGAAGAAGCCGAACTCGAAAAAATGAATTACGGCATCGCCTTATGTGCACTCTTATTGATTGCGCTCATCAGTATTTTACCTCGACGTTTAAGCCAAGTATAAAAGCGGAGATTAAAGATGAGATTAAACATATTTCTTGGAATTATTCTTTTGGTACAGGGTCTTGCCTTTCTATTAGGCTCAGACTCAAAAACAGCTCAGCAAAATAGCCAAATGATCAGTGCTCTTGTTGCTCCAGAATTGAGTTTAGGAAAGGCGAGCAATGGTACTGAATTACAAAAATGGCTAGACAAACAAGGGGTTAAGGTAGAAGAGAGCGCTAGTCGTTTTGAAGTAAGTACTGAGCAAATGCAGGCTGCGCTAAAAGCGTCTAAGCTAGAACCAAATCTTCGTACAAAACTTGAGTTGTCAGCTTCGATGAAAGCGATATCTTCGTTTTCAATGACTGATGCTAAGGATGAAGATAGTCTTAAAGATACGCCAAAACTTGATCTGAAACGTAATGGAGATTCATGGCAAATCAGTAGCGCATACAATTATCCTGCTGATGATCTCAAGATTAAGACCCTACTTAATAAATTACTATCGGTTAAGCTCGATACGGTGATCGCTCGTCGTGCAGAAAATCATATTAAGCTTCGTGTTGCGCCAACTGCCTATGATCGCTTGCTTTGGTTCAAGACCAATAAGCAAAAAACGCTAAAGTTTTATGTGGGGAATGGTAAATCAGGTTCGGTCCATTTACGCTTGGATGGAGATGATCTAGTATATCGAGTTAAAGGCCTATCTACATGGCAGGACTTATCAACCGCAAACACCCGCTTGATCAATACATCATATGTTGAATTGAAAGAGCCTAAGAACTTGAGTATTCAGGGGCCAAAGGATCGTGAGTTGACTATGGAGCTCAAGGGTGATCAATGGCAAGTGACCGGTTTGACTCAAAAGCAAATTGATCAAGATCGAGCCAAGCGCTTTGTGGATGCTGCTAAAGAACTGATCATCACTGATATTGTCGGTAACCAGGTTAATCAAAATCAGGGGTTTGCGCAAGGCATTACGGTCACCTTAAGTTCAGGCAAAAATCGTATCTCTTATCGTTTAGGAGAGGGAGAGAATGACCAAATCTTTGCTAAGGCAGAGCAAAATAATTTTGTGGTTAAAGTACCAAGTTACAAAGTCAAAGCCCTTTTCACACAAACATTAGATGACTTTTTAAGTGAAGAAGCTAAAGCAAGTAAGCAAGAAATAGTACCGGCTCCACTGCAAGCGCCTGTTAAAGCTCCTACGCCTGTGCAAGTTCCTGTTCAAGCATCTGCGCCTGTGCAAGCTCCTGTTCAAGCGCCCGCTCCTGTTCAAGCGCCCGCTCCTGTTCAAGCGCCCGTTCCTGTTCAAGCGCCCGTTCCTGTTCAAGCGCCCGCGCCTGTTCAAGCGCCCGCTCCTACGGTAGATACTACTCCTTAATCATGTTTTACATCGCCTAGAACAGAGCTTAAATTAAGCTTAGACAGTTGATTTCAAATATGCTTTAAAGTCACTGCTTGTTGTCCAAAAACTAACTATTTATTTTACAAGTAGCACTTTGAGATGAAACATATAAAAACTCAAAAACTTTCAGATCGTTATGAAGATCTAGGGCTACTTGGGCGCGGTGGAATGGGTGAAGTTCGACGAGTGTTTGATCAGGTTTTAGGCCGAACTGTAGCGATGAAGTTAATTCATTTGGACCACAATTCAGATGATTTATTAGCTCGTTTTGTTGAAGAAGCTCAATTGAGCGCTCGATTACAGCATCCCAACCTACTGCCGATTCATGATTTAGGTCATTTACCAAATGGACAGCTGTATTTTACGATGAAGATTGCTGAGGGTGAAAGCTTAAGCAAGCGGATCAAGCAACTGCATCAGACAAGATCTAAAAACACTTTTGCAACAGAGGGTCAGCCCTATTCACTGAGACGTTTACTCAGTGCTTTTAAGCAAGTATGTGATGCGGTTGCGTATGCCCATCAACGTGGGGTGATTCACCGTGACATTAAACCTGATAATATCGTGATTGGAGATCATGGTACGGTGCAACTTCTTGATTGGGGCATTGCCAAGCGATTAGAGAGCTATTTTACCGAATGGGTGAATGAGGTCGTTGGTCATTTTAAGTTGGAAGTAACGCCGGTATCAGAACTGATTGATCCTGTTCGTCAAAGCCAAAGTGAATTGCTTGATGAAGATTTGCTTTCCATGCAGTTAACCATCAGTGAGTCACTCAATCAAGATACGAATCAGGCTGCTAAAGTCAGCAAAGATTCTGATGGAGATGATCGGTGTGCTGAAACCATTATGCACTCAAATCTGACAGACAACGAAGAAGTAGACCAAACGCCAATTCATGTCATTTCTAATGGTGTCAGTGATCAAATGCAATATACGATTTCTGAGCATACTCAGCTCAGTCGTTTTAGTGTGAGCAGTGAAGAACTGATCAGTATGAATGCTAGTGTTCTCACACAAAGAAGCTCACATGGTGTTCTAGCGGGTACTTTAGAATATATGGCGCCCGAGCAACTTAAAGGGCAGGTGCAACAGATTTCGTATGCAAGCGATGTATTTGGATTGGGGGTTGTTTTATATGAAATCCTAGTTGGGCAATCCCCATTTAAACTTCCCAAAAACCTCAAAAAGCAAGGCTTAAACCAAAAGTTAAAAGCGAGTTTACAACTACGAGAAAGCAAGTTGACTTGGCCGAGTGATTCATCCTTTATTGCCGAGGAGCTTAAGCAGATTTGTGAAGCCGCTTTGCATCCTGAAATCGCCCAAAGAACACAAAGTGTAAGTGAACTTGCCGAAAGTTTAGTTCGTTATTTAGATGGTGTAGGACGACGAGAAAAAGGCTTAGAGAAAGTTAAAGAAGCTGAAATTGCTTTAGCAAAAGCAGAGCGTTTAAAAAAGGTAGCCTCAGAACTTTTCTTTGCGGGCAATGAACTGTGTAAGAAACAAAAAAGTTCAGATCCTTTGACATCCAAGAAAGAAGGTTGGACCAAACTTGATGAAGCTGATGCATATACCGAACAAGCCATACAACTTGAGTTTAGTGCGGAGCGGGCATTACACGATGCCTTACTCTATGATCATGCTTTAAGTGAAGCCCATTCCTTGTTAGCCGAACGTGCTCAACAAGTACATAAGCAGTCGGAATTGATAACAAATACTACTGAAGCTCGTAGGCAAGAAGGTCTCATAAAAAGCCATTTGAATTATGTAACACCTACTTTGGCTTCTCGTTTACAAAGATATTTATCTAACACCGCGTTGGTACAGCTTAAGTTTGCAGTGCCTCAACACAGCAACATAGAAATTCAAGCTCAAGCTTATCTGCTAAAAGACAGACATCTGGTTCTAGGTGATATAGAAGTTTGGAGTCAGGCGCCTTGCCTTACGAAAGAAGTGCCATTAGGGAGTTACTTACTTACGATCAAAGCCGAGGGCTACAAAGACTTGCATTATCCAATTTTTGTTGAAAGAGAGCAAGGTTGGCATGGACTCGACCCTAATGGTGATGACTTAGAGATTCCTTTGCTTTCTCAAGAAACTCAAGTACCACATACCTTTAAATATGTGCCTCAAGGTTGGTTTTATACCGGAGGAGACCCTTTAGTATCCAATAATGTGGAAGAAAAAAGACGCTTATGGTTAGACGGTTTTTTTATAGCCGAGTCCCATGTCACTCACCGTGAATACTTAGAGTTTTTAAAAGACTTGTGTAGCACTGGGCAAAGGGATCTTGCTTATCATTTAAGGCCTCGTTTGCGAGATGAAGAAGGTGAAGGGCTATATCACTTTAGTGGAGACAGTATCGAAATCATCGAAAATGAGTTTGTTAAACTCGATTGGCCTGCAAACTATACCAATTATGAAAGCGCTTTACGCTATTCTGAATGGTTTGGTCAAAAACTAGGGATTGAGGTACGTTTGCCAATGGATATGGAATGGGAAAAAGTAGCACGAAATGTTGATGCAAGATCCTTTCCTTGGGGCGAGTACTTTGATCCTTCCTTTGTTCACATGCGTCTGTCGATGGAACAAGCACATCCAGGTTTACCTCAAGAATGGCCAATCGATTGTAGTCCTTG
The DNA here is from genome assembly GCA_937146725.1 of uncultured Myxococcales bacterium. GTDB lineage: Bacteria > Myxococcota_A > Bradymonadia > UBA7976 > VGTA01 > CAKZRU01. Next base: position 49,429 of record CAKZRU010000012.1, read on the forward strand.
GGGACACTTTGGCTTATCCGGATCTATGCGAGATTGGACAAGCACATTGTTTAAAACACCTTTTCCTTATTTAGAAGGGCAAAGAGTAAAGCTTGCAAGTACCGAAGAACAAAAAAATCTTGTAGATGAGCGGGTCGTGAGAGGTGGAAGTTGGAAAACTCAAGAGGGCAACTGTCGAAGTGCTTTTCGCTTTGTAGCAACACCAAGTTATCGGGATGATGATGGTAGTTTTAGACTTGCTTTTTCTTGGGATGATGCACTCTCTTTGAGTAAGCGTAATTGATCTAAAATACTTGAGGCTTTTAAGCCATATAGTTTTGACCAATGCTTTCCGGTAAACCATATGAAATCATGAGTTTTGTCATAAGCAATCCCATTGCTCACCCCTGCTTGCTTTCTAGTTTGGTCTCTAAATTGTGCTCTTTGCACAGACGCTAAGCTTGAAAGGTCCAACCAAGCTAAGACTTGACCAGACTCACTATCAATCATAGCAACTTTATCCGATGGGAAAACATTAGCAAAGATGAAGTCTTCTACCCATTCAAGCTCATTAAGCTGAAAAATAGGCCGATCTTGGTCATAGACGCTTAATTCTTTGTAGATATTCAGAGCCAAATTAGTGTTGGGATTTAATTCTCTGTGATTCGTATCGAGGGGATCAGAGCTATTCGGTGCCCACGATGAGGGAGGCTGAATCCATCTGATTGTTGATGATCCATCGCTATAAATAAGACCTTGTTCAGAAGCGCTTAAACCCCATCCCTCAGTTGATATAGGCCAAACGTCAACTTGCTGACCATTGGATTTATTGATCACATGCAAGCTGTATGAACGCCAACTTAAAAGCAATACCCACTGATCCAAAGGAGTGCAGCCTTCGGCAAAGATATTATTTACCGGCCAGATGACTTGTTGGACTAAGCTTGCTTGTTGAGCTAAGTCTTCTTGTTGAGCTAAGTCTTCTTGTTGCATGTTAGATGCATCAGATGTGCTTATACCATTTAAACTTAGATTATAAACAAGTGATTTAACAAGCTTTGATTGTTCATCATGACCTGAGCTTTGCCAAAGTATATTGGGATGTTCCCAAGCAAGACATTGCGTAGAAATTGCCTCATCACTATCAAGCTCTAATATAACTAACTCGTCAGCTGACCATTCTGTGCTTGGCTTAAGCGGGCGATCTGAGTCGCAACTAATGATGAGACTTAAGCTCAATAAACAGATCGGGGGCCAGTGTCGCATTTACAAGTGTCGCATTTACAAGTGTCGCATTTACAAGTGTCGCATTTACAAGTGTCGCATTTACAAGTGTTGTATTGCTAATCAATGCAAAGATAAGTGTTTAAATCTATGATTAGGCTGAATATGGAGGTGTATTAAGAATACTATTCATCTTGCGTCGAAGGCGAACTAGGCGAGCACGAACTGCCGTAGGACTAATACCTTCATTACACGCTTCTTCTTTTACACTCCATTCTGGTAAGAGCATACGCTGAACTAGGTTGAACTCATTGATCGTTATATTCGCATAAATCAGATTAAGTTCATCTCGGGCCTCAACATTACGAATAATATTTGGCACGATTTGATCATCGTGATCACGAGTCACACCCTCAACATAATATTTAGAGTCAATAATACCATGGCGATTCGCTTTATAAAGTTCATCAAGAGCAAAGTTATAGATCATACGTGCCACATATTGTCGTAGGTTAAACTTTGGGTCATCGATAGTAAGCTTATGGATTTTATTAGGCAATTTACGAGAGTAAAACTCATAAACAAGATCTTGAGCCATAAACTCGTTTTTCATAATGCGCATTGCAATACTGATCCAACGACTTTCTAAGTTGAAAATCTCATTCAGGACATAACTGCAATGAGGGCAGTGAGTGATTTCAGGATTAGTTAAGCAGACTTGTTGAGAAGGTTTTGAAACATTTCGTTTTCTTTGACGATTCATAAGGCCTCTTTGATGAGTAGAGCTATGTAAGCAAGGGATTAACAGATGTTTATAAGAGGGAGGGAGAGCTGAGGAAGAAAGAATGGAAGGATTTACTGAGGTTTTGTTTAGGAGGTAGATAATATATAGCAAGCTCATAAAGTGATGTCAAAAAAAATGAAAAGAAAAAGCTGATAAAATACAGTAATCTGATTTATGTTAATAATTACATATAGATAGGCACTAATTTATGTTTTGGGACTTGTTTGTTTAGATGATGTTGTTTGTTTGCTTTTCTATTTGATATCTGATTTGGTGTTAAGTTGTTATTATTACTTGATAATTTAGGAAAAGCTTTTAAGTTTTATTCTTAGGGTTTATTTTACTAAGGGGCTGATTCTACATGAAATCAATCACTTAGGGAGCTGATAAATTGTTTACTGACTGTACTTAAGGAACGATCTCGATTCCAAATAAGAACGAGTGATCTTTGCATTTCTAGCTCAAGCTTGGGACAGTTTAAACGAGTCATCCCTTGCCAGAGCCTTTCAGATAAAGTGGAGACAAGTGCAATGCTAGAAGTCAGCCGAGCAATTTCAAGAATACTTTGAATAGACCGTAGCTCTGTCCAAAGCTGAGCCTGTACCTTATAACGAATAAGCGCATTGGAAATAACTTCTCCAATGGCCGAGCTTGATTCATAAGCGACCAGCTTTTCACCATTTAATGCTTCTGGTTCGATGGAGGTTTTAATTTGAGCTAATGGATGGGTTTCGGACACGACAGCAACAATTTGATCGTTAATCAATGCTGTTTCTTGCAGATTCTGGGGCAATGCTTTGCGATGTTTGGTAATGATGCCAAAATCAAGCTCTCCATTCATCACTCTTTTGACCACCTCAGCGCTACCAGACTCACGAACGCGAATGACTAAGTTAGGGTGCTTAGAGAGCTGTTTTGCAATTAAGGGAGGTAGGATAAAGCTGACAGCAGTGGCCCCACCGCCAATGGTCACTTCACCACGATCAAGTGTTTTTAGTGCTTGGATTTCATTTTTTGTGGCTTGCCAACGCAATAAGCTAGATCTAGCTTCTTTTTCAATAATTCGTCCCGCTTCAGTCAATTTTGGTCTTGAACGGCCGGGGGCACGCTCAAAAAGCGGTGCGCCTACAAGATCTTCAAGATTTCTTATCCGTTGGGAAATCGCTGGTTGAGTTAGGTGTATTTTACGAGCTGCATTTGAAAAACTGCCGTGATCAAGTATCGCAAGAAAGGCAAGAAAAAAATCTTCATTCATAACTTTTCCTTATCATAAAGATTAAAATAATAGACGTGACTTTTAGTATGGCTTAATGAACACTCATAATTACTTGTAGTCAATGTTAAGCAAGTTTCTTAAACCAATATATTAAGGAGACTTATGAGTCAGTTTCTAAGCACCTACAGAGCCCATGTTGAAGAACGCGCTGCTCTTGGCATTCCTCCACTCCCTCTCAATGCCCAGCAAACCGCTGATGTGGTTGAGTTAATTAAGAATCCAATCGCCGGTGAAGAACAATTTGTTCTTGATCTGTTAACCCATCGTGTGCCACCCGGAGTGGACGAGGCATCTTATGTCAAAGCAGCTTTTCTTGCTGATGTGGCTAAGGGAAATTATGAGTGTGGGCTGATCAGTGCAGAACATGCTGTAGAGCTTTTAGGAACCATGCTTGGTGGTTATAATGTGGCACCCTTGGTTGATCTGCTTGATCATGCAACTTTGGCAGAGTTGGCAGGCACTCAGCTAAAAAAGACTCTTTTGGTCTATGATGCATTTTACGATGTAGAAACTAAGGCGAAAGCTGGTAATACACATGCTCAGGCCGTGATTCAATCATGGGCAGATGCCGAATGGTTCCTGAATCGTGAAGATCTTCCTCAAAAAATGACTCTTGCCGCTTATTTTGTGAAGGGCGAGACAAATACTGATGACCTGTCACCCGCTGTTGACGCTTGGTCAAGACCCGATATTCCTTTGCATGCTTTAGCGATGCATAAAAACCCTCGCGAAGGCTTACCTAATGCTTTGGAGCAACTTGTTGAGGTTCAAGCTAAGGGACATCCTGTTGCCTATGTTGGCGACGTAGTAGGTACAGGTAGTTCTCGTAAGAGTGCAACCAACTCTGTGCTTTGGCACATGGGTGATGAGATTCCTTTTGTTCCCAATAAAAAAGCGGGAGGCGTGTGTATTGGTAGCAAGATTGCGCCGATCTTCTTTAATACCATGGAAGACTCCGGTGCTTTACCCATTGAATGTGATGTTGAGCAAATCAACATGGGTGATGTCATCGATGTTTATCCATTTGAGGGTAAAATCGAAAAAGATGGCCAAGTGATCAGCACTTTTGAGCTTAAGTCAGATGTTCTTTTAGACGAAGCGCGAGCTGGTGGGCGTATTCCATTGATTATCGGTCGTGGCCTTACTACTAAGGCAAGAGAGTCTTTAGGCTTAGCGCCCTCAGAGGTTTTCCGTAAGCCAAGTGCTCCTGCTGATAATGGCAAGGGCTTTACCTTAGCTCAAAAAATGGTGGGTAAAGCTTGCGGACTTGGTGATGGTCAAGGGATTCGACCAGGTACTTACTGTGAACCACAAATGAGTACGGTTGGTAGCCAAGATACAACCGGTCCTATGACCAGAGATGAGCTAAAAGAGCTTGCAAACCTAGGATTCTCTGCGGATCTGACTTTACAAACTTTCTGCCACACTGCTGCTTATCCAAAGCCTGTGGATGTAGAAACTCACCATACATTACCTGATTTCTTTGAAACTCGTGGTGGTGTTGCTCTGCGTCCGGGTGATGGTGTCATTCACTCATGGATGAATCGTATGCTTCTGCCTGATCAAGTGGGTACAGGTGGTGACTCTCATACGCGTTTCCCTCTTGGTATTAGCTTTCCGGCTGGTTCAGGCTTAGTTGCTTTTGCCGCAGCACTTGGATCAATGCCCTTAGATATGCCAGAATCAGTTTTGGTTCGCTTCAAAGGCGAAATGCAGCCCGGAATCACCTTACGTGATTTAGTAAATGCCATTCCTTATGCTGCGATTCAGCGTGGTCTTTTAACCGTTGATAAAAAAGGTAAAAAGAATATCTTTAACGGTAAGATTATCGAGATTGAAGGACTACCTAATCTAAAGGTTGAGCAAGCTTTTGAGCTATCTGATGCGACCGCTGAGCGCAGTGCTGCTGGCTGTACAATCTTGTTAGATGAGGCTCCGATTAAGGAATACCTTACTTCAAATGTCACCATGTTACGTTGGATGATTGAGCAAGGGTACCAAGATGCAAGAACGCTTGAGCGCCGCGCACAAAAGATGGAAGCGTGGTTAGCAAATCCAAGCTTGATGAAGCCGGATGCAGATGCTGAGTATGCTGAAGTCATTGAAATCGATATGAATGAAATCACTGAGCCGATTTTGGCCTGTCCAAATGATCCTGATGATGTGAAGCTTCTCAGTGATGTTCAAGGCGACAAGATTGATGAGGTATTTATTGGTTCTTGTATGACCAATATTGGACACTTCAGAGCAGCAGCCAAGTTATTGCGTGGAAGCTCTGATCAAGCGGCCGCCAAACTTTGGGTTGCTCCCCCTACAAAGATGGATGAGAGTCAACTAAAGAACGAAGGGTATTACTCTGATTTTGCTGGTGCAGGCGCTCGTACTGAGATGCCAGGTTGCTCTCTTTGTATGGGTAACCAAGCTCGAGTCGCACCAGGTGCAACCGTAGTTTCAACCAGTACTCGTAACTTCCCTAATCGTCTTGGTAAGGGTGCAAATGTATATCTTGCTTCAGCAGAATTAGCAGCCGTTGCTTCACTGCTTGGTAAGCTTCCTTCTGTGGAAGAGTATATGCACTATGCTAAGGTACTTGAGAATGATCAAGCAGATACTTATCGCTACCTTAACTTTGATCAATTGCCTGAGTATGTTGAAGCGGCAAGCAAGGTTCAAGCTTAAGCTCATTAAAGATTTTTGGGTAAGTTTACTCATTCATTAAAGAAAGCGACTTACAGCACGATTGCTGTTCATTTTCTTCTCGATAACAGATACGTTCAAAGAACTTATATCTTTTCAGTCGATTTGGAGAATGAATGAAGTTTGTTATTGTAAGTTGCTCTCAACGTAAAGAGAGTCAATCACTTAAGGTTGCTCGCTATTTAAAATCACAATTAAATACCAAAGTACATGAAGTCTTTCTCTTTGATTGTGGAGAAACACCCTTGCCACTTTGGGGCACTGATCAAGCCGACTCTTCTTGGTCATTGTGGACAGAGCTTTCGACAGCTTTGACTCATGCCGAAGCGATTATCTTGATTACTCCGGAATGGGCCGGTATGGCCACGCCTCAAGCTAAGAACCTTTTCCTACTTGCTGGGCAAGCGGAGCTTGGCCATAAAGCAGGTCTTATTGTAACGGTAAGCGCAGGACGAGGTGGCGCTTACCCTATTGCTGAAATCCGTGCATCTTCATACAAGAATACAAAGATCAACTGGATTCCAGAGCATCTAATTATCAGAGAGGTTAATGCTGTCCTTAATCAGAATGAAGCAACCCAAGAAGCTGATTTATGGATTAAAGACAGAATTGACTATGCTCTTGCTCATCTTGAGATGTATGCAGAAGCACTCACTCAAATTAGAGATCAGCTTCCTCATGATTCTCGTTTTACTAACGGGATGTAAAAACCATGATCAGGAGCTGTCATTATTTGGCTTGATTAAAAACTGCTTCTTCTCAACCAAACTAATGATTACGGATTTAGCTTTCGCTTGACTCCTCTGAGCTTGACCCCTCTGAGCTTGACTCCTCTGAGCTTGACTCCTCTGAGCTTGACGCCTCTGAGCTTGACTCCTCTGAGCTTGACTCTTCGGTGCTAGCTTCATCCTCGTTGCGGTCACGTTTACGTGAGCGACGATCGTTACTCTTGGTTTCCGCTACATATACCTCAAGACTTCCACCATGGTAAGTCATCGAAATGGTAGAGCTTGCATCTTCATCGTTGCTTTCTACACTTACGTTCATTGGTACATCTGCGCTTTTGGCCTTAGCAAACTCAACTGCTTCAGCACGACCTTCGATGACTGTTTCTTCATCACCCCAAGTGATTTTAAATGTTTTTGGCTCTGTCATCTTAATATCCTCCATGTTTATTTGAGAAATAGATCGTCTCAGTAAGAACATTCACTGGACTTTGTCAAGTATAACTCGCAAAACACTGCATAAAGATTAGAAATAGTAGGCCATCATCACAGAAAGATTGTTGATATTATATTCTTGACGCTTGAGTGGCTCAGCGGCAGCACCGTTATTTTGTTCGCTTTGGTTGGCCTCAATACCGGTATCAGCAATGTTGGCCATTCCCTGAGAATAACGAATTTCTGCCGATAAAAAGCCTGCGCCTTTTTGCAGGACAAAATATGAACCACCGGCGACTACAAAGCCGTAATCAAAAAAGCCAAAAGGACGACCGGCTTCATCAACAGAACCTTGACCATCTTGCTCAGCAGTGGTTGACGGTAAGCGCATTGCACCATAAAAGCCACCAGCAAAAAAGGGACGAATCAGTTGACCATGCATAAAGCGTGCTGTCAGCATGATTGGAATTTCAATAAAGTCCATATAGGTTGATGTTGTTAAACTTTCATTAACAGCTAAGTTATAATCGCTTTTACCCTTCGCACTAAAGTTTTTGTTTTGATACAAGGCGTCAACTCGCACCGACATTAAATTGTTGAGCCCTTTATCAAAAGTTACTCCAAAGCCAAACCCAAGGTTTCTCTCCGGATTTTGTACAAAAGGGTCTTTTTCGCGACTTGCATCAAGATTAGCTGAGTTTAAATGGAGGCGAATTCCGAATAAACCATACTGTGCTTTTTTGAGTTGCTTATCCAGTCGTTTGGCACCTTTTTGTCTCTTTTTAGCTTCTGCCGAGTGAGTCGATACAGTTTGGAAAAGAAAAATACTCATTAAGAGCATGAGTGCAATTTGCAATCGACCGGAAACACCTTGCTTGCAATTAAAAGAAACTCTGTTCATGATACGATCCTTTATGGAATGAGTTAATAGTAAAGGGATTGATGATCTTAAGTTGATCAAGAGTCTTTATTACTCTTGGATATAGCTTTGACTTATGTCAAGAAGCTTCAAAATAAGATCTTAATGCTAGAGGAGCAAGTGGTATGTCGAGTCATTTGGTAGGCTTATTCATAGATTTTGAAAATCTAATCTATGGCTTGATCGATAAGTATGGGGAGCAAGGTGCTTACGAAGCATTTAAAACTTCACTCATGTGTGACTTTGCTCATCAATATGGTGATGCTTGCGCTTCATATGCCTATGCAGATTGGCGTATTAAAGCGGTCAATCAATGGCAAGTTGATTTGTATGGTCGCGGGGTAGAACTAGTACATGTACTCGGTCGAGGCGGAAAGAATGCAGTTGATATTCGTATGGCGATTGATCTTGTAGAAAGTATTTATACCCAGCCTCAGATTGACACCTATGTTGTTGTATCAGGAGATCGAGACTTTTTACCGGTCATTAATACGCTAAAACGGGCCGGCAAACGAGTCATTGCTTTATCGACTTCTAGGGCAATGAGTAAGGAAATGAAACGTGTTTGTGATGAAACGGCAACCTATGAGTCTCTATTGCACAATGATACTCAGGCCCAGTCTCAAACCCGACCCAAAAAGAATATCAATGATCTACTTGATGAAGTTCTGAGCATTGCTAAAAGTTTTGAGAGTACAATTCTGACCGGAGCCCAACTCAAGCAACTTTTAGTTCATAGTCACCACGGACGGTTTAGCGAAAAAGACTATGGGTATGTTTCCTTTGGTAGCTTGATGGATCAACTCGCCTTGCTTTCAAGACAAAGATCCCAGAAAACTTCTGAGGCCTTTCCTGTCCTCAAGCTTGACCGTCCCCTGCAAGGTGATTTGAATATCGCTCTCCATGAGCCAAAGAATCACACCCAAACAGAATTACCTGAACGCTTACTTGATTTCCAAAATGCACATGAATTACAACTCGCATTGTCAAGCCTTAAAGGGTATCAATATATGCAAAATGCCCAAGATCGTCGACAGGTTCTAGAAACACTTTATCAGGCTCTTTGCTCAAGTGAGGGGGCCTGTTGGGCAGATGCATTAGAAAAAGTTTGCAATGCAGTGGGGCTGTCTAGGTCACAAGCCTCTAAATATCATGCGGTCTTATTGCAATCGCAAGCTTTTATCCAAGTTGATCCTGATGATGAGAAGCCGGTGAAACAACGAAAAATGAGACTGATTGAAAGCCTTAATTCAGCTCAGGCCCTTATCAAACGTTATGAGCAGTCCATTTTGCATAAGATTATCTCTCGTCGAGGAGAGATTACTATCGATCTTGCTACACAAGTTCTTGGACTTGATCTTGAGCAAGATCACCAATATGTTGAGATGTTGATTCAGATTGCCTCAGAAGAAGCAAGCATTTAGACCACAAAAAGAAATACGATATTAAGGGAAGTAATGACTACCGAAAGTCTAACGGAAACAGATATAAGCAACCTTTATCCAGTTGATCCAAAACAAGAATGGCCAAGAGGGACCGAAGAAGTCGCCAAAGGGCTTAATCTTATCATGAGCGCTTTGCAGCATCTTAATCAACTTGAAAAAGAAATTCCGGTTAGAGCCACTTATTCACCCGAAGCGCTCAGCGAATTGATCGATCTTGATTTTCCAAAAGGACCGACTCATTTGTCGTCTGTGATTGAACGTTTACACGAAGTTGCAAAATTAACGCCTACAACATCAAGTAGGTCGTTTTTTAATCAACTCTTTGCAGGACGTGATCCGGCCGCCCTTGCCGGTGAACTTTTTGCCGCTTTTGGCAATCAATCAGTGTACACCTATAAAGTGGCTGCACCTATTGTTCTAATTGAAGATGCTCTTATTCAACGCTTAGGTCGGATTGCCGGCTTGAGCAATGAAGGTCAACGCTGTGGTGGTATTTTTACACCTGGTGGAAGTTTATCGAATTTAGCGGCGATGCTATGTGCACGAGACTTAGCTAATCCAAATTGGCGGGAAGAAGGGCTTCTTTCCGGACGTATATACACCTCTGCCGAATCTCATTATTCGGTGAGCAAAGGGGCTGGTATTATTGGCATAGGCCGAAAAAATGTGGTCAAAGTATCATGCGATGAGCATGGTCGAATGGATTGCATATCTTTAAGACAGGCCATTGAAGATGATATGGCCAATGGACTCAAGCCAATCATGGTCATTGCCACAGCGGGAACCACAGTCAGAGGAAGCTTTGACCCCTTTGCTCAAATCGCTGAAATCTGTAAGTCATTTGGGCTATGGTTTCATGTTGATGGCGCTTTTGGTGGCACGGCCTTATTTCATTCCTGTTTTGCCGAACAGGTTAAAGGAATCTCTTTAGCTGATAGCTTAACTTGGGATGCACACAAAGCGATGGGAACTCCACTTACTTGTTCGGTTCTACTGACTAAGGATCCGCAAGCTTGTGAACTTGCCTTAAATGAAAGTGCGAGTTACTTATTTCAGGCCGATAGTAACTTACTTAATCCAGGCACTCGATCGTTACAGTGTGGACGCAGAAACGATGCACTTAAACTATGGGCTGCTTGGCTATATCATGGAGATGAAGGCTGGATACGCCGTTTAGAGCGTCAACGAAATCTAGCCTTAGCTTTAGCTGAGGAAGTGAAGCGCAGACCAATGTTTGATTTGTGTGAAGCCCCCCCTTACTTAAATGTCTGTTTTGAAATTAAACAAGTAGATCAGCACCCACGAATAGACCATGAAGCACTCTGTTATCAACTTCAGGTACAGCAGGATGCTTTGGTGGGTTATGCCACTTTTAAGGGGCGTACCGTGATTAGAGCAGCAGTGATTAATCCTGCTTTGACCCATTCAGATATTAATCACTTACTGAACTCCATTGAGAATATCGTAAATCATCTCCAATGAATCTCATTCTTGTTGATTTAGAAGCGACTTGTTGGCCACACGGCGATCCTAGACGCAAACAGCAAAGTGAAATCAGTGAAAGTATTGAAATCTATGGTGCTGCAGTAGATCCTATTAACTTTTCAATACTTAAGGACTTTCATAGCTATGTTCGTCCAAATAACAACCCGATTCTAACCGATTTCTGTAAAAAACTCACTGGATTAAGTCAAGCTATGATCGATGTAGCGCCTTCTAGTGAGGACTTTATCAAAACTTGGCAGTCATGGGTGGGTAAAGCACCGTTTTATCTAGCTTCATGGGGTAGCTTTGACCATCGAGTTTTAAGCCGAGAATGGACAAAATATACTCGGACAGAAGCCACTTGGATGCATGTGGATATTCAAAAAAAATTTGAGCTTTGTTGTCGAGCGCATCGAGCTGAAAAAACAGCTTGGTACCAAAGCAGAAAGTCGGCAAGGATTTCAGGACTTTCCTTGAATGAAGCGCTCGATTCCATTGGGTATCTACGACAAGGTCAAGCCCATACAGCCCAAAGTGATACCTTAGGTGCCTTAGCTTGCTTAAAGTTTGCTTGCTCCGCACAGGGCTTGACCCCACTTGAACAGTCTTTGATGCAAATGGTGAAGCAAGAGAGTGAGCAAAATCGAGCAGTATATTGGGGGGAAGCGGTAAGAAAGCTTGGTTTGAGCCAGGCAAGCTATGCAACGATGAGTCGAAACTTAGCCAAGCGTGGTTTTGTGCACTTTGAAGCTAAACTTGGTGCTTTAAGATTAAGTTTGTGATGCTAATGGCTAGTTTCTGCTAAGCGGGCTTCATTGGCAAGATCTTGGATTTCTTGATGAACCTGTTGGGCGATTTCAATTTCGCTTCCTTGGTAATTTTTAGCCAAACGTGGCTTTCCCCAGTAAAACTTGAGTGGATGACTTTGGGCGAATTCTTGCTTTCGTAAGCGCCATTCTTGTTTTGCATTCCCACTTAAGCCACTCATAAAAAGAGGAATGATGATCAGTCGATCATTGGCACTATTAATCAATTGGCCTACGCCTTTTTTAGGAGGCTCTAAAGTGTAGATATCCGGACTTTTGGAACGACGACCCTCTGGATGAAAGCCAAAACACACGCCATCTTGCTTTAATAGCTCCTTCATTTTTTCTGTACTAATCGGATTCAGTACAGAGCGTCTATCATCTCTAAAAACCGGCGGCCACATACAGCCCCCCGAAGCGATAAGATTGAGAATAATTCCTAATGGATGATCATAAAAGAAAGGTGATCTCACCGGAAATACGGCCGGAGCGCCCAGCTTATAGCGACTGAGGTAGCGCAAGGCGGTAATACCGACATACATATCAAAGAAAGTTCGGTGATTACTCACCACCAAAATAGGCGCTTGTTCACTTACTTGCTCTAAACGATCGGTATGGATGTGAACCCAGCGGTGCCCGGTGATCTTATGTAGTACGGCGCAGGTGAATACCTTACCCCACCAGACTGAGATTCTTCTTAGGATACCCGGCTGATTTAAGCGCTCACCAATGCGGATTGCAATACGCTCTACCCACGTCAACTGCTGTTTTGGATAGTGTGACTTCAAAGGCTTTGACTGCTTCATATAAACTTAAGCTTCTTGAGATTCTGAATGAGACGATGAGGACTTTGAGTTTTGGTAAAACATTCTTTCTAGTCCCTCGGGAAGGTTTTGATTTACCGCTTGTAGCACTTGAGACTTGAGTTGTCGTCTTTTGTCTCGTAATTCTTTAATCGTTGTTTTAGCCGCTAGGCAATGGGTCCAAATCCACAGCGTTCTCCATACTGACCGACCTCGTTCAGCAAGCTTAAGACAGCCAAAACCCGTGAGAGCAAACAGAATAGGAACCAAAAGCGAGCGCCACCCATATCCCAATGACCACGCCCAAAGACCCAGCGCTAAATAAAGGGCATTTAATAGAAGGAAGCCCGCTACAAACTTTGTTGTAGCCACTACATCTTTACGAGGCGCCATGACTCGGCTGCCTTTACCAAGTAAAAAGGCGATTGGAAAATGGATGGGTGAGCCAATCAGGGCTAAGGGTAGCCAAATAAACATAATACTTAAGTGTTTGAATAGCTTTAAACCAAAAAGGCTCGCTTTTAGGGAACCACTGATTTCTTTATCATGAAGCCCCAAAAAATAAAGCTCATCTTGGTATTCTTTCACTTGCTGAGCTAATTCTCTAATCTCGGGCTTAGCCTTAATTTGAGGATAATGCGTATTAAAGCGTCTTGCTAGCTCTACCCGCTCTTCAATTGAGATTTTTGCCGGTTGGTATAAACGTCTGACCGTATCAAGTAGAGAAAGATCATCCCAATTTTCAGCATTAATCGTTAAGGCGCGTAAATGTAAATCCATTTGTTCTGTGATGGCTCGAGGGGAGTCTTCTTGTAGGCTTAATTCCTCTAAGCTGAACGCAGAGCCAAATTGGATGAGCACTGAGCTTCTAAAACGATCTCTAGTTAGATAGGTTAAGCCACAGGGGATGAAGCGAACTTGAGTACCACGTTCTTTCATAGCTAAAGCAATGCGAGCGGCTCCGGTTTTTAGTTCGGAAAGCTGTGCGTTATTGTGCGAAATACCTTCAGGGAAAATCCCCATAGCACCACCTTTTTCGAGCACTTGATACAGCGCTTCAAAGGTATTCTCATTATTGAGTTGTCCACCATTCTGATCTTGGCGACGTTTAATCGGCACCGCCCCCATCTGCTTTAAAAGTGTATTCAGTAAAGGCTTAGAAAATAAGGCTTCCTTGGCCATAAAATGTATTTTGCGCTCGCCAAAAGCAGTGATTAAAGCGGGATCAAGCAAGGAGTTAGGATGATTGCCAAAAAAAATAAGAGCATCATCTTTAGGAATATTCTCAAGTCCAACAACTTCAATATGTCGGTAAAAAATATGGGTTGCGAGTCGAACTAATTCTCGAATGAAACGATAAATCATTTAAACTCCTCAAAAGATTTGCACAATAATAACTAACTTGAGTAACCATGCCTCTTTTACTTGCATCGGTAAAGATCAAACTGTGTACTGTCTCACGAGATAACGATCACAATTTTTCATTATGAGCAGTGTAGATCAGTCCACATTTTTTATTTCATCTGTTATAACTTATCTACATTAACTTAAAGAACCCACGGAGACCATAGAATGTACATACACGGATTAAAGCGAGTTCTTGCTTGGTTAGGCAGATCTAACTATCTGTATCTGATCTTGCTGAGTTCTTTAGTCTTGAGCTGTGCCGAGCAGGTGGCTGACATAAACAGAGTACAACCGCACTATCTCAAAAAAAGCAATTTGGAAGGCACTTGGTATGCACGACAAACCGTTGTAGATCATCCAAGCCACCTCAGTTTTGCTTTTACCGGCTTGGAAGGCCCCCTTGAAAAGATTGAGTGGGAAGTGAGAGAAACTCAGCTGATTGCTCGTCGAGCATATGAACCAGTACCCGGCTTAAATAGTCAAGCACAGCAAGCCGGAGGGGAGCTTCGAGGGAATCCAATTGCTGTATATCCGATTACGGCTCACTTCGATATCCAACGCCAATTTGATCGAAGCACGGGAAGACAAAGCAATGTCATTCATGAAGAACAGTCGCTCAGGCCATGGTATGAGCGCGAATATATGCGGGTTGATTGGTCACAAAATAGTCTAACGGGTACTTTAAAACTCTTTAATATCCAAGTCTCACCTAATTCATATCTTCAACCTGAAGAAGTAAATCGCTGGTTTAGGGAAAATGACGCTGAAAATCCCCATCGACAGCAAATTACTGATGATTATATTTCGGTGACAACAACCGCAACACTCAACGACAGTGGCTATGGATGCTTCTTAAACTATGTCAGTCCGACTTTGGGCGGTATACAGTGCCCAAGTGCTGAAGTGTTGCTTAAAAGTGCCTTTGTTAAGGTTGATGAAGAAGAAAGACGTCAGTTCCAAGCACATTCATACTTTGATCGAGAGCGCTTGGAAGATGATGAAGGACAACTCATCAAATACACTCAAGTAAGCGTAGGGCCTAATCGAACAGAAACAGCCGAAGTCGCTTGTACTGCGGAAGTATTAGAAGCTTTGGAAGGTGAAATCCAAGAAAGTGATTGTGAGGAACTTAAATGGGATCATTTTGGACGCTTTGGATATTTTCGCACCGAACGTCGTCGCTATGACCGACGAGTAGGGAGTAACCATGATGAGAACCGAATCCACCTAGCGAATCATCATCAGGTTTGGGCGCAAACTGTTGACGCGGATGGACAGCTGATCCCTATGGAGAATCGTTCTCTGAAGCCAATCATTTATTACTTAAATCCTCATTTTCCAGCAGATTTAAAACCAAGTGCGGTTAAAATTATGCAGGATTGGAATGCGGCGTTTATGCAAGCTGCCATGAACGCAACTCGTCGATCGGAAGATGAGCTTCGCCAAGAGCTTGCCCGAAGCAGTGAGCTACAACATGAACAGGCGGTTTATCTAACCGGTAATAGCGGTGAAGCAATCGGCCATGACTTTTTATTTCAAATCAGAGAAAATCAATGTTCGCTTACAGGGTTAACTCAATATTTAGACCTGTATCCTAAGTTGAGCAAAGTGCTGTCTGATCTACCCTCAAAAGGAGATCTGGATCAGCTAGAAAGTGGCGAGCTTGAAAGAGCCTGTGCCCTGTTATCTTATCATTCCCAAGAGCAAAACTTAGAGACCCCCTTTGTTTGGCAACAAATGGGTGATCCACGCTTTTCATTCTTGTGGTGGATCGTAGAAGATCAACCTAATGGACCTTTGGGATATGGGCCTTCATCAGCTGATCCCGAAAGTGGTCAAATTATTAGCGGTAATGCCTACATTTATGGGGCAGCAGTTGACCGTTATGCTCGCTCAGCAACTGACTTGGTTAGAGCCATTAACGGTGATCTATGCGCAGAGTTTGGTTTAGAAGAAGGAGATGTTTCGTGTGCCATCCAAGGCCAAGATTTTAAAGCTTGGTTATCCGAAGGCGCATTTTCTAGTGCTCAAGCACCGGAGTTGAGTGAAGCCTTTAAAAACTCATTATCACAGCGTTTAGGTCTAAGTTTTGTGGATACACAGCCCGGTGATCATCCAGCGCAAGCGGTGGCTGCATTAAGAAAGCTTAAGCGTAGACTTGAACAACCCCAAGCTCATGATCGCTTGATGAGCTATGTGGATCGAGGGACTCTGAATAGTCAGCAATGGGCTCAAAGTTTAAAGCAAGACCCAATGATGAGAGCTCGACTACTGACTCCTGAGATTATCCAAGTGATGAATCCTCTATTTGGTTTAGATCCTCAAGCCGAACCCAGCGAAGAAGTCATAGATTATGCTTTGGAGTTTTTGCTTAATCCGCAAGCAAGTCAAGAAAGACGC
>CAKZRU010000013.1 GCA_937146725.1 uncultured Myxococcales bacterium
ATCCATGCAGTAAGTAAGCATGGTGTAGAAAGCTACATTGGCGCTCAGTGTATCTTCTTGATTTCACTTATGCGAGAAAGTAAAGCTGATCGGAAAGTTGCTCATTTAAAGCATTCTATTCGCATCGGTCATCAAGGCCTAGCTCTCCCCATGTGTGAGCAATATGGCGAATTAGAAATTGCACAAGTGATCAAAACATTAGAAAATACAACAATAAAATTAAATACTTAGCGCAAGTAATTTATGAAACGAACCACACTTTTATCAAAGTTTACTCGACTAGGCTTAGTACTGTATCTAGTGTCTGCTCAGTGTATTTTACCTGTTCAGGCAGAAGTCACTATTGAAAGTACAGAACTTCCCGAAAACTCTGAGCAAGAAGATAAGGCCGTGCGTATTCGAAAAGCGTATGAACTGAGTGAACGCTTGGCTGATCTAGGTGAACCACCGTCAATCTTTGATAAAATACTAACCTATGGAGGTGCGTCTTTTGGTGGCTTGATGATCTTGGGCAGTATTCCTCTCATTTATGATTACAATACAAATAATAATCCCTATGCAGCATTGGGTGTTGTGATGGTGTTAATGATCGGCGTACCGATTCTCGCTACTTCCGCCTATTTCATTCATCAAAATAATCAATATGATACCAGCTATCAGGCCATTCAAAACGAAATAAAAATCTATGGTATCAAGCGCCTGCCCACTCCTAAAAAGTCTATACTATCCTCTTTGTATGAGTGGTCGGATACTAAAGGAGGTATTCTTTTTGGGTTCTTGAGTTTGAGTGTTTTTGGCCAAATGATAGACGCATATGTTACTGGCAGAAGTATCCAAGCCGATAAACGTCTGCAAGTCGGTCTGTTCGGTGCAGGATGTTTGGCTGCCTCGATCTATTTCTTTACCCGAAAGCCAAAGCCAAAGCCCAAGTTTGATGATGAAAGCCTATTGTCCTCATCTTGGCTAGCCCCTAATCTTATTGATGATGATTGGGCATTAAGCTTTGGCTTTACTTTTTAGTCTTTTTTGAGAGCTAAGCGGGCTCTGCAATGCGCTTTTGGCCCAATACATAGCCTATACCCATTAATACCGTATAAATCACGGCGATATTAAAGTTATAGTAGCTTACCGAAGCCAAGCAGATCACTGCTAAAGTTAAGGCGATGATTGGAAAAATAGGATAAAAGGGAGCTTGATAAGGTCTAGCTAGCTCAGGCTGACTTTTACGCAATTTAAGCAAGCTAAGCATAGAAAGCGCATATAAAGTTAATGCGCCAAAGCAGGCCAAGGTAATGATTTCACCAGTTTTACCGGTTAAAAGAGCTACAAAACCGATGAGCATATTCAAAATTAAGGCATTCACCGGTGTTTTACGCTGAGTATGAATCTGTCCTAAGCGCTTGGGTAAGTATCCAACTCGCCCAAACTCCATGGTTGCCCGACCGGCCACCAAGATAATGCCGTGAAAAGAGGCCACCAAGCCAAATAAGCCTACAGTAACCAACAAATGGTATAAAAGATGGCCTTCACCAACCACATGAGCAATGGCTAATGGTAGGGGACTATCAGAGCTTACTTGCTGGCTAGCATCCGTGTATACCACCGCTTCCCAACCGGCTACGCCTACCGAAGCAAAAAAGACTAATAAGGCCAAGGTGACTAAGGTGATCAAAGCATAAATAAAACCTCGGGAAATATCCCGCTGAGGATTTCGGGCTTCTTCGGCGATATTGGCAATCCCTTCTAGGGCTAGGTAAAACCAAATCGCAAAAGGTAAGGAAGGTAAAACACCCCACCAACCGTTTGGCAGTGGATTGTGGCTAAACTTTGCCCATTGAAACTCGGGTAAGGTCACTCCGCAAAAGATGAGTAGTTCGGCTACCGCAAAAATAGTCATTACTAGCTCAAAAATAGCCGAAAGCTTAACGCCCCAAGCGTTGAGCGCAGTAAAGATGATATAGGCCCCTCCGGCTAAGTATAAAACCGGAATACTTGGCATATAAGATTGCAGATAACTGCCAATAGCAAAGGCAATGGCCGGAGGAGCAAAAACAAACTCAATGAGCTGTGCTAACCCCACGGTTAAGCCAAAGCGTTCTCCATAGGCTTCTTTACCATATACATAGGCACCACCGGCACCGGGTAGAGCACAGGCAAGTTCGGCATAGGATAAGGTAAAGCATAAATACATGAGGGTCACCAAAAGAGTGGCGACAAGCATGCCATAAGGCCCCCCTTCGGCAAGACCTAAGTTCCACCCAAAATACTCTCCCGAAATGACATAGCCTACGCCAAGCCCCCAAATCATCAAGGGCCCTAAGCTTTTATCTAATTGGGCATGTTCCTGCTGTGTACTCACTAAAAGCTCCTTATTTTTTAGTCATTCATTGCTTGTTGCTGACTCGCTTGTTGCTGACTCGCTTGTTACAGATTTGCTAGCAAGATTTTCAATGGCTACTGACTCGCATTCTTCTGGTGCCATAAAAGGATGACAGCGCGAAGGCGTACCTTGAGGAATCACAAAACCATATTCATCTGGACTTGCTGGACGGGGATAGTCGGTACTAATCCAATGAGCCCCACTGAGCAAAGCCTGCTCTGCTCGAGTATAATCCAAAGAAACAGTTTGTTCGCTGTCTACGTCCGCTCGCGTTCTTACCAAATGCCCTGCTCGTACAACTTGTTCAATTAAGTCATAGCTTTGAATGGGGTCATTGATCGAATGATAAGCAGCATAATCTGCTTCTAAATCACCATAGGCATCGGGAAATAGCAAACGATTTTGTAGTCCATTCTCTCCATTTACCAATACTTCACGCGTTTCTCCACTCGTGTGTAAAACCAAGATCACCTTGCCTCTACTTTCACCCAAAGTAGGCCACCCTTCTGCCGCAAGCCCTTCTCGTAAAGTTGGATAGTCTCTTTGTACATCACTCGGCTTTAAAACTCGATCTTGGCCCCAGGTTTGTCTTACAACATTTTCGATCGCCTCAATGACATCCGGAGCAGAGCGATCACTAGACTTAAGCTCTAATAAAACCAATAAAGGATGATGATCTAGATGCGCATCAGACCACGCTTTCATAAGTGACAAGCAGATATTTAAATCAGCACAGTTGCTTTCTTGGTCTAAGCGCTCAACATGATAGACGCTCAACGCATCAGCTTGATCATAAATATCAAGCTCAAACTGTCGTACGCCTTGCCGGTCTAATTGCTCATCCAAAGCGAGATGGCTATAACGCCAAGGTAAGATATTAATTTCGGAAGCAAGATGATAGCTATTGTGAGTCCCCAAGGCTTGTAAATGGTTGACTCGCAACTGATCATCTAATGGGTAATGTGGCTCTGCTAAAGTCTCACCCGCTAAAGCTTCACCCGCTAATAATTCATCCATAGTGTTTGATTGCTTTGCTGACTGCTCATCACAGGCTTGAATAACGCCCAAACAGCTTAAAGCCAAAAGTAGAAAAGTTGTGTTTAAAAAACGCATACTAACCTCATAATATATGGGCTTCATTCAGCGCCCTAAAAGTTCCACTAAAATATCTACACCACGTAAAACAACTTCAGGTTCAGCGGCCGTAAAGCATAGTCTTAAATGCTGTGGATAAGGCCCAAATGCACTACCTGGTGCCAATAAGAGTCCGCGATCCACGCAAGCCTCTAATAAGCGATCTACCCCACCTGATTCCGACTCAAACCGACCGCCTTTACCGACTTCAGTGCTCACATCAATAAACAAGAAAGTACTGCCTTGAGGCGCAGGTACTTGTAGGCGTTTAGCGGCTTCTTGTCCTACGGCTTGATAGGCGACAGAGGCTTGTTCCGCCCATGCTAATCCACGCTCGCTTAAAGCTTCATGTGCCACCAATTGACCGGGGGTTGCAGCACTATATAAAGCATTGGTTAAGACTCGTTCTGTGGCGCTTAATACTTCGGGGGGGCCTTGTAAGATGGCACAGCGATATCCCGCCATACCAAAGGCTTTGCTCATAGAAAACGCAGAGATCACCCGCTGTGGATCTAAGGGGCGTGTATATTGGTGTTCACCTTGATAGCAAAATAGATCATAAACCTCATCAGAAATTACCCATAAACCATGCTGACTAGCCCAAGTGACTAAAGCTTGTAGATAGGCTTTATCTAAAACTTCGCCGGTCGGATTATTGGGCGTATTAATATACAAGGCCTTGGTCTTAGGGCTTAAATGTTGGTTTAATCGCTCAATCCCCTGCTCAATACTTAGCCCTTCTTGAAAAAAAGGAACGGCAACAGGAGCTGCACCATGTAAGCGAGTGGCCCCTGCCATAAGTGGCCAATAAGGGGCAAGTAACAATAACTCATCATCCGGTGCTAATAAGGCGCCTACTAATGCACTTAAGCCTGCCGTTCCTCCACCCGTGATCAAGATCTCATTTTCATGCACGGTCATACCCTGGCGCTCACTGAGCCATTTGGCGACTTGGGTTAACAAGGCCTGATGACCACGCACTGGCGTATAGCGATGTGCTAAGCAGTCTGCATGCTCTAAGCTTTCCACTTCACTCATCGAAACAGCGGGTGATAAGTAGGTATCACCCACATGTAAAGGATAAATCTCACCTTGGTAATGCGCTAAGCGATGCAAAAGTTGTGAATATACCGAGCGACCCACTTTACCCAAGCGAGCCGGTAAGCTTGGTACTTGGCCGGATAATATGCTTGGTACTTGGCCAGCTTGGACTTTTACATCATCTTGAGGATTGGTTAGACTTGCTTTGTCCAATGTGCTCATACACTATTCCTTATCTATATTGAGTGAGTATATGGATGACTTTTGTATACAGTATGAAAGTATAGCGCTGTTTTGAACGAGAAGGTATGTATTCTCTACAAGTCTTTTTCAGATTTAGATCATTAAGGAGCTCATTGCTCATGAATGCTTTCCAACAAGGCCTTAAGTATTTATTTTTACTATTTTTACTCTTCTCGAATAGTTTATTCGGTATCGCTCATGCGCAAAGAGGGATAGGCAGTATGAACTTTGAGCAAAGCTGTCTCACTGATATCAACAATCCGAGTAGCCAAACCCTTTCGATCGATGAGCGTGATCAGATTCACATCAGCCGAATTAATCCGGAAACTCGCCAATTAATTTATACGCATATCAACGCAGATAATATACCGGTACATGAGATCGTGGCCAATCCGATTGACTTAGAACTCAGTCCGGTCACGGACAGTGCCATTTTAGCCCGGCATGATCAGGTTTATATCTGCAGTTATCGCTCAACCGCGATGAGTCGTGAACTCGTACTTTTTGTCAAAAACCAAGAGGGTGTATGGTGGGAAGAACGGATTGAAACCGATGGTACCGGTGGCCAAAAGTGTGAAATGCTTTGGCTCAATGATACTTTAAATGTTGCCACACAAATCAATGGTGTTGTGTATTGGTATAGCCGAGGCCAGCAGAGTTGGAGTCGTCAAGCACTGACAGAAGCCAACAGCAGTCAAGGCTTTGATCTAAAACTTCATCAAAACACTAATGGCACTGTGATGCTAACCCATCGTAGCAGTGATTACATGCATCTGTACTTGACCAGTTTAACAAATGGCCAATGGCAATCTTATGATGTTGGTTACTCAGATCCCTATATTTATCCGGAAGGTGCCGGAGTCCGTCCACAGGCCGTAAGATGGTCCGATGGTACAATTTGGATATTTCATGGTTCTCGCAATGGGACTGCAATGCTTGATTGGGATGAAGACGGTTATTCTTTAATCACCGAAGACCCGATGAGTGAGTTTAGCTATACTTTTCGATATTTCACTAATGATAGCCGAAGCGGTGGTATAAATGCCGCTAAAATGATGATCGGGCCTGATGGTCGTGAAGAATGCTATTATTTAACTCGAGAGCTTAACCGCAGTGCACTTGCCAATGATGCCTTTGGCTTGGTTCTGAATCGTTTTACCTATGATTGGTCTTTAGAAGAGTTTTATCCGCTACAACAAAGTATTCCGGGTGTGCCTAACATTCATTTAGAACCAGAAATCCATAGTGATTCAGCAGGCCTGCCGATTGTCTCCCATATCGATCGGGGCGTAAACGAAACCAAAAGTTGCTATTGGCGCTTGGCTGACAGCGATGGAGATGGTTTAGCCGATGAAGGTGAAACTCGCTTAGGCACAAACCCCATGCTTGCCGATACCGATGCCGATGGACGCAGTGATGGTCTTGAAGTACAACAAGGCACTAATCCCTTGGTCAGCGATATGGCTCAACCTTTATCATGGCCACCGGAAATCTTACCCTTTATGGAAGAAATGACCGGTGGAACTGAAATGCAAGCCGGTGAAATGGCCGGTATGGAGCCCCAAGCTGGTGAAATGGCCGGTACTGAAATGACCGGTGGAACTGAAATGCAAGCCGGTGAAACCGCCGGTATGGAGCCCCAAGCCGGTGAAATGGCCGGTATGGAAGCTCAAGCAGGTGAAACCGCCGGCACTGAAATGGCCGGTACGGAGCCCCAAGCCGGTGAAATGGCCGGTACTGAAACTGCCGGCATGGAAACTCAAGCCGGTGAAATGGCTGGTACTGAAATGGCTGGCATGGAGCCCCAAGCCGGTGAAACCGCCGGTACTGAAATGGCAGGCATAGAGTCCCAAGCTGGCGAAACCGCAGGTACTGAAATGGCGGGTATGGAATCCCAAGCCGGTGAAGTCCCTGCGGGTATGTTCGCCGGTCAAGAAATTGAGGCCGGTGAAAGTGGCTCAAATGAGAGTAAACCTTCAAGCTCAGGTGGCTGTGAACAACAGCAAGCACATGGTACTTTTTGGGCTATGTTCTTTATGCTTACTGCGCTACTCCGAGCTAGGTTTAGATCAGTACACTCATGAAAAACAGCGAAAAAAATATAGCAAACCTCAAAAGTCAAAACTCACATTCTGTTCCTGCGCCAAGCTTATTTATCACCTTGAACAAGCTCACTAAATATCTCTCGGAAGATATTTTAGACAGCCCACGCTGGCTCAAGCTTTCTTGGGTCATTAATCTACAAAAGGGAGGGACTTTTTTTTATGTTCTTGCCTTGATTCTTTACTTTGAGCATGACTCTCCGGCGGCATGGACATATTTGGGATTACATGGAAGTTACGGTATTTGTTGGCTACTGAAGGAGCTGTACTTTCCTGATTTAGGTTGGCAAAAGCGCGTCACTTGGCTGGGTGGCATTAACGCCTTTTTGTTTGTATTAGGCCCATATTGGATTGCCCCCACCTTATTGATCAGTGGTTGGCTAGGTGGGCACGAAGTAGAACGTCCACACTGGTGGCTTGGACTTTGTATTTTTATCCACACCATTGGCTTAATGCTGATGATTGGTGCTGATGCACAAAAATACTTTACCCTAAAAGTACAACGAGGTTTGATTACCAATGGCTTTTTTACATCTATTCGCCATCCCAACTATACCGGTGAAATGATGATTTATGGTAGCTATGCCTTGTTGGTGTGGCATTGGCTACCGGCTTTGGTCTTAGTCTTTGTTTGGGGCCTCTTATTTTCGACAAATATCGCACTAAAAGAGGTCAGTATGTCACGCTATCCCGAATGGGCCGCTTATAAGGCTCAAAGTGGCTATCTTTTACCCCCTATCAGTCGTGTGCTCAAGCGATCTCAAGCATTTTCAAGCCAAAAACAGGAGTCACCCCATGACTAAACTTTCCACTCAGTCCGATCAAACACATCATGCGTCAAAGTCCGATAACATGCCCGATGAAACAGCAGAAGTGCTTGTTGACTACCAAGGGCATATTGCGATTGTGACCTTAAATCGGCCCCAAGCTCGCAATGCCTACAGTAGCTTAATGATTCGGCAAATTGTATCTACTTTGGATGAGCTTGAACTTAATCCTGAAGTGCGCGTCCTGATTTTAACCGGCGCTGGTTCTGCTTTTAGTGCTGGTGGTGATCTAAAGCTAATGCGAGATAAAGAGGGGATGTTTCAAGGTGAAGCTCTTGAACTTCGCTCTCGTTATATGCAAGAAATTCATCAAGTGCCTCGTCGCCTAGCTCGCTTTTCCAAGCCGGTCATTGCGGCAATCAATGGAGCCGCCATTGGTGCTGGCTTGGACTTGAGTCTTATGTGTGACCTAAGAATCTCAGCACAAAGCGCAAAGTTTGGTTCAACTTTTGTCAAGGTGGGGCTCATTCCCGGAGATGGTGGCACCTATTATTTAACCCGAGTCATCGGTCTAGCAAAAGCAATAGAACTGACCTTAACCGGTCGGGTCATCTCATCCCAAGAGGCATTCAATATGGGTATTATCAGTCGAGTTGTGGCCGATGAACAGCTTATGGAAAGTGCTCTAGAACTTGCCCAAGAGATTGCTCAAAATGCTCCTATTGCTGTGCAACTCACTAAAGCGGCTGCGTATCAAAGCCTCAATGCAAGCCCCGAGGGCGCTTTGCAGATTGCTGCCGGCTTTCAAGGGATTGCGCAAAACACTAGCGACCACCTTGAGGGTGTTCAAGCCATCCTAGAGCGACGAGCACCCAAGTTTACAGGCCAATAATCCTGTCTTTTTATTTCACTCATCTGTCATCTAAATCTTAACTCTTATTCTAACCTAAAAATGAACTAAGGAGACTTAAAGTCTAATGTATACTTTTTACCATTATCCCCGTTGTAGCACCTGTGTAAAAGCCAAGAAATGGCTCAATGAACAAGGCCTTGAATACCAAGCAATCAACTTAGCTGATGCACCACCAACTAGCGATGAACTTAAGCAAATCCATGCAACATCAAACAAGGCGATCAAAGCCTTATTTAATACATCGGGACAGTCATACCGTAATGGAGGGTTTAAAGACCGCTTAGCAAGTATGAGCGATGATGAAAAGTTTGCTGAACTCGCTGCCGATGGCATGTTGATTAAGCGTCCTCTTTTAGTTGGTCCCAATTCTAGCCTGATCGGTTTTAAAATAGCCGAGTGGGAACAATTACTAGGCTAAATATGAACCAATGAACTCTAAAAGTGCATCTATCTAGAAATCTAGAGATGAAGAAATGTAGAGCTTAATCTTGCAGGAGTACTAAGATACAATCGTAATAGCTTAATACCCATCTTAAACGCGGTAAGTATTCTTGTAAGTCAGCCAAATACCCATCAACAATAATCATTGAGTAAGTGCCTGCGCTAATAAACAGCGTTAAGATATAAGCCAAGTCAAAGGCCGATAGTGCTTCATGGTTAAGACTACAAGTCTCGTTGGTAAGCAAAGGCCAAGTGGGGTGTGAGCCATCAATCAAACGCAAGACTTGTCCTGCCTGCTCAAGCTGTATTTGTGCTTTATCACTCACCCATGCACAGTCCTTAGCTTGGGCTCTTGAAAGAGTATAGAGTTGTTGTTTTTCTTGAGTCAGTATCTTAAGCAACATCTTTGGACCAAATTCGATCGAGCTGTCGATATTGTATGGCTTCGGCAATATGAACCGCTTCAATTCTTTCGCTTTCTGATAAGTCGGCAATGGTTCGTGCAACCTTCAAAATTCGATCATGAGCTCGAGCGGATAATTTGAGTTGATCCATGGCCTTAGTGAATAAGCCTTCGGCCACTTCATCCAAAACACAAAACGCTTTGATTTCTTTGGATCTTAACTGCCCATTAGCATGAATATCACTGTCTTGTAAGCGCTGTCTTTGAATGTCACGAGCTTTGATCACCCTTGCGCTCACCACAGAAGATGACTCTCCTTGACTGCGAGTTCTTAGGTCCTTGGGATCCACCGCTTCAACCGCAATTTGCAAATCAATTCTGTCAAGCAAGGGCCCAGATATTTTCTGTAAGTAATTTCTAATCTGCTGCGCCGAGCAATTACACTCTCGCTGAGGTGAACCAAAATAGCCACATGGACAAGGATTCATCGCAGCGATTAGGGTAAACCTTGCCGGATATAGTAGAGAATGAGCTGCTCTAGAAATTAAGATTTCTCCATCTTCCAAGGGCTGTCTTAAAACCTCTAAGGCGGCTCGCTTAAACTCGGGTAACTCATCCAAAAACAATACGCCATTATGGGCTAAAGACACCTCACCCGGTCGACATTTTGGGCCACCACCGGCCAAGGCTACCTGTGACAGCGTATGATGCGGAGATCTAAAGGGACGTTGAGCCAACAAGGGCTGTTCCGGACGTAATATACCAGCTACACTTGCAATAATGGATGATTCTAAGCGCTCATCAAAGCTTAAAGGTGGTGCAATTGTCGGTAAACGTCTAGCCAACATGGTTTTACCGGACCCTGGTGGACCGAGCATGAGCATATTATGACCACCAGCAGCCGCAATTTCCAAAGCACGCCTAGCCCCCTCTTGACCTTTAACATCAGCCATATCCAAAACGCCTACTTGTTGGCTAACAGACTCTTCTGCTTGTTGCCTCACACATATCCGAGCCTGCTCTTGACCAAGGGCAACGCAAACGACTTCGCTTAAATCACGGGCCATCCATACTTCAATCCCATCAACTGCCGCTGCTTCTTGCGCATTTGCTTCCGGAACAAGAATACGTTGAATTCCATTAGATTTGGCCCAAGCCACCAAAGGTAAAACGGCACGAACCGGACGTAAACGTCCATCTAAAGACAGCTCACCCACAATTAAAGTCTGATGAAAAGCAGAGGCCGGACACTGCCCATTAGCAACTAAAATCCCTAAGGCAATGGGCAAATCAAAGGCTGTTCCCTCCTTTTTGATATGAGCAGGCGCTAAGTTCACCACAACTCGTCTTTGAGGAAAGCCTAATTCACTATTCACTAGTGCAGATTTCACTCGGGTTTTAGCCTCACTCACTGCACTGCTTGGCAGACCAACGGTTGAAAACACCATCATCCCTCGCCCCAAGTCCACTTCCACCTCAACCGGATAAGCCTGTACTCCCAAAACCGACCCCGAAAGCATTGTTGCTAACATATAATAAGCTCCTTACATCATGCCTTAAATCGTTGATCAAACTGAGATCTACTCAAAGAAGCTAATGATAAGAAACAAAGATTATGCCAACTTCTCACCATTCAACTAAAGCCAAATAATATTAAACACTTATACTAAACCTGGAATTCGGGTTAAAATCTAACACATGAGTATACTTTGTTATAAAATATTACAATGTGTGTGTTTTTAATACACTTTATGAATAGAGTATTTGGTTTTTAAAACACTCGAGTGGGTGAGCAGTGAAGAAAAAACATATGATCTTTTTTATTCAGTTACGACTTTTTCTTAATATGGTCGGTAAGAACTTGATCATAATCGATATATCGATCTCTTGCAAAGTCTGCTAGGTTTTTATTGAAACTGTCTTCAAGTAAAGCAATATCAGATGCTTTAGATGCGGATAACTCTACTTTAGCCGGTGATGAAGAAGATGTATGAGAAAAGTCTTTACTAACTTGCTCTCTTGTTTGCTCTTTTTCAATCTCAGCCTGCTGTTCCTTGATCTGTTGCTGATCAATCTTTACTTGCTTATTGGCCTTATATCGGTCTAATTCAGCCAATCGTCGAGTGCTTACCTGTACATCATCAGCCTGCCAGTTCCGTTCAACCAGATCTACTGCGTAATCAAAATTCTGTTCTAATTCTTTCAATCGCGCTTGATCTTGTACTACTTTTGCAGCTCGTTTGTGTTGAGTTTCCTGTGGCAAAACTTGTGTTTCATTCATACGAGAGCGACTCAGAATCAGTGGGGCGGCTTGCACCTCTTTTTTAGAGCGACGAGAAGATTCTTTATTAAGGGACCGAAGGCCATGAACTTTGAGCTTTTTAATCGCCGAAGGCTTAGGTGGATAATAAGACTCATCTGTACCTTGCTGCACTTCTTGCTGTAATTGTGAATCGTCAAGATTATGAACGTTCAAGGTCGTCTCTAAACCTTTTAAGTCTTCAACTGAAGCAGTATCTTTGGATTCTAAAGGGTTTTCAATAAACTCTTGCTGTTCTGTTTGCTCATATTCTGCATAAACTCCATGTTCAATATCAGTGTCACGATTTGGGTTCGGAAGCTCCTGCTTTAAACTGATATTGCTATAAATTGCATCCAAATGGTGAGTTAACCCTTTGAGTTCTTGCCGATCTTCAGAAGGCCGATCAGCTCCAATCAGCGCAGGTAGTTCTATATCTGAAATCGATGTAGAATGAGTCATTGAGTCATCAGAGGACATGCTGAGCGAAGCTAGGTCAAAGTGACGCTCATCCATTGATATTTGTTCAAGCTCATCCTGTAGAGAGATTAACTCAGAGGATGACTCAGAAGATGTTTCATCAATGGCTGATGGCTTAGAGCTTAGGGTTGAGCTTGATCCGGGTAAACGAAAAATCTGAGTCAGTTTTTTAAACAGAAAACCCAACATAAACCATAGCCCTAAGTTGTATCTTTACAATGAACTGAACTTAATAGCAAAAACGGAAACCGACATGGTCAACATTTGCACGACCTGCCGCCTCTGCCCGTCGCATGGTATTTCTGGTAAGAGACTTATCATCTCGCCAGCTACCCCCACGCACAGTTTGATAACGAGTATCACCACTCAAGCGAGCTGAGCCATCGGTTGGAATACCTGTATGACTTGAAGCATAAATATCTGCTGTCCACTCAGCAATATTTCCACTCAAGTCGCAAATCCCATTAATCTGACCTGCTTTTGAACAAACCTCAGCGGTTAAGTTGGTATTACACCCATAGTTCACCTCACGGGTTGTGGTTGTTGTTCTACGACGGCGACGACGAGTCACGGTTGTTGTAATCGTTTCCTCACCTGCATGAGTTAAAGTACAATCGGGAGCTGTAGCCCCCCATGTATACTGTCTTTCATCACCCGCAGTTGCAGCAAATTCCCATTCAGACTCGGTAGGTAGGCGAGCACCAATCCAATCGACAAACTTTTGAGCCTGTCGGGCCGAAATACAATTTACCGGATGGTGTTCACGGCCTACGACGCCCCAATTACAATAGCCATCGCTTAGTGGTGCTGTGCACACTCCCGCATCAACACATAATTTATACTGACCTACTGTGACTTCATGCTTGGCAATTGAGAAGGCAGGAACGCTCACGGCGACTTCAACTTTTTCAGTAGATAATGGTGCACTAGCATCACCAATATTATAGCTACCACCTGCTAAGCTAATCATATCCATGTTAGGTCCAACTGCACAAGTGTTGGTACAAGCATCACCAAAATTTTGATTACCATCATCACAGAACTCGGTGTATTGGTTAACTGCTTGCTCGGAGGCATCTGTTGCATTGAACTGAGCATTAGGGCTACTCACGACTTGTGACGTTGCTTGATCGAGAGCTTCACTCGTTGAGTTATAAATATAGCCATCACCACAGTCACAAGCATTTCCCTCACCATCACTATCTATATCTCGTTGGCTCGGATTATACTGCTCGGCACAGTTATCACCTTCATCACAGAACTCATCACTATCAGCATCCAGACCATTTAAGGTCAAAGTCATTGACTGTGGTGGCGCCGAATTGCCAAGGGCATCAGTACCGCTCCAAGTAATCACAATACTACGACTCACCACACCATTTGCAGTTTGGTCAGCATTGGAAACAACATTCGCGCCTTGAACTTCAAGAATCGCATAAAGACCAGAGGCATCCGCTGTATTATTATAATCATTGGTGACGGTAGCAGATTGTCCACCACAGTTATCAATAAAGGTAGGTGCATCAAGGTTTACAAAAGCTGAGCATAGGTTACCACTAACATTGACCGATACATCATTTAATGCTGAGAGTTGTGGGTTTTCATTATCAACCACAGTTACGTCTTGAGTTTTCACTTGGAAGGTACCTGCTTGATCGGTGACTCGCCAAGTAATTGTGGTTGTGCCTACTGGGTAAATCCCGCTTGCATCAGTGCCCGATGTACTTTGACCATTGACAGTATGAGTCACGCTCACTCCTAAGCAGTTATCACTTACGGTTGCGGTGAGTCCATTCACTTGTGCTTCACACACACCAAAATCATTATTTTGTGAAATATCGGCACCCACAATAAGATCAGGCGCTTCGTTATCTATCACTGTTACGCTTTGAGTTGTTGTGCCACTATTTCCACCTTGATCAGTCACTGTCCAAATCACGTTAGTCACACCCACAGGATATGTATCACTTGAGTCACTGCTTTGATTGAAGTTATTGGTTGCATTCAAGTTTTGATCACAGTTATCGGTCACAGTAGGTGCGTTCAAAGTCAATGCTGCTGAACAGGCCGAGGCATCATTGGAAGAACTGACCGGTGCAAGAGCCGACAGAGTTGGTGCTTGTTGGTCAATCACAGTGACAATTTGAGTATCTGTCTGAGTGTTGCCAACCGCATCGCTCACAGTCCAAGTCACTGTGTTAGCACCTAAGGCAAAAGAAGCTGGTGCATCATTAGAAGCAGCCCCAACTCCAGCACAGTTATCAGTGACGATTGCGTTACCAAGGCTAAGGCCTGAGGCTGAGCACAAATCTAGATCAGTATTGCCACTCATATCAGTGGGTGCAGTAATGCTAGGTGCTTCAGCATCCACAATTGTGATACTTTGATCAACAGTTGCACTGTCATAAGGGCCACCTGCATCATTTTGATAAACCCAAGTTAAGGTATGAGATCCCACTGGAATATTCCCACTGGCATTCCCCTGTCCATCAAGAGTTAAGTTGAGAGTAGAGCCATCTTCTAAAAGCATTGTTGCGCTGGTAAAACTCCCATTAGAACCACCACAACTATCTACCGCACTTGGAGGAGCAATGCTTACATTAGCTGAACAAGCACCAAGATCATTATCAAGAGTCAAGGGGGTAGTCGCCCCTAGAGTAGGTGCGGTTTCTCCAGTACCATTGATATCTAGATACGTTGAGGTTCCATCCTTAAAGCTAATACGTAAGCCATCAACGTCACTGACTGTACTATTCCAGCCACTGCCCATCGTTAAGTAAATCGCCAAAACCGGCTCATCACTATAATCTACCGCTTGACCAGTTTTACCGGAACGAATGACATTAGGATAATCGGCCCATGTAAAGTTGGGGTCGGTCAACTCACTCCAAGTAGGTGCATCGCTTGCGTTTACGCTTTGATGTGTACCTTGCCCATTATCTGAAAAGCGAAGTTGGTTATTACCATTACGGTCATATTCTGTTGAGAAAACAGTCCATTCGTTAGCACTCATCGAGTACTGATCTGAGTTGTGAGGTAAGGCTTGAATACGGTGACAATACCAGACGCTCGAATAATTTGTACCTGCTTCCTCCACCGTACAATCATTACTACTATTTTCAACGGTATAAATACTTAAGAACCAGTTATTTGTTTGGCTTACATCGGCTTTTCTTGTGACATACTCAATCGATTGAATATCTCCAATGGTAAAGGTATCGCTTCTAAACTGACCTGCCTCCCCATTAAAATAGAAAATGGTTTCAACCGCATCATAAGTCGTATCGGTTTCTCCTCTCCAATACCCATGGTCATCGGCAAAGTCAGAAGACCCACCACTGGTAAACATGCTTGGCGTTACATCTATATTAATCCCATATGCTGCATAGGCTTGCTCATAAGCACTCCACACATTTTGATCTAGTACAGCATGGGCTCCACAACCCAAGTAATACTCTTCTTGGGTTGCATTAAAGTCAAAGGTATAACTGTCGCCGTTATTTAAACTAATGGTGAAAGCATCAAGATCTCCCTCAAAGCCATTTGCCCACCCTGAACCTGTGGCAATTGTAAACATAAGGACTTCTTGGTCGGCGTAATTGATGACAGTCGAGTTTGATGGAGAAGCGCCATTCGGAACATAATCACTCCATTTAAAGTTAGCGCCTTGAATATCAGCTAAGCTCGGGCCACCGTAAAAGCCCAAGGGAGAATTGGGATATCCCGTAAATAAAAGCTGATTATTACCATTGGCATCACCGGAAGTTGAGAATTCTGTCCATTGGTGATCAGTGATTTGTCGATTGGCAGAATACATTGGCTCGGCAGTAATTTGCTTACGATACCAAGAGTCACAATCACTGTGAACATTTGGATCACAGCGAGTATAGAAAGTGGCATACCAATTTAGTAAGTCATTCGCACTATCTTGGAAACGTGTATGAAACTTTACCTCTGCAATATCACCTATGGTAAAACTTGGAATGCTGCTTGGGTAATCGGCATGATATAAATAAATAAAGCTTTTACTTTGACCATTTGCTCGCCAAAATCCCTTATCTTCACCATTGACTAAAACACCGCTAGAACCATAGGCAATAGGTGCACTACTATCCGGCGTAAGACTGCTCAAAGTAGAACTATCAAGCGGAATGATATAATCTTCTGCCGATGCATCAGGAAGATATGCTAATGAGGTCGCACATAACAGTACAAGAAACACATAATATGCCTGTATTCGTCGCTGTTGGCTTTGTTGAGTAAACAAAATAAAAGCCTTTCTTAATCAATATGTTCAAAGTCTTGAACAGAGGTTGTCCACAAAGTCATAAGCTATCTAATTGATAGTAGAGCTTGCTCAAAGGTACTTTAAAACTCTCAGCTTAGGTGTCTAAATGCACCTCAATAGAGATAAATCCTTTTAACTTTAGTTTAGCTTGTGTAATAATTGTGCTAAAGGCAAGCAATTATTTGATTCTATTAGCTTAATCTAGGTGTACTTATGGTATTAGTCATTAATTCGAACTTAAAGTCTGGTCAGGTTAGATCTTACATTAACCAACACGAGAATAACATTGCCAAGAGTATGGAGCGTCTGAGCTCTGGGCTCAGAGTCAATAGTGCAGCTGATGATGTTGCGGGCTTGGGCATTGCAGTTCGTGTCCAAAGCCAAGTCAATGGAATTCAAGCAGCGGTCAAAAATACCCAAGAAGGCATCAGTTTTGCCCAAACCGGTGATGGCGCACTTAGAGAAGTAGAGCAAATGCTTCAATCCATGCGTCAGCTTGTTGTTCAAAGCCTTAATGAAACCAATAATCCTGCTGACCGCGCTTCCATCCAAAAAGAATTGGATGCCATGAAGTCAGCCATAGAAGCAAATCTTGGACAGGTTAACTACAATAACAACGGAATCTTTAACGGAGACTTCCAAAATAAATTTTTCCAAATTGGTAAAGATTCGGCAAGTAGTCTTGGGATCTCTATTAATAAGCTTGATACAAACCAACTCGGTAGTCGAATCAGCTTAGTAGGCACTTCTGGTGTTGATACCGAATCGACCTTACTTGGCACTAATTTAGGACCCGCTGACTTTTTCACAATCAACGAGATTGCCATTCGTGAATCAAGCGCTTCGGACGACCAAGTCTCAAGCATTGATAATGCAAACTCTGCCATTGCCAAAGCCGCAGCCATTAATGCTTCATTTGACTTAACGGGTGTAAGAGCGACGGTATTAGCAACTAGAACAGATGGACAGAAAACACTCGATGCCGATTTAGGTGGAGGAGTGTATGGTAATTCGGGTAGTATTCAGGCTGTTTCTTTAACCGCCAACACCTATATTACCATCAACAATGTCAACATTAGTGGCTTTGATGTGCAAGAAAATGATGCTGATGGTAAACTGGTCAGTGCCATAAACGCTCATTTTGATGAGACTGGTGTATATGCCGAGCTCAATGCAAATGCAGAACTTGTTTTAATTGCTCCTGATGGTCGTAATCTTATGTTGAATTATGAGGGTGACAATTTTGGAGATGATCTTGAAGCTTTAATTGGGCTCAATGATGGTGATGATTTTGCTTATGGCGGAGGCATCTTACTAGAGAGTGATGAGTCGGTAAGTTTTAATTTTGGTGACTTTACCAATAGCGTTCTTGGAGATATAGTCGGAGACTATGCTCATGCTGATGTCGCTTCTTATAATCCCAATAAGGATCGGGCCCTAAACTCCTTGGATGTTACAGATGACTCCAATCGTTTACATGCGCTCAACACCCTTGATCGTGCCTTGGCTCAAGTCAGCGATGAACGATCATTCTTTGGTGCCTTGCTCAACCGCTTCTCACACACTGTGGCAAGCCTAGAAAATGAAAAAGTCAATCTTGAAAGTATGAAGAGCCATATCCAAGATGCCGACTTTGGTTATGAGACGGCTCGCTTAGCTCTCAATCAAATTAGACTCAATGCTAGTGCTTCAATGCTAGCGGCTGCTAATGTTGATCCGGCCTTAGCCCTTGCCTTAGTAAATACAAGTTCCTTAGCTTAAAAAGGTGATTACTTGTTTTACTCATCAAGTCTTACTGATTAAGATTTACTCACAGCATATAGGGCTTCAACTTCAACAGGTTCAAATAACTATCAAAAGTAATCTTCAGTGAATAATCTTTAGTTTGAGTCTAACGTGAGCTAAAGCAGTTTTAAAATATCTTTAGAATCGTCCACCCTGTCGTTTTTCAACTAGGTCTAAGGCAACTAAAGAGCGTACTTTGCTTTGCTCAAGTAAGAATGGCGTCATGGTCATCTGAAGCTGTTGGGCAGCAAAGCGTGCTGCTTCTTGAGCCATATCTGCACCGGTCAAACGGGTATGAATCCCTAATAAATCCAAAGATTTTTGCGACAAGGTCATAGCCTTTTGCTCAACCCGATTCATAAGAGCCCCGACATTAGTTCGATCTTCACCAATTTGCTGTAAGGACAGGTCAATAGTGTGCAAAGCATCTCTAATCGCCCCACGGTTCAATAAGTGGGTGGTCGCCAAAGAGTGATTTAGATTTTTACCGTGTAAGGCATTACTAAGAGTTAAATCTTTATCACCAGCTTGGTTAGCCTGTTCTTCTGTACCGGTAAAGTTAATACGTCCTAGCTTATTATCAATGTCAGAATAAGCCTCGGTGACATCATCTTCTGTAAGATCGTCAATGGTCGTCACAGCATAGTCGACATCCACATTATTGATGTTAATCTCATAGTCGACATCAATATTTTCTCGGCTTTTTAGAGTGAGTTGGCCGGCAAAGGTGTACTTGAGCTTTTTACCCACCGATACTCTAAAGACATCACCTTCAGCAAGATAGGCAATCGAATCTCCATTGTTATCAAGTACATCGCCAATATTGATTTCTAGGCCTTCTTCAATGTAAATCCATCGGTCTGCTTCCACCGGATTAATTGTACCCTCACCATTAAACTCTAGGTCTGGAACAACAATACCTTGGTTAAATACATCATCTCGCTGCCATTGGATTTCAACTCCCGGATCGCCCAAAGCACCACCTTGAGTCACTGTAAAAATATAATCTGTGGGATAGTTTCCTTCGGTATACTCTCCACGAGATTGAACTTCACCAATATATCCTCGTGTTTCAATACGGATTTGGTCACCGGTTTGAAACTCACTTCCACCGGCAAGTTTAATGGTACCCATGCCATCATAGTCAATGGTGTTGGTTAAAGTTAACTCTGGCGTTAAATAATTATTGGTGGCAACAATGTCATAACTCCCGCTCCAATACGCACGGTTATCTGCACTGATTGTCCAACTTGCCCCTTCAGCAAAATCGGTGGCTTCATAAAAAAGAGTGACTGTTTCACCCGCATTTAAAGGGTTAGGGTCTACAGTGAAATTCCATTGATCACCTTGTTCAAAATGAGCAGGTTTAGCTTCACCTGTATAAGTAGAACCATCAGTGGGCAGCGATTTGAACTTAAGAGTCACCCCATTTCCTACTGAAAAGTTTTGGCCGACAACAATCTCTGATAGTCCTGAAAAGCCTGAGCTACTCCCATCAGCATAGTCCCACTTGTACTTGTAGTATGTTTTTATATTAAGTGGGTCACTCACATCTTCTTCTATTTCAATGGTAAAGTTCCCCACTTGGTTTTGATTATAGTTATCATTGATGACTTGTAGTCGACTAGAAGGATTAGAGGTCAGATTAACCTCTACTGCGGGGGCCGTAGCATTATAGCGGATGCCATCGGGTAAAAGACCTGTGGAACTCAAGATTTGATTTTGGGCAATTCTTACACCACCCGAATAATAATCATACTTGGCTTGGCCTAAAGCACCGCCTTGAGTGATTTCCATGTATGAGCTTTTAACTTTGGGGTTGGTATAGGAGTCATTCGAAAAGGTCACCTTACCACCAGAAGCTGCTACCGTTGAACTATTGGCGGTCACATCCACAGGCGCATACCTAAAGCGGACTTCACCTTGGTTACTGACTGAGCCTAACTCAAACCAACTATTACCGGTTACTGTGATGTTGGTATCTGTATCAACTAAATTATTAAATATCCCGTCATTATTATGGTCTTCATAGACTTTAATATCAAACTTAGCAGTGGGGCTATCAGTATTAAATACCGCATCATTACGAACCGTCATGACATATTTGCGGTCTTCATCATGAGCAAAGTCACCTCTGGTAGAGATTGAACCATCATAATCACTTAGATTATTGTTCTGTACTTGGCCATCATGCTCAACTCCACTAAATGCATCACCACTATAAAGCACAAAGGTTAAGCCTTGCTCAGCCCAAGTTAGATACTGATAACTGCTTGGACTACTCGCATCAGGATTAAAATCAAATGTTTTAGAAGTGACTGTACTATTAGATGCGGTCACAGTGATTTGTGCTCGTCCCCCTCCGCTACTGCTTCCTAAACTATGCCCTGCATCTCCTGCAGTTTTAATTTCAAACTCAAAGTCGGTATCTTCAGTACCACTCCAATACCAAATCCGAGGGCTGCCCGGATAGTCATGATCGGCCGGCTGAGCACCCGATGCTTGAGCATAAATGTAGGCCCCACTAAAATCCGTAGAATTTCTTACGATATTACCAACTTTTCGATCGATCAATCCCTCAATTTCGATTTCAAGTCCGTGGCCTAAATTAAGAATGTCACCATCTTGAACTCGAATGCCTTGTAATCCGGCTACCGGTGTTGAGGATGTTGGGTCAACATCCATATTGGTTTCAAATATGCTCACAATGGGACGCTCATTCACACTACTTGCTCTTGGGTCACCCGGTGTATCGATTCTTACCGTATATATTCGGTCACTCGCTGAATTGTAATAGGAGTTTGAGGTTTGACTAATACGGCCGCTCGTGTCAGAGGTATCAACCGCACCCCGTGCATTAAAAAGTCCGTTTTCCCCATCGCTATTATCTGCAATATCGCTTGTGCCAAGCGGTACATTTTCTCTTTTAATCCGATAGGTTGCCTCACCTAGTTTACCAGGCTCAATGATTTCCAAATAATAATCGGCATAATCAGAAGCA
This sequence comes from uncultured Myxococcales bacterium, assembly GCA_937146725.1. Lineage (GTDB taxonomy): Bacteria > Myxococcota_A > Bradymonadia > UBA7976 > VGTA01 > CAKZRU01. The sequence continues at coordinate 21,278 of CAKZRU010000013.1, forward strand.
TAAGGGTGAATTCCCGAGCCATTATCACTAATAATCGTGGCAGTAATGCCCGGTGTATCCGAAGTATCAACTGAAATAATATCACCATTGGGCTCATAAATCGGTGTATCAATGGCATCAGCTAGATTAGTTCGGTCACCACAAACATCGATCAATCTTACCGCTTCACGCACAGCATCATCGCTGTATTCCACAGTGATATTACGTCCGTCTTGAGCATATAAGATTAGACGGCCTTCGGCATCTACGCTGGCCTTTACACCTGTTTCTGACTCTCCCCAATTAATGTGCTGTACCAGCTTTCCGGTGGCATCTTTTTCGGCGAGTTCAAAGCCGGAAATCCCCCAACCATTCACCTTCATCCAATGATCTGTGGTAAAGTCTAAGGCTCGCATGGGCTCTACACCCACAATCACATTATCTTCTACCCAAGCTTCAACGCCTGTAAACTCACTTGAGTGGTTAATGGCATTAGCTTTGGCAATGGCTGAGCCTGCGCGATATGAATAGGAAACCTTATCATCAGCATCAGTAGTGCCTCTAATCGCAATATCATTGATCAAGACTTCACCGCTGGTAAGCGGATCCAAGAAGACGCCGCGGCGTAAGCTTGTATGGCTGGTTTGTCTTGCTAAGTTTTCGGCGCGTAGTGAATTGCGGGTTAATACTGTTACCGGTGCACTTTCTTGATCGAGTGACAGCATCAAAGGTTCATGCCGGTCTAACAGTTTTTCGCCATTAAAGGACGAGTTTTCCGAAAGCTCATCTAACTCTCGCATAATGCTCATAAACTCTTCGGTCAACGCTTGCCGATCAACAAAAGACTGAGAGTCATTGGCCGCTCGATTGGCAATTTCTCGCATTCTCAACAAGCGTTCTTGAGCCAAAGCAAGCGAACTATCCAAGGTTTGTAGCATCGACATTTGGTCGGTGCTGCCCTTGATTTCATTTTGTGTCTCCATAATCTGAGACTTTAAGCGTTCGGCAATTCCCATCCCACCAGCATCATCCGCTGCTTGGGTAACCCGTAATCCAGAAGAAATCTTTCTAAAAGTTACATTAAGCGCACTCACCCGATGACGCATATCGCGTCCAAAGCGCATTGTTTCGGGTGAGAATCTTATAGAGTAACTCATGATGATTTATCTTGGGTTATAAGTGTAAAAAACGGTGAAGAACGGTGAAGAACGAATTAAAAACCAAGAGTTCAAATACAAACTCATTTTACTTTGGCAAACTTTGAATGAAAGACACTATGTTAACTTAACTTAGACTAATTGTAAGTTCAAGTATCTTAGCGATAATTTTTCACCACAGAAAAAATCGATACTACCTTTAAAACTAGACACTTAATTCAAATCAAAAAAGATAAACCCAAGCAAAATATAATGCACTCACACTATCGCTGTTAAAAAGTGCTGCGGGTACATGTTTAAAGCCAAATCTAAGCTGATTTGACGGCAGGGGCAAAGCATAACTTAAGCCCAAGTTTAACGCTAAAAAGTATGCATAGCGATCTTGAAACAACAGCTCAGGATAAAAGAAATCTTTATAGCCGGTAATAAGACCAAAATCACTGCCCACATAAAAAGCAAAGTTGTACTCTTTTAGTCTGAACCCATGAATGACTTCCCAACCTAGTCCAAGACCATAAGATTGTCGATGATAGCTATTAGTAAAATAAGTCCCACCGATCAGTAAGTTTAGCTTGAACTGCTGATTAAGCTGAAACAAATATCCTAGCTTAAACTTTGCTAAGTGATTTGTTTCATTATAGCCTTCAACAGGAGCAAAATGCTGTGAATGATGCTTGGAAAAGGGCGCATATTCAAGTTGAGCATTCACTTGTGACTCAGTATTTACTTGTGACCAAGAGTTTTGAACGAGCTGAGTCAAACCAAAGAGCACTGTCAAGCTAAGAAAAAATCGCTTCATTGTCTGCCTCACTTATTTAGGATTTCACTTAAGTTTCGGATAAGAACTCAAGTTAAGCTTTTTCACTCAGACTTTTCACTCAGACTTTTCACTCAGACTTTTCACTCAGACCTTTACTTAAGCCTTGCGCTAGTTTTACCCAATATGAAGCACCCAAAGGGATGAGGGCATCATTAAAGTCATAGTGTGGATGGTGAAGCATTGGTGAAGATCCGGCGCCCAACAAGGCATAGCAACCAGCCTTGGCCCTGAGCATCCAACCAAAGTCTTCGGCCCCCATCAAGGGTTCCGGTTGACGGTCAACAGAGCTAGCGCCCCAAAGCTCTGTGGCACAATCCATGGCATAAGTTGTGGCTTGAGCTTCATTTACAGTCGCTGTGTATCTACGCTCATATTGCCATTCTAGTTCTACTCCATGCACTTGCGCTAAAGCATGAGCCAAAGCTTCAAGTTGAGTTTCGATTTTGGCTCTAACCTGCTCATCTAGGGCCCGTACTGTGCCTCTGACCGTCACGGTTGAGGGCAGGACGTTATCGCTTTCACCGCTATGAAACTGGGTGACACTCAGTACTGCTGCCTGCAAGGGATCAGTCATTCGACTGACCAAGGCTTGTGCTTGGGTCACTAAATGCGAGCCTAGCAAAATCACATCATCACAGTGCTGAGGCCAAGCCGCATGACCACCTTGACCACTTAATCTAATACTAAACATGTCAGCTGAGGCCATTTGTGGCCCAACCCGAGCTGCAATATGACCAAAAGGTAAATTAGGCAAATTATGTAAGCCAAAGACTTGATCCACCGGAAAGCGCTCAAAAAGGCCTTCTTCCACCATTACTTTTCCACCCGCTACATTTTCTTCGGCGGGCTGAAAGATAAAAACGACTTCTGTATGAGCTAAGGGATTAAAACTTAAATATTCAGCCGCCGCTAACAGCATAATCGTATGGCCATCATGACCGCAGGCATGCATTTTGCCATCATGTGTGGAACAATGTGGGCGATCGGTTGCTTCTTCGGTCATGGGTAATGCGTCTAAATCAGCCCGTAAACCAATTCTTTTATGTGCTTCTTGGCTAGCTCTTAGTACAGCCACCACACCGGTTTTAGCTAAGCCTTCCGTGACTTCTAAGCCAAAGGACTTGAGTTGAGCTGCCACAAAAGCCGCCGTTCGATATTCTTCAAAGGCGGTTTCGGGATGTGCATGCAAGTCATGGCGCCAAGCGATAAAACGCGTGAGATGCTTTTCAAAATAGTCTTGTGCCAATCGCTTTTTAGATGAGATCGTCATCTTCATGCCCTGCTTGGCCACCTAAAAAGTTTGCTTGGCCTTCTTTAATGCCTGCTTTTCGGCCCAAAACAAAACCGATCACACACCCTAGCAATAAAACAGCGGGAATATAGACAAAGTGAGTCGGTGGTGGATTCATAAATAAGGTTTCCATGATTATTTATCCTTTTCTTCAAGGGCGATCAGACGACTTTTGAGTTCTTCAAGTCGGCTTGATACCGCTTGGCTACGTTGCCAAGTTTGACGAATAAAGACAAAGATTATGATCCAAACTAAACTATAAGCAATCCATAAATGCTTATAGCGTAGGTTCTCGAGTCGTTCTTCTTTTTCACTGTCAAAGTTTTTATTGGCCGCTCGTTTAGGGTTTGGTCGAATGTCAACCTGAGCTGGCTTGGCTTCTGGCTTGGCTTCTGGCTTGGCTTCTGGCTTGGCTTCTGGCTTGGCTTCTAACTTGGCTTCTGGCTTGACGCTTTCGCTACCATCTTGCGCCTGAGCTACAGAAACCGTCAAACCACCAAGGCATAAGCCTAAAACAATAAAGAGCAAAGATAATAATTTAATAATATTAAGGGGATGACGATTCATAATTTATCCTCCAATACGTGATAAGCGTCGGCTCAAAGCGGAAACGGTGCGTTCTTCGGTATGAACGCGATAACGTAAGCGGACCAAAAGACTAAAAAGAATGATAAAGATCAGAAGACAGCTATAAAGAACAACCCGCATTTCTGGCTCAAGACCAATATTATTGGGGTGATCTCCACGCCAACGGGTTACCGCCACATGCACAAAGAAGATGTTTGGTGCACCTAAAACGGCTAAAACCGCGCCAAACCGTCTAACTCCGGCATTATCTCCCCCAAAGGAGCGAATGACCCAATAGCAGGTGAAAATCAAAAATAAGATCGCCATAGTAGTCAAGCGCGGTTCCCATTTCCACCAAACGCCCCAAGCGGCTCTTGCCCACAAAGGCCCTGTGGTGAGCACTATGACTCCAAAGGTGAGTCCAACCTCAGCCGATGCCAAAGCTAAGGCGTCATGTTTAGGATTTTGGGTCATTAAATACCGTAGGCTCCAACCTGCGCACATAATAAAGCCGATGTAACACAGCCAAGCACTAGGCAGATGGAAATAAAAAATCCTTTGGGCCGCTCGCATTGTTGTTTCCATTGGTGCGTAAATAAATACGAGATAATGGGCTAAAAACATGCCAAGAGCACCTAAGATAATCCATAAGATAGGAATCTTTGTTGAAGCGTTGGATTGAGATTCAAGGTCTTTGTGATTCATTCGCTCACCATCCAATCAAATAAGAAAAAAGCACCGCCTCCAATCATCATATCAAAGGCGAGTATCATTTGTGTCCAAGCCAAGTAATCAAGGTCTGCCGAGGTACCAAGTAAGGCCGCTGAGCCACGCACTCCACAGATCATCACTGGGGTCACCAAGGGAAAAACAACCATAGGTAAAAGGACTTCGGGAAAACGAGCCCCTACTGCCATCACCGCCAAGGGGGTCGCTACCAAGGCAAAACCTACCGTACTTAAAGTAATGAGGCTCATCAAAGCAAAAAGATTCGTGCTTAAATCAATATGCATCAGAATCGCTAATAAGGGAGTAATGACCAGCATCACACCCAGCATCACTGCAATATTAACCAAAACCTTGGCAGCTAAGATCGCAGAACGAGGCGCTGGGCTTAAGGCTAAAGCTGTAAAAGCGCTATTTTCTTGCTCTCTCGCAAAGGTTCTCCCCACAGAAAGTGAGCCCGTAAATAAAAGCGCTGCCCATAGCACACCGGGTGCTACAGCAAGATTAGTGGCCGGATCGCCCATAAAACCAAAGGCAAATAAAAACGTGAGCACTACCCCAAAAAGGCTTACGGTTGCCAAGGTTTCTTTGCTACGTAGCTCAATCTTCAAATCTTTTTTGAGAATGGCTTTAAAACAAGGCCAAAACTGAGCGCTCATCAGTTCACACTTCCTTGGTATAGCTCAAGTAAGGCACCTTTATCTTGGCCTACATCAAGTGTATGTAAACCTTGTAAACGACCTGCTTTTAGAATTAAAGCTCGATCACTAATCGCTTGAGTGGTCTCTAAATCATGGCTTGATAAGATAATGGTGGCCCCTCGTGCCTTAGCTTTAATAAGCAACTCACAGACCTGTTGAATACCGGCTCGGTCTAAGCCGGTAAAGGGTTCATCTAGTAGCAAAACTGAGGGCTTAGGCAACAGGGCTCGGGCCAAGGTTAATCTTTGACTCATCCCTCGGCTAAAACCGGATGCTAAACGATGAGCTGCCGGCTTTAAACCAACTTGCTCAAGCTGATCTAAAAGCCAAGCCTGATGCTCTTTTTGGCTGAGTTCAGCCGGCCAACAATCATACAGTTCAGCAAAAAACTCTAAGTTTTCAAATGCGGTTAACGCCCCATAAATCATGGTTTGATGACCCACAAAGCCAATCTCTTTGCGGAGTTCAGCTGCACTTTGCCGAGTGAGTTTTTTACCCTTTAGTAAAATCTCTCCCTCAGTAGCTGCTTGTAAGGTTGACAGTAGATTTAAAAGCGTTGATTTACCGGCACCATTTGGCCCCAGCAAAGCACAAACTTCCCCTTGATACCATGCAACATCAAGTTCTATGAGGGCATAGTGCTCGCCAAAGGCTTTGGTTAGCCCCTGAGCTTGTAGGGAAACTTGCTGTGTTCGCTCGCTCAAGAGGCTTCACTCACTTGGTGATCTAAATGTTCAAGCGCCCGATAAATAGTGACTAAGCGAGCGGTAATCGCCTCTCGCTCTTTTTGATAACGAGCCTTGGTCATCTTACCACGCTCTAAAGCCGCTTCCATACGCGCTAAAGCCTTGAGTAAGCGTTCTTGTTCAATCAACAAGTGAGAACGAGACAAAGAGCTAGATCTTCCCTCGTTGGCAAAGCCCAACCAAAAGACCCATAAAAGCACAAAGGCAATCGCGGCATAAAGGGCCTGACGCTTCCATTGTGCTGCGGCCGGAATACCGGTAATTGAAAACTTTAAAGCAGTCTTTGCTGGTAAGGTTGGTACTTGACGTAGAGCATCAAAAACTCGCCCAGGCCCTGTGCTTACTTGCTTCACCTCACCTTGCTGATCTTTGGCTTCAAGGCCAAGCTTGATCAATGATTGATGCTGAGGTTTTTTATATTGGGGTGCCACAATCATTCCAACTGTTGTCGGTAAAGGCATACTTTGAGCCCATTCAAAGCGTTCAGCACGATAAGGAAGAGTGTAATACCATTTAATCTTTTTGGTGCTATGAGGTAACAAAGCACCTGTAAAATAAAGTGCTGTGCCTCTGACCTCAACTTCGTCATGGTGGCTTTGATGTAATTCAGGTGCTTTAGCCCCCTCAGGGGCCGGTAACTTTAATCCCCCCTGAGGCTGATGTGATAAATCAACGACCTGATCGCTTGAGTTCGTTAAGGTCATTTCGTGAATCACAAGCAGAGACTCTTCATCGGGATGCAGTTCAATAAGGTCGTGATGTAGCGCCAAAGCACTTATGTCACTGATGGCCGGAGATACCACAATATTTAAGCGATTTTCTGGCAAGCGCTTACTAGGGTCAAAGTCATCATATAAAGCGTCTTTGTCCTCTGTTTTAGGAATCCCCTTCACATTATAAGGAAAACGAACCCCTTGATAATCGATCCAAAGTTCATAGGAAATCATCCCTTGAACTTTAGGATTTGAGGGAATCCCCAAAAAGAATGCCCGACCTTGAGCATCGGTTTTTTCTTTGTAGTCACGTACCTTTTGGCCTTGTGCTAAAATTCTAAAGTCTACTTTAATTCCTTCAGGCGCATTAACCGGTGCCTTATCCTTAGCTTGGAGTTGGACCTGTACCATCACCTCATGCTTTTCCATTGATGCAAAAAAGGGCGGTAAACCATCACCTTTATTTAAATAAGGCGCTTGCCCTTGAGCAAAAACACTAGAATACCCAAGAATGAGCATCGCTAATAAGCTTAAGCCACCAAATAAATGCTGAATATAGAAGAATCTCGACTTGTGATTTATCTTAAACATGCTTCCGCTCTTACTCTTTTGAATCTGCATTAGTCTTGGGGCTCGTTTCTACTTGGCTCGTTTCTGTGCCAGATTGCTGTGTTGCTGTCTCACTTGCCTCTGTCTCACTTGCCTCTGTCTCACTTGCCTCTGTCTCACTAGGCTCAATATCTACTTTAGCTTCACTTTGAGCGGCCTTACGAGCTCTTGCTGCTTTTCGAGTTGCACTAATTTCGCCTTGGATATCTTCCTGATATGTAGAAGCACGCTCATCTAAGGCTTCGATCAAGCGTAAGGCTTCTCGCTCATATTGACGCTTAAGCTTTGATAAATCAGCATCATCGATCTTATTCATAGCCGCTTCAAACTCAAGATCTTTGAGTTCTTCGATCACTCGATCTCGCCGGTTTAAAAGCTCTAAAGACTCATCTTCGATACGGGACCATTCTTCATTTGAAATCTCACCTTCTTCCAAAAGAGGACTCAAGGTTAGGTACAAGGCGTACAAAACAAATAATCCGGCAATCACAGCCAAGCTCAAAGGTAGATCAATACCCGCTTGTTGCAGTTGTGGTTGTGACGCAAGCGACATCACCGAAAGAAAAGAATGATTTAACAAAGCAATCATGAATGCTTTCCTTAAGTATTCAAAGGTTTAAGTGGACCGGCTTGTGCATCAATCGCCTGTCCTGCACTGCGCTGCGCAGCAACAAAAACTTGATATTTAGCTTCTTCGGGCCAAATCGCCACAAAAACGCCTAATAACAAGAAGCCCCCCCCAATCCACATCCATAAAAGCATGGGGTTAAAGTGAGCCATCACTTCAGCGGTTTGTACCTTGTCATTGAATGAAACTAAAGCAAGATAAACATTACCTCTCCACATAAAGACTTCATCTTTTTCGGTGGTCCACCGGGACAGTTTTACATTTGCACCAATGTAATTACGTCGTGACGGTCTGACCATCCCCAAAGATTCACCCACACTGCCATTATCGTTGAGTTGGTGGAGCTCAAACTCGGCAAACCACTCTCTATATTCGCGATTTTGGGTAAACTTAATGCCCTTAAAAGTGAGCTGTTTATCCTCAAGAATATGGCTTTGGCCTACCTCTTGAAAGCTGAGATCTCTTTCGGTTTTCAATCCGGTACCAATAAAGCCAAGGAATAGTCCTGCAAAGCCGAGGTGGGTCAAATAACCACCATAGCGACGCTTATTTTTACCAAAAAGTTGAGCCATTGCGGTCATAAATGGGACTTTGACCGAACGAGAACGTACTCGTGCCCCATAGTAAAATTCCCAAAGCATGGTGTAAAAGATAAAGAAGACCCCCCAAAAACCAATCAAAGAGTAAACGCCCACAAGTTCAGCTTCTAAAAAGAGCTTACCCCATGAAATACTCCCCTCAATCGCCTCATTAAAGGGGATGTAGGTCTTGGCCACTTGAGTTTTTAGGTGATATACATCGGCCAAGTACAGCCATGCAGTGAGGCCGGTACTGACCATACTCGGTACTAAGAAGTTTTTCACTAGGCTTTTCTTGGTCACCTTGCGCCATGGAATCAAAGGTCCAACACCCATCAAGAGCAATAAAAGCAAGCCTCCTGGCACCATCCAAGTGTTAAACCAAGGGGCGGTGTATTTGGTTTCCTGCCAAAAATATGCACTAATTTTTTCACCAATTGTGCCAAACATCACCACAAAAACACAGGCGAGTAAGACGATATTATTTAGCAGGAAAACACCTTCACGACTCATTAAGTGCTGTACATCCGACTTACTCTTGAGTGAGCCATCAAGTACTCTCCACAGAATCAAGCCAATAGAAAGAATCGTGAGAGTAATCAAGAAGACGATAAAGTAATCACCTACATCACTTTGCGCAAAGGTATGTACTGAGTCAATCAAGCCTGAACGAGTCAAGAATGTACCAAAAACAGTAAGGAAATAAGTCAGCATTACCAAGGCCATATTCCATACCTTGAGCATATCTCGTCGCTCTTGAATCATGACTGAGTGCAGATAAGCCGTTGCAGTAAACCAAGGCATCAAAGAGGCATTTTCTACCGGATCCCAGCCCCAAAAACCACCCCAGCCCAACTCTTGGTAAGCCCACATACCGCCAAACAAATTGCCGATCGATAAAAAGGCCCAAGAAATGAGAGCATAGCCCCTAGTTGTACGAATCCATGTATCATCAAGGCGCTTGTGAATTAAGGCTGCAACCGCAAAGGCAAAGGGAAAGGTAAACCATACATAACCACTAAGAATACTCGGTGGATGAAAGGTCATTGCCGGATTTTGTAGCAAAGGTTCTAAGCCTCTACCATTCACCGGTGGTTCATTGACTCTAAAGGTTTCAAAGGGATTGGCTTCAAAAACCATTAGGCCCAAAAAGAAAACCTGAATAATCATTAAAGTCGCAAGCACAGTCGGCAGAATATCTCTATTCTTTTGTTGATTTTGCCTAATGACTAAGCCGGTACCAATAGCTAAGATCAGCGACCAAAACATCAACGACCCAGATTGCCCTCCCCAAAAAGAGGCCACCAAATAGTACCAAGGCATATTATTATCAGAATAATGAGCCACATACTTATTGTTGTAATCATGGGTAATAAAGGCACTAATTAGTAAAAATGATGCGGTAATCACCATGGCTGTTACCGCATATCCCGCTCGCTCGCCCGCAAGCATCAAACGACCATGGCTTCGCCACTTGCCTACTACACTTGCTGCCGCACAGAAAATAGCAGTGACGATCGATAGATTGAGAAGAAAGTCTCCAATTGCATGTATATCCATGACATCACCTCATTGTTGGTTGGCCATCAATCCCCATTCTCTTGCGAGTTTCTGGGGAGATGTTATCTTGTTCATATTTTGAAGGACATTTTGCCGTAACTTCGGTTGCTACCAATGTATTATCTTTATTAAAACTACCGGTGGCAACCACTTCACCGCCTTCTTTAAACACATCGGGAATGGCACCTTTAAAGTAAACCGGTACTTTATTAATTTCGCCCTCAACCACAAAACGATGCTCGCTTGAGCCTTTTTCATTTTGATAGGTACCGTGCGCGACTAGCCCTTTGATACGGACTTTACGACCTGGTTTGAGCTTACCCTCATTTTGGGCTGCTTGAACTTCATCTACAGTCAGAAAATATGCGCCACCATCCATCATGCTATTCAGCATAAGATAAAAGGCACCGACAAACAGTAAAAGTCCAATAATTCCTCGTGAAGACATGATGCTATCCTTGCTTTTGCTAATAAATATGTTGCTTATATATTGTTTAAAGCCCCTATTGTCCATCTCACACTATCAATTATCCGAAAAAGAAAGTGTTTTTTTTGTAAATCTTACTGAAAGTTCGGGCATAGACTGTCAGTAGAGCTCACCAAGTGTATTGCATCACTCACTTGTCAACTCAATGTTTATGACACAATAGCAAGAGTGTTTGTTTCATGCCAATCGACTCAAAAAAAACTAACCGCCTAAACCCGTCATTACATTCAAGGGCGGTGCGCCTTGATTCATCAGATGCTGAGGACGCTTTCCTTGAAAAGCTTGATCGATAAAAGGAGAGAGCGCAGGACCACGCATACCCATGCGTAAGGCGGACTTAAGATCAATCTCGCGATCATCTGCTAAACAAGCTCTTAAGCCACCGCGCGCTGTCAAACGGGCTCGATTACAGCTTGCACAAAAATGCGGATCACTCATGGGAGAAATAAAGCCGACTTGCTTACCCTTATAGACCGCATCATTGACAGTATAATAGCGAGCAGGACCTCGTGCTATTCTTGCACAGTTTAAGTTTGTGTCGGTCTGCAAGTCCCAACGCTCTTGCAAAGCCTGAATCACAGAGGAGACTTGTATATCAGGTGCCTGCTGACCACCGATCGGCATCATTTCAATCCAACGTGGTGTAACCCCCAAGGCCCATGCTTTTTCACAAAATGACTGCCATACTTGTGCTGTCTGAGAAAGCTCAGGACTTAAAACAGCATTGAGAACGATGTCGGTAAACCCAACCTTTTGAGCCTGCTCAATCCCTTTGAGAACCCGCTTTAAGTCTCCACCTCGTGTAATCGCCTCAAAGATCGCCGGATCAAAGCTATCCAAACTCACATTAAGGCGCCGAACCCCCGCTTGAAATAAATCTTCTGCATAACGATCAAGAATATGGCCATTTGTGGTCATCGCAATTTCTTCGATTTCTGGTAACTCATTGACCTGAGCAATCAAAGTACAGAGATCACGGCGAAGCAAAGGCTCTCCCCCCGTAAAACGGACCCTTTTTACCCCTCGCCAAGCCATAATTTGTATGACCGCAAAGATTTCTTCAAATTGTAAAAGTTCTTTTTTGGCCGACGCTTTCCAGCCTTCAGCTGGTGCGCAATAAGTGCAAAGATAATTACAGCGATCAGTCACCGAGACCCGTAAATAGGTCACTTGACGTTCACTCCAATCGGTCACAGGAACGACTGAGTGCCGATTGGATTGATCAAGCTTTTCATGCTTACTATATTGCTGACTCAATACATTACTCATTTAGTGGCTACTTAGTAAAAGTTCATACATTGCATAGCTCATACATTGCATTATATTGTTGCTCAATCTGCATCCAATCAAAGTTATCTAAGGCCCAAATTCGGCCTTTTTGAGCTGTGGCTTTTCTTGTATCTGTATCAGATAACACTTCTACCAAGCTCTCATATAGCGAATCAACGCTAAGCTCATGTATCCAACCCGCTTGAGCTTGAGCCATTTCTGGAAAATGACAAGCGGTAGAGATGACTGTTGCCGTCCCCCAAGCAAGAGACTCTAAAACGGCCACACTAAAGCCTTCATGATCGCTTGGTAAGCAAAAGGCAAGCGCATGCTTTAAGGCAGCTTGCTTGGCTCGACCGCTTAAAAATCCAGGAAAATGTACCCGTTCTTGTAAAGTTGGTTGTTGCTGAACCGCTTGAGCAATCACTGTTTTAATCTCTTCTATGCCACCAAAATCTGACCCAGCAATCACAAGATGTAACTGAGGAAATGCTTCACTTAAACGCACAAAGGCTTGGGCTAAGCGCGTTGCCCCTTTAGGTGGATGGATTCTTGACAAAAAAAGTAAGTATTCGTGATTTTTTAAGGCGGGTATTAGGTTTTCGATACTTGAGCGAGGTTCTTCTTCTTGAAAAATCTCTGACCGGACTCCATTTGGAATGACTTTAATTGCAGCCTTGAGTCCAAAGTTTTTTATATCCTGAGCCTCTGATTCATTGAGTGCATGTACAACTGTAGCGCCTGTAAGCATTGCTCGATAGCCAAGCGCTAGTCCAACCTTTTTTTTGAGGGCTTTAATCGCCAATGCTTCCGGTCGCAAGTGCCCGTGTATACTCAGTATATACGGAATATTATGCTGTAAACAGTAATGGGCAACATATAAGTTAGGACTCGGCCAAATCGAGTGCAAATGGACTATATCAGCTCCCTCAAGAGCTTGGCGAATTAATGCCTTAGAAAAAATGGGCCTAATCCCTTTAGGTTGCAAACTAAATAATTGAGCCGATGCAATGAGTTCCGACTGAATAAAGGCCTGTACTTCAGGCTCATTTATATCAATAGAGATTAAACGAATGCTAGAACCTTGAGCCTGTTGAGCACGAGCGATATTTAATATCACCTGCGGTGGACCCCCTTTGTGGGGATGCAAATAATCATAGACGTGAACAATGGTTTTCATGGCCAAAAAGTCATTCTTTTTTGAGTGTAGGAAAGGGCTTTATGGCGTTGTGAGCCTAGATCTTAGCAAAGGTGCTGTTAGCTTTTCTCCCGAAGCTAGAGGGTAGCTTTCTTCTCCGGATACAACCGCAAAAACACTCACATTTTGCCCAATGTTCACCCAAAATGCGTTTTCGTCTTCTACCCAAATCGGACATTTTTGTTGGGCACAGGTCTGCAGCAAAAACCGCTGTACTTGCTGATCATTCCCTCGGTCAATAAAAGAAACCTCACCTGAAATCGTACCGGCTTTTCCTTTGTATTCATCAATCTTTTTATGCAAGCGCTTATAACTAAAATGACGATATCTTGGAACGGCTCGGTCGCGACGACTTTCAAGACGCTTTACATAGCGTTGCCAAGTAGGCGCATGCGATTGCTTAAGCTCAATACTTTGGCTTTGACTCAAACCACTATGATCAACCGCAACTAAACCAAGCTTCCATACATCACCATCTTTATTTTTAGTGGGCTTATCAAAGCTAAAGGGCAAGGTAAACTCTCCCTTGTTAGAGGCTGTGACTATCGTTGGAGGCACAGTAACAGCCGTTCCATTTTGGCTCACTGAACGAATAGAGACCTTGGCCAAAGCAGTCACTTTACCCCGAATATAAACCGTAGAATCTGGACGAGCATAACGGTTCACCGGACTTAGGATGACAAAAGGCTCGGTACTCTGAGGCAAAAGATAGCTCAAACGAAGTTCTTTTTTGGTTTGATCTGTATCTTGAATCTCTGCTGAAAAACTAATGCTTGTTTTCTGCTGAGCTTGAGTCTTAGGAATCACAAAATGATAATGGTTCTTTTTTTCAGCAAGCTCAAAGTCCTTTTCGCTTTTAACCAAACTCAGGCCATGACCGAGCTCAATTTCCAAAAGAAAAGCTTGTTTACTAGGAGAAAAGCGAACCTCTCCTTGCTTGTAATACACAGGAATAGATACATCAACCGGAGAAAAACGCTGTGCTTGCTCGCCTCCACTTGCATAGGCCCATTGCAAGGTCAATGAGTTTTGTCCTACCTTAACTTGATCTTCTGGAACTTCAATCGATACGGTAGCTGAGCCTTTAACATGGGTCAAAGGACTTTGCCCCAAGGTTAGGTAGCTATCGGGCACAATTAAATCTGCCTGTGGTTGAGCAAATGCTTTTAGATTGACTCGATAGCTCTGTTCGCCTCGGGTAATTTGAGTCACTTGCAAACGTGTCTCCACGCCCAAGTCGGTATTAGGCATAAGATATAAGGCAATCACAACGCCTACACTGAGTGAAGCAAGCACTAATAACATCCAAGAAAATAGACTTAAGCCTTCTTTTTCATTACCAAATTCGCTATCTAAACCAGAAAAAACATAGGCACTTTCAGAATCAAACTTTTGCGTAGGTAAATCTTCAGATTTGATGTCTAATAACTCATTTTTCGTCACTGTACTTGATATTGCTTGCACTGCATCTTGTTCTAGCTGTGAATCATCAACTGTGGCTGATTTTTCTTGCAAACCAACAGCAGACTGTACGTTTTCCTCATCGAGTTGAGCTTGTAAATCAGTATTGGGTACAGCAAGATTATCCTCAGGATAAGCTAAGGACGTCATCGGTGCAAAATGGACGGGGGTTTTTACTTCTGCCTTTGGTTCCGTAACCGCAAGCAATTCAGGAATACTGACTCTAAGTGCGGTTTCGTGTTCTTCATCTTCTTCATTCTGTTGCTCGTCAATAGCCCCTTGAATACGAGGAGGATCAACAACCAAAGGCTCACCACTATCTTCCGACAGTGAAGTTGAGTCCGCACTTGAAGTTGAGTCCGCACTTGAAGTCGAAACTTCTAACTCTTGTTCTTGTTCAACTTTTTCCGCGATTGGTGTCCAAGGATTGGGTAAAACTTCTGCTTCGATATTTTTAAGTTCATCACCGGTTAAACTATTTTCTCTCGGAATGAGAATCGCTTGCTTTGTTCTCTCTTCTGATATGTTTTTGCGCTGATGGGATGCAAGAAGGTGTGAAATTGGAGTGTATGGACTTACTGCATCATCGTCGGAAGAGGCATCTTGATCTAAACTTTGAGTTACTCGGGCTTTTTCAAAGTCTTTATCATGAGAGTCTTTTTTAAGTTCTGGAATGGGTATACCAATCCAAGTAGAGTCTGCGTTAACTTGTTGCTTCGCTTGTTCCTCTAAACGCTGTTGTGTTTCAAGATCTGGAATATCCTCAAGTAAGGAAATATCATCCATCGATTCTGAAATTGAACCATCATCATTTAAAACGCGTGCGGTAAACTTTGCATGTTCTTGCCGTTTGATAAAATCAGCCGTCACCGGAGAAAGATCTTCAGGCTCAAGCAAGATACTAATATTAGAGGCACTGATTTGTTGCTCATCTAATGGTAGATCATAAGGACGTTTAGAAAGCATTTCTTCTAGGGGGAGTGCACCCACAGAAAGTGGCGTTTTAACACTAGCCTGCATGCCTTGAAAAGATGATACATTGAATGTGGGGTCATAGTGATTAGACACCTCTGAGGCCGGTGGTAGCTCAGCACCACAGACAAAGCATCTCAAGGTACGTAAGTCGTTTTGACTTCCGCAAACGACGCACTCTATCTCCATGTTGATTTCTCCCTTGCGCTTAGAACAAACCTAAATCACGATTGATGTTGGCAAAAGACGCTTAAAGGCTATATCTTGAAAGCGGTAAACTTTCAATCCTATCCAACATTTATACTTAAAGGTGATCAATGATAAATCGTGATAATTCAAGCACAACAGTACGAGAACCGCTCAAAGCAGGTCAACTACAAGCAAGTGAAGATGTACTAAAGACCTTTGATGAACGAGGTTTAAAGCACGCCAAGGTCGGTGTTTTTGACATTGATGGTGTCTTACGAGGCAAACTGATTAATCGTGATAAGTTTGCCAGTGCCTTAGATAAGGGCTTTGGGTTTTGTGATGTCATTTTTGGCTGGGATAGCAATGACCAACTCTATGATAATGTAAAGTTTACCGGTTGGCATACGGGCTACCCTGATGCCACCGCTCGCCTTCTTCCCGAAACCACTCGAGATCTTCCCTTTGAGTTTGGCGGTGATGGCATGTTGGTTCTTGGTGAAATGAGTGGCTCTGCCGAAGCCGTCTGTCCAAGAGCCTGCCTAAGACGAGTACTAGATCGTGCCAAAGCAATGGGATATGAGGTTTCCGCTTCCCTTGAGTATGAGTTTTTTGTTTTCCAAGAAACCCCTGAGAGTGTGAGAGCTAAAAACTATCAAAATCTTGATCCGATTACACCCGGCAACTTTGGCTACTCTGTACTGAGAAACTCCGTTTGGAGCGAGTTTTATGAGGCCTTACTTGAGTTATCTAGCCAAATGGATTTACCCATTGAAGGTATTCACACAGAAACCGGACCGGGGGTGATCGAAGCAGCTTTACGTTATGGTGATGCACTGCAAGCAGCTGACCGTGCTGCACTCTTTAAGACCTTTGTTAAGATTTTGGCCCAACGCCATGACTTGATGGCCACTTTTATGGCCAAATGGTCGAATCAATATCCGGGTCAAAGTGGTCACATTCATATTTCCATGACTAAAACCAGTGATGGTAGCTCTGCTTTTTATGAACCAAGTCGTCCTCATCAGATGAGTGAAGCGATGACTCAGTTTGTGTCAGGTCAGCAAATGTTAATGCCACAACTTTTAGCCATGGTTTCACCGACTGTAAACTCTTACAGCCGTTTAATCCCTGGCTTTTGGGCGCCTACCCACAGCGCTTGGGGAGTCGAAAACCGTACCACAGCGCTACGAGTGATTCCGGGCTCTGCCAGCGCTCAAAGAGTTGAATACCGTGTTGCTGCGGCTGATGGCAATCCTTACTTAGCCTTAGCCGCTGCCATTGGTTCAGGACTATGGGGCATTGAAAACCAAGTCACTCCGGTCGAACCTTTGATGGGTAATGCTTATGAGCAGACTCTACCCGATAGCGATCGTTTACCCGCTACACTTTGGGAAGCTGCTCAAAACCTTAAAAACAGCACAGCGGCTCGCCAACTTTTTGGAGATGACTTTGTTGAGCATTTTGCTGCGACTCGTGAATGGGAAGAGCGTGAATTCCGCAAGGCGATTACCGACTGGGAACTCAAGCGGTATTTTGAAATTATTTAAGTTCGTCGTTTGCAACTTCTCAATAAACGATCTCAATGAGTAAAGCTTTAGTTGAGCCATTGATAACTTTGAGCAATCAGTAACCCAGCGCTTACCGAAACATTTAAGGACTCTAATTGGCCATGTCCGGGGATAGTCATTAAAGCATCACAGCGTTTTTTAATCCCGTTGGACAGGCCATATTGCTCACTACCCATCACCCAGCATACGCCCTTGGGGCTTAATTCTTCGGGTTGAGCAAAGGCTGAGCGTTCTGCATGTTGATCAGCGCCTAAAATTAATACGCCCTGCTTTTTGAGTTGCTCTAAAGCTTGAGATAGTGAGGGAACTGCTAAAAGTGAAATCTGTTCTGCACCGCCCTGAGCAATGCGCAAAGCCGATGGGCTGAGTTGTGGTCGTGGCGCTTCCCAAATAAGACCTTCGGCACCAAACCACGCTAGCGTTCGTGCAATCGCACCATGATTATGATCATTATCAACGCGGTCAAAGGCCACCCAAATCGGTCGTTTTTTGCTTTCTGCTTGAGTTTGACCGGATGTTTTTTTAGTCACCTTAGTAAAAAAATAAGTCTTTAAATAGTCTTCAAACTCAACCCTTTGTAAGGGACGAGTGACCACTACAACGCCTTCATGATGTGTACTTCCCGAGATCTTAAAAAGTTCTTCTACACTCACTGCGCGATACGGTTTTTTTTGTTGGGCACAGCTTTGTAGCAAGGGTTTTAAGTCACGATTAGGTGCCCCTTCCTCATAAAAAACTCTTTTAATATCTTGAGCTCTATGCTCTGCGACCATTAATGATGCGCGTCTTCCATATACAACAGCTTCTCTTTTGCTCATTACTTATCTTTCTACCCAATTATAGTTTCTGTTTACTCATTTGGACTTATACGCATTTATACGCACTTATATACCTTGCCAAGCAAGTTCGGCCAAAGATTGACCTTGCATTGACTTTGGAAGATGAGTGAGTAGATACACTCGATCATGAAACCGTGCAGGAATCACTTTCAAAGCAGCTTCTAAAGCTTCCAAAGGTTTCACTTTCATGGAAAAGTGTTTTAATACAATCGCTTCACATTCAATCATATCCGCTTGTTCACGCATAATTTGAGCGACTTCATTCAAGTGGGTATGGCCACGCTTTCGGGCTAAAGCCTCCTCACCTGTGGCAATGAAGGTAGATTCTATCACTAATATTTTGCTTTCCCAGATCTCATTTTCTCTCCAAAGAGTATCGGCCGTACAATCACCAATAAAAGTAAGTCTTGGTGTGTGTAAAGGCGCTTCAATCCTCACCCCTTCTCGCTTAAGCTGAGCGAGTTTAGCTCCCTTTAAACCATGATACTTTTGCTTCAGTTTAAGTCTGGAGTCATAAATTGTATATCCAAGTGAGGGAACACCATGATCTACCTTAAAGGGTCGCACACTTAGGTTATCTCGATAATGTAAACGTATGGGTTCGCTACCGGCCGGTTGAGAGACCAAAGGAATCAACTTGGGGACCTTAGGATTTTTAGCCCGACTCCCTTCAAACCAAGCGCCTGCTTTAATCCAATCAATGGCAGTTTCATAGATTTCTTCGGGCAGATAGTAGACTCCCTCTTTATTGATACCAATCATTCGTCTGAGCGCATCATGACGTAGTAAGCATCTGGAATGATCACCATGTGCATGCGTTAAGAAAACATGATTCATAGGTAAAGCACTTAAAGGACATTCACCCATATCAAAGCATAAGTCCAAGTCAGGAGCGATCATCCAAGTCGCGAGTCCAGAAACGGAAAAGCCACTTAATTTGGTTTTTGCCAATTCCAAGTCGATTCCTGTCAATGCATTCATAGTGCAGTACCCTACTTATCATTAAGTGTGAGAAGAGCCTAAATGAATGCGTTAAAACGTTTTCAACCCAATTTGTAAAGCATTAAGCAATAAATCTGAGCTCAGCAGATTTGAAAGGACCAACCGATCATTTATCGTCGCAACTTAGGCAAGGCTCTGACTGTATTAATATCAAAGCGATCAAGTTCCCTGCGCATCACTCTGAACCGTGTTTCTTCAGTCGGCTTTCTATCTTTATTTTCACCCTGTTTCTTTAACCAATAGAGGCGCTCATTCACGACCTTACGTGGGCCTTTCAGTTGGTCTTTAAGCTTCCAGCCATCTTTGATCCAAACCCGATCACTTAAGTTATTTTTATTGCCTAAATATTCAGCATAAATGGGCGCTAGCTCGATCGGATCTCCCAATCCCCATTGGACAAAGCCTTTATCATGAATATTCATCAATTCACGACTTGGGTCAAAGGTTTCGATTTCAGCTAGATCTAAAATACTTGCTGTCATACTCAATAGGCGACTTGGCTCAGTAATACGTTTGGCCTCGATTTCGCTAGAAAATATAAAGGAACTTGTTTTCAGCCAATCTTCATTCAAGCTACTCACCGGTACTCCGGTAAAGTTAACGCCATGCACACCGGTGACGACTACCGTAAATGAACCTAGATCTTGCTCTCTTGATTTAAGCAAGGCACGTAATTGTGGAATAAGCTCATCAAAACTTTTAATCGCAGTTTCATAAGTACTTTGGTTCTTTTTAATCTCTCGCTCGCGAGATCTTTTGGCTCGGCCTTCGGCAATCGGCTTTATATTTTTCATCAGCTCATCACTATGCAGCCAAACAAAAGCGTATTCTCGTTTAGCTAAAGAAAGCTCCTTTAAGTGTAAATCAAGACGCTCTAGTACATGAGCAAAGGCACTTTCTTTTCGTTTTAAGCGTCTTTTCTTTTTAGTAAGCGATACGTTTTCCCAAATCTTAAACCCTTGACCATATCCAAAGGCTTCATCAATCTCAGAATCGTTAATAAAAGCCGCTGTTTGGTAGCTAGAACGCTGAAGAGTTTCAGGTAGAGTGCGCATTGCTTTACTAAAGGCAGGAGGCGTTTTAGTATTTCGAATCAGCTCTGATGGATATCGTCCGGTCAACATAGAAAACAAGCTCATGAGTTTATCGCTTGTAGGCGCATAACTTTGACTTAACCAAAGGCTTTCATCTGCCCATGCTCTTAGGTTGGGTGCCAAGGCCGGCTTTGCTTCTGCCCCCGATTCAATTTCTTCTGGCGTTAAAGCCGGAATCTCTAAAGCTTGAGAGTTTAAGCCCGGTAAGGTAAGCCATATAATATGATGAGGTCCATCAATTCTATCGAAAAGAGATTTGGCCGCTCTAAGGTTGCTTATGTCGTTATCTTGTCCAAGATTTGAACGCTCTTTACGGCTCGCAATAGGTGTTGAGGCCAAAAGGGCTGTTGAAAGATCAAAACCATCACAGTCTTCATCGATTTCATTCCCCGGAATATCATATGCTCCTGGGTAGGCATTAGGATTGTTGTCATCGCAGTCAAACTCACCCAAAGCATTCGCAAAACCATCTTTATCTTGATCATAAAACTCACGGATTTGAGTCAAGATAAATGAGGATGATGTTGTATCTGTATAAATCGCTTTACGAGTTGTTTCTCGACCTAAACCACTTTGTAGCCCAAGATAGCCCAAAGAAGACAAAATGATTAAAAATAAGGCGACCAACCATTTTTTAGAATAGCGGACAAAGGGCTTGAGATACTCACCGCCTAAAATCAAGGGTAGGAAAAACAAGGTGAGTAATACTGCATGATGCAGGCGCATTGCTTCCCATTCAGGTGGACTAGATAAAATCCACATCATGAACTGATATAAAGATACAATCGCTGCAAGAGTAAGATGTAGTATTGGATTGGTGGCGCCCTGTCCTAAGCTCAGTAAACGTAAGATACTTGCCACAGCCCCTTTAAACTTGGCGCCGGTTAAAAGGACTCCCGCTCCCCATAAGACAGCGGCCACAGAAAAGCCTAGTGCCATAATAGATAGGATTGACCAGATTGGCTCATTAAAGCTTTTGATCAAAGATAAAAGTGGTGGAGTTGCAATACTTAGGCCTTTAAGAACTGCAAAAATCGAAGCGACTAGTAAAATAGGATGGAGAGCTGAGGGGACATGACTGGTAAGATGTCTTAGTTGCTTACCCTGCATCTCGAATAAGCGTCCTCCGCTATGAGATAGACTATAGACAAAGGGAATTGCCGCAAAACTAGTACATACGATGAGAGCTGTTGATACTAACTTAGAGAGCAAAGGTGTATTGATAGATTGGCTAAGGTTGAGTCCTAGCTGTGCACTGAGCGGTACCAAAAAGTTGAGAACCAATACCCAAAGCCAAATTCCAGACACAATTCTACCACGTTGATAATCACTGACCTCTGCCGGCGGATTAATCAAGTTTTGTAGGCTTGTTAATAGATTTTGAACCCCAAAAGACTTTGGAGATAGGCTGTAAACCAAGCCAATCAGCAGTCCAATTACACTGCCCATCACCAAGTGTAATGCAGTTGAACTCATCAATACATATACGCCACTGCTTTTCATGGCATCAATGACACCTGCTAAGGTACCACTAATCGCTCCCATCACACTGAAGCTAAGAGTCGTAACCAGAATCTGTGTAAGCGTGGATGATGAGAATGACTCATGACGAACCTCCTGCATCTTGCACTCCTTTTGATAATATGGAATGATGAGCACCTAAAAGCGATCAATCATTGTTTCATTAATGATTAGCTTATGCTTGTTATGAATGATAATAAAGACGCTTGTAAAGCTTACTCTGTAATCTTCGTTGGTTTATTTCAATATAGAGTCAGCATGATCTTGACTCTTTGCTTGCTCTTTACTTATAAGTGGACAGCCTCTTAAAAAGCATAAAGCAAGGATATCACTTACTATTTCCCACGCAATCTTGTATACATACCCTTTTAAAATAGTGAAGCAATGATAATTTCTTACATAAGTTGTGTATACCATGGACAACAGGGTGAGTCATTCATACAGGAAACTACCGATGATCGACTTGAGTTTTAGACTGGTCGCTCATTCATTGTGCATTAAAGTCATTAAAGTCGCAGGACTTTAGCAAGCCAAGTCAACCCCAATACTACTGGTTCAACAGTAAAATATAATAAAGGATTAAATATATGAGTCTAATGTCAGAGCACGTTTGGATGGATGGAAACTTTGTCCCCTTTGATCAAGCTAAGGTCCCAGTCATGACTCATACACTTCATTATGGTTATGGCGCTTTTGAAGGGATTAGAGCTTATGAGCGCAGTGATGGTTCTTCACATATCTTCAGACTTGAAGAGCATATTGAGCGTCTTTTTGAAAGCGCACATATCCTAGGCTTAGTCATCCCCTTCGCTCAAAGTGAAATCAATCAAGCATGTGTAGAGGTTCTTAAGAAAAACAAATTCAAAAGTGGCTACCTAAGACCTCTAGTTTATTTGGGTAGTGAAGCCATGGGACTTGGTGCACTGAATAACACTGTTCATGTGGCGATTGTATCATGGCAATGGGGCGCATACTTGGGTGATGAAGGCCTAAAAAATGGAATTCGCGCCAAGATTAGTTCCTTTAATCGTTCTCATGTAAATGTCAATATGGTTAAGGGAAAGATCTGTGGGCAGTATGTAAACTCAGTGATCGCTAAACGCGAGGCCCTTAAAGCCGGCTATCAAGAAGCGATTATGCTTGATACACAGGGTTTTGTTTCTGAATGTACTGGTGAAAATCTATTCATGGTTAAAAAGGGCGTGATTCATACTGCCCCCTATGGCTCAAGTATTCTTGGCGGCATCACTCGTAATACCTTGATTCAAATCGCCGAGTCCCTAGGGTATGAAGTGAAAGAGCGACTTTTCACTCGCGATGAACTATATACTGCGGACGAGATCTTTTTGTGCGGAACAGCTGCTGAGGTAACGCCGGTTAAAGAGGTTGATGATCGTCAAGTCGGTACCGGAGAGCCCGGCCAGGCTTGTCGTCAAATTGCTGAGAAGTTTTTTGCTGTGGTTAAGGGTGATGATCCCGAGTATCCACATTGGCGTATGGACTACACCCTAGACTGAGACAGTATGTTCACAATTTATAAAATGATTGAGAACTTTACTTGGGTCTATTCACCCCACTCAGCTTGGTTGATCTCAAATCAATCAGCAAACACCAAACTCAACAGCTTTTACTAAACTGGCAAATTCTCTTTTAATTAAGAGCACTTATCTACAGTTCAAGATACTAAGAAAAACATCAAATTGGCTAAGCTGAAGACTTTTTATTCTTGGCATAAAAACTGCTTATATAAGACTGAACCTCATCATAAAGGAGAATTCTTATGAGAAACCGTGCAAGTTTAATCGAAGCTCTTGAGCGCTACCGACGTAAGTTTCTAAAGCAAGCCCAAGATGAACGTTATTTTAGCGAACGCGTTCTTATGGCCTGGATTTTCCATGATAATCTATTGGAAGGACGTACCTTCAAACCAGAAGAAATTCAAATTGCGATCCGCAATCAGGATCAACAATTACCTAGCTATTTACGTCCTTTACTAGAAGATATTAGACAATATGAACAGGCGATTGAGATGATTTCGACTTGGGCCCAAGATGGCCAAGAAGCTTTTAGTCTTGATCACCTAAAAGAACTCCATCATCATCTTATGGCGCAAGAACCCAAAGAAGGCGCCCGAATCCGAAAAAACTCGCCGGTACATAGAGATTATCAACAAGAGATTTGTCATCATCGACAAGTCAAAACAAGACTCAAGCTTTTCTTTGAAGAAAGTCAGCGCTTTGATGTCCACAGTGATGATGTACTTAGTTTTGCTGCCCATTTACACCATCAGTTAATGTATATTTATCCCTATCGTCGCCAGCCGGGCATCATAGCCCGACTACTTACCAATCAATTTTTGATCATGCACGGCTATCCCCCAATGCTGATCGCTTCTTATGAACGAGGCCATTACTATGATGCCTTGGCCTCTCATGATTGCTCTAGTTTGGCACAGCTATTCTATCAAGCCGCTTGGCGTTATCTTGATAGTGTTGACTCAGAGCAAGTCATCAAAAAGAAGCTTTCTCTTACCGTCTCTCAACAGCAAGTAAAAAGTAGTTAGAACAAGTAAAATAAAAAGTAGTTAAATCGAAAGAGCCAAACAAGTTCAGAGATAAGCCATCTTCTAGCTCTATCAAGGTTGAGTTTGAGTCTGTTTTTTTTGTAATGGCCATCTCGCTCTAACTTCTTTTTCAGCAGTACTTAAGGCTTCACGCCTTTCCATGATTTTTTCTGAAATCCAAAGATCACTGAGCACCTCTTTTGCCCTTTCGACACAGCGGGGGCCTTGAAGCAAAGTTTTAAGCATCTGCAGATCCAACGAAAACAGGGTTTCTCTTTGCAAAGTGAGTCGGGCAGTGACCTCTGTTTGCTCTGTTTGCTCGTAAAACCCTTGTAAATTAGGATTTACGGTTGTCTTTATCTTATAAAATACTAAGGAGATCTCACGAAGTTGATAAAACTCATTAAAAAGGGGTTTAATGCCCTGATCTTTGGGTAAGCGCCCAAATAATAATGAGCGACTTGCCAAACAAAGCTTACGCTCTAAATCACCACGTTCAAAACTTTCATAACGCCAAATCTCTGCCCGCTGTTGCTCAACTTTTATCTGTTCATGTTTCTCACGTCTTGTTGGACTAGAAAGGTGCGGTGATAAATACTGACTAATGGATCGAGCCAAAGGGGTTTTAATTGGATTTGCTTTAGCATTTAGACCTAAGCATAAAAAAAGAGTTATGCCCACAAACAACAAACTAGTCATACTATTAAAATGGCTGAAATGGCGATTGTTTTTCATCAGTAATCAGATCTCCATAATGTCTTTATCGTATTTTGCTTGATGAGTTTAGCATGTAATCCTAGTGCTTCGCTTGTCTTCTCTTAAATTTTATGTCAAGCTTCATGTTATCTTGTGATCTTATCTTATAAGGCTTATAAAAAATCATCTATGATCATATGCTTTAAAACACTTAATTATCGGTTAATTTTAAAGAAGCTTAGTGTCTTATTCTTAAAGAAGCCTAGTGTCTTATTCTTAAAGAAACTTGCAGTTTGTGATCAGATTCGCCATAACACAGGAGTATATAAGTCTGTATGATATTATTTAAGTTATTCATTGGAAGCGCAAATAGCATGACGCTTGAGAGATGCTGAGGAGAGTAGAGCATGCGAGTTCATTTTTGGGGAGTAAGAGGAAGTATCCCAGTGAGCGGAGAGCGTTTTGTTAAATACGGAGGCAATACGACTTGTATTGTCTTTGAATACAATGACGAATACTTCATTGTGGATGGTGGCACTGGACTAAAAGCCTTTGGCGACAGTCTTGAAGGCCAAGCTCTTAATGCGACTTTGGCTTTTACTCACGTTCATTGGGACCATATTCAAGGACTTCCTTTTTTCTCCGCCGCTTTTCACCCCGGATCAAATATCCAAGTCAGAGGCATATCACGGGATGGTTGGGATTTTAAAAATATTCTCTCTTTGCAAATGACCCCTCCAACTTTTCCGGTCGCCTTAGAGATCTTAGGTGGCATTAAGGATATTGGAGACTTTGAGGTAGAAAAAACCTATCAAATCGGTAGCTTTGAAATCACTGCGCTCGATCAAAAGCATCCTGATGGAGTGGTGGTTTACAAGGTTGTTGCCGGTGATCATAGCGTGGTATTTGCCACTGATGTAGAGCATGGTGGAGAGGGGCTAGATCAGTCCCTAGTTGATTTGTGCAAAGACTGTGATTTAATCATTCATGATGCGCAATACACCGAAGCTGAATATTATGGACAAAGTGGACCCCCCCGCAAGGGCTGGGGACATAGTATGTGGCGTGAAGCCGTTGATCTCGCGATCGAATCCAATTCTCGTCGCCTTGCTCTTTTCCATCACGATCCAAGTCGCTCAGATGATGGAGTTGATCAAATTGAAGCCGAGGCCCAAGCTATTTTTAGTGCTGCCTTTGCCTCTCGTGAGGGAACTTGTTTTGACTTGGTCAATGACACCTTAACCACAACTAAAGGCCTTGAACTTCCTCTTGGTCCTACAAAACGTTAAGGTCGAGCATAGTTTTTGAGTCAAATAACGGTAGATGACACCGAACGCATTCGGCGTTGGCGAGAAATATGGTCGATCTACCTAATCATGACCTTGGGCACGCTTGCCGTTGATCAACTTGCTTCGGTTTGGCCTATTTTTGCAAGTTTTAGTGTTTTACTTGTTGCTTTAGGCTTCATTTTTTTACCCACAGAATACCTGATTAAACGGGGTGAATCACCAAGACAATTTGGGATTGGTGGACGAATTAAACACCATGAGCTCTCTCAAGTTTCTTCTCAAGTTTCTTCTCAAGAAACGAGTTCTTTATCCAATGAGTTTGATGAATCAAGCTTGCAAAGAGCCTGGCGCTGTACCAAGCAGGCTTTATGGATTTCTCTGTTAATTTTTCCTCTTTTTATTGCCGGCAACCATCTTTGGAGAAGCCAGCAAGGTCAAAGTCCTGACTTTTCTCTACGGGCCTTAAGTCGCTGGGATGAGTCGATTAGAGGTTTATCTAAGCAAAAGCTAAGTGTGGGCGAAATCAATACTTCTGCAAGTCTTGATCATGTAAAATTAACATGGCGACTCAAGGCCGATGAACAGTCACTGACTGCCAGACTTTACTTAGATGCCTCAGCCAAGATCATTGGGAAAAGTAGTCGTGATGTTCAAGTCCGCGCTTTACCATCAGAAAAAGGATCGGAAATAAAAAAATGGCAGGTCACCGGCCAGCGTCAAGGCTATGTGTTACTTAAAACAGCTAGCACACAAGTTCAGATTTCAGCACAGACGAATCAAAAAAACATCCCTAAAACAAGGTTATCATGGGGTGAATATCATCAAAGCTCAGACTCTAACCGCTTTGATAGAGACTTTAATTGGTTGTGGAGTATCTTTTTAATCCAATTATTTTTGGTTGGTTTACCCGAAGAAATCTTTTATCGCGGTTACTTACAAACCCGTCTAGACTCGCTAATTGGCCAAGATCGAAAAGTATTTGGGGTTGACTTTAATTGGAAAAGCACTGTGTTGTGTAGCGCTTTATTTGCGATCGCTCATCTTATGACAATTTTACATCCTAGCCGCCTAGCTGTTTTCTTTCCTAGCCTATTATTTGGGTGGATGAGAAGAGCCTATGGCGACACATTAACCCCAGCTATGTTCCATGCCGCCTGCAATGTACTTTCCCAAGTTTTATGGGGCATTTACTTTATTTGAACTCTCATTTTTTAGGCCAACTTAAGCTATGATTCGTTTCAGTTTCTCAAGATCGCTAGCTATATGCTTTACCTGTACTTTATTATTTATATTCAGTACTTTAACTGGCTGTAAAGATATGAGTCCCAGCATCAATTTAGCTCCAAACCATCCTAAACTACTGAAACTTAAGCTCACTCAATTTTTAGAGCTTGCTCAAAGTTCTGAGAAGCAAGTGGAATTACAAAACGAACTGGGAAAAAGTTTACTTACAGCGCCTCAAGTCGCTTCCTTACTGCGCGAGCATCCACAAAGGCAGGCTTGGAGTCAGTTTTATGAAGAAAAACTAGCCAAGCAAGCAAGAACAGAACTCTTATGGACCCTGCAAGAGGCAGTCAAACTTGGCTATTCTCAGCTTGAAGTCTCACGAATTGGACCACATGCCGGTAGTACAAATGCACATGGTGATCTTGCCTTGCTAGAAATGCTTAAAAGCCGAGATGGCTTATTCACCATCAGACTTAAGCGTAATGAGTCAGACAAGCAAGCTCTTAGGATAAGTGGTTGGTTATATCAGCAAGACTTAGGCTGGGTTACCTTGCTTAAATTAGGTGAAGAAATTTTGCAGTACTCCAAGTAAGCAGAATAAGCAGAGTAAGCAGAATAAGTAAAACAAGTACAAATCAAGCGAGCACAAAGCGATGAGTGACGAGACTTCCCTGCCACAGGCTAATCATTTACAGGCTGATCATAAAGTAATCCCCCAACATTCATCTCGCGTGGAAAGTATCTTATATGGAGAAGATGCACCCACTAGAGATCAAGCCCGAGCGGAATTAATTCGTTCCGGAAGCGCCCAAGAACTTTTAGAGATGAGTATCGCGCTCAGCTCTACTTTGGATACAACTCGTCGTCGAGCAACTCGTTTACTAAGTGATATACAACCACATCGAGCACGTCCGGCGCTCATTCAATGGCTCAATCAGTTAGAAAAGAAGCGTTGGCAACCTGATGATTCCACTTCAACCAAGGCCTTAACTGAAGGTGTTGCGCATGCCGCACGCTTACTCAATCAACTCACCATTCGGGGTGAAAGGGAAGAATGCTTACTTCAGATCTATCAATCCGGTCTGACCAAAGCCCAACGCGCTTGTATTTGTCCGGCTGCACCCATTAAAGTCTTGGGCTTAGCTCTTGGCCATCAAGATCAGAAATTAGTGGCAAGTGCCTTGACTGAAATCCTTCGCCGGCTCGATCAAATCGAAATCACTAATCTTTCTGAGAGAAATGAACTATCTCAGATACTCAAGCAAGGCTATCCCATTGAGCAATATGAACACTTGGAGTCAAGCACAGCAGAAACGCTTAGACTTTGGACGCGTCTATTTGCTCATTTATACCCAGAAGTTGAGCAATGGATCAGCATTCAAAAGCTGTATGAGCAAGACTTATTATTGCTCTATAATCAAGTTGATCCTTTACTTGAAGCTTTGCAGCAATTTTGCGCAAAGCATAACCAACAAGATCTGAATGAAGACTCAAATCGATATATCCTAGCCTTACTGAGCGCAATAGAGCAGCGACTTCGAGTTCAAGCACCCAAGCAAGAATCACAGCAGCAAGAATCACAGCAGCAACAGGCTTTGACACTTGATTCAAGCACAACCGAGCTCTTGCAAAGCTCCCCATGGTCTCAGATTCGGAGCATCTTGGCAAGACTGCTACCGGCAAGCGCATCCGAATTAAATACTTTAAGCCATGATGATGATCTTAATGTGCGTTGGTGTGCTCAACGAGCGCAACGAGGTCAATTTAATCCGGTTGCGATTCGAGATAGACTTGGTGCACATCAGCGTTTATCCCTTCCCTCCGCTAAACCGCCTTATGGTCTAAGAGCCTTTGATAAAGTTCCGCAAATTAAACGAGTCAAAGCTGCAGTGGCCTTATGCCAAGCCCGCTTTGACGTAAATCTTGGGGTTGCAATGCGCAGTGCTGAAGCTGCAGGTTTACAAGAGGTCTTTGTGATTGGTGCACGCTCTGGCTCGCTCACCTCAGCTCGTGGGGCGGAGCATGCTATTCCTGTTCATTGGTTACCTGATGCACACTCTCTTATTTCTGTTGCTCGTCAAGCGGGCTATCAGCTAGTTGCTGTCCAGCAAACACCCGATAGCGAAGCATATCATCAAGCCGACTATCCTCCACAACCCTTATTTGTTTTGGGCTCCGAAGATTCTGGCTTACCCGATGCCTTGCGTTTAGCGGCTGACTTAGCTGTGGAAATCCCCTTATTTGGCGCGATTGATAGTCTAAATGTAGCCACAGCCGCCACCTGCGTAATGATGCATTGGCGAGCTCATCTTGATCACATTTAGGCTTTCATTTAGGCTTTTATTTAGACTTTTATTTAGGCTTTCATCAGACAGCCAAGCTCTATAAAAAAGTTAGCTCAAGAAATATGTTCTTTTAAACACTTAGCTCTTTAACAAGCTTTTCAAGTTCGTGTAAGTGCGCCTGTTCTTCCTGTTCGGATTGCGCTTCTTTACACACTGAAATAATATGAACTCCCATGGCTTGTGCTTGGCTTAAGTTATACTCATCATCATCCATAAGAATCACTTGGTCAAAGCGTTGGCCCTTTTCTTCTAATCTTCTCAGTGCTTCTTGAATATGTAAGTTTTTTCCAAGTGAACTATGGTCGGATGAGTTTTGCTTTTGGGTCGCTTGCTTCTGTTCCATCCTTTTATCTAAACTCGATGCAGGGACTAAAAAGGTATTTGGAAGATCTTGAGGGGGATTAAATCTTGGCGCAGGATTACCATAAATAATAATCGGACGACTAAGCCAGCGAGTGTACCCCTTGGCATCGAGCGCTCTAAAAGGTCTAATCCCTTGAGCGAGTAAAGCGATGGGAAGCTCCGGAAAAGCTGTATAACTGGTAACGACCAACCCATGCCCCTGCTTTAAAAACTGAGCGAGTTGTCCCCAAAGTAATTCACCACCTTTGGGGCCTTGCTGATTCATTACCTGAATGGCTCTTAGTAAGGCTTGTTCCCTAGAAAACCCACCATTGATCGCATCTACAACATAGCGAAATAGATGTGTTTTACTCAAAGTAAGGTCAAAATCTAAGCAAAGTAAAAGACGAGGGGCAGTATGTGGTGAAGACATCTCTTAAAACTCCATAGCTTAAATGTGTGGAAAGCACTTGTCATAAGCTCATCGATTTGTTAAGCAAAAGCCGCTGATTAGCCACGTGGCTGATTTAGTTTGTTTTATTTAAATGCACACATGCTCTGAGTTACCCTTGACGTCCCTAGATTTACAGGGCAAGCGGCCACGAAGACGAGCATGAGAGCTAACGTCAACATAAGGAAATGAATATGTCAAACATCACTCTACAAGAGATGCTTGAAGCCGGTGTACACTTTGGACACCAAACCGCACGCTGGAACCCAACTATGGCGCCATATATTTTTGGTGAGCGTAACGGAATCCACATCATCGATCTACAAAAGACTCTACCTATGTATGAGCGCGCTCATCAGTTTGTTAAAACTGAGGCAAGCCGTGGTGGTAATGTTCTTTTTGTAGCGACCAAAAAGCAAGCTCAAGATATGGTGATCGAAGCCGCTAACAAATGTGGTATGTTCCACATGACTCACCGTTGGCTTGGCGGTACTTTGACTAACTTCAGCACTGTTAAAAAGTCAATCAAGCGTCTGCAAGAGCTTGAGCCTATGATTCTTCCTATCCAAGCGCAAAAAAAGGTTGAGTCTTTGCTTGCCGAGGAAAATGACTTTGTTTCAGAGTATGACATTGCCGACCTACAAAAGCTTCTTGCTCGTATCTCTGGTGCTGAGCTTAGCGATGGTGAGTACAAAAAGCTTGTTGAGCTTGCAAATGCTTCTTTAGAAGGTAATCTTGATCGTGCTGCGATGTCTGCTATCCTTGAAAACAAGCTTTCACGCGCTCGCCAAACCACTACTCTTAACAAAAAAGAACTTCTTAAGCTTTCTCGTGAGTTTGAAAAGCTTAATAATAACCTTGGTGGTATCAAAAACATGAAAGATATTCCTAAGGCTCTTTTCGTTGTTGACATCAACAAAGAGCACATCGCAGTTGCTGAGGCCAAGCGTCTAGGTATTCCTGTTATTGCTATCGTTGACACCAACACCAACCCCAAAGACATCGACTTCCCAATTCCTGGTAATGATGATGCTATCCGCGCAATCCAACTGTTTGCAAACGGTATTGCTGAAGCCGTTCTCGATGGTCAAAACTTCAAGGCTGATGAGACCAATACTGATGTAGCAAGCGACGATATGGGTGGTGTAGAAGTTGTTGTTAAAGAGACCACAGCTGCTGCTGAGGCCTAATTTACCCAATCAATCTTAACTGACTTAATTTATACTAAAGGAAAAAAAATGGCTGTTACAGCAAAGCTTGTTTCTGAGCTCCGCGCCAAGACCGGCGCTGGTATGATGGATTGTAAAAAAGCACTTGTAGAGTGTGATGGTGATATGGGTAAGGCTGTAGAGTATCTACAAAAGAAAAGCCTAGCTGCTGTTGCAAAGCGCGCTGGTAAAGTTGCGGCTGAGGGTGCAGTTTACTCATACATTCACGATGGCCGTGTAGGTGCTATGGTTGAAGTAAACAGCGAGACTGACTTTGTTGCTCGTGGTGAAGCTTTCCAAGCGATGATCAAGAATGTTGCTATGCATATCGCTGCTAGCAATCCTCTTTATCTTGAGCCTAGCGAGATTCCGGCGGAAGTTACTGAGAAGCAAAAAGAGATTTATGCTGCTCAACTTCTTGCTGAGGGTAAGCCTGAGGCAATGATCGAGAAAATCATGACTGGTAAGCTCAAGAAGTGGCACAGCGATGTATGTCTACTTAATCAGTCTTATGTTAAAGAGGATAAGATGACCGTTGCTGAGTATGTAACTGAGGTTGCCTCTACCATCAAAGAAAACATCAAGATTCGTCGCTTTGTTCGCTTTGAGCTCGGTGAGGGTATCGAGAAAAAAGAAGAAGACTTTGCTGCTGAGGTAGCTGCTGCTGCTGCTGGCGTTTAAGAGGTACTCTTGAAAGACTTATCACGACCAAGACGTGTCTTGCTTAAACTTTCAGGCGAGGCTCTCATGGGTCAGCTCGACTTTGGAATTGAAGCCGAGATGATGAGTCAGGTTGTCCACTCGATCAAGGCTGCCTGCACCCAAGGTGTTCAAGTAGCCATTGTCGTTGGCGGTGGTAATATTTTCCGTGGTGTACAAGGCAGTGCAAGCGGGATGAACCGTACTCGTGCCGATCAAATGGGCATGATGGCGACGGTGATGAACGGCTTGGCGCTTGTCGATGCTCTTGAGCGAGTCGGACAGCCGGCCCAAGCCTTTTGCGCCATTGAAATGCCCAGAGTAATGAAGCTTTTCCGCCGTGATGAGGCGCTACAAGCCTTGGAACGTGGTGAAGTTTGTGTTTTTGCTGGTGGTACAGGTAATCCTTTCTTTACCACAGATTCCGCTGCGGCTCTCAGAGCGGCTGAACTTGACGTTGATGAGCTTCTTAAGGGAACTCAAGTCAATGGAATCTATGAAGCTGATCCACGCAAAGTGCCCACTGCCCGCTGTTATCAAAGCGTGAGTTTTGCAACCTGTCTTAGTCAAAGACTCCAAGTGATGGATGCCTCTGCTTTTGCAATCTGCCAAAGTGAAGGTATTAGCCTACGCGTCTTTAATATGCATCAAGAAAATGTCATTGAGCGAGCACTGCTTGGTGATGTTCAAGGGACTTTAGTGGGGGTCGGGTTAGAGGATTCTTTTATCTAAGAGCATCATTTTAGTTAAAAAACTTGCTCTCCCAACACCTCATTAAATATTTTTTTTAAGCGCTCAAGTGCCTGACTCATGATTTTACTATCGGCTTGCAATGCATCTTGATGTGTACATGCGGGATAGCGCTCTAAGCGACTTTCTTTATATTCTAGCAGTAGCTCATTGATTCTAACTTCTTTTAAAAAAGATAAATTATTTTCAATACTTAATCGACCATTCTGTATTTCAAGATACATAGGATTTAACAAAGCAAAAAGACGTTTTCTTTGCCAAGAATCTTCACTAAATACTTTTTCAACCAGATGAATCGCTTGTTTAAAATGACTTTCTACGGCAAACGCTTGACACTTTGAACAGGTGATTTGGCTAAGCAATGCTTGAGCAGGTGATAAATCGCTTGCGAGTCGCTTCATCATCGTGTAAATGATTGATCCTTGAGAATTATGTGATGTCTTTATAGTCGCAAAACTTATTACGACCCAATCCAGAGGGAGTTTATCATGGCTAAGCCAAAGCGCGAAAAAATTAAATTAGAAAGTACTGCTGGCACAGGTTATTTTTACACTACAAGCAAGAACCGTCGTACCAGCACCGGTAAACTTGAGCTTATGAAGTACGATCCAAAAGTACGTAAGCACGTTCTTTTCAAAGAGACTAAGCTCAAATAAGCCCACTCTTTTTATCTTTGATCGCAAAGCAATCGCTCACAAGTGATTGCAAGCAGTTCAAAGCTTGAGCTAAAGCTCACCAAGTGCCGATTCAAGTGCTTTGAAACACGGATTTATTCCGAATAAATAAACTCAAGGCCTTGAAGCAGCTCGTTATGAGTCAGCACTGATTGATCAAGATTTTGATCAGCGCTTTTGATGAGACGGGGATGCTTATACCAAGTGGCCTGTGGTGCCTTAATGATCAAATCTCCGATTTCGATGCGATCAAAAATAGGCGCACCCAGAGCATATTGATCAGTGCCGGCCACAGGATATAAGCCCATTGCTGTCCACAAATACCAAGCTGATAAAGTACCTGAGTCATCATTACCATCAAGTCCATCAGCCGGTGTATGCCCATAGCGAGTTTCTAAGATATGATGACTTGCTTCTGTACTGATTTCAGGGGCATCAGCCAAGCTTCCTAGCCAAGCATAATGTAAAACCGGTTCATTGCCATGCCAATAGTAATCATCGGGCAGTAGATCATCTTCTTCGATATATACTCTTTGCCAATATTCGGTCAGCCGTTCTAAAAATGCATTCCGATCACCAGCATGCTGAACAGCAATCATCTCAGTCACCGCATAGGGTACATACCATAAGTAATGCCAAGCATTACCCTCCACATACGCCTCAATCCAATTTGTGGATGAGTCTAACTGCTCCCATGAACCATCTCGATTACGCCCTACCATAAAACCCTGTTCTGCATCCCAATGATTGCGCCACTGTTGAGATAAGCTTTGTAAACGATCGGCTTCTTCCATATTGCCTCTTTGCCGAGCCCAACGAGAATGGGCATCATCGGACCAAGCAAACTCTAAAGTACGAGACACCGAACCACTGTGTTCATCTGCGGGCACCCAACCTAAGTTCAAATAGGCCTCTCCTCCTTTTCGAGTGGAGTCGTCTGCTTGCATCTTGACTTGAGCCAAAGAGGCATCAAAAGCTAGATCTTCATTCCATCCCTCAAAACCTTTTAAAGCTGCTTCGGCAAAGAGCTGAGTAGCTGGTGTACCCACCATACCGCCGGTATACCCATGGGCCATAGGCCATCTGGGTAAAGAACCTCCATCTTCATACATACGCACCAAACTTTTGAGCATATCGAGCTGGAGTTCCGGATGAGCTAATAAGTAAAAGCTGTGTAAGTTTCTAAAGGTATCCCACAAAGAAAAGTCGCTATAATAATTAAAGTCAGCTTGATGAATCTCCTGATCTAAGCCTCGGTAGCGACCATCCACATCACTGTTGAGTGAGGGCATTAATAAAGCGTGATAATGAGCGGTGGTAAAGCGTTTAACATCTTGCTCACTGCCTCTTACTTTCACTTTGGATAAAACTGTTCTCCACAGGCTTTCGACCTCATCTAAGCGGGCCAAAAGATCTGTATTAGGAAGTTCGGTGTTTAGGTTAAGTCTTGCGCCTTCATGGTCAACAAAAGACAGCGCAATGCGTACATCAACTTCTGTAGTACCGGCAGGGAAACTCAGCACTAAACCGCTTTGTGAGCCCTCAAATAAGCTTCCCTCAATCAGAGTGCTTTCTTGTTCATTATCTTGCTGCCACCCCTGTATTAAGCTTGGCTTTGGTGAGACTTTCATTACCGCATAATGACGAGCGCCACCAAAACGACCGCTATATGAGCCATCCAATCTTTGATACAGTTCAAACTCTTGTTCTAATTCATGATCAAGCTCGGTATCAACCACCCTAATCCTTGATTCTAGAGTCGTGGTTGTTTCTAAATTATCACCTAAATCCACAATAACGACCGGACTTATATCCGTAATTTCAGCATTACTTGCATCAAAAGTATAGTGATGCTGTGCACCATGAGGTGTTGCCACAATCTCAACCATAGTTTGGTCATCTTGAAGTAATACACCATAACGACCGGGAGAAGCCCATTCTGCATCATGGCTAAATGGTGCTTGGCGACCTTCAAAGCTTATATATTCATTCTGCCAAACCCGTCTTGGCATGAGTGAAATCCCTCCATAATCCACAACGCCCATTCCATGAGCATGGGTATGCGAAAAGCCTTGAATATGGGTATCGGGATAGTGATAACCAGCGCAGTGATACGGTGGAATCATCACCACTTTGCGAGTATCGGGGCCCACTAAGGTTAAACCATTGGGCGCACTTGCTCCTGGACTTACACTCGCAATCTCGGCCACCTGTCCGCCGGTTGCTATAAAAGGATTCACCAATGGGATAGGATCATAGGCTTCAATCGGCTCACTTTGGCTCTGCATATCCTGTGGTTCTGCAACAGCCATATCTAAAACCATGTCGGTTTCATTGGGATTAAAGTCTAAATCAGCAAGTTCTTGATCGCTTTGAGTCATATTCTCCATATCAAGTATTGGACTTGTTGGTGTTGTGCCATCATCACAGGCAACAACTAAGCTGACTATTAAACTGATCGTACTGAGCCAAAGTAGCAGTGAACGAGAGTTAGAATCACTCATAAGGTCATCATTCCTATCACTTAAGAGATTAAAGAGAGATGAGAGAAAGATTAAAGAGAGATTAAAAACTCCCGATCAACTCACTAACCATCAAGTTTGGACAGAGCCGAGCGCAAGGCTGCTGCTTGAGTGATCGGAGGTGTACACCCGCGACTTGAGCAAATCAAAGCTTGGGCATTTTGAGTTTCGGCCGGCTTATTGGATAAAATAGGAATATGTGTGCTGAGCCCACTATTGATTTGCTTAAGCACTAAGCGCACTGTGAAAGGTAGAAAGAGCTTGGAGCACGCTTCACTTAGTGGATGCCGTACTCGATCCTCGTGTTGAGCCAAGTGCACAATCACCACCTGTCCTCGGCCACCAAACCATTGCGCCAAAGCACAAAGCGCTTTGGGCGTTGCTGTGGGTTGAGCGCTCATAATCGGTGCGATCGCTTTAAGGGTGCTATCAGCTTGCGCTCGATAATGAGGAATATCGGTGAGCTGATGTAAGCGAAGTGAGGCTAAGGCGGCCAAAGCATTTCCACTAGGTTCGGCCCCATCGATTAGGGGTTTTTCTTCATAGGGTAAAAGCGAACGCCGTTCGATTGAGCAACGAAAAAACCCACCTCTTTCCTGATCAAAAAAGATTTCGGCGGCTTCGTATACTTCCATGGCCTGATGTAGAGCTGTGACCTCACCCGAAGCTTCAAAATAATCTAAAAGACCAATACATAAAGCCATATAATCTTCGAGTACCCCATCGGCCTGTAAGTTCGGGTCACCCTCTGCTCGCCAAACCCGCTTCACCTTAGCGCCATCCCACATACGTTGATTAAGGAATTTTGCGGTATTGTGCGCTAATAATAGATAATGTGGATCGGCAAGAACGCTAGCCGCCTTGGAAAAGGCTGATAACATAAAAGCATTCCAAGCACAGATCACCTGTTCATCTCGGATAGGATGTGGTCTAGCTTCTCGGGCTTGATAGAGTTTTTGCCTAATCGCTTTCCAATATCTTTGTTCTTCGGCGTTAAAGGGCTCGTAGATTCTAAATAGATTACGACCGGTCAGTTGATGTTTAGGTTGAACATCTTGAGCAGACTCTTGCTGAGCATCTGTTTGCTGATCTAAAGCAGTGTCCGACGCTTCTTGGGCAGCTTCACTGTGGTGAATATTACCTTCAGGAGTTAAACCAAAGCTTGCGACCACCCACTCAAACTCTTCTTGGGAAAGCAGTCCTTGTAGCTCTTGATAGGTCCAAGTGTAAAAATAACCTTCAATCCGATCACCACGCTCATTTAGGCTTTCGGCATCTAAGGCGGCGGCCCATGCTCCGGAACTAACCTGTAATTCCCGCTCCACAAAGCTTAGGCAATCTCGGGCGATCTCTGCATATAATTCTCTTTTGGTGACTTGGTAAGTTTCAAGGGCAATGGTGATGAGTTGGGCGTTGTCATACAGCATTTTTTCAAAATGAGGTAGCCACCAACGATTATCAACACTGTAACGCGCAACCCCACCGCCGACATGGTCATAAATGCCACCGCAATACATGCGCTCCAAAGTGACTTCAACCGCTTTGAGATAGCTTGGGTCACCATCACGATGCCACGCTCTGAGCAAGGCTTCTAGCATGGCAGGTCTGAGAAACTTGGGCGGTTCGGAAAATCCGCCCCAATCTTCATCAAAACTTGAAAGCCAAGTACTGGCCGCTTGATCGAGCCATTCCGGAGATAATTGAGCGAGTGGTGCTTGCAGAGCATAGTCTTTAAGAACTTGTAAAGGCGCTTCGCCTTGAGCACTCAACTGAGGATCTTGCCAATTTTTTTGAATCGCTCGTAAATATGAAAAAAGCCCTACTTTCACTCCTCGATCACCATCACGGGGCGGTAAATAAGTAGAGGCATATAAGGGTCTTTTGGCGGGCGTTAAAAACAGGTTCATGGGCCAGCCACCTTGACCGGTTGTGATCTGCAGAAAATCCATATAAACGGCATCAACATCCGGAAGTTCTTCGCGATCCACCTTGATCGCCACAAAGTGTTCATTCATGAATTGAGCGATTTCTTCATCTTCAAAAGACTCTCGCTCCATCACATGGCACCAATGACAAGTACTGTAGCCAATACTTAAAAAGACCGGTTTATTTTCTTGCCTGGCTTGGGCAAAAGCTTCTTCTCCCCAAGTTTTCCAATCGATGGGATTATGCGCATGTTGGAGTAGATAAGGACTTTCCGAAAGAATCAGTTCATTCACATACTTAGGAAGTCCTGCTGACGCCCAATAACGAGTGCGAGGACTGTGATTTCGTTTCGCCTTGAGAGCCTGTAGTAAATGAGCCTCATTCATTGCGCTTGCTTCTCCTGTTTAATGCCCGATCACTTGGAACTCTCTCTTGATACTATGAGCCTTAAAGTGATGCAAGCCGACTCCAAGCATAGATCATGATTTTTACATATATTTATGCAAAGCCTGTTTGTCACCAAAGCACCTTTGATCACATATTTTGCATCGGTTTAAAGCTAAAACTTAGCGTGCGGTTGTGCTTAAACCAAGTTCGGGAAACTCTACCCCCAATAAAAAGGCGCGGGCTTCACCCACTAAAAAGCAAGAACCACACACAAGATTAAGGGCATGGGTATCTCGTTGAACGAAAGCCTGAGTTAAGTTAGGTTCCACAATTATATTGGGTATGCATACCGGACTTGGTAAGCCTTTGAGTTTTGGGATGACCTGAGTCTCAAAAACTTCGGCCAAAGTCTCCGCACTTGCACAGCGAGGATATTTGGGACTCACAAAGGTCAGTTGTTCGCATTGCTGTGCCAAAGTAAGCAAAACCTCTGACACATCTTTATCCGCACTCATGCCGACAATCAGATGTCGAGCCCTAGACTGCTGACTCAGCCACTCAGCCAAATACAAAGCACTATCGGGATTATGTGCGCAGTCCAACCAAAGATCTTCGAGATATTCTAAGCGTCCCGGCCATTTGAGACTCCATAAATCATTTAAGCTTAAGCGATTTTCAATAAATGTAGTCTTTCCACCTGATTCTAACCATTCCTGATCTAACCAACCCAGCTCTTGAGCACAGCGTAAAGCCAAGGCTAAATTACGCCGACCATGCTGATTCATCATTAAGCTACCGGCGTGTTCAAGCTCTTGTTTTTTATCTTGTGCTTCACCCAAGTCACCTTGATAACGAGCTTCAAGCGCTTGAATATCAGCTTCTACCGACTGCGGGCTCACCTTGGAAACCGACATGAGTGCCGCTAAAGCTTCGTCTTTGCACGCGGTTAAGGCAACGCCATTTGAACGGTAAATCGGGCTTTTTTCTCCGGCAATGTCGGCTAAGGTATCACCTAAGATATGTGTATGATCCAAAGAGATACTCGTGATCGCACTTAGTACCGGTTCACAGACATTGGTCGCGTCCAAGCGTCCGCCTAGGCCAACTTCCCAAATGACCCAATCTACTTGACGTTGCTGAAAGCACCAAGCGGCCAAAGCCCAAGTTGCCTCAAAAAAACTTAGGGTTAAGTTTTCCTGCTCGGCAAGCTCAAAAATGACCTTTACGCCTTGAGCGACTTCTTGGTGTGTGATTAACTCATCACCAATACGAATCCGTTCGCGAAAACTCACCAAATGTGGCGAGGTAAAGCATCCGACTTTTTTACCAAGTTTAAGGCCAATTTGAGTCAAAGCAGCGCTGGTACTCCCCTTGCCATTGGTGCCACCGATCAGAATATTTTTATATTGGGATAAAGGGTCACCCAAAGCTTGGTTCATTGCTTTAGGTGTGCTCAAGTCCATACGTTCTCCAAAGCGGGTCAAGTCAAACAAGCGACTTAAGGCTTGCTGATAGGCTTGATAAGCACTTGGTTCCTGTGGTGCAGCCAACTCATGAGGGTGAAGTAAGGTTTCAAACTCTGCCCAAGCCAATGCTTCAGTGTGTCGAGCGCGATATAAATCTTGTGGCCGATCAATATCATAGGATTTAGCCAAGATCTTAATCTCAAGAGCCAAACTTTGTGCGATTGCGAGTGTGTCGCTAAAGACCTGATCGCTACCCCAGCGAATCTCATTTAAAAATAGTGCTTTGACAGCTTCTAAAGCCGGGCGATTACAGCCAATTGTGTAATAACCCCCATCCTCGGCCGGCCCAATCACTAAAGCGGGCTGAGTCTGCTGATTTAAAAAGTCCAAGCCTTGTGTAAGCTCATCAGGATTAAGATGTGGAGAGTCTGTGCCCAATAATAATACAGCATCCTGTTTCTCGGTTTGCTCAGGAGCCTGGTCGCTTGTGAGCGTCTGAAAGCTTTTTTGTAAGGCATCATACATTTTAATGCCTAAATGCCCCTGCGTTTGTAAATAAGGTGCCTGATCTAGATCTAAGGTAGACCATACTGAATGCTCTTGAGTGACAAACAACAAAGGTCGGTGCTTTAAAACCGTTGGGCATAAATCTTGTATAACCGCCTTTAAAGACCACTGATGAAACTGCAAGGCTTGCCAATGGCTTAAAACCATGCTGTGTTCATTGATATTTTGCTGAGTACTTTGCTTGGCGCTTTCTTGAGTCAGTCGAGTTTTGACCTGACCAATATGTGGTGCTTTGGCCAAAACTGCAATCTGCCTGGTGATTGGTATATTAGGTTGAGTCTGAGTGATAATGGAGCCTTGTTGCATCATGTTCTATTCTATCTACCTTTTAGTGGTGATCACTTAAACTTGCTCAGCCAAGAACACCAAATCGTCCACAAGATTTTCACACCGGCCTTAAATGAGCCTTTAAGCGTACCGGACACCTTACTGTCTCCAGCCTTTCTTGGGAAATAACGAACATCTTTTTCTAAAGAGCAAAGTCCATATACACTAGCTTTTGCTTGCATTTCTACTGTCCACCCATAGTTTGTATCCACCATCTGAATCTGTTTTAGGGCTGACCAACGAATGACTCTAAATGGGCCTAAGTCAGTAAACTTGGCCCCAAAGAACCACTTAAGTAGGCGACAGGATAGGGCATTACCAAAGCGTTGTAAGGGCGTCAATGCATTAGCTTCTGCTAAGCGCGCCCTTGAACCAATCACTAAGTCCGGAGATTTGTCGGTTAGAATCGCATACCGCTCGGTATCATCTTGTAATTCGCTTGGGTCTTGTATTTGTAATAATGCCAAAAGATGATCCAAATCACTTAGGTCATCGGAGCCATCTGCATCCACAAAAAGTAAAGCTTGAGGCGGGTCAACTTTGAGCGCTGCAATCCCTGCTAAGCAGGCTTGACCATATCCCCGTCTGGGTTCCGAAATCACCTGTGCGCCGTATGCTTGGGCAACTTCTGCTGTGTGATCGGTACTCCCATTATCTACCAAAACCACTGTGCGTATCATTGCCTTTGATCTAGGCAGTGCTTTTTGACCATTCACAAACTCCATCAGTGGCTTTAGCGTAAAGGGTAGCGCCTCTGCCTCATTAAGGGCCGGAATCACGACATCCACAACTAAGCTTGGCACTGTATAGGTTTTGGCCAAGTGATCAGTTTGATCTTCTGCTTGTTTTTCATGACCTTGTCCAAGGGCCGTAATGGAAGAATGATCTATGCTCATCAATATCCTAATTTCTCTTCATTTAATAA
Organism: uncultured Myxococcales bacterium; assembly: GCA_937146725.1. Lineage (GTDB taxonomy): Bacteria > Myxococcota_A > Bradymonadia > UBA7976 > VGTA01 > CAKZRU01. The sequence goes on from CAKZRU010000013.1 coordinate 63,317, forward strand.
GTACGCTTTGTCGTTCAAAACGCTTAGTTTGTGGCATAAACATACTACTATCAATATGATTTTATTATCTTGTTTACAAATAAAGACAAAATAATCACTTGATTTTGCTACCAATTTTGCTTCAAGGTCATCTAAATGCTTATAGTCATAAGGTTTATATTTCTTGCTAAGTTATTTTAGACATATCTTATTTGCAAGAATAGCATTGTATTACATCCATCATCATCCTAGCTAGGTCATCGTTAAGTTCTTATATTACCTAGGAACTGGAGGAACTAAAAATGAAAAAAAGTGAACTCATTGAACGCGTTTCACAAACAGCCAACTGTAGCCATACTCAAGCAGAACTAGTAGTGAATAAGGTATTTTCTACTATTGAAGATGCTTTAAAAGATGGCAATCGTGTAGAATTAAGAGGTTTTGGTACTTTTGAAGTACGCTCTTACGATGCATATAAGGGCCGTAACCCCAAAACCGGTGCAAGCGTTGCGGTAGCCCCTAAGCGCTCACCTTTCTTTAAGGCTGGTAAAGAACTCCGCGAGGGTCTTAATAAATAAGAGCGGGTCTTAATCAATAAAAGCGGGTCTTACTCAATAAAAGCGGGTCTTACTCAATAAAAGTCTCACTAAAAGTAGACTTTAAAAACAAGACCTGCATCTGACTCCATACATAAGCTTATCATCGCCTAATTGGGTTTAAGTAAGACTTAGTATTGCAGTTTTAATTTTGCAAGTCCTTGCGCTCGCTAGGGATCGCTTCCGAAAGATTCTCATTCCCTGTCTCGGTAATGAGCAAGTCATCTTCAATGCGAATACCGCGCACATCTTGGAAATGGGCTAAACGCTCCCAGTTGACGCAAGCGCCGGCTTTGGGGCCGGCCCAATCGGGATCTTTTAGTAAGGCCGAAACTTGATAAAAACCGGGCTCAACTGTGATGGCCATACCGGCCTGCAAAGTACGGTCTAGGCGCAAGTAACCCCACCCAAAGGTTGAGCGCCGAGTGCGTTTTGGCGCATAGCCCGCATAATCTCCTAGATCTTCCATATCGTGAACATCTAATCCCAGTAAATGTCCTATGCCATGCGGGAAAAACAGAGCAACACTGTTTGCTTCTAAGTTTTCCTCCACCGTGCCCTTTAAAATCTTAAGATCGATCAAACCTTGCGCTAAAACCTCGCGGGCTTTTTGATGCAAACTTGCATATTCCACACCAGGTGCGGCTAAGGCACTTGCTTGTTTGAGCGCACTTAAAACCACATCATAGACATCTGCTTGGCTTGCACTCCACTGCCCATTCACCGGCCAAGTTCGGGTCACATCACCCGCCCACCCCTGTGGTGTTTCCGCCCCCACATCGGCTAAGATCAAATCTCCTGCGCTAAGAGGCGCATGATAGTGATGATTATGCAAAACCTCACCATGAGGTGTCACAATGGGTGCATAAGCCAAGCTTGCCCCATGTTTCATTACTACATGTTCCATGGCCGCCCGTACTTCATGAGCCCAAGATGCGGTTGCCGAAGCTTTGACCCCCGCTTGATGCGCCAAACGGGTTAATTCAGCCGCCAAGCGAAGCTGTTTAATCCCTGCTTCATCATGTACAAGGCGCGCTTGTACTAAGGCATCTACAAGAACAGCATCTTGCTCAAAGCTAAAATCTCGACCGCTTAAAGTTCTGAGCTTAAGCAATACATCGCTTTGAAAACTAGGTGGCCTAAGATGCTTGGCAAAGCGGTTCAGCATGTCAGTAAGCTGAGCCAAAGGCTTAACTTCACAGCCCAACTCTTGGCTTAATTGCGCAAATGATTTTTCTTCCCCATGCCACAGGGCACCACTTTGAGTAGGTTTATGGTGAAATAAACAGGCTTCATTGCGACTTAAGACTAACATAGCACCGGGTAAGTGTTGGGCCACTAAATAAAGAAAGTGGCTTGAGGCTCTAAACCCTTGATAGTGATTGGCAGGAAAGTTTCGTGATGCAGGTTCTCCCGCACAAATGATCGCACAGCTATCCGCAGCTAAAGCGCTTTGAATCTTTTGACGACGAGTCACCAACACCGTGGCCGGTACTAAACTGTGAAGCGCTTCAATCATATTTTCTTGATATACTTGATTCATGTATTTTAATTTCCTGCTTTCAGCATAAGTTTCAGCATAAGTTTCAGCATAAGTTTCAGCATAAGTTTCAGCGTCATTTAACTTAATATGCATCAGACTATATATTGGATTATGAGTAGGGTCAAAAGCTTGTCAGCTAGGCTTATAAAGAGACTAGATCAAGAGACTAGATCAAGAGACTAGCTAAAGAGTTTGCAACAAGAGTGGGCTCAAAGTTTCTTATCTATATTACCTCTATCCCCTGTGAGATGCATATGCTTAGTCCTCAACAATTATATATCCAATTATATATCAAGCAAATCAGTAAAGTGAAGCTGAGCCTCTTTCTAAGAACAGCCTTTACTCTTATCATCATGCTCTATCTAACTTCGAGTGCCTTGGGTTATGCTCAAAGTCATGCTCAAAGCCACGATCACAATTTATTTGAAGAACACATAAGCTCAATGAAGCAAGGTATGACAGTGCTGGGGGCTTGGTCGCTTAGCAATATCCTAATCGGCGGTGTCATGCGTCAAAGGACAGAATATAAGCAACACTATTTTCACGAAATGAATGCAACTTGGAACTTGGTCAACTTGGGCATTGCTGGCTTGGGATATTTTACGCTACCTGATATCAGCCAATGGACAGCCCTTGAGGGCTTGAGAGAGTTAGAAAAACTAGACAGAATCTTACTTTTTAATGCCGGTCTTGATATCGCTTATATGGTTTTGGGATATGCCTTGATTGAGCGAGGGCAAAGACTAGCGTCCGACCGATTTTTAGGCTATGGGCGCTCTTTAATCTTGCAAGGCGCTTTTCTCTT
>CAKZRU010000014.1 GCA_937146725.1 uncultured Myxococcales bacterium
CCTTCTCCGGCTCGAGTCAATATGGTTTTAGCCTCATGACTACTTAAGTTTTGTGCTTCATCGATGATCATATATTGTCTGGGGATTGAGCGACCTCTAATAAAGGTAATCGGAGTGACTTCGATCAAGCCCATTTCCACTAACTCATCACCCTGTGTGCGCGTTCTATGACTTTGCTTTCTTGCCTTTTGACGCAAAAGAAAATCTAAGTTATCAAAAATAGGCTGAAGCCATGGTTCCATTTTTTCTTCAAGGCTACCTGGTAAATAGCCGATATCCCTACCCAATGGAAAGATCGCTCGACTCACTAAAACCCGCTCATAAAGCTCTATCTCTGTGACTTGTTGCAAGCCCGATGCAAGGGCTAATAGTGTTTTACCTGTGCCCGCTTTTCCAATCATAGTCACCAAAGATTTACTTGGATCTAACAGAACGCTCAAAGCATGAGCCTGCTCATCATTACGTGCTTGTAGCCCCCACACCTTGTCGTAGTGTAAGCTTTTAGAAGCCTCTTGGTCGCCTGTTCTATATTCAGCTTGATTTGCTGTCTCAAATGTTGGCTTGTTATGATCGATAGGATTAGGCTCTTGGCTAGAATCAGAGTCTTGGCTAGAGTCAGAATCTTTAATAGAACCAAAGTCTAACCAATCAAAGGCTTGAACTCCTACAGCATCAGCTCTAATTCTTAGATTACAGTCTTTGGTAATAAGCTTGGCATTATACTGCTTGGCACAATGCAAGATTAAGTCGTCATAAACTAAACTCGCTAAATCGCGGTAGCGAGAAGGTGACTCATGAGAGGTGCTGACGATTTTGATTATGGGGCCCCGTTGAGTTTTCACTCCCGTTTGCAAAGAACCTTGTTGCCTGAGTCGATCTAGCTTTCTCGCGATTTCTCTTGCCTTTTGGCCACGCTCATTAAGCTCTGTTTTATGTAGATCTAATTCTTCTAGAGCATACAAAGGAATCAAGATCTCGGGGTAAGTTGACTGATTCGGTGATAAGCTTGCAGATGAGTTTGAGGATTGAGTTTTTAAGTCAAGATGAGCCACGGAAAGCAAGCCATCAACCACCCGATCATCATGTAATAAGACACTCGTGTCGATCACAAAGCCTGTACTGTCTGCGCTACTTGTATGTTTCATACAGTTCACTTTCTCTTAATATACTCAGCCTTCAATTAACCTAGTCCATCTACCCTTAATCACTCACTGACTAGCATCAGAATCGGCTTGTGTTTCGGGTGAGACATCCTGCCATGCTAAACCTACTTGAGTTGCCCATGCTTTGAGATCTTCTTGAGCTCTAATCGCCATTCTCAATCTTCGATCGCGCTTTGATTCTTTGACACGACGACCATGTTCATTACGGCGCTTGGGAAGCTTTTCAATCGGATCAAAAAAGCTCCAGTTAAGATTACTGGGAACATAGTCACTAAGCACCCCATCTTGCCTTAAATGGCGTCGCATAGCTCCAAAAGCGGTTGTACAAGGTGGAGCAGTAAACTCTTGTCCTTTAAGATGGGATAGGACATGCCAAGCAATCATTTGGCCACAGGCAGAAGATTCAACATAGCCTTCTACACCGGTAATTTGTCCGGCAAAATATAAGCCTTTGCGATGCACAGACCTTAGTTGCTCATCCAAAACACTTGGTGCATGTAAATAGGTGTTGCGGTGAATGCTTCCAAAACGTAGGAATTCAGCATCCTCTAAGCCCGGTAAGCTTTTAAAGATTCTTTTTTGTTCGGGATACTTTAAGCGGGTTTGAAAGCCGACCATATTCCAAGCGCTCGCCGCCTGATTTTCCATGCGTAATTGAGCAACAGCATAGGGCCGAGTATCGGTGCGTGGATCACGTAAACCAACCGGCTTAAGCGGACCATGTGCTAGCGTTTCCACTCCTCGTTCGGCCATAACTTCAATTGGCAAGCATCCCTCAAAGTATTTAGCTTCTTCAAAGGCCTTGGGAGTCACTTTTTCACCTTGAACAATGTTTTCAATAAAAGTGTAATATTCTTCTTGGCTCAATGGGATATTAGCATAGTCAGCATCGCCCTTATCATAGCGACTTTGGCGCCAAACGATATCCCAGTTAATACTTTCGGCATCAATAATGGGTGCGATCGCATCGTAAAAATACAGACTATCTCTACCGGTTAAATGGGCAATTTCAGTAGCTAAGGCAGTGTCAGTTAATGGACCTGTGCAAATGACCACAGCACTTGCTTCATTGAGATCCGGAATATTTTCCACAATTTCATGGCTGAGTTCAATTAATGGATGCTCGTCGATCAAGCGAGTCAGATATTCTCCAAACAGTATACGATCGACAGCTAAGGCTGAACCCGCCGGGACTGCGGTGGCATCTGCTGCCTCCATAATCGCACTACCAAGATTGCGCATTTCTCTTTTAAGCAGTCCAATGGCATTGCCAATATCATCACTGCGGAAACTATTGCTACAGACGAGTTCAGCTAGCTGATCGCTATGTTGAGCAGGCGTTCGTTTAAGAGGCTTCATCTCAATGAGCTTCACAGCAACACCGGCACGCGCTAACTGTAGGGATAATTCACAGCCAGCCAACCCCCCACCAACAACAATAACCTTGTCCGTTGAACTCTGTTCTTTGTTTGCTTGCATATTGTCTCTCAAATCCATGCGAAAATAATGTAGACTTTCATAAAATCTAGAACGCATCATTAGCGTATTTCAAGATTGAGTACAAATAAGAGTGCTCTCTTGCTTTACTTTTAGATTTAGACTAGCCTAATCATAAAGTCTTTGACTTACTCAAAATTCTTACATTTGGAGTGTCTATGTTTGATCAAGCCCATTGCGCTCATTTAAAGAAAATGAATGACCTAGGCAGTATTTCCCTTAGGTGCGCTTTAGTATTGGCAATCGCTATGTTATGCAGTGCCTGTCCCGATGTGACTAATGTTCCCGATACTGCCGGAGCAATGGCAGGTGAAACGCCCGCTGGCGAAATCGGTGCTGGTGAAGAGCCCGCCGGCGAAATCGGTGCCGGTGAAATGCCCGCCGGTGAAGAAGGTGGTAATAGCAATCAGCTTAGACAACTTGGTGATCCCTGTACTTCGGTCGCTCAATGCGAATCGGGTATCTGTTTTTCAGAGGGTGTTGATGAGCAGGGCTTATGCACTTCCGCCTGTGACTCAGAGGAAAGTGAATGTCCACTAGAGGGCTTTGTTTGTCGCTCAACCACCTCATTTGGCTATATTTGCATTCCCGCGGAAGCTCAAGGCCCTTGCTCTCCATGTGAAGAAAGCTATGAATGTGGTAATAATGAAGACTACTGTATTTTCTTTCCTGAAGAACAGGCAAGCTTTTGTACCAGTGGCTGTACTGATAGCAGCGAATGTCCAGCTGGACATAGCTGTACTTATCTAGGTGGCGAAGTCAATCAATGCTTCCCGGATAATGGCCTTAATCAATGCAACGTGATCGATACGGATGATGACGGCATCGCTGATGAGGAAGATAACTGCCCGCAATACGCTAACCCAGAGCAAAGCGACCAAGATGAGGACGGAGTAGGTGATGCCTGTGACCTTTGCCCAGACGTATCTGACCCTAGTCAGTCTGACAGTGATGATGATGGACTTGGCGATGCCTGTGATCTTTGCCCTGACGTATCGGATCCAACTCAACTAGATAGCGATAATGATGGTATTGGTAACGCCTGCGATAATTGCCCAGAAGCAAGCAATCCTGATCAAAGTGATAGCGACAATGATGGTATTGGTGATGCTTGTGTGATCACCGGTGAAATTAGCTTTAGCCTAGGTGGTCCAGTTAGTGCAACTTCACTCTCAAGCTCTCCAAGCTATACTCTAGTAGGTGGTATGATCGGTGCCCAAAGAGCCAGTGTTCTTGTTGGCCCCAACTATCAAGCGCGTCCCTATCCTTCAGCAACCCAACAATAAGCTAAGCGGCTTTAAAGACTTGACCTTAATGTCACAGTGAATGGTATTAACATGATGCTTAAGAACTTAATGATTATTTTACTTGCCTCTTTTGGCTTATTTATTGCCTCTAGCTCTGCCCAAGCTGTTCCCGAGCGAATGCCCTACCAAGGTTTTTTAAATGATGGAACTGGTCAGGCTGTAAATGGCAATGTTTCTGTGACCTTCAAGCTGTATGAGGACCAACTAGCCCCTACAGCAGTATGGACTGAAACCATTGAAAATGTTTCGGTCAGTTATGGAGCATTTTCAGTAAACTTAGGTGAAGTTACCCCTAACCTAAAAGATTATGTCTACACCGGACGAGCTCAATATATTGGCATCAGTATTAATAATGGTCCAGAGCTATCGCCAAGAACCAAACTTGGTACCTTGCCTTATGCTTTTTTGGCCTATAATGCAAAAAAACTAGATGGTTATGCTGTTGAGGACTTTGTGACTAATAATGACTTACAAACCTTTGCAGACAACTTCCAAGGTGGCCTCAGCGCAGATGATGTTAACGGTCTAATTGATGCCCGAGGATATCTTGATACAAATGCAATCAATGTGTTGATCAATAACCGTAACTATGTCAACAGCGATGAGATTGATCAACGCATCAACAATGCGATTACTCAAGTCAATACAACGATTGGTACCCTGCAAACTCAAGTGGGTGACTTACAAACACGAGTAGGTAATCTTGAATCAGATGTAACCGACTTGCAGACAACTCTCACCAACTTACAAAACCAATTTAATACCTTTCAAGCCCAAGGTAATTCGGCCTTTATTCTTGGGGTGAGTAATACCGCAAGCAATGGTTGGTTCCAATACAATAACCAACAAGGGGTAAGAGCTGCGGGTGAAATGTGTAAGGACTCTTTCCCTAACGATGCAAGCGCTCACTTCTGTTCTTTGGGAGAGATTCAGCAGGCACTGAGTGTTGGAAATTATGACAACAGCATCAATGGTGTCAACACTTGGGTCTATACAACAGTCCCTCGAGATGAAGATGGTCGTAAGAGCTATTGCCAATCATTCTTATACAATAGTGGACACGCAGCATCAGGCACCTCACTTACGATTAATACTGCACAAGCGAGCGTAAGTGGCGGTAATGGCATTCAGTTGACCTATACCAACGAACTCGCTTGTACGCAGCAAAGAAAAGTACTTTGCTGCCGCTAAAATAAATTGCTTATATTTAAAACGATTTCAGGTGATTGAGACTACAATATAAACGGATCTTAGGATCCGACTGTCTACTTGATTCTAGCTAACAATGAGGTACAGAACCAATGACCTTAGTCAGTAAATTAACTCAACTTTTGGTATTAGCGGTCGCTTTTTTACTGTTACCAGTCATGCTTAATGGTCTTTCTAGTGATCTTTATAGTGACTTCAGTATTCTAAGTTCTACCCAAGCACATGCTCAAGGCTTACCAACCTACTGGCCCTATCAAGGTTTCTTGTTTGATGCCAATGGGCAGGCCGTTGAGGGTAATGTCAATCTAAGAGTTAGAATCTATGATAGCCTAAACTCCAATACGCCTTTATGGGAAGCAAACGCTAATAATGTTGGTGTGAGAGGTGGTTCTTTCTCGGTTGATTTAGGCCAACTTGGCGGTACTGAACTCAAGCAATTGATTGAACAGACCCAAGCTCAATTTATTGGTATTACAGTCAATAATGGCATCGAAATGTCACCCCGTACTCGCATTGGTTCTTTGCCTTACGCAACACTAGCCGGTAATGCCTTAACCTTGAATGGCTTAGGCTCAGATGACTTTGTGAGCCAAGACAATCTGAATACCTTAAGCGAGCAGGTAAATACCATTCAAGAAACAGCTCAAACTGCACAAGAATCAGCTCAAAATATTGAGGATAGCGTACAAGCGGCTCAAAACACCGCCAATGGTGCTCAAGAAGCGGCTCAAGCGGCTCAAAACACCGCCAATGGTGCTCAAGAAGCGGCTCAAGCGGCTCAAAATACCGCAAATGGTGCTCAAGAAGCTGCGCAAGCGGCTCAAAACACCGCCAATGGTGCTCAAGAAGCTGCGCAAGCGGCTCAAAATACCGCAAACCAAGCTCAAGAAGCAGCGCAAGCGGCCTTGAATGAGGCTGCTGCACGTTTGTTGATTGAAAGCTATGAGTATTTAAATGCCGATCAAACAACAGTATTGGTCAATAACCTTATCAATGGTTTGGGGCATCTTAACGCAACCCAAGTTTCGCAACTGATTACTGATGCTTTGTCGAACTTAGATGTTGTGAGCAGTCAAAGTTTTCAAACTCATGTAGAGACAGAGGCTGAGGCACGCACAGCGCTAAGAACTGAGCTCAGTGGCCAAATCAATGCATTAAGTCAAAGAATCGATCAAATTCAAACCACTTTAGAGCAATTACAACAAGCGATTAACACAGCAAATGAAGCAACTGCTGCAGCCCAAACAACAGCCACAGAAGCGAATGAGTTAGCACGAGCTAATGCGATTGCGCATGGCACATTATCCGACACTGTATCAGATATTCAAACTCAACTAGATACACTTGATGGCGTAGTCAATAATCTCCCGAATCAAGGTGGTTCTTCAGCCTTTATTTTAGGTGTAAGCAATACAGCAAGTAATGGCTGGTTCCAATACGGAAATCATCAAGGGGTGCGAGCTGCGGGTGAAATGTGCAAAGATTCTTTCCCCAATGATGCAAACGCTCATTTCTGTTCTTTGGGTGAAGTTCAAGAGGCACTCAGTGTTGGTAACTTTAATAATAGTATCAACAATGTGAACACTTGGATTTATACCACTGTGCCCCGAGACAATGACTCAAGAAAGACATATTGCCAATCTTTCTTATACAATAGTGGACACGCAGCCTCAGGGACTTCATTGACCATTAGAACAGCGGCGGCAAGCGTCAGTGGCGGTAATGGTATACAAATGGAATACACGAATGACCTGGCCTGTACACAGCAACGAAAAGTACTTTGCTGTCGCTAAAACTAAGATGATATGAATACATGAGACAAGCTTGCATCAGTCCTACACAGTCATTAAGGATCTCTATACTTCTTGTCTTTGTGCTTGTCGTGACCTCTATATTCACTTCAATACCTCTATCGGTTTACGCAACACCAAGTCCCAATATTGATATTGAAGCCCAACTCGAAGAAGCCCTTGAGCTTTATTTAAATAGCCGAGGAGAAGCTTGGATTAAGGCGACCGATCCCAATGAGCGTTTTGACTCTCTTTTTTCAAGTTACCAGCTAGATTTATTAATCAAAAAGGGTGATTTTAATATTCTTTTCAGTGCCGCTGATGAATCATTTGAGTTAGAGGTTGATCGAATGAGAGGGATGGGCAGTCCTCCACTACCTCCTCGTGATTATCCCTTTCCACCACGTCCGGTTCATCAAGGAGAAAGAGGAGGGCTAGACGGAACATCATGCCGATCATGTCATTTTTCGGGTGGACCCGATGGTGGCGGTGATGGAACTTCTGTAGCGCTGTTTAGAGGTGATGGAGAGCATAGAGAAAGCGCCAGTCTCAGAGATGCTCCCGCTTTGCTCGGCATAGGATATTTGACCTTGCTCGCCCAACAAATGAGTCAAGACCTACAAAAACAAAGAGATGAGGCAATTCGACGGGCGAAAATGGCCAAGGACACTGTTAAAGTCGATTTAAGCGTGCAGGGGGTTTCTTTTGGATATGTGCAGGTTTCTCCAGAAGGCGTGGTTGATTACTCACAGGTTGAAGGTGTAAGCCAAGATTTGGTGATCAGACCTTTAGGATGGAAAGGTCGGCACCATGATTTGGTTGACATTGCTGATGAGTCACTCGCTTTGCACCATGGTTTACAAAGCGATGCCCGAGTCCATAAATATAAGGATCAAGCCGAAAAATATTTAGGTTTGGGGCCGGAATGGGATAAAGATCAAGATCAGGTTATCCAAGAGCTTGATGCTGGTCATGCTGCCACTTTAGCATCTTATATGGCCTTATTGTCAGCACCGCTATATACACCTCCTAAAAGCGTATCTGCACAGTTAGAATGGGCGCAGGGTCGAGGATGGTTTGAACAGATTGGCTGTGACCATTGCCATCGTCCATTCCTAAGAGTCATGCCGGAAGCTCTTGAAATAAGCGTTCAAGGCAAAATTAAATATACCACTCAAATCAACCCCTTTAAATATGGACAAGAACCAAGAATCCGCCGAGTTGATTACAGTAGTGATGCCCAAGGACGCATTCCACGTGGGGCACCTTTGTTTTTATATAGTGATCTAAAAAGGCATGACTTAGGCCCTGCCTTAGCTGATGCACATGACGAACCCCTACCCGATGGTACAGTTGTATTAAAACAGCTATGGTTAACCCGTCCTTTATGGGGCTTGGCACAAAGCGCACCTTATCTACATGATGGCCGAGCTCAGACGATTCATGAAGCGATTATGTTGCATGCAGGTGAAGCAAAAAGCTCGGTCGAGTTATATCGTCATCTAAAGCCTAATGAACAAGGTTTAATAAGGGCCTTTTTAATGAGCTTAGGTCGTCAAGATGTTTTATTGGTTGAGTGATCTATGCTGTTAAAACACCTATTAGTCCAAGTTCAAGTCATCTTTATCATCAGCCTTAGCTATCACCTTGCTTGTGCTCAAGAGTCAGACTGTCCTTCACGACTGTGGCCAGCCCAATTTGGGGGGCCCGCCAATGCGATAGTAAACCAACTTGAGGCCGAAAAATGGTATCGTTATAAGCAAAAAAGGTCAGAAGAAGCCTTGTTAGAGGCCAAGCATCCACAGCAAGCTCAATTAGCCTATAAGCTTGAAATGCAGGAGATTCTTTCTGGCTGTGTATCGGTGCCGACTTTGGTTGACTTAGGTCGTGCGCTCTTTCTTCGTCGCTTTAGCAGAACCGAGGGCTATGGGCATGGACTAAAGGAATACCCTGCCCGTTCACGTTTTCAGCACGGACACTTTGGCGGACCAGATGCCAGTGCCTGTGTAGACTGCCATTGGAAAGGAGGCTTTGCCGGTAGTGGTGATCGAGTCGATAACACTTATGCTTTTGGAGATGGAAACTCCTTGAGTTTAGCCGAAGCGCGAAACCCACCTGCCTTGTGGGGCGTAGGTTGGGTACAAATCATTGCAACAGAAATGTCGGCCGAACTTAACACGATAAGACAGCAAGCAGTATTAAGCGCCCAAACAAAAAATCAAACCGTCAAGATGGAACTCATCAGCAAGGGGGTCAGCTTTGGTAGTATTACTGTACAAGCACAGGGACAAATTGATTACACAGAACTTGAGGGGATAGATCAAGACTTGGTGGTCAAACCCTTTGGTTGGCGAGGTGTTTTTAAAACGCTCCGAGAGTTTGTAGAAATAAGCGCCCAAAAGCATTTGGGCCTGCAAAGCGAATACTTGGTACAGGTTGGCTATCCGGAAGTTGAGCTTGGTACAGGACCTAAATCTGATCCTGACCAAGACGAAGTATTAAGAGAGCTGAGCGAAGGCCAAGTGACAGCCTTAGTGACCTTTTTAGCCACCTTGGACAGTCCTCAAGTTGAGCTACCTACACATGGCTTATATCAAGTGCCACCAAAGATTGGTCCCCTTGAGTTTATTGATACTCCCGCTTTTGTGGATCGTTGGCAAAAGGGTTCGGTTCTATTTGAGCAAATCGGTTGTGCACATTGTCATCAACCTTTGATGGCCGTGAATAGCCCTATTTTTAAAAGTGAATGGTTTGATCTAAATACTCAGTCTTCCTCAGCAAAGAAGGCAAGTTTTTATGAAATTGACCTAAGTCAATGGGCCGCTCGTCCGCATCCAGAAATAAAGCAACAAATCTCTCAAGAAATTCAGACAAAACCTGTGAAAAACAAGCAGGCGAATACACAAAAACAGTGGCTTGTACCGGTTTTTAGCGACTTTAAGCGGCATCGTATGGGCCAAGTATTAAAAGGTCTTTATACAGAGCGTGGAGTGAGCGCTGATACATATTTGACCAGGCGCTTATGGGGACTTAGAAAGACAAGTCCTTACCTTCATCATGGAGGAGCGATCACTTTTGAAGAAGCAATAAAAGCCCATGGAAGCGAGGGAAGTGAAGCAAAAGAAGCCTCGGAGTATTATTTTTCACTGAATGATGATGAAAAGAGCAGTATAAGGTTATTTTTATCAAGCTTGAGTCGAGGACCGGCGATTCGCATCCGCTAAGTTATAAAGTGAGTAATCATGACTTCTAGTCCGCAATCTATGGATTTGTCACAGCCCTTTATTGAACGTCTGAGTAGGCGACAACGTTTGGCGCGTATGATTATTTTATCATTGTTTGCAGTCACTTTAACCGGTGGGTTGGTCATTACGCAAATCAATGTTAAACGTGGATTAATAGTATACAGCGATGAGCTCAAAGAGCGAGAAATTGGCTCTACAATGGTTATTCGACTGGAAGGGCGCTCGCTTCCTTTTAGACAACCGATTTCCATTGAGTCTGCAGAACTTCGCTTAAAAGATCAGCAAGGTATTGAGGTACTGACTCAAGCATTAAAACCTGCCTTGGACTCAATGTGGCAAACCCATGTACAACTCCCTAACAAAGAAGGGGAATACCAACTAATTATCAGTGTTGAGGGCTATGAGCATCCAAGTGCGAATCATGGCAAGATTCCTAAGGCACCGGTGATTTTGAATGCTAAAACGAGCATTCACTTAGTTAAGCCTTACGTGAGTTCTCCGCTTTTGCCACCACTGGCTCAAACACCAACTACGGCTAGGGAGCGCTTGGGTGAAGGAACCCTGTCTTTTTATCCTATGGATCAAAGACTAAGCTCCGAATTACCCTCTGATATTGCAGTGATTGCTCAAGATCACTTAGGCAAGCCTTGGTCGGGTTCAGCGACGATTAAACTCCTAGAAGGCTTGATCGCCCAACCTATGGAAAAAACAATTCGTTTTGATCAACAAGGCTTGGCCCAAATCTCAGTCATTCCACGATCCATGAGCTTACGACTTAGAGTTGAAGCCCAAATTGATCCGGATAGCGATGAGGAAGAGCTTAGTTCTAGTGATGAGCGCTTTAATCCCCGTGCTCACCAGTTCAATCTTTACCCACAAAGTCAGCAAGTCTCATCTCAGGGAACACTTAGATTTAATGTTGATAGTACCTATCGTAGCTCAAAACTATATGTTGATCTGTGGTGGGGCCCCAAATGGTTATCCACTCAAGTTGTAAATATGCATGACTTAGACCGTAGCCAACAAGTCGGTGGCTTATTAAGTCGGGGACAGGGAAGGATCAAAATCCCAGAACTCAATGCTAAAAGCCCTCAATTACTTTGGTTGCAAACCTATCAAACCCCATATCAAATCGATGAGGTACGAGGCGGTGCCTATCTACTATGGACACCGCCTAATTATGCCCTAGATAAAAAATTAGAATGGCTTTTGAAGCTGAGTAAAGATCTATCGATTGAGCCCAGTGCTTATTGGGCTCATTTGGGGGAGTCACTGGTGAAAAGAGTCCCCTTGTTGAGAACGCTTTTAGGGCGTCTAGCTCGACCTCCAGCAAACCCATCTGTACTGATTAATTCGGAGCTAAGTGCTGAACTCACCGCCAAAAAACAGCGCTCACGATATATGAAGCTTTATTTGGAGTTTATGGCAGCTTTATGCGCAGTGACCATGATTTGGTTGATCGTATTAGTCTTGCTTACCTATCGTAAGCAAATCGCCAAACCCGAGTGGTCTGATGCAGGTTCAGTTCAGCAAGCTCGACGGATTGCAATCTCTTGGCTTGCTCCTATGATGATCATCTTAATCGTCTTTTTTGGAGCAATGATCTTATTGGTATTTAAAATATCTTGGTAAGCCTACAGGCTACTGATTACTCCGTAGCGCTCGGTCCCTTAATTGGTATCTGGACAGTTTCGAGCCCGGCGTGGATAAGAGGTGTCCTCTTTGTTGATGGGACAATTCATTTCGTTGAGTCGGCCACCGGGAATTGTTGAGCAAGTCATAGTACCAATGACCCTACCAGATCCACAGTCATTTCCTTCTTGGAAATACACAGTTGACTCACCGGGCATATAGGCCACACAGCCTCTAGGATCAGAGCCTCGAAAGTTAATATCACAGGCGATGGGATAAGGTGCTTCACTAGGACATTCGACAGTCACGCAATCCCCTTCTATGTCAATATCGGCAATGACGCAGCCTTGCTCATCCACTTGACCATCGCAATCATTGTCGATGAGATCACAGACTTCTTCGGGTTCTGGGTCACAGTTACCACAGGCGCTTAACACTCCCTCATCCACTTGACCATCACAGTCGTTATCCAATCCATCACACATTTCTATGGGAACCCGGTCTTTGTTGTTGTAATGATTATGAGGATGCTTCGGAAAATGCTTGATGATTCTGTACATGCTCCGATGAACTCGGTCTATCATGCCGTTGTGCCTGTGTGGAAAGGGGCGGAATATATTCAGCTTTTTCGGTACTTTGAGATCAAACAGACTTTTCCGGCGGGCACCATACTCTTCAGCGCGGCCAAAGATAAGCTGTATTCGCCGGAATCACTTACTCCTGCGCCTAGTGAAGGGCCGGATCGGTTCTTTGTTCAAGGTACGAGGTGGCCAGTAGTGTGCTCGTAACGAGATCCCTACACGACTATAACAATGGATAAGGTTACTGAAATCCATTGTTCGCTTGGACATCCTGGTGAAGGTGCAGTCAGAGCGTTGCTTAAAGCTGGAAATTCTTTTAATCTTTCTCCGCACGAGCAGGAGCAGCTGGCGAAGTTCCATTGTCCGATATGCTTGGTGGCCAAATCTACCAAGCCACCTGCTCGGCCTCAAGCGACAAAAACCGAATTATCCTTTTCTCTCTTCGGCATGCTTTATGTGGACATCCACGGCCCCCTGGCCGTGGCCGGGGTTAATGGAGAGCGGTACATTGTAGCTTTCATAACCGCGACTGGCAGATTTCCTTTTGTGTTTTGTGTTAACACCTTCTCATGCGGACGCACCAGGCGAGTACATTGTACTTCCAGCAGGCGGGTGCATGTTCCTTCATCAAGCAGGTCAGTGTGACTGTCAACTATCGCTCAATGTTGTGTGTGTCACAGTGTGCAGAACAGCATTTTCCTTGCTGGATTAAAATGAAACTTGTTGTGGTGCAGGTGTACTTTGTTCTATACGATAAGAAGTCCGTGGAAGTGTAAGTCATCATCGCTGCATTCATCGGCTCCATGTACAGCCGCCTTC
>CAKZRU010000015.1 GCA_937146725.1 uncultured Myxococcales bacterium
TCACCGGTGATTCTGCTGTATTGAAACAAAGCTCGACTCATGATTGAAGCCCGGTCTTCGCGCTGAAGCTCAATGTTGTAAGTTTTACCGCCTTGATCGGTGACCTTAAGATCTAAAATCAAGCGCCTACCCTCAAGAGAATTCGGGGGAATTTCTACATTTTGATATTCAAGTTTAATAATTTCATGCTCACCCTTAAACGCCAAAACATAGTTTAAAAAGCGTGCAAGTAAGCTTTCGGTTTCGCCTTGTTGGGCAAACATAAACTTAAAGGGCACATCATAAGTCAAGTTAAAGCTAAGTGGTTTCTGGTCAGTGTAAAACCTAGCCATTCTGTTCTCCTTTTAAGCACTTGATTAATTGAAGGACTTGATTAAGCAAAGACTCTACTTGGATAACTGTGTGGCTTTTAGTTTTGTTACAGGAATACTAATAATATGTTTAGTAGTATGGAGTTGACTTGTACTCATTCTGATTTCACTTTAATTTAATTTGCCTAAGCAATTCTTTTACTACCCATGATCAAGGCCAATCTCAATGCTTCATCCACATGAAATTAAAGCCACTAAGCTGAGAGCGACGTTTAACAAGCTCATTAAAAAATACCCTGAGCCAAGCTCAAGAAAGCATATTGCGTTGGTAAAGTTGATCAATGAACTCAGTGTTTTGGGGTTTCCTGTTTTTGTGGAGGCTGTTGAGGGCGTACTGAACACCAAAAGTGTGCAAAAATTCATTAGTCCGGTTTTACGAGCGGTGTTAAAGCGAGCTTGTTCCGAGGCAAAAAGCGAGGGGCCGGACATAGAGCAGGTGTCTGGCGATCACATATATGGTATTGCGGAAGAAGAACACCTATTAAGACAGTTGAAAGAACTGATTGAAGAGACGAAGTTGCTTCATGCTTTTAAAGATCTAAGCGATATTGAGCGATTAAGAAGCTCACTTTGGATTGTGGCCACACCTTGGCTATTAAAAAAGGCCCATAATGAGCGTAATCAGCGTTTAAGACGCTTGCTGATCAATGCTTCAGAGCAAATGGGGGCGAGTTTAAGGGTAAACGCAGAATTATATGAAGACGAATGCTTTGATATTTTGTCGGGTGTTGTGCGTGATTGTTATTTAGCGGGTGGCGAGCTTGATTTAAGTGGTTTAAGCGATCAGATGCTATACCTGTTAGATGACTTGCGTGGCGTTGATCAAATCGAAAGTTTAAGTTTACCGAGTAGAGGCTTATCTTACCTATTTGAAAGAAAGATATTTGGCCTTGATCGTGTACAAAAGATTGAGATTAAAGCGATTAGTGATCGAGATATTGCTTTGCTTAATGAGTCTTCAGATCAAGAGTATGTGTTAGGTATAGTCAGATCTCTAGTCAAAGGCGCACAAACTAAAGCGGAACATGGCCTAGAATGTCCGGCCGAAATATTAAATAAGATTACTGATTCTCAATATAAAGATGAGTTGTTATTTGTAACTAAAAGAGTTTTCTGTCAAATTAACTATGAGCTTGATGCAGTCAACTTTAATCTCAATTATATTCCGCATCCAGACCAAGCGTATTGGATGCTGGAAACACAAGTAACACAAGCTTTATATCGGGCGGTGACAGGTGAAAGCCCAAGCCATTTTAAGGGAGATCAATTACCTGTTGAGTGTGTTTCTTGGGAAGACGGGATTGCCTTTTGTAATGCGCTATCAAAGAAGCTTGGCTTAACACCAGCTTATAAAGGTACAGATAATCACTGCGAATTAGTCAGTGGTGCCAATGGGTTTAGATTACCCTTTGAAGCCGAATGGGAGTTTGCGGCTAAAGGTCGGCAAAACTTTAAATATGCGGGCTCGGATAATATTGATGAGGTCGCTTGGTATGAAGTGACCACAAATGATGAGGGAACCCGCCCTGTTGGTACAAAGAAGCCCAATGGGTATGGCCTATACGATATGAGTGGAAATGTTTGGGAATGGTGTGCGGATGATTATTTCAACCCAGGCCAACACCGTCTCGGGGCGTCTTTGCGGGCTCTCCGTGGTGGGAGTTGGTACGCCAGCGCCGTCGGCTGTGAGGTCTCTTACCGCGGCGGGCGCTCGCCCGATTACCGCAACCGCGACCTCGGCCTGCGTCTTTCCAGGTCACTTGGATAATTGACCATTGACCCTTGGGTCAATAAATGCCAAGAACAATAATTAAACCAAGAGCTTGCGCTTGTTTTGCACCGGAGCAAAAAGCCCGAGGCGGAACTTGTCGACGGCCCGTTGGCCACCTTTGGTGGTAGGGCAGTCACAAGTGTAGAGGAGGGATTTTTGCGGACCGCGTTAGAGCGAGTGCCAAGCGAAGTGCTAAGTTGGTGGGGCAGTGTATCACAGTGGGGCAAAGTGTTCGGCCCCCGATTCCAGCCCTTTGGGCTGGCGATTTTTTTGACTCGATACAAGTTTGATCAATACAAAGCTTGATCAATAGTGAGTGAAGCCCAAAAGATTATTTCAAATACAAGGCCTGCTCTTGGGGCGTTAAGTGGATTACAGAAGCAATGATTTACTTTCTAGATTTACAACGAATAGATGTTTTGAGCTTAAGTGCCTAATATTAATCGTTTTTTATTTTAGGAGATTATGCGTTTAACTTGTTCGCTTTGGTTGATATAGTAGAATCTATCAATACATTTACATACAAATGATCAAAACAAGGAAATAGTTATGCTACAAAGCACTTTTATATTGATAATCAGTGCAGCATTTTGCTGTCTGCTAGGCTGTGATGATGCAACAGAGACTGAGCAAAGTTCAGTCGATCAAGGCAGTGAGACTGCTGCAGTGGATATGAACTCTCTGGATATGAATTCTCTGGATATGAATTCTCTGGATATGAATTCTCTGGATATGAACTCAGGAGATGCCCAACTTTCAGAGCCAACTGGGGCGATGATCAGTGCCAAAGATTTGGCTTATCCACCTCCGGCCGGTGTTGACTCGGACTTGGCCTTTTTAGATGTCTTTAGAATGGATGACGGTCAAACTCGTCCGCTTGTTTTGCTTGTCCATGGCGGAAGTTGGGTCGGTGGTGACAAGGCTGGATTTGAAAGTAAGATTGTGCCTTGGTGGGTGGATAAAGGATATGTTGCAGCACCTATAAACTTTCGTTTGGCCTCAAGACTTAATCAGCCTTTAGTGGTCAGTCCAAGAGAGCAAGCTCGTGATATTGCGGCAGGACTTGCTTGGCTGATTTCCCAAGCAGAGACTTATCAAATCGATCCGGAAAATATTGTCATCCTTGGCTATTCATCGGGTGCGCATCTTGTGGCTCTTTTAGGCACAGATGAAACGATTCTTAGAGAAGCCGGAGTGAATGAAGCACACGTCAAAGGAACAATTTCTTTTGATGTTCACGCCTATGATGTGCCCTATGCGCTTGAGCTTATGGTTGATAGTGTAGTGGAGCAGAATATGCCACTGATTAGACATTTATTTGGAGACACAGAGGAAGCTCAGCTTGCAAGCTCACCTATCAATTTTGTTGATGGCTGGGTGGCGCCTTCCCTCATTATCTCCGTTGATGAAGATCCAGAGGTTGCGGGTACACATGGGTATATCGTGTCAAAAGTCGCCGAACGCTATCAAGAAGCCTTAAGTGCTGCCGGACATCAAGTGAACACTTTTCATGATACACAAGAGACTCACTCATCTTTGGTGAATGGCTTTGGTGAGCCGGATGATTTGGTCACAGAGCAGGTCAGTAGGTTTTTAGAATTACTTAATCCTTAGTGTTGCTTAGGCTGTAAAACTTAAAAAGCGCAAAAAGCTTGGTGCATCAAAAAGAACTTGCTTACTCATAGTGAATCACTGTCACTTGAATACGCTGAGGCACACTGTTTTAAGCCCAAAGTTTTTTAATAATGATATCCAACAATAAATACACCAAGCTTGTTCATATACGTTAACTGTGGGCTCACCTCTGACTCTATACACCACTCTTCGGTGGCAATCTCATAAAAGCCATTTTGATCAAAGTCAGAAAGATAGCTTAGATCAAAGTCACAGTTTGATTCTTTGAGTGTAATGAGTTCGTCTGCCTTTGGATCATAGGTGAATAACTGGAAAATATTGTTATTTCTTGGATCTTCTGCTTACTCCCTTGCTTCTGTACTTTATCACTGAGTTTTTCACATTGTTGCCTGCTCTGTCGGCAGGTTGTCACAGTGGTTTCAACGCCCGCAAGCAGTTCTTTGTAACAAAGGCAGTAGTTCTCACCAAAAGCCAGCGAAGAATATAAAATAAAGCCGAAGCTTAAGAAAAATACTTTGAAATGATGTTGACGGATGTTTGATCCCTTTATTAACGCTCACACTTAGTACATATCGTCACTGATCTGTATTAGAAGCAACTCTATTCTAAATTAACGTAATATTTGATCTTAGTCTTAAAGTGATCTTTAGCTTGTGCTTGCTAAGCTGTTAGGGCCTTAAGTTTTTACTGACAGGCCCTAGATTATTTGACTGTCTGACTCTGTAAGCGATGTTGTGCATCAAGCCCAAAGAGTCATCAGATGTAACGCTATCGACTTAAGGGTTAATCGGGTCGATCGCGGTGAGTTCAAGCACTCGGCGAACAGCTTCTTCCACCGGCTCACCATTCTCATCAAAGGTAGGATTACCTTCCGCGTCCAAAACAGGCGCATATTGATATAGAGTTTGAGGTGGTGCAGTTGCAGTCAATGGCTCATACCAAGTAAAATTCCATGGGGGAGACACTTGATTACGATCAAAGAAAAGCGTGACGATATGGCCATTACTGCCACCAGGAACAGAGGCTGGGAATGTTGAGGCCGATGACTCTTGGTTCGTTCCATAAATCGAGAAATAGTAGACATTTTCAGGTGTACCAGCCGGCGCTGCCGAGGCCTCGACAATGGTTTTGCCACTAGTTACTGTAGAGCTACCTGGAGTGACTAAGTCATTTCTCTTATCCATGCCTACAGGGAAAGACAAACCAACTTGAATAAAGGTGGGTTGGAACTCTGTAGCACCACCTGGGCGAGTGGGTGAGTAAAGTTGGTCATAGAAGATGTCAAGAGCCACAGTGCTTGCGGTAGATGCAGACGCATTATAAGCCACACGGAAGGTGTTTACATGACAGTCTTCGTCAATTTCACCATCACAGTCATTATCAATGCCATCACAAGATGTATCATCGGTGACGGTAGGCTCAAGCGGTGTACAGCTGAGCTCGCCTTCAACACAAGACTTGGCTGCAACACAGGCACCTTGGCCACAGGTCTCCTCGGTGGTGAAACCCTCATCTACATTACCATCACAGTCTTGGTCGATGTTATCGCATAGATTATCACTTTCGCCGGGAGGCCCAGGCTCACAAGAAACAACCCCACCCGCACAGGCAGCATCGCGAACACAAATACCGTTACCACAGGAGTCGATGAAGTTTTCATCAACACGACCATCACAGTCATCATCTACACCGTCACAAAGCGCATCTTCAGTGGTGCTAGGCTCAAGTGGCTCACACGTAGTTTCGGCACCCTCAAAGCAATAAGTACGTGAGGCACAAACACCCTCACCACAGGTGCTAAAGACAAAGTCTTCATCAAGCTGACCATCACAGTCATCATCTTGACCGTCACAGCTTGCATCATCGGCTAATACTGTGGGTGGAACACAGGCAACTTCAACGCCATCTTCACAAGAGCTTTGAGCTTGGCAACTACCAATCCCACATTCGGTGGCTTCGAATTCCTCATCAATTTCACCATTACAGTTATTATCAATTCCATCACAGTCATCAGTACGACCTGGGTTCACTCGACGATTACTGCTATCGCAGTCAACATCACCATCTGGGCAGAAGCCGCCGGCACCATAGCCATCACCGTCAGGGTCATAGCATAGCTCACAACTGCTATTGTCATCCGCTACACAGATTTCAAGTTCATCACTGAGCTCAAGGCAAGAGAAGCCGTCGCCACAGCGTGCATCTTCATTGGCATCTTCACTTGCATCTTCACAGGGACGGAAACAGCGCTTATCAAAACCATCTTCATCAAAGGCGACACAAAGATAGCCAGAGCCACAATCACTGTCCTCTTGACAGGTGGCACAGCTTAGATCTTCCTCGTTCACCATGACATCGGTTTCCTCCGGCATCATGTCTTCTACCATCATGTCTTCTTCATTTGGCTCAAGATCAAAGCTAAAGGTCATCGCATCCTCAACCGGAGCCATGTCCTTTTCTGCTTCTTCTGGCGTGACCGGATCAGGACAGGCCACTAGACTTAAACCAAGAATGCACAAGGTAAAAAGGCCCAAAGGAGACATTCTTTTTGTGTTATCATTACTTATGTTTTGCATATTGATTTCTTTCATCATTATGAGTCCTAAGTCCAATTAAGGTACGCTGAGCGGTGAGTTTGCTCGACCAGCACCAAACGAGATTTGATTTCTAGCATCATTCTGTACGCCATTAATCAAAGCATTAGTACTTTCGGTTCTATTCTGATCGAAGGCTACATTGGCGCTTTGACCGCTTAAGGTAAAGTAGACATAAGCTAAATCACCAGCAGGAAGCGGATTAGGTGGAATACTAATCACTGTCACACGCAGAACGCCTGGGCTCTGCAAAGCGGCCAATACTGTGCGGTTAGCGCTTGCCGGACCAGCATCAAAGTCACCAACATTAAAGCTTAAGGCCGGATCGAAATCGATGTAGATCTCAAAGTTTGCAGCTTGGTAAGCCTCAACATCAGCTAAGTGCTGAATCGCAACACCCACCTTAGAAGGATCAGGCGCATTGTGGTTTGCTAGGGCTAGAACCGGTACAGCATAGCCACCGGCCTGACAGTCATTAAGGTCACCTACACCATCATTATCCAAGTCGCTTTGGTTGTCATTGACGACATTTGGATCAAGGCCACAAGAAAGCTCCTGTCCATCAAAGAGGCCGTCACCGTCTGTGTCAGTAATGAAGAGCGGATCACAAACATCACCGATGTTATTACCATTGATATCTAACTGATCAGCATTAGCAACAGTCGGACAGTTATCGTTTGCATCAAGGATATTATCGTTGTCATCATCAATGTCACAAGCGTTGTCCTGACCATCATTGTCACTGTCGATCCCTGTATCATTGATATTAGGACAGGTGTCGTTTACATCAGGCACACCATCGCCATCATTATCATCGTCACAGGCATCACCAAAGCCATCGCTGTCGGTATCGGTTTGATCTCGGTTTGAGTTCACAGCACAATTATCTTGGCCATCAAGTAAGCCATCATTGTCATCATCAGGATCACAAGCGTCACCGATGTTATCGCCATCACTATCAATTTGGTCGGCATTGGAAGCATTTGGACAGTTATCAATACCATCATCAATGCCATCTCCGTCACCATCTTGACCGGTGAGACAGGCAGCACCTACGCCATTTTGACCAGGCGCTTGGTCAGGGTTAGAGACCAATGGACAGTTATCGTTCGCATCAAGGATACCATCATTGTCATCATCAGGGTCACAAGGATCAGAAAGACCATCATTATCATTGTCACCAGCACCCGCATCAGCAATCAACGAACATTGGTCTTGGTTATCTGGAATACCATCACCATCATCATCACTATCACAAGCGTTACCTAAGCCATCATCATCAGTGTCGGTTTGAGCAGAGTTGGCAATATTAGGACAGTTATCGCTGAAGTTATTCACGCCATCGTTGTCATTATCATCATCACAAACATCACCAATACCATCGTTATCGACATCATTTTGGTTGACATTGCTTACCCCAGGACAGTTATCAAGACCATCATCAATGCCGTCACCATCACCATCTTGGCCGGTAATACATGGATTAACACCAGTTTGATCAGCATTGGCTTGGCCAGGACAGTTGTCCTCGGCATCTGGTACACCATCGCCGTCGTCATCTGTATCACAGGCATTGCCTAGACCGTCACTGTCGGTATCAACTTGGCTGGGGTTTGATACGGTTGGGCAGTTATCTTGGTTATTTGCAATGCCATCATTGTCATTGTCATTATCGCAAACATCAGGCACGCCATCATTATCAGAATCTACTCCATTCGCATTTGCAATGGTGCTACAGGCATCATTGATATCAAGCACGCCGTCACCATCATCATCATCGTCACAGGCATCACCCACGTTGTCGGAATCAGTGTCGGTTTGATTTGGATTAAAGACATTAACACAGTTATCAATACCGTTATCAATGCCATCGCCATCACTGTCTAGGCCTGTATCACAAGCATCACCAGGTGCATCGCCATCAGCATTGGCTTGGTTTGGATTAGAGTCGAGCGGACAGTTATCGTTTACATCGGGTACACCGTCATTGTCATCATCATCATCGCATGAATCTGGAATGCCATCGCCATCACTGTCGGCGGAACCAACATCGGCTTGAGTGCTACAAACATCATTGACATCGGGCACACCGTCGTTGTCATCATCATCATCACAAGCATTACCAAGACCATCACCATCGGTGTCGGTTTGTGCATTGTTTGAGACTAATGGACAGTTATCTTGAGCATCGATGACATTGTCATTATCTGAATCATTATCACAGGCATCACCAATGCCATCAAGGTCAACATCTGACTGATTTGGATTACGTACACCCACACAGTTGTCGATACCATCATCAATGCCGTCATTATCATTGTCGGCATTTGCATCACAGGCATCACCAATGCCATCGCCATCAGCATCCGCTTGGTTGGCATTTGATTGACGAGGACAGTTGTCAACATTGTTATTGATACCATCATTATCAAAGTCGGCATCACAGGCATCACCTACACCATCGCCATCAGAGTCAACATTACTTGGATTCGCTAGGCGAGGACAGTTGTCTTGGTTATCGGGTACACCATCGTTATCTGAGTCATTATCACAGCTATCACCGATATTATCTTGATCAAGGTCAAGCTGAGCCGCATTAGCGACTAAAGGACAATTATCACGGACATCGGGAACACCATCATTATCGTCATCATCATCACAGGCGTTACCAAAGGCATCACCGTCAGTATTTAGGTTATTAGGGCTAGAAGCAAAGACACAGAAGTCTTGGTTATTGGGTACACCGTCCCCATCGATATCAGGGTCACAGGCATCACCCACTCCATCCCCATCAAGATCTGACTGGGTTGGGTTAGGATCATTTGGACAGTTGTCGCTATTTACATCGCTGAAGCCGTCACCGTCACGGTCATTTTCACAGGCATCACCTACTCCATTACCATCGCTATCAGCTTGACTTGGGTTTGAGGTAAATTGACAGTTGTCATTTTGGTCAAGGAAGCCATCATTATCGTCATCAGCATCACAGGCATCACCTTGTGCATCTTGATCAACATTTGATTGATTTGGGTTAGAGTCAACCGGACAGTTGTCTTGATTGTCTGCTACGCCGTCATTGTCATCATCAGCATCACAGGTATCACCTAAGCCATCACTATCGATATCGGTTTGATTGGGGTTAAGATTAACCGGACAGTTATCAACATTATTAGCAATCCCATCATTATCAGCGTCGTTATCACAAGCATCACCTTGGTTATCACTGTCAGAGTCAACTTGATTTGGATTAGATACATTCGGACAGTTATCAACATTATTTGCGATCCCATCATTATCGGTATCATTGTCACAAGCATCACCCTGACCGTCTTGATCTAGGTCACTTTGGTCAGCATTTGATACGGTTGGACAGTTGTCATTTGCATTGCTACGACCATCGCCATCTATGTCATTGTCACAGGCATCACCGGTACCATTGCTGTTGATGTCACTTTGGTTGGAGTTGGCGACTAAGGGGCAGTTATCATTAGCATTATTTCGGCCATCGTTATCTGCGTCATTATCACAGACATCTCCTTGACCATCACTATCAACATCGGACTGATTTGCATTTGAAGTGTTTGGACAGTTGTCTTGTCCATCGTTCACCCCATCACCATCTACGTCAACGTCACAAATATCACCAGCGCCGTCACTATCGCTGTCGGCCTGTGTGGGCGGATTACCGGTGGGTGGGTTATAGTCAACCGGACAGTTATCGCTACCGTCTAAAACGCCATCATTGTCATCATCATCATCACAGACATCACCAATACGGTCAAAGTCTGTATCGAGTTGGTTTTGGTTGCTGATTGCAATACAGTTATCCGCTCGGTTTGAAATTGAGTCATTATCTAAGTCTCCGTCGCAAGCGTCGCCTTGTGCATCACCATCTGTATTAAGTTGGTTCGCATTAGGAACATCGGGACAGTTATCATTTTCATTGAGTACACCATCACCGTCGATATCGGTTTGGCAAGCATCACCTGTACCATCACCATCGGTATCTTCTTGCAAAGGATTGGACACAAACTGACAGTTATCTTGGGTGTTTAAGCGACCGTCATTATCAATATCCGGATCACAGGAATCTCCTAGTCCATCTCCATCAGTATCGGTTTGGCCTACATTGCTGACATCAGGACAGGTATCATTTACGTCTGCAGTGCCGTCATTGTCGTCATCAGGATCACAGGCATTACCTAGGCCATCCGCATCTGGCACATCTCTTTGGTCACTATTTGCAACTTCAGGACAGTTGTCATTGGCATTTAGACGTCCGTCATTGTCCAAGTCACTGTCACAGGCATCACCAAAAACGTCAGCATCTATATTGCTTTGGTCGGGGTTTGATGTGGTCTCGCAGTTATCAACATTATTGTTTACGCCATCACCATCTACATCATCATCACAGGCATCACCAAGACCATCAGTGTCAAGGTCATTTTGTGAGGGGTTTGCGGCGATTAGACAGTTGTCTTGAGTATTCAGTACACCATCATTATCATGGTCATTATCAAGAGCATCAATAATACCATCATTGTCAATATCGGTTGGCAAGTTTAGGTTATTACCAATTTCATCACTATCATTAAAACCATCACCATCAGTGTCGGCATTGAATGGATTAGTACCAAGACGTCTTTCATCAACATTTGATAAACCATCATTGTCCTCGTCACCGGTCGCATCACCACCGTCGAGAGGATTAAGACCATTATCGATTTCCTCTTTATTGGTTAAGCCGTCACCATCACAGTCCTTATCAGCATCACTGACACCTGCATAAGTTTCTGGATTGATTGGACTGAGAACAATTTTAGGCGTCCCCTGCACTCGATTAGCAAACTCACACTCAAGTTCGTAAAAGCCCAAAACGCCATCTTGGTCATAGTCGACGATATCATGGTTGAATTGAATCAGGGCCAAGTTAACATCATTAAGAGCCAAATCTTTGGGGTCAACGCCCTGATCTAAAGTGTAAACAAAGCCGCCACTTTTATTGCGGTCAAAGTCCGAAAATGAGCGACCTGGGAAGCGGTTGTTGAGCGTTTGCTGGTTCTCTATATTGATGCTAAAACTATATGCTGTGATAATGTCAAACAGCAAGATGAGGTCATCAAAGAGATCACCAGGATAAGCACGTGGTGCAGCATGCGCTGAACTCACTAGCAAGCTTAAGCTTAAGCCGCAAATACTTATAAGGCGTCGAAACATATGTACCTTCTTTGTTGATGGTGAAACAAAATACCTAAACAGGTAGTCTTTGCTTTTGCAGAAAATAGAACTTTTTACAAAAACAAGTCTAATATATTAACACTGAGTTAAAGTTAGCTTAACCATGATCAGAACAGTTTCAAAGAAAAATAAGCTATTGAATGCTATGCTTTAGAAATATTTTTGATCAAAGCCTACTCATAAGGCTTAACAGTTAAGCTGATTTGAGTTTTTTGAGAATCATTGGACTAGAGAAAAACTCGCTTATTCTTCTCCATCTTCGCTCGGAATTGTCTCTTTTACCTTTTTCTTATAACCAAACAAAAGATGAGCTTGGTCAGTTTTAAACATGTTCACTGTCACTCGATCATTACGATGGGTGTAAATACGGCTGTTCACCGTAAGATAGCCAGCAGCTTTAAGCTTAATATCAAGAGCACCTGTATCTTTGGGCCAAACTAAACGAAGTGGAGTTGTTCCTAGTAGCTCTTTACCATGGTATACACTCGCCCTAACTCTAGGGCTTGTTTTTAAGGTGATTTCTATAGTTGGGTGACCGGCATCAATGAGCTTCTTGGCTTCTCTCTGTCGTTTGTTGTATCTTTTACGCTTGCGCTTTTTACTTTTTTTAGCTTCGGCAGCCGGATAAGACCAAGTCAACATACCTAAAGTATTTTGATCAGTGTGCTGACCGGATTGGGGAAGGAGAATATTGAAGGCAAAGCAAGAACAGAAAACGAGACAAAAAGTCGCTAGATTCATTGTTCTTGTGCGGGTGGGTGAACTTTTGAAATTAGGCATGATTTATCCTTAATTAAGTAAAGGTAATGAGACTAGACTCTAAAGACAAAGTAGGAATAAAGAGGAGTGAGGTGAGAACTTACCCCTATTCTTTAGCGCTTGCCTTATCTTTAGTTGCTTTAACTTCACTTGTTGCTGTTTTATCTGCTTGATCGGTTTTCTCTGCTTTATCGGTTTTATCTGCTTTATCGGTTTTATCTGCTGGAGCAGACTTCGGTTTGGAATCCGCTTGTTCTTCAGCTTTAGCCTCAGTCGCTTCTTCCTTTTCCTTTAGTTCTTCTGGGACAGGTGAATCATCGGGATCGCCATCTGGATAATCATGGCTAGGATCTTCAACATAGTCTTCAATAGGCTTTTTAACCTTACCCAAGACCCGTCCCTCTATAACTTCGACAGGAACCGGAGTTTGCATCTCATATTTATAGCCACGAGTAAGAACACGGACTTGGAAGACTTCATCACGATGAAGGAAATCTCGTTCATGTCTAATTTTTTGATCTCCATGAACAATGTGATCTTTATGTTGAAGCATGAAGCTATAAAGTCTGACTGCATGGTCATTTTTTAAGCGATGACAGCCATGAGAAAAACGCTCTGGACTCAAGATTGACATAAAGTCTGATGAGCCATGTGCTCTGATGCCTTTATCATGATCAGGACGCCCCTTTCTACCGGGGATCACAAAATATCCGGCAACTAGACCATAAGCCGAAAGATAACCTGGACCCATTTCTTCATAGTTGACAACATTTTGAGCTCTACCATTGATATAGCGTCGCTTAGCAAGGCTTTTAAGCGGTGTCGATTTTGGTGGAACCCATACCGGTCCTGAAATCACATTTCTAATCACTCGTGAGCCCACATCAGAGTTTTTATACTTGTAATAAACGTGTCCATTTTTGGCGATTTCAGTACGCCAACCACCAATCGTTGTAGGCCAATGGATGAGCTGAATCCTTTGTTCATTATAAGTGGTGTATAATTTAAACTTAGGCAAGCGACGACGGCGCTGTTTAATTTTTTTGCCCTTAGCATTAAAGGGGGGATCATACCAAATATCACCACGATCAACCACAACGCTTAAGTTCATATTATCTGAGTAGTATTCGGGTTTTTTAGGGAATTTAACCCCAACTCGCATCCATTTGAAATCTTCTTTTTTATGGCGTTTAAAGAACTCTCTCACCTTATATGGTTCATCTAAGTTAAGCTGAGCGAGAGTCGAGTCCGTAAACTCTTTGACCAAGTTTCGAACTTGATGTTCTTGCCCATCAGCGCCTTTATAAGTCTTTAAAGTGCCCTTACGATCGACTGTCCCATCTTCTAATATACCCGCCTTGTTAATCACTCGTTCCATGACTGTTCTTCTGAAGGAATAAAAGTTTGATTCATGGGCGGGTGTGGCAAGAGCGTTAATGGTATTTGACTTTAAGTTGGCATACTCATACAGCTTATGCTTACGCTGAAAACGACGGATTGCTAAGCGTAAGCCTTGGTCTAAACGGCCTTCTTTATGCTTATATCGTTCATGGCTATGTAAGTCACATGCAAGTCGTTTTTCAATATTTCTAATCGCTTCTACTTGTACTTGATACTTGAGAAGCTCGTCCACCTTGGACTTGTATTTAGGGGCAACCTTTAGAAGATCTTCATAAGAGTCGACAACATATTTATTCATCGCCTTCTCAACAGCACGTTCTGCTTTTTTGATCTTTTTACGATCTCGCTTTTGACGAGCTCGATTTCCAAAACGAATCGATTTTGCAGCACGAATTTTGTCATAATCAATTTCGCGATAACAAGGTTCATTGATTTCACGATCAATGCGTTTCCACAAGACTGACATGCTTGGAGGAATCCCAAAAACTTCTAAAAAGTTATATTCTTCATCGCTGATCGGTTGACCTTCATTATCACCTGTATCATTCGCCAAATTGACAAAAATCTCGCGATAGGAGTGTTCCAAAGACTCGCCTTCAGGGCTTTGATGAGTTTTAAAGATGTAAGGGGTCCATTGGTCACGGAAATCAATGATATCAAAGCCACGACGTAAAGCCTCGGCTTCAGTGATATAAGTTTCCTTTCCATTTTCGACAACCAAGATTCTTTCATTTGGTGGTATGGTTGGTTCAGCTGGAACAACTGTCTTTGCTTCTGTTTTTTGTACAGAGTCATCACTTTGTTCTGGGCCACTGTTTTGCTTTAAGCCTTGCTGAACGATTGGGCTCACCTTAGTTTGCTGAGCTTGCTGTTTTGGTAGTAACTGATTGGCTGGTGTACTCAGTTCTTTGACCGGGTCTCCACATGCATTACCCATGCAAAGAAAGATCAGGCCAAAAAACAGAGGCAAAGGATTTAATTTGGATTTGTAAGCTAAAGCGAAAGGCATCAAAACGAATACACCTAAGGATGATTGAGGAAGGTTAAAGGTAAAGGCCATAAATAAAACTAGGCCTTCATTATACCATTATTTAAGCTTTTTATATTCTTTCAAAAGAAGAATACCACGACTGTCGGCCAAACCGGATTTAGACGTTTGGGATAACTCACCTGTAAATAAATATTTCTTACCAACTTTAAAACGCCTTAGCAAAGCTCGTTTCATATCAGCGACTCGGATACGATTGTCTAATGCACCTTGATCATGGGCAATCCATATTTGAGGCTTAGCACAAGTATCTCCGACTTTGTTACTACATTGTGAAACTTCGGTCACATAGGCAGCAACCTGAATCTCTTGACCAATAAATTGTTTTGACTTCATCAATAAGCCATCCACACGAAAATAACCATTTTCATCTTTAAGTGGAGGCACTTGACTATCCAAGTCTATGCTGGGCGGAAGTTTTACAGAATAGGCACGTTTGGGGGCTTCAGGCTTTTTTGGCGCTTCAAACTCTGGTGGAGAGCAAGCAACGCATATAAAGCTCAAAGTAAGAAACGTAAGTGGTTGGCTGAGCGACTTTATTTGAGACAGGGAATGTATAAGTCTTGGTAGATTTTGAGAGTATAATGCTGACTTCACTTGCATGATCTTTTCCTGAGTTATCTGCAACAGATTTACTTTAATTGAATTAAGACTTAGACTGAACTTGCAGTGTTTTATGAGAAAGTTCTTCACCGCTAATCGCTTCGATTAAATCATCTTGAAACTCTTGATCGACCGTAAAGAGTGACCAAGTGGCTTTCACTGAAAGATGCTTAATATCTTCTGGTAATAGACCTCCTAGTTCAGCGATTAAGTCCTGAACAGCTGAGTGGCCTCCCTTTAGATCTTTCCAACCTAGATTGATATGCAATCTAGGGGCTTGGGTTTTATCTTGGGTTTTATCTTGAGATCGAGAGCTGACATGATGAGCGGGGTTCCCTTTTTTATGCTCTTTCCTATGCTCTTTCCTATGCTCTTTCCAAGTGGAGGAACTCTTTGGTGAGTTCTCGGAAATCTGTATTTGAGTACGATTCATCTTTACTGAAGACGAAGGCTTTTGAGATTGCTCAGATTGCCAAGCCAAAAGCATTTTATGAATCAAATCCATACGTTGTTCAGATTGATCTATATGCCGAGCTAAGTCTTGAAGCTCAGCTTGAGTAAGCTTAACGAAAGACTTTTTAATTTGAGGCTCAAGAGATCTTCCGTCTGCTTTAGAGCCAGAGGTGGATCTAGTAAGACTTGTTACAAATTGCTCAAAAAGGCTAGTTTCAGAGTCATTGGAAGATCGAGAAGGTGTCGACTGAGTTGGTGCTGTAATCGCTTTGGTTCGGCGACTCGAAGCTCGTCGGTTTTGAGGCCTAGCAAGCGCTTGCTGTGAGTTTTGCTGTGAGTTTTGCTGTGAGTTGTCACTAGAGGCAGATTCAGGGATCGAGCTTTCTTGAGTTTGAGGCGCTGAGCTCACCACTTTTTTGTGCGTACTCTTACGAATCGGCAGAGACTTGGTCTGAGTTGTGGGCTTGGCCTGAGTTATGGGCTTGGTCTGAGTTTTAGATTTAGCCTGAACACTAGGCAAAGCTCTTTCTTGCAAGTCTAAGTGATGAAAGCGTTTAAGGGCATAAATCACGCTTAAATCTTGTGAGTTTGCTAGGCTATACACAAAGCCTTTGGCGCCAGCTCTACCGGTTCGACCACTACGATGTATATAAACTTCTGGATTATCCGGCAATTGATAGTGAAATACATGAGTCAGCTGACTGATATCAATCCCACGAGCCGCAACGTCTGTTGCGACAAGGAAACGGATCTTCTTATCTTTCATCTTTTGCATGACT
Organism: uncultured Myxococcales bacterium; assembly: GCA_937146725.1. Lineage (GTDB taxonomy): Bacteria > Myxococcota_A > Bradymonadia > UBA7976 > VGTA01 > CAKZRU01. Next base: position 16,653 of record CAKZRU010000015.1, read on the forward strand.
CGATCACGCTGACCTTGATCCATATCACCACTGAGCTTATGGGCTTCTAAACCATATTTATTTAGCATTTGTGCAGTTCGGTCGGCATCTTTACGAGTATTTGTAAAAATGATGGCTCGTTCTGGATTAAGTTCAAGGATCAGGTTTCGTAAGTGAGAATTGCGAGCAACCCCCGGAAGCATCATATAATAGTGTTCAAGATCATCAGCACTAGACGCTTCACTTAGGAAAGAAAGCGAAAGCGGGTCTTGTAAAGTTTTTTTGGCATAGCGCTTTACGTTGGCTGGAAAAGTCGCCGAAAAAAATAAAGTTTGTCTTTGCTTAGGGATAAACTTAAGGATTTCCTCTAAATCTTCAGCAAAGCCCATGCTGAGCATTTCATCTGCTTCATCAAGAACAAAGCATTGTAAGTGTTTCAGTATCAGTGTTTTGCGTCTTAAGTGATCCAAAACACGTCCTGGAGTACCTACGACAATATTCGGCTTTGCCTTTAATTCAAGCACTTGATCATCAAAAGAGACACCACCATAAATACAGCTTACAGTAAAATCTTTAATGTGTGAGGAAAGACGCTGAGCTTCCTGCATAACTTGCCGGGCTAACTCTCGAGTAGGTGCAAGAATGAGGGCACCAATATTAGTATCGTTTTTTAGCTTTTCTATGAGAGGTAGGGAGAAAGCAGCAGTCTTACCTGTTCCCGTTTGGGATTGTACCATTAAGTCTCTACCGGCAAGCGCTGGTTTAATAGAACCGGCTTGCACAGGCGTTGCATGCTGATAACCAATACTAGTGAGTGCACTTAGAGTCTCTGGAGATAAGGGTAGCTGGTCAAAAGCGATCGGCATATTGGGCTCTTCGGCTAAGTTAACCATAGATATTTATTGTTCTCCGTCTTTCTCAAGATTTTCAAGGACTAATTTTAGTAATAAGGGCAAATGGAATCCTCTTGAGAGATAAATGTTTTTTGTTTGAGATATAGATACATATCAGTTGCTAAACATAAATCTTTCGTACTTATGATACAAGCTTTAATTATACACATCTGAATTACTTAAAAGAGACTCTTGATTTCGTTTGCAGAGGTCATAAATAAAAAAATGTTGACAAGCCCTTTGATCTTGATTAACAACTAGGTCTGACCTTAAGGCGCGTAGCTCAGTGGGAGAGCACTTCCTTGACGTGGAAGGGGTCGGCGGTTCGATCCCGCCCGTGCCTACTCAGTGATAGTTGCTAACTTGATCAAAACTTCAAGTTATCTTCTATTTAAAACTAAACCCGCGTGTCAGCTCTATTTACTCAATTCAACAATAGTTTGTTGTATCTGTGTGTGTGGTATCTTGAACATAGCTTGAGTTAAGGGCTACAAGACTTTAGATACTGACGAAAAGATCTATGAAATGTTTGACATCTTTCTCAAAGAGGTTTAAGAACGTGCCTTTGATGAGCTTGGTCAAGCTCTCGATGTTCAACCATTTCCACTCTAGACTTCTGTCTGAGTGAGGAGACACGATTATGCCAAAGATGAAGACAAATCGTGGAGCGCGCAAGCGTTTCAAGGTCACCAAAAAAGGCAAGGTGAAGTTTTTTCATGCGAACAAACGCCACATCCTAACCAAAAAAGCACAAAAGCGTAAGCGTCAATTACGTGGCAGTAGCTTTATGGAAACTGGTGATGCAAACCTAGTAAAGCGCCTTCTTCCTTACGGCTAAGTTCTATTTTACATACTTAGTTAATACCACCCCCCACAGTGAAAGGGGCGCGCACAAACAACGTGAGATCACGTGGCGTGTCACTTCACAGGAGCAGTACCCATGCCAAGAGCAAAAAGAGGCTTTAAAGCCCGTAGACGACATAACCGAATCCTTAAGCTAGCCAAGGGCTATCGTGGCTCACATAGCAAGCTTTTCCGTAGCGCCGTAGAAGCCGTTCACCGTGGTCTGTGTTACGCATACCGTGACCGCAAGCAACGCAAGCGTGCTTTCCGTCGCCTATGGATCATTCGTATCAATGCAGCTGTACGCCAGTATGGAATGAGCTACAGCGTCTTCATCAATGGACTTAAAAAAGCAGACATCGACTTAGATCGTCGTGTACTTGCTGATCTTGCTGTATACGATCAAGCTGCCTTTGCTCAAATTGTTGAGCGTGCCAGAGCTTAATTAAACTTTGATGCAAAGAAATGATGATGCTGTTGACTTAAAATTGTTAACGCTCGATTATTATGCATTAAAGACCAGCATCAAGCTGAAAGTTTAAAAAAATAAGCTTTCACTTGATCTTAGAGCTAGTAAAATCAACAAGAATCTCAACTTGATAGATGATCTTTCAATGGGTTTGTTTGTCTATGAGTACGTATGTGTAACGCGGTTCGATTTACGTTATTACCTATTAATTTAACAGCTTAAATGAAGTTTTGATTTTAGGATAATTGTTGTAAAAATGTATGCAAACATATCAAGATCAGTAAAAAGAGCTCGATAAGTTGAGCCCTTTGTCAAACTATCAACATCTAAGTATAAATTTAGATTTGACAATTTGCTTTTAGCTTCTTATATAGCTTTAACATTTATAACAATGATCAACCGCTTAATAACTCATAAACTAAAGTGATCACTATAGTTTAAGTCACATTTAGTGTTAAATTGCTCTTCTATGGTTGATTAAATACTTTAAGAGCCATCTATTAGGTCATAGATGAAAGGTAAATAGGGAAATATGAATACTGAGGTTAATGACAAGACAACTGTAACTAAAGCTCAAATTATCGACGTTGTTCACCAAGAGCTTCAAAGTACAAATCGTGAGGTAACCAAGCGAGAGTCAGCAGAACTTGTTGAGTGTGTATTTCGCACACTTAAGTCAGAAATTCGTTCTTTGAGAGATCAACTTGATAATGAGTCAGAGAAATTCGAAGCTGACGCAAGTATCAAACCAGAAAGACGCTTAAAAATCTCAGGTTTTGGTAACTTTATCATTCGTTACAAGCGTTCTCGTCCAGGGCGTAACCCACAAAATAACAAGAAAATCACTATTTCTTCTCGTTATGTACTTACATTTAAGCCTTCAGCTGTCTTAAAGAAAGCGATTAATGACGCTGATCAATAGTACTCGTAAATGGACTAATGAATAGTCTCAAAGCTTTGATTTAAGATGATTTAAACACGATCATAAAGCGGATCAAGCAGTGAGACTAAACTATTAAGTTTCAAAGAGACTTGCGCTTATGACCTCTCTAGGGTTAGATTGTGTTAATAAGTTTTCACTATGTAACAGTTTAAGCTATATTTAATCCTTACATGGTTTTTAAGAATGGAGACAGAAGTCGCTTCATGAGTGAGAAGAGATATAGTCTACACGATGTGACCCAAAGCTTAAGAATTTCTCCCGATACGCTTTATCGCTGGGAAAATCAGATTCCTCATTTAAGGCCAGAGCACTGTGCAGGGGCAAGGTTATACACGAGTTGGGAGTTTGATTTAGTTCAGCATGCTCATCGACTTTTCCATAATTATAATCAGGACTTTGCTGGTACAAGAAGTGCATTGGAAAGATGGATTTCTAAAAATCCTAAACCCTTACCATTAATGGAAGAGGGGAATGAAGAGGAAGCAGAAAATGAAGAGGATATAGAACAGGAAAGTATTAAGGTAGAGGAAGACAACTCAAATGCTGATTTAAATCTTGAGTCTATCACTTCTCATCAAAACTTAGATCAACCTGAAGCAAAACTCGATCAAGAGCTTGATCAAGCAGACCTCAGCAGCCTGATAAGCTCAAAAAAGAATCCGCAAGTTGATCATCCAAACTCGGTAGTTTCTCGACAAAAAGAGTCTTCTTCCCAAGACAATGTAGCTTCAAACTCAATTCTCGATGATCCCTTAGATGATTTAGAGGGCGTTTCAGTGATTAAACAGGCGGGTGGAAAAAGTAGAGTCATTGGCCGACAAGATGAAGATCTTTTTGCAGATCTTTCTGATCCCTTTGATCTGTCGCCTAGTCCACAAGGTCGGTCATATGAGTTTGATCATGGAGATGCTTTATCTTCAACCGGTCGCTTAGTGCCCTCTTTACTTGATATGGAAAAAAAACATGGAGCCACAGGTGCATTTAGTCAGTTAGAACAAAGACCTCACCAAAAGCATCCTTCTAACTCTGATTGGCTAGAGCAATCAACTGCAGTGGATGAGCCATCACTCATTAGGCCATCGGGAACTAAATATTCTGCTTTATTTGGTCAAGATAGTATTAATGAACAGGATAATCAGCCGATCGCAGCCCAAGGCGTTAAGAACTTTAAACCTACACCTGCCTTTAGCCAACCTAAGCCAGAGTCAGAAGCGAGTGTAAAAAGCAGTGCAGATCCTCAAGCGGCACCGGAGAGCACCCAGGTTAAAAAAGAGCTTCCCAAAAATGAAGCTTCAGCATCTGAATCAAAGACATTATACTCTGATCAAGGTAAATACCAAGGGGCTCCCTTAACTCCTATTCCGGTTAAAAAATCGATTAAGTCCCCATATGGTAATAAATCTAATCCTATCTCTGCCTATGGTAAAAGTAATACCGCAAGTTACCCGTCTCTTTCATCCACTCCACTCATTCAAAAAGATCATCAGTCAACAATGATAAAAAAGAATTCAAAGGTGAATGCGGTAGATGTAAACGAGCTCAATTATACTTCTTCTAAGGAAGAACATAAGGGCAAAGGACCTGAATCATGGCAGAGAGCTTATCAAAACTCAGAGGCACAGCTCGCTCGTACCAAAGGTGAACTTGCTCGATCACAGGAACGCTTAGAGCAACAAAATAAGGAAATTAAACAACTTAAGCACCAATTTTACAGTATACGTGAAGCGATTCTCAAAGAGATTTATGACTTAAAAGATTTAGTGGTTGACAATTAATCCTTAAAAACGTAAATCCATTTTGGTGTAAATCAAATATGCTCATATCGGGGCGTGGCGCAGTCTGGTAGCGCACTTGCATGGGGTGCAAGTGGTCGGAGGTTCAAATCCTCTCGCCCCGATCCTAGGGAGAAGCTCAGCTTCTCCCTTTTTTTATTTTATTACTTTTTATCTTTAAAAGTCTTAGCAACTTTGGCTTATACTCTTTGAAGTATCATGTTTGTATGATCAGTTTAACAAACATCCTGTTCTGATGAGAGGTAATTAAATAGAGTGTGGAAATCGACTAAGATCTTAACCCTTGTATATAGTTTGCTTTCACTGATCGGTTGTGGGTCGCAGCTTGGGAAAAAAACACCTCAAGGAGAATGGCTTACTGTAGTATCTGGGGACAGTATTTCTAAATATGCAGATCAATATAAGGTCCCACTTAACGATATTATTGAGATGAATGGCTTAAGAGAGCCAAGTCGAATTTTAGTTGGCCAAAAAATATTTGTGCCTTTTTTTAATCGAGCTTCAAGTTCTCAAGAACTGTTATCCGTTCAAAAAAGAAATACTCCATCAGATCGCTCATATCATTCCTTTCCCGGTTTTAAAGCTTTACAAGGTGCTCCTTTTAAAGCTGTACAAGGGATGACTTGGCCATTGAGCTTAAGCTTAAAATCGAGAGTTGGCTTGAGTAGTCCCTTTGGAATGAGAAATGGTAAACCACACAAGGGGCTCGATATTAAAGCGCCGATTGGCACTCATATTCGCGCTATCTTACCAGGAGATGTGATTCGTAGTGAAATGAGTCGGGGCGGCTATGGCTGGGTGATCTATATTAGACATGCAGGAGGCCTAGAAAGTCGCTATGCTCACAATCATAAAAACCTAGTAAAAGAAGGCAGTACAGTCAGGGCTGGAGGCATTATCGCCGAAGTAGGTAATACTGGGCGAAGCTCTGGTCCTCACCTTCACTTGGAACTCAGAATTAATGGTACTCCGGTTGACCCTTTACTGTTTCTACCGGCCCAGTAATCTTTTGGCACAGTCATCTTTTAAACAACACGATCAGTGATTAAAAATATATGAAAAACTTTCCCTTTGATAACTACATTGCAGCGGTTCCCGACTTCCCTAAAAAAGGAATTTTATTTAGAGATATTACTCCGCTTTTGGCTTCACCAGAAGCTTTAAACGCCTGTTTAATGGCTTTAAAAGAAAAAGCGGAACAGCATCAAGCAACTCATTTGGTGGGCATCGAATCAAGAGGCTTTATTTTTGGTGTACCTTTGGCTCAAATGCTAGGCTTACCATTTATTCCAGCCAGAAAACCTGGAAAGCTACCTAGAGAGATACAAGAGGTTTCTTATGCTTTGGAATATGGTAGTGATTCCTTAAATATTCACAAAGAAGATCTACCCAAAGGCGCTCGCGTTCTCATCGTCGATGATCTTTTGGCTACCGGAGGAACAGCCGCTGCCTGTGGTCAATTAGTCACCGAGCTTGGGGCTGAGGTGGCCGCTTATCTTTTTGTCATCGAATTAGTTGGTTTAGAGGGGCATAAGCGCTTGCTACACGGTCCTTATGATGCCTTGCTCACTTATTAATCGGTTTATCCTTTGTCATCTTCAAGGCTTACTAAAGATATGATTTCTTGAGACTTGAACCTTTTTGTGGCTTATGATAAAAAACTTTTCGCGTTGCCTTCATAGCTCAGCTGGATAGAGCACCACTTTCCTAAAGTGGGGGTCGCAGGTTCGAATCCTGCTGGGGGCACTAAACGCCTTTCTTTTGCCTGAAAATTCTCTTCAGTGCTTCTCCTGGATGTTGCTCTCTTTTTAAGGCCTCTCCACGCGAGAGGTGCATTTTATCCATTAGGAGAAACATATGAACGCTTCACGCCCAACCGGAATAAATCAACCGGTGACTCAAGATGAGCTAAACCAAATTGGTGAATGCCTAAAGAAGAGTCTTGAGCAAAATCCCGAGCGTATTTTTACTCGTGGTCAACACTATTTGATCGATGTATATGAGGGGGCTGAAGCTCGAAAAATCTGGGAAGGAGAGGCGCTTAAAGATAGCCTCTCCGACTTTAGTGAGCATGCAAGAGTGATTTACCGAATGATGTCAGGAGTACTGCAAAAACGGCAAAAAGATCTCTTCCCATGGACAACTTTTGCGTTTAGACCAGCTTCGGTTGATGGCTTATCTGGACAAAGTTCCTTTTTGAATCTTCAAACAGTCCGAAGTGTATCACGCAAATTATGGGCGATGATTCGAGTGCATTATCCAAGCGATAGCCGTCGTCCACCAGAGCTTTGTTGTTATGTAGATCGTCACTTACCCTCTCTTGACGTGGTCATTGAACCTCAAATACGCATTCCATTACGAGCGAATATGAAGTTAGCCGTAGATGAGCGAAGTCAAGTTGGTTTGTCGGCGGCTCTTTTCAGTGATAATACCAATCTAGGTAAGCCTTTACAGGCCAACCCGCAATATGTGGATGTGATCGAAACTGAAGGCCAGGCAACCATTACTTTAAGTAATGCTTCACAAGAGCCAGTGACCGTCTGTGAAGTTGTTTTACTAGATTTTGATGAAGATGAAGTTGACCTAGATGATGGGATTACCCTAAGTGGTGTTGAAGAAGGTTTAGTCATTAAGCCTGGTAAATCAGTAAAAGTCACCTTAAAGGGCTCAGTAGATCAGCTTGCTCAAGCAGACTCACTATTAGTTGGGTATGCACGAGGCACCAATGATGACCTTGATGATGATGATGAGCTCATGACCGAAGAAGAATTATATGTCAAACTGCAAGGTGAAGATACACGCAGTGTGCATGTATCACTTGTGCAAGGGCAGTCATATGATCTGTTGAAGCGAGCATTACTGAGCCCTGAAAGTTTTGTAGAAGAACTTGGGGATGATCTTGCCAACGATAACTTTATTAGTGGTGATGAAGATAGTGCCTTTGCCACGGATACTAATGCTTCATTAATGCTTAATTCTGCTGACTTAGATGGTGGTAGTATTGGAACGCTGAGCCTTAACATTGATACACAACGTGATCTAAGTGATTTTGAGCCTTTAGCTTGTAGTGATCAAACTGTTGATACTGATCTGAATAGCGATAACTTTACCTTTGGTGAGCGACAAGCGGTGCCGAGTGGGCTCATTGAAAAGAAAAATCGCAGTAAGAGTAAAAAGGCTGTGCCCACTCAAGAAGTTAAGCTTGAACTTGTTTACTTGGGTAAGTTTGCTCTATTTAATGGTCTAAGTACCTTAGATTATGGACGTGCCCGCGACTTCTTACTTAATTGTGTAGGGGCAGCTTCCTTGCTTCGTGCGCTTACAATCATGCAAAAAGATGAGCAGTCAGAGTCAAAGAGCATGAATAATGATCTTTTGCTCTAAGCCAAATTAAGCTTCCTCAGTCACTGCCTTAGAATGTTCTTCTAATGGCTCATTAAAAGCATCTTCCTCATCACCAGTGAGAAGCTTTTCTCCCTCAAGTTTGGCCATGACGGTTGCCACCGATAGGTCACCGGTCACATTAACTGCAGTTCGGAACATATCGAGTAGGCGATCCATACCCAAAATCAGAGCTAGGCCAACCTGAGGAATACCTGAAGTCGTCAAGACTAAAGCCAAAGTGACAATCCCAGCACCGGGGACGCCAGCGGCACCAATTGAAGCCATGGTCGCTGCTAACACAATGCTTAATTGGTCAGCAATACTTAGATCCAATCCAAAGACCTGAGCGATAAATACTGCGGCAACTCCTTGATAAAGTGCGGTACCATCCATGTTGACAGTAGAGCCCAAAGGTAAAATAAAACTAGCAACTTCCTTACTCATTTTTACATTTTTTTCCGCACACTCCATAGAGACCGGTAAGGCTGCTGAAGAAGATGAGGTTGAAAATGCAAGAAGCTGAGCCGGACGAATCGCTTTAAAAAATTCACCTAAAGGTGCTTTTACGATAAGTTTAACAAGGCCACCATATACCAATATGGCATGCAAGGTGAGGCCGATTAACACAGTAATTGTATAAACAAGTAAGGCTTTAAGCACACTCCAACCGCTTTGTCCAATGACAGCAGCAACTAAGGCTGCAACACCGTAGGGTGCTAATTTCATGATTAAGTTGATGAGAACCACCATCGCTTCTTGTAAGTCATCAAAGAACTTGATCAGTGTTTCGCCTTTTTCTTTTAGCATGGTCAGCGAAACACCGAGCATAAGGGCAAAGAAAATAATCTGTAACATCTCTCCTGCTGCTAATGAGCCAATCGGATTCGTAGGAATAATGTTGATTAGGTTTTCAATCATTGATGGAGCTTGTGAAGCGGCTTCTGATTTAGAGCTTGCCACATTTTGAAACTCAGATAAGAGTTTGGCTTTGGCCTCTGGGTCCATGAAGCTACCCGGAGTAATTAGGTTCGCACAAAGCAGGCCTAGGCCAACCGCAATCGCAGTTGTTCCTATATAAAGACCAATGGTTCTTGATCCTAGACGACCTAATTTTCTCACATCGCCTAAGCTAGCTACACCGACCAAAAGAGAAGAAAAAACCAAAGGAACAATCACCATTTTTAAGAGGCGCATAAATAAGGCACCGATCGGTTCGAGTAAACCTAAAAGCCAGTGTCCCCAAGAGCTAATGGGTGACTTTTGAGCAACCAAAGCACCTTCCTTGAGTTGAACATAGGGAATCTTAAGCCAAAGTTTAATCTTTTGACCCACTTTGATTTCATCGCTTTGCTTAAGATGTGTTTTGAGTTGCTCTTTGAGCTTGGTTCCATTGTCACCCAACAGTTGCTGTGCTCTCAACTTCAGCTCAACTTGAGCCCATGTTTTTCCTTGTGCGCTTTTCCCTTTGACCGTGAAGGCTTTACCCTGCGCATCGCTAAGGTCACCTTCTTGATGCTCTAAAATAAAGAGCTTTAAAGGACTACTCCCAAGGTTTACCGGTGCTTGATTTAAGTCTTGGCCAAGATACAGAGGTGCATGTTTACCATTGGAATAATAATATAGATCATGTTCAAGCAAAGCAGCATTGGGACCAAAGCAGAGCCCAACTACAACGCCAACGACCATACCAATTAAAATCTTGGTATATAATTGCATAGCTGTCCTTTCAAATCGTGTTTGTAGTGTAAGAAATTTTTAAAGATGTTTGTGGATTGATACATACATAATAACTTGCATATTAAAGCACGAGATGAGTCGTTGATCTAGGTTGAAGAACAATAAGACTGAGATGAAGTTGCAGAAATGAAGAAGGCACCTTATATTCTAGAAGATTCTTTATGATGAGGAGTACCCTTGACTACTTTGACAACTTCTAATGTGATTCAGCACCCATCAGAATTAGCTGAAATCCCTAAAAGACTAAGAGCGCATTACTCAGAGTTTCTTGACTTAGGGTCTACTGATATTTCTCTGGCTGATTCGCCTACATCTGCCAAGCGTATACTGCTTACCGGACATTCACACCAAGCTTGGCCAAATGCCGCTAAAGAAGGTATTTTAGCGGCATTTCATGATGCCAGCCTACATGTAGATGATAAATGGGGAGCTGTATTTGACTGTGCTGAGTTTGTCAGAGAAGAAATCGCATCCATAACTCACACTGACTGTGGTGAAATTGCACTTGCGCAAAATACCCACGAATTATTTACCCGCTTTTTAAGCGCATTACCTCTGAAAGAAAGACCCGTTATTATTGCGACAGATGGTGAGTTTCATTCTGTGTATCGGCAACTTTGTGCGGCTGAGCAAGCGGGATTACTTGAAGTAATATGGATCAAAAGTGATGATTGTGATCTTTTAGCCGAGCGCTTAAGTGAGGCCTTGAAACAGGTGAAACAGCGTTGTGCGGCAGTCATCACTTCATCGGTCCTTTTTCAAAGCGGAGCCATCGTTCAGAATCTTGCTGAGCTTGCTCAAGATTGTCTACAATATGGTGCACGTTTATTTATTGATGCTTACCATTCCTTTAAGGTTGTTCCTTTAACCTTAGATGACTTTGGTGAAGCAAAAAGCATCACCTATCTCAGTGGTGGTGGCTATAAATATGCTCAATGGGGTGAGGGTGTTTGCTGGCTGAGAGTGCCTAATGATGATGTGATTAAACCCATCTTCACTGGTTGGTTTAGTGATTTTGCTCACCTTCATCAGCCTCGATACAATGAGCAAGGATTAGCAAACCCGATCGCTTATGGTACGCGAGGCGCAGAGCGCTTTGCGGGAAGCACCTTTGATCCAAGCTCAATTTATCGGGCGGCTTCTGTGATTCGCTTTTTTCATGAACAGAAGCTGAATATAGAGACTTTACGTGCAATTTCTTTGCATCAAACCCAATTACTTATTGAGGGGTTATCTCAAGTTTTTCCGGTGATTACTCCGCTTTCAGAGCAAAATCGAGGGGGATTTGTAGCCTTTAGGGTTGATCATGCTCAACTTTGGTCTGAAGAATTACGCCAATACAAAGTATTTACTGATGCTCGCGGTTCTGCCCTACGTTTTGGCCCAGCCCCCTATCTGCTTGATCGTGAAATTCAAGAAGCGATCGCTCGCACTCTAACATTACATAAGGAGAGGCGCAGTCAATGAAGCTTGGCCCTAAAACATTATTAATCGCTTCTCCTCAACTAGAAGATCCATATTTCAAGGACTCGGTTGTGCTTATTCTTGAGCATGATGATGAAGAAACAGTCGGACTGATTTTAAATCGGGAATCTCGTATTGACTGCATCCAAATTATGCAACAGTTCAATTTAGAATGGCATGGGCCTCATGATCATCTGTTGCTCGGTGGCCCGGTTGATCCAAAATCTTTATGGATGGTTCATGGTGAGGGATGGCCCTTTGATCATAAAACAATCTTTAATGGCGTGAGTGTGAGCCGTAGTGAAGAAGCCTTGAGTGTTTTATGTCATTCACGAGAGCAACGTCTTAATGTTTATGTGGGTTATGCTGGTTGGGGGGCAGGACAGCTTGAGCGTGAAATTCAAGAAGGTTCTTGGTTGACGGTTGATATTGATGCAGATTTTATCTTCGAAATAGACCGAAACGAGATGTGGTCGGAAGCCTTAGCCCGTCTTGGAATTGATGCAGATATGCTTTTAATGGGTGATGATTTAATTCATTGATCTTTATTTATGTTTTTTTATAAAACTGTGAATCAGAGCCGTGAGCGCTATCAGCTCATCCACCCGAAGTCTCTCAAGGCGCTAAAAGCTCTAAGGAATTCCTTTTTAGCTGATGACCATGAACTTGATAATACTGTATGGTCGCAGGCAATAGCTTTCCTGAGTTAATTTTTCTTAAGCCCCATTGGCCTTGTACTTTAGATACTCTTCTAATCGCTTGTAGTAAGGGAGAATGAGTCTGTTCACTGATTTTTTGAGCAGATTTAAGCCATAACAGTAGATCAGCTAATTCTAATTCTAAGCTGTTCGCAGTAGGCTTTTCTTTCATATAGAGTTGGCCTTTTTGAGCTAAGGCAGGTCTTTCTAAAACAACAGTACCCTCAAGGGCATATTGATCACTTAACTGACGCATGATACGACTGATGATATGTCCACTTCCTAAGCTAGTGATCAAGTGATATGAACTTTGATGATTCCGTTGTAAGTTTGAGCTCTCTTTCACCAATAAAGAAATAATGGTTTTTAGTGTTTTACCTCGAGCTAAAATAACAACCGAACTATGCGTGGGGATATATCCATTTGAATGGCTTTTAGATACTCGTCCGACTTGACCTAGTTCAGCTTTCCACAAGTGATTACGCTTGTTTGGTTGGGCTTTATGAAGAATGACTACACTTGCAAGCTTCATTCTACAAGACTTAAGTAGGCGCTGAAGTCTTTTGGCGATTAAGCGACTTTTGGGTTGATCAAGTAGTATGATCTGCGCTTGTTTTCGATACATGCATAGATAATCAGCCAAAGCTTGAGCTTCATCTTGTGCTTCTAGGCGCCAAGAAAAGTTCACGTGATTGGTACTTAAAGTTGGTAAAGAGCCTAATGGAAACCAAGGAAGCTCATACCATTGGATTCTTTGAGATAAGTGCAAGATCACCTGTGGGGATAATGGCCCTAGTAATATATCAATCTCCGCAGATTGATTAGCGGTCGGCTTCACCCAGCGATCGAGAGCTTTCAAGGCATAAATAGGATCGCTTTGCGTATCAGCAAACTTAAACGCAAAACTTGGATATTGTTTTTGTAGGTAAGTTAAACTGGCTTGAATCAGCTTACCCCAAGCTTGATGTGCTCCACTTAAAGGGAGAAGAACTCCGATTTGTAGCTTTTTATGTATTAAATGAGATTGAACCAACTGAGAGGATGTAGAGCTATGCTGAAGTGTTTGTGGAAGAACGGCTTGAGTTGGTGCTTGGTGCCATTGCGTAAAACTCTGTTGTTGGAATGTTTTACTGGGTTTATGATGATCGACTAAGTCGGAAGCAGGTTGGTGTTTTGAAAAGGAAGGCCCGCTTGTTAATGATGCTGTGTCTGTTTGCTGCGATAATCCTTGTTGAGTTGTCTTTGGTTTAACAGAACAAGAACAAAAGACTATGCCTAATAAAAAGATGAAGCTGAATCTTGTTTTACTCTTTATTATCATTGCCTTATGAATGTTTTTTATCAAGATTACGGTAAGTTTCTTAGGGATTTAAATTGAAAATATTTGTAAAAGATGACTCTTTATGCGTTGTCTGCTTGTATCAAAGCAAAGGGTAGAGTAAACCAATACATCTATCTAGAGCATCTTTGGCCGATTTTACAACGATTAAGGAGAACGCATATGTCAACTGCTCCACAAGCCGCCGCAGAAAAGTTAGGTATTTTACTCCCTGGTATGGGAGCTGTCGGAAGTACTGTTATTGCAGGCGTACTTGCAATTAGAGCGGGCTTAGGCCAACCCATTGGTTCACTGACTCAAATGGGTCGAATTCGTTTGGGGAAGCGTACTGAAAAACGCAATCCTTTAATCCAAGATGTCGTTCCTTTAACCGGATTAGATGGTTTAGTATTTGGGGGATGGGATATTTTTGGTGGCGATATGTATGATGCCTGCCAAACCGCAAAAGTACTTGATGGAACTTTACTTGAGCAAATCAAAGACGAACTGCAAGCGATTAAGCCTTTTCCGGGTGCCTTTGATCCAAGCTTTGTAAAACGTCTAAACGGCACCGATATGAAGCAAGGTACCCGACGTGAAATGGCCGAAGCTGTTCGTGAAGATATTCGACAGTTTAAGGCAACTCATGGTCTTGAGCGTGTGGTCATGGTGAACTGCTGTAGTACCGAAATCTACATTGAGCCAAGTGATGTTCATATGAGCATTGAAGCCTTTGAAGCGGGTTTAGATGCGGATGAAAAACTGATTAGTCCCGCAATGATTTATGCATATGCTGCAATTAAAGAAGGCGTACCTTATGCGAATGGTACACCAAGCCTAGCTGCAGATATTCCAGCTTTGGTTGATCTTGCTCATCAGCATGTTGTCCCAACTGGTGGTAAAGACTTTAAGACCGGTCAGACGCTCATGAAAACAGTACTTGCCCCCATGTTTAAAGCTCGTATGCTTGGTGTAAAGGGCTGGTTTAGTACCAATATCTTGGGTAACCGCGATGGTGAAGTTCTTGATGAGCCGGAGAACTTTAAAAGCAAAGAAAAAACTAAGCTAGGTGTACTTGATAATATCCTTCAACCCGAGCTTCATCCAGAGCTTTATGGTGATCTGTATCACAAGGTTCGTATCAACTACTATCCACCTCGTGGCGATGATAAAGAAGGTTGGGACAACATCGATATTATGGGATGGCTTGGCTATCCTATGCAAATCAAGGTTGACTTTCTCTGTCGTGACTCAATTTTAGCGGCCCCGATTGTTCTCGATTTAGCGCTCTTTTTAGATTTTGCTTCTCGCTGTGGTAAGCGTGGCGTTCAAGAGTGGCTCAGTTTTTATTGGAAAAGCCCAATTACGGCGCCAAGCGTTTATCCAGAGCATGATCTGTTTGTACAGTTATCTAAGCTCAAAAATAATCTTCGTCACATGATTGGTGAGGAGCTCATTACCCACTTAGGTGTTGAGTATTACGAGGATAACTAAAACGAGCTCTATCCAAGTAGCAAGCTGTCAGACTCTTTTATATTAATGACTTAAGGACAGACGATGAAGGTCACCGTAATCGGGAGTGGTTATGTAGGTTTAGTGGTCGGCGCTTGTCTTGCTGATGCGGGTAATCGGGTCAACTGCGTTGATATCAATCCGCAAAAAGTAGACAGTTTAACCCAAGGGATTGTACCTTTTTTTGAGCCTGGACTTTCAGATGTAGTTAAGCGCAATGTTGACGCTGAACGCTTAAGCTTTACGACGGATACAGTAAGTGCCTGTCGTGAAGGTGAAGTGATCTTTATTGCGGTTGGCACACCTCAAGGTGATGATGGTTCCGCCGAACTTCGCTATGTACATGCGGTTGCTGATCAAATCGGTGAGGCTTTATCCTTTGATGATTCGGGCGCTCAAGCCGAGGGGTATAAAGTAATTTTAACCAAATCTACTGTACCTATCGGAACAAGCGATGAAGTATCAAGACGAGTTGGGCTCAAAGCAAAGCATCCTTTTGTGGTATGTTCAAACCCAGAGTTTCTCAAAGAAGGCGATGCACTGAATGACTTTCTTAAGCCTGATCGTATTATCTTAGGCGTTCCGGAAAACGAAGCCGGTGCTTGTGCCGAACGAGTGGTGAGACGCTTATATGCAAGTTTTTATCGCAAAAGCGATCGTCTTCAGGTCATGAATGTTCGTTCAAGTGAAATGACCAAATATGCAGCAAATGCTATGCTTGCCACCAAAATTAGCTTTATGAATGAACTCAGCCAACTCGCCGAAGCAGTGGGGGCTGATATTGAAAAAGTAAGAATGGGAATCGGTTCGGATCCCCGAATCGGTTATTCTTTCTTGTTTGCAGGTGCGGGATATGGTGGCTCTTGTTTTCCCAAAGATGTGAAAGCACTTAGGCATTTATCAGTAAAAGAAGGCGCACCTTTAGGCATTTTGGAAGCCGTAGACCAAGCGAATCAAAAACAAAAACAGGTTCTCTTTAAACGGGCTCTAAAACATTATGGCTCAAAAGAAGCCTTAGCCGGAAAACGCTTTGCTGTGTGGGGCTTATCATTCAAGCCCCGTACCGATGATATGAGAGAAGCACCAAGTATCGATTTGATTCAGGCATTGATCAAAGCCGGTGCTAAGGTATTGGCCTATGATCCAGAAGCTATGGAAGTGGCGCAGGAAATCTTTGCTACTGAGATTGCCCAAGAAGACTTGCAGCTTTGTTCACGTCACACCGATTGTGTTCAAAATGCCGATGCCTTATTTATTGTCACCGAATGGAGACTCTTTCATCATCCAGACTTTGACTCTTTAAAGACTCAATTAAATGAACCGGTGATTTTTGATGGTAGAAATCTTTATGATCCGACTCATATGAAGCAAAAAGGCTTTATTTACTACGGGATTGGACGGGGTGATTCCGTTCAAAGCTCTTGAAAGAGTTGGCGAGCTCTTTCTAGGTCCTCAGCAGTATCAATCCCTGGTAAATGGCCATTCTTTAAGCAAACCACTCCAATCTCATGTCCATGCTCTAGCCAAGTGAGTTGCTCTAAATCCTCAGCCTTGGCTAAAGCTGTTCGCTTTAAATCGAGCAAGTACATGGCCTTGCGATGAAAGGCATAAACACCAATATGCTGGTGTGTACCCGTTGCTTGTCGAGTAAAGTATAGTGCTTTTTGCCAAGAAAGACTTTGGGGATGCTGTTTTTTGACAGCCAGTCTTGACTCAAGGCTAGCCAAACAGACTTTAACCAGTGAATGACTTTTAAGTTGTGATTCTTGTTCGCTCTTATGGACAGATAGAGGACTGGCTAAGGTTGCGATATGAATGCCAATACGAGCAAAGTGAGGTAGGGCTTCGATTAAAGCCTCAAGACTTTCAATCGGTAAAAAGGGTTCATCACCTTGTACATTGATGATCCAATCAGAGTCGATCAGCGCTCTTAATTGTTCATAAGCTCTAAGTACTCTTTGACTTCCAGAATGACATTCTTGAGTGATCAACTGTTTATATAGTTTGTGATTTTTAATCCCTTCAGCTTGATCTAGAATGACTTGAGCATCGCTTGCTAAGACGATTGGATTTTGTGTTTCAAGAGTGCTGAGTCGATCCAAAACTCTATAAATCATGCTTTGGCCATGAATTTGAGCTAAAGCTTTATGCTTGAGTCGAGTAGAATGTAGACGAGCAGGCACAAAAAGCCAAGGTGACTTAGGTGGCTGTAGTCCAAGCCTTTCTCTTAGAGCTTGATAAGCTTGACTCCATTGTTCACCAGTGCTCTCTCGTTGACAAAGCTCGGCCGGCAAAGTTGAACCTTGATTTAAGGCCTGATTCTGATGATTTTTTACAGGTTGATCAGCTGTTTTCTGTTGCTTAGAGCTCGGCTGAGAACCAACAGTATATGCCAACTCAAAAATCTCATAAGTCGCCGGTGCATTTGGACGAGGTCTAATCATACAGTGCCCAACAAGTTTTAAGTTTTCTATCTGATCGATCGCCTTGATGGTTCGCACATGATTTTGCCCATCCATCAACATAAAAGCTCGACTACTTGAGGTTGGTGCTAATAATTGAACCGTTGCTTTTAAGTAATCTTCAATGCCTCCCTTTAACTCAAAACGGCCACTCGCTCTTTGTTGATCTTTTGGCATCACTCCACTGCCAATTGGCATAAATGGAGGGGCACCACAAATCAGTTCATATCTTGAACTAGACTGATGATCTATAAACGATAAGTCCTGATGACTAGGAGTCTGTTTTGAACTTAATTCTTGATGAAGGATTGACCGAGCTTGAAGAATACTTTTTGGATCTCTTAAATCTCCCAAGATAGGACAAAATCTCTTATCGAGTTGATTGAGTGCTTTGTTTTTAAGCGAAAGTTCATAAGATTCCTTAAAGGCCTCAATGCCCACAAAAGTCGTATTTGGCCATAATGCACTAAGAATTAAGCTAATTGTTCCTTTACCTACACCAAGTTCTAAAACATACTTTGGCGCTTGATGAGAATGACTTTGATAGAGCGCCCAAGCAAGTAGTTGATCATCACTGGTTGCTTTATGGCCTTTAGTGCGCTGAATGATCCAACGTCCTATGCTTAAAAAATCAAGTCTTTCATCAAGGTTTAACTTGATCTCAGACTCCGAGAGTTTAGGCTCTTTTATGCCAAGTCTTTTCAAGATAGGTTTTCCTTACATTTAGTTTAGGTGGCTTTTTGCCTGCTCTACATTTGCTAGGTCACTTGTAAGCTTTATACAATTATTATTTATGTGATTCATGTCTCAAAAAGATCAATTTCCAGTGTCAGACGATCCTCTCAGCCATGACATGCAGTCATCTGAAATGCTTTTTACTTCCCTTTTAAAGAAGTTTGAGGCGACTTATGCTACTCAGACTCAAAAAAGCAAGTCGGAAGCCGATCAGCAAAAAGATCAAGATCCTGTCAAAAAAACTGTCAAAAGTCCTGCAAAAGACACGATTAAAAATACGAATGAAAGCGCCTTAGCTCTCATCGGGCTTAGACTTGATCTTAAAGCTCAACGATTACTAGAGTTGGCCCAGCTTTATCCAAGTTGCTTACGTGAGCTAAAACTATACTTTCAAAAGCATAACCTTAGACAGCAAGCCCTAGAAAGCGATTGGCAAAAAGATCTTGTACCTCAAGCACTTGTGCAGTATCTCAATTATATTGCTCGACAGCCTAATGATCATCAAATCCGTCTGTATTGTGGAAGAATCTTGATTCAACGAGGTGAGGTCGACGCAGCCTTAGCCTTGTATAAAAAGGGCGCTGCTTATGGTGAAGATGCATATCTACTTGCCTTAAAAGCGGAAATCTCTCTAAGTCAGGCGCAATTCAATGATGCCTATGAAACAGCACTCAAAGCGCGCCGTCTAAGTCAAGATTCATCTGAAATGAGTGGATTGGTTGATATAGAGCTGATTTACTTTCGAAGCGCTCAATATCTAGGTAAAGAGGACCTTATTCACTTTCCTCTGATGCAACTGAGTTTGCAAAATCCTGATCATATTTTATTAAAAGCTAGGGCTCTATCACAGCCGAATCCCTATTGTACGCCAAGTGAGCAGTTGGCTGCCGTATATGAAGCATACCAACAACAACCTCATCGCTACCTACGGCAAGCCTATATTCATGCTCTCATTAGAAATCAAGATTATCTACAAGCTTATCAGGAAGCAAAAAGTTTACTTAAGCAAGTCACTCTCGACACCGAGGCGCTTTTATCGCTCGTGCTTTCTGCCTTTCATTTGTCCAAAATTGACGAGGCGATTAAACACTGTGAAACGCTTAGAGAAAAGCTTCCTCATTCCCAAGATATACTCGCTGTCTACTTAATAATTTTGAGCCAAAATGGGGCTTCTTTTGAAAGCCTAAAACCCATGTTTGAAGGCTTATATGCTCACGCTACCTATTCACCTAGGATTGCCTTATATTGTATTGAACTACTCAGCTTGTGGGAACAGTATACACCCGCCCAAGCTCTGACTCAAAATCTACAGCAAGACTATCCATACTTGTTTAGAGTACAGATGAATTATGTCGAAATGCTTTTGAGACTCGGAAATCTAGAAGAAGCCAAAGAGTATTTATCTATCTTGTGGCATAATCAAGCTTTTGAAGCTATTTTAGACGATGGACAAAGTGTTTATCCTCAAAGAATGCACTTACTCAGCGCAGAAATCGCCTTACTCAGTAATCTTGAAGAAAGCGATTATGAAAAAGAATTCCATACAGCCTTGGAAAAGTGTGCAGACCAGCCAAGTAAGCTTGAGTTTGAAGTTCGTTACTACATCAAGCAACAAGAGTTTGAACAGGCTAAGGCTAAGGCATATGAACTCTGCCAGCAAAAGCCTATGAATCCAGCCTATCTTGAATATTTATTGAATATGATTTGTCAAACTGAAGCGGATATTGTTCCTAAGCTCATTGAGTTTGAACAAAATCTACATCCAGTAGCGCGTCAGGCATCATTACTCACTTTGCTTGCTTATTTACTGCTTAAGAAAGGTGAAGCAGAGCGCTCTAAGTCTTTATGTGATGAAGCTCTTAGTGATGAAGCTCTTAAGCAAAATCAAGTGATGAGTTTTGGGGTCCAAAGATTTATGATGGCTTGTGAAACGGCTTATGTTTTAAAGCACAAAGTAGCCCTCAAGCTATGGAGTGAGCAAGCGAGCAAGCATTTTGCAGATCATCCACAGATACAGTTTTATCTGGCAATGAGTCATTGGTATGAGGGCCAATTCTCAGAGGCTTTATATTTGAGCTTAGGTAGTCTAGAGCAGAGTCTTGAGCAGGAAGGTTGCCTACAAGACCCTCAATTTGCGGAACAATTATTAATCACCACGATTTGGGCTTGTGAACTGGAAGATTATCAGCAAGCTAAAGCTTTACTAGAATTACTTTATGAGCATGAAGCAAGTGATGAGCATGAACTTGAAGCTTTGCTTTTGCGAGTGTATCTCAATCAAGATGATGAAGTCACTTTTAACCAAGGCGTACAATTGGCGCAAACTTGGGTACAAGATTCAGATCTAGCTGAACATAAACAAAAAGTCGAACTCTTAGTTGACTGGCTTTTGGAAGCAATCCCGATTAAGTCCTTGGATTCTTTAGGAGAGGATGAAGGCCTATTTGATGATCAAATGTTGCCAAGCCCTTTGAATCATGAGCGCTTAACCATCGCTCTCAGTCTGCTAAATCAATATCTGACCACAGAAAGTCAGGATCTCTCTCTATGGAGACGCTTAGCCATGACTCATGTACAGCTTGAAGATTTAGACTCAGCGCTTTTCTGCTTGGAACATATTTGTACCTTCCCAGATTGTATCGCTTATGACTATTTTATCTTGAGTAAGGTTTTTGAAAGCATGGGGCAGATCGACCAAGCTAGATCTAGCCTTGAACGTGGTCTAAGTATTGTTGAGCCCGATGAACGCTTTAATTATTTACAAAATCTTGCCTGTGTTTTGATAAAGCAAGGAGATCATCAGTATGCTCGGCATATTTTTGAGTCTTTAATCTCTCAAGTGTATGAACTTGCGCAAGCCGAATTAAGTGAATTGGATTTAAAGGCTGATCATCAGGATATTTTAAAAGACCAAGACTCCAAAGGGGCTTATTTAGTGGAAGAATGGAAGGTAGAGTCTTTGGAAACAAGTGTGAGTGAGCTATTACATCTTTGGTTGGCACAGAGCTTAAATGAATGTGAACTAAGCGAAAGCCAAGTTTTAGTAGAAGAACTGTCTGAACGTTTTTCTGCTCGTATTATTGATGCCTTTAAAGGATTGATCTTATCGGCTTATGGACAGTCGGCTCAAGCCTTGCCTCTTTTAGAGGAGGCGCACCATGAGCTGGATATTCTCAGTGGAGATTATGCACAATGCCTTTGGAGCTTAGGCCAACATGAAAAGGCCATTAATATACTTTATCAATGTATCAGTAGCCAACCAACTTTCTCTGAATACCACATTTCTCTCATTAAATGGCTTCTTGAGGAAAAACGACCTCAAGAGGCGCATCCATTATTTTTAGACTTTATTACTCTTCACCCAGAACATGAGGAAATAGAGGATTTAGAACACTTGTTACATACTCAGTTAGTCTACCATTAGTAATGAAAGTGTTGTGGCGGTATTTCTATGAAGACCTTATCCCAAAAGGCATATTTAAGTTCATTTATACTGATGCTGATCAGTGTAAGTCTTACTTTAATGGCCCTAAGTTCAGTTCTTCATCAACAGAATACCAAAAGCTTATTCCAGCATCTTAAAGCCCAACTTCAGCCCCAGGGTTCGGTTTCTTCTCAAGAGTTAGTTGAGCTTGTAAAGCAAGCTAAGCACATTGATAAAAGATTTAAGGTGCTGAGTTTGGCTATGTATATTTCTCCTGCTCAAAATCTTAACCTAGAGTTGATTCCAAGAAATGCCCGCAAGAGATTAGTAAAGAACTTAGCGCTCACCAAATATTCTTCTACCAAATATTACTCATCTTTGTTGATTGGCAAAGCACTACAGCACACTCAAGATTCAGTTGTATTGATGAGACCATTGGCTGAAAGCTTTATGCAGAGTAAAGCCAACGAGACGATGATTCATGCTTTGAACACTCAAGTTTGGGATTTTGGTGAAAAAGTTTATGAGCTTAGCCTGCCTCTTGATCCTCAAGCTTTAATCAGAAATATGCCGATCAGCCAGCAAAAGCCAAGATGGCTCATCCGATTCAGTAAGTCATCAGTGCTTGATACTTTAGTCACATTGAGTAGTGAGCAAAGTCATATCTTGATCATTGAAGCTCTGATTTTGATTTTATTCTCTTTTTATCTGATTTCAAAAATACTCATTACACCACTGCTTAAGCTCACTCACTTTGCTAAAGCTTTACAAGATGATGAGGATAGTATTCCCCCCCTATCTTTGGCCTCGAGCGAACTACTCGCTTTACAGCAAAGCTTAATTGATTCACATCAGGCTTTGCGAGAAGATCAAAGAGTCTTAGCAAGTTTATATCAAAAACTTGCGGAGCATGAGCGACAAGTGACCAGTCAAGGCTTAAGTGCTAAAGTCATGCATGAGATCGGTAACCCACTTGCTTCAGTAATGGGCTTAATCGAGTATTTAAAAACCGAAGCCTCCTCAGATAAACACAGAGAGCTTTTGGACTTAGCCTATACAGAACTGACCAGAATTAAGACGCTTTCTAAGCAATTACTAAAAACTTATCGGCCTTCTAACTCAAAGGCTGAGCTACATGTTTTATGCGATTGGGTACGAATGATCTTAAAGTATCACAATGAGTACTCAAATATAGAACTGTCCATCACCGGTGTGACTCATGCTCATCTAGATATTCCTTTGGCAACGCTACAGGTTTCACTACTAAATCTATTAATGAATGCGGCTCGTGCTCAAAAAGGAGAAGGGCAGATTCGCATACATTGTTCCGTAAATACTGATATTTTGAATCCTTTGAGCCTTGAGCAAGATCTCGACCCAGATCAGCAACAAGATTTAATCCAAAGACTTAATATCTATGTACTCGACCAAGGAAAAGATGTTTTGGAAGAGATCAAAGATATGTTGTTTGAACCTTGGCAAAGTACTGAAAAGTCAGGACATGGCTTGGGATTAGCAATTACAAGATCTTCTTTGGAACAGTATGGCAGTACAGTGAATTATCTGTCCAAACAAGACCGTAAAGCCCATCTTGAGTCTGCTTTCGATCTGGTAAGGCTCGATCTATTTAATGGAGCTTGCTTTTATCTTTCTATACCACTTGCAGCTTACCCAAGTGAAACAGCAATTCATTAACCCACTGATCTAGCGCTTGCTTAAGTTTAACCCGCCGGTAAACGCATAACTTACAAAGTCATCATATGCAGTGACCATAATACTAAAGGGGGCCGTACCAGAAAGAGTATGGCCACCATCATCAAGCTCCACATGAATATATTTTTGAGTTGCGCCTTGAATGGGTAAAGCAGCACTTAGATCTAAAGCTTGGCCATCAAGATTGAGTGTTGTGCCTTCAGCAAAGGTAATGGTGACAAAATCACTGTAATAAGTTGCCGGTGTCAAAAAAGCATAATCTCGTCGAGCTTGACGGGCTGGGGGGACTAAAAAGATTGAGGGATCGCCTAAATGACTTCCAAAGCCACTTCCAGGACTGACTGACTCCTGTCCACTGATAATGCCCATCACAGTGATCCCTTGGTCGCTCGATAAGCCAAAGGCTTTACGAGTAGAAAACTCACAAAAACCACGTACCCCCAAGGTAATACTTTGTCCATCCGGATTGAGTAGTTGGGCACAATCCGGTACGCCCTCGGCACCAGGAGCAGCGGGCTCAAGCTCACTAAAGGGAACAGATAAACGTAAGGTCGCATTTTCACCCTGTGCTAAGATCTTCCAATATACTCTTTCGCTTGGGCTTCCATTGCCGCGCTCTTTGGGAGGTACAAGTAGAAATTCATTCCCCCAAGTTTCGGTTGGAAAAAGCTGCTCTTCTAAGTGATCACAAGCTCTTAAATCAAAGGGATAAAAAGAACATTCATGACCACTAAAGACCGCAATGGGTTCGGTTGATTCAATAAAGGTTCCGGTGAGGTCGGGTTGTGGAATGCGTTCAAAGCCAAAACTTTCTCGCGCATTTCCTCGAAGCAAAAGGGTTTCTTGTTGATTTAAGGTGACCACATAAGCACCACGCTCAGTAGTAATTCTACCTTGGGTTTCAGCTTGAATCGAATCGTTTTCAGGCAAGGTAAAGCGTACTTGGGTTTGATCACGAGTAGCAACAATCACAGCATTACTTGGATAGTTATAATCACCAATGAATGCATTACCTCTTAGAGTTGGAACACCAATAAAGCGATAATTCTTACCCAAGGCAGAAGTTGGCAGCAGTAAGCTTGCATCATTGCTAAAGCTAAAATTACAACAATAAGGTGAGAACTGATAAGCCCCAATGGGTAGGTTGCTAACCACACGATGCGCAATTTGCTTCACTAAAGAGCCTGCTTCTGGCCAGCGAGCCGCCGGAAGTAAAAAGGTGCCTGTTCCACCGGGTGGTAAATTGATTTGATCTGCTCTAAGTACTCCATTATTGATGACTTGATTATTTGCATCTCTAATTTCTGAACGTACGGTTTGATCAGTATACATGGGGGGGAGATCAGTGATATCTGGTACGACAACGACTTGCTCATTAATGAGAGGTGTTGCTTCGCCATTAGGCCCTAAGATTTGGATAAAGGCTTCTTCAGTATCACTTGGGTTAGTGAGCACAACAGCAGTTGGTGCATTATTGCTGTAGGTCATGATATTTGGGAGCTCAAGAGTCACATATTCACAGCCTAAATAACTACGCTCAGCACTTGCTTGCGCACAGGCCGGAGATTGACAAAGCCCCTGCGCACAAGCTCCATCACATTGACCTCCTGAAACCCAAGAGCCTCCACTACATATCGCTAACTCTGTGGCGGTTAAGCAACGGGTCTGTCCCTCGAGGCAGGTGGTTGGTAGACATTGACCTAATTGGCAAGTTTCATTTGCTGCACAACTATCCAAAGTCCATTCTAGCTCGCTTGTACAGCGTTGATAAGCATTTGGATTGTCAGGTAGACAGCGTGTTTCGGCAATCATACACTCTGGGGCGGGAAGAGTCTGACAAAGCTCATTACAAGCGCTTGCTTGTTGACCTTCCTCTACGCAACAACCATTGAAGCATCCTTCAAAGCTGGCTGAACGCCCATCCGGACATAAGCAACTTAGGTCAGGGCAGTTATCAGGACTACACTGGTCACACATTTGCATCATCATATCACTCTGTTGATCACCACCATTCATATTTGTGCCGGCAGTACTCACCATACCAGCACTTACTTCAGTTCCAGCACTCACTTCAGTGCCCCCAAATTGTGGAGTTACAGGCCTTAAACCGGTGGTTTCGTCATCACAGCCATTTAGAGTCACTAAACTCAAGCTTATAACACTGAGCCACATGTATAAAACTAAGCAGTGATTAACACTTGAATATTGAGTCGGTTTACTCATAGGGTCACTCCTAAACAGTATATGATAAAGATTAATTTAGTGATTCGCTAAAAATGTGTATTGAAGTTTTTAAGCAGAGCAAAGGCTAATAAACTATATTTTTTTTGACAAAGCTAATCTTCATTCTATTTAAAAGAGTATGCCTAAGTAAGACTAAAATCATATTAAGTCGCCCAAAAGGAGAAAAAATGAGTCAGACCCTAGATCAAAGTCGTTTTCAACATGAAATTATCCTTGTTATCGGTGCCGGTACAATGGGTCATGGTATTGCAGGTCAAGCCGCTCGTTGTGGAGCTCAAGTTCGTTTATATGATGCTAACCTTGAGGCTTTGGAACGTGGTAAGGCTCATATTGAGGCAATTTATCAAAAGGCCATTGTCAAGTCTAAGATGACTCAAGAGGATGTTGATGGTGCTCTTTCTCGTTTAAGTTTTATTAATCCCAATCAACAGTCTCTTACCAATGCTTGTGCAGGCGTTACAGTTGTCATTGAAGCCGCCCCCGAAAGACTTGAGCTTAAACAGAAAATCTTTACTGAGGTTGAAGCTGTGGTAAGTCAAAGCTGTCTTTTGGCAAGTAATACAAGTTCTTTATCAATCGATAAAATAGCAGAGGCTTTAAATCACCCAGAACGCTTCATTGGGATGCACTTTTTTAATCCGGTCGCGATTATGCCTTTACTGGAGATTGTCAAAGGTAAAGCAACATCAGAGGAAGTGATTGCACGGACTCGTTGGATTGGTGAGACCCTATTAAAAACTCCGATTGTCGTCAAAGATGCGCCAGGTTTTGCTACGAGTCGTTTAGGCATTGCCCTTGGCAATGAAGCAATGCGTATTTATGAAGAGGGGGTTGCTTCGGCGGAGGATATTGATCGGGCTATGGTTTTAGGGTATAGACACCCCATTGGCCCCTTAGCCTTAACCGACCTTGTCGGTCTTGATGTTCGTCTAGCGATTAGCGAATACTTACATGAACAATTGGGGACTGATACTTTTAAGCCACCGCAGATTCTCAAAGATAAGGTGGCTAAAGGCGAACTAGGCAAAAAAACTGGACGTGGCTTTTATGAGTACTGAAGATCAAATTCAGTCTGATCAGGCGGAGAGCCCTACAGCATCTTCAAAAGTGAGCTCTAAAGAGAGCTCAAGTTATGTCAACCTTGACGCATCACTCGATATGACAACTAAAGATGGAAGTACTGAAAGTTGGTTTGCAAATACTGATGAATATCAAGCAATCGAGGGGCCGGCACCAGAAAAACAGGATGTAACGGCTAAAAGAAAAGTCAACTTACCATCTTTGCCTTGTGACTTGGATGTATACTGCCTAACAAGCTTAAGAGCCGAAGGTGGAACAGCAAGAGTTTATCGTGCTTTTGAGACTCATTCCAAGCAACCTATTGCGATCAAATTACTGCGTCGGCGCTTTCATTCAGATGAATTGATTAAAACAGTCTTTATGCGACATGGTAAAGCCTTATCCCAAGTCAATTTACCACACTTTCATCAGGTCATTGATAGTGGAGACTCACCTTGGGGCCCTTGGTGGGCCATGAACTGGGTTGAGGGAGAAACCTTAACACAAATCATCAAGCAAGGTATTCAGTGGAAGGGAACAAGGCTCATTACTCTGATGAGCCAATTATGTGACGCCTTAATTGGCTTGCATACCCAAGATATTATTCATGGTGATTTAACGCCTGATAATGTCATCTATCATCATGACCCAAGAAGTGGACAAGAACAGCTCACTCTGATTGATCTAGCCTTGCCCATACGGCTATATCGTGAGCAAGAAGCCAAAGAATATGACTCAGTTGAGCAAAGTATCTTAGCTTTTGGACAACCGGCTTATATGGCTCCTGAATGCTTAAAAGGAGACTTACCCACAAGTAAGTCAGATTTATATGGCTTAGGTTTACTCTTTTTTGAGTTGTGTACAGGCACACCGGTATATAGAGGTGCACCCTCAGAGTTTCTCAATGATTTACTTGAGAAAGAAGCACCGACCGCATCGAGTAGACAGTCTCCTTGGCCTTATCCATCTTCTCTTGATGCTTTGATTAGTCATCTCCTTTCAAAGAATCCTCAAAATCGGACTATAAGTATTCTTGAAGTCAAAGAGCAGTTGCAGGCGATGTTGCAGTTTTTGATCAAGTCTGAGCAACATTCCAAAACCGAAGAATTTTCATCAGCACTTCTGAGTCAAGTGAGAGATGAAGTACAAAGTATTTTGGAGAATAAAAGGACAGAGGCCCATGAGATACAAAGTAAAGAAACGGACTCAAATCCGGTGATTAAATCATCGAGAACAAGCGATACTCTTCATGTCACGCCTGTCCAAAGCACACTCACTAAACTTAAGACTCAGTTGACTTGGATGGTGATTGGGATGATTTTTGCTTACTTATTATCAATCTTTTTATAGAGATCAATTCAGTTACTTGAGTTGGTGTTCGGCGATATAAAGCTCAAAGCCAGCCCATTCTCGAGGATGTTGTCTTTCTTGAATGGCCACACGCCTAACATGAGTGAGGCAGCCCATCATACCAATCAATAATGACCCTTCACTTAAACGCGAGATAATACGCTCCATCATTAAGTCAAAATATTGACCCTGCCAACGGCTGTGCAATAGACCACCGTGTAAGCTTGTCAGCAAGGTTTTAATCGAACGTTGCGGAACGATATAAGGACTGATATTGCGGGTCAGTATACAACTATTTGCATTTGCATAAACTAAAGCTCTCACCGATTCGCTCATATTCAAATGTAGCTTATGAGAAGATTGGTCTGTTGGAAGATGTAAGGTGAAATCCAAAGTTCCGTGACCACTAAGTTCTCCCTCAAAGATCACAATACTTGGTGCTTTTAAGCCAGTATCCTGTTCATCAGGACGGAGATATTGCTCGGACCATTGGGAAGGCGAATAGACCTCAAGCGTAGAAGATGGAGTCTTGGATAGCGCTTGCTCAAGGGCTTGATTTAACACTTGTCCTTGTTCATCACCCATCCCTACTTGATGAATAAGAGCAGAGCCTTGTCGAGGTGCATGATTCATAAAAACAGGAGCCGCGGTTGATAGGGTAATTGCAAGTTCAAGTTTCTCGCCTAAGTAGCGATGATCTTGATCAAGTAAGGCAGAAAAAGGAATTAGGGCTAAAATGTCATTAGGACTAATTAAAAGACGATGTAGCTTGTCTAGCTCTTTTGCAAAGGGAGCTAAAAGGACTTGGTATAATTTTTTGGAGGCTTCCTCAAAAAGATAATTAGGCTCATTCGCTGAAAGCAAACATTTGAGTAAGTCATTAACGTCATATTCAAGCTCAACTCTTGGATAGTGTATTTGCTGTGTGATCACACGCTGATTCTGAGTCACTAAATGACTAAAGAGCCAATCTTCAAAAACATAAAATTCTAAGCGTGCTTCTTGCGCGTTCAATGCTCTTTGAGGCCATGCGGGAGTATCTCTACGAGCCGCAAGCTGATTATAGACTTGATAAGAGGAAAGAGGGACTTCTTCTCTAGCAATCCACTTGCTTGTAAAGCGTTGACTATGTGTTGCTTGAATCACCTGTGAGAGTTCACGTTTTGGGGTGACAAAATAATAAGGATGATCTTGCTTTTTGATAATTTTAACTAGCCAACGGGCTGCGGCTTGGCACTCGGGAAAATTGAGTAGTACCTTCACTTGACCTTCAAGTTCATCCTCTTGGATCTTTGGTAACAGGATAGAAAACTGACAAAGATGGCTTCTCAAAGCACGTTGGCAAAAGCTCTCATAGGTTTTCTTTAAAAGTCCTTCTATCTTATCACCAAGAGCAACTCGCTTCTCATTGGACATGGTATGATACTGAGGCAAGTTTGCTTGTAAAAAAAGTAGGGTTGAGTGGAGCTGTAACTGTCTTTGTACCTCGCCACCACGAGCGCCTTCAACCTCTTTCAAAACCCTTTCAAACTGTGGACGGAGCTGTGCTGGTTGCTCTGAATTGATTGACAATTCTCGTTTTAGATTTTTAAGGATAAAAAGATTACTCAAGGCAATGCCGGTGGTATGATCAAGAGCTTGAGAGGCCTCCAAAGCTTTTTTGGCGCCCTTCATTTCACCTAAATGTGCGTAACTTAAACCAAGATAAATGACGGTTTCTAAGTAAGGTTCATAGGGCAGGCTATGAGCTAGATTACTCAGCAGTAAGTTAAGCAGATCTAGGTCTGCTAAAGCTTCTGGATGGTTTGTAAGGCGGACCAAGTCACAACTACGTTTGATGCCAATGGTGATTAAAGTAAGCCTTTGATGGTCATGTTGCTCGCTTGCCCACCATTCAAGAAAGGCGACATCGTCATGGGTTAACACCGGACGAGGTATGGCTCGATTCAAGGCATTATAATAATCGGCAGAAGCCTTTTCAAAATGGCCGAAACGCTCATTGAGCATACCCGATAAAGATAAAGCACTTGCAGACAGCACCGGATCTCGGAGTGTATCAATGCGGGCTTTTGAGGCAACTGACTCAAGAACTTTTTGAGCTTGAAAGTCATCACCTTGGGCAATTAAGCCTTCAGCAATTCTAACTTTGAGCCAGCCTTGTGTTTCTAAGTCCTTATTGTGATGAGTCGCTCTTTCAGTTTGCCGACGCGCGATTTCTTGTAAGTGATGTTGGCTTAAAGAGATCACTTCTTGCCAATGATGCAAGGCTAAACGTTCAGCATCTCTTTCATCTGCCAGCAGAGCCGCAAAGTCTCGGTGCATTTTAATGGTGAGTACAACTCGCCTTTCCAAGGGAGGTGTATACAAATAAGCGAGATTTTCTACTATGGTATGTTCTTCAAGAGAAATAAGACCAAATACCCACTCAAAGGCAAAAACTGGAGCGCAGTATACAGCCCATTCAAAAGCTTTGAGCAATTCTTGATAGGCATCATCATAGGCTTGTTGATGGTAAAAGTTAGTAAAAAGAGTAAGAGACTCCTCGATATCAAGTGGTAAAGGTGGCGTTTTGATTTGTGAGCGGTAAATCTTTCTCATCCAATTGGGAAGAGCGATAATATTTAAACTTTGCTTGCTCAAGGTGTAGCACAAAAGCCCGGAGTCAATTGGACTCAATTGTGCGATTGTTGTGGGACTAATATGAGCTTCAAGAATAAATCTAGGATCTTTTAGGTTTTGTGGCGGTTCAAAATCTCTAGCAATCAAATGACCTAGTTCTTCTTTGAGTGCTGGTTCGATATGAAGAGATGAATTATGAATGAGTAAGGATAGCTGGTGGCTCACCTCTCTACTGCTGGTCGTCGGACTTGGAAGTGCCTTAAAAAGTTCTATGAGCTGGGTCAAAACATCTTGATAATCTGGTGCATCATGTTGATCAAGGCATGCTAAAAAGTAGTTAAAGTGAAGTGCGATTTGGGCTTCAACTAAATGAGGATAATATTTATCGTATTCATCGATAGCCGTTTTAAGCAAAGCTCTAGCTTTAGGGTTCAAGTTTCGTCTTAAGACATCGATAGACTCCGATAAAATAGAATCTAATTCTTCTTGGTTCAAGTTTGAAGAATATAGCTGCTCACTCGATGCTTGTTGCTCACTCGATGCTTGTTGCTCACTCGATTCTTGATTGAGTACATTTACTTGCGACTGACTTGGCTTATCCACTCGAACTCCTCAGTCCATATTTTCTAGAGGAAAGTTATACTCATCACTGATGTGACTTTGTTGATTTAACTGTCGAATATGTTCATCTGTATGCTGAGCAAGTTCAAAGAACTTACAATCTTTTTGAATGTCTCTAAGTCTAGTCAGGACTTCGATGTTATTTGGATGTAGTTCATTGAGGATTGAAATATAATGCCAAGCTGCATGATGATCACACATTCGGCGTGACATATCAGCCAACATCAGTAAATGAGCTGTGTCATCACGCGTTTTTCCAAGTGCTTTTTGGATTTGTTGGTAAGCGAACTCAAGGCCTCGCAACTCAATGAGTAAGTTGCTATAATCATTCCACATCTCTATATCGTTAGGAACTAACTGAGTATATAGGGTAAAAAGTTCAAGTAAGCTTTCTTGCTCGGCTTCAGTCTCTGCATGGTTTCTCAGTTTGTAGATCTGTTCACGATATACGAGTGCATAGCTAATAGGACTGGGAACTGCCACTGGTAATAAGGCGAGGGAAAGCCTAGGAGCTGCTTGAGCATCAACTCTAAGATTTGATGAAATAAAGACATTATTCTCATCCGAATTATGTAGAGGCTCTGGAGTATTGTTTACATCATCAAAAGGGGCAATCTCATTGAATAAATCTGGAGGAGAAATCGCCAAAACCTTTTCTGTTTCAGGAAGTCCAAGGTTTTTAGGTGAATGATTGCGATCAAAGTCTTCTTGGAGTGAGTGATCTGTCTCATCGAAGTGATCCAAGTAATCAGGCACTAAAACTAAACGATCATAATCAGAATCATCATTAAGGCTATCTTCAGCTAGGGCATCTTGTTCTTGTTGGTTGCTCTGTTCATATTGCTGGGCATCATATAGTTCCCAGTCTTCTTCGGCGACAGGAGTGTCTGGAATATGATCATCTTTTGGATCAGTAAATGGTTCGAGAGCAATCTTTTGATAAGGATCTTGGCGGGGAGTAACCAAGGATTCATTGTCAGTAAACTTTGGATCATGCTTTGAATTAGACAAGGGGGACTGCTGAGAATTGTTACTTTTGGGTGCAACAAAACTACGTAGTTTCTTGAAAATACCCATATCATAGATCCTTATTCATGATGAACAATGTCTTTTACACTTGTGATTGTGTTTATCATAGTTTTATGTCAATTTCACTATATCCTAAGCGGGCTCTTTGTAAAAATAAGATTTCAACTTAATTCAAAATGTTTTCTAAGAGCCATCATTCAAGACTTCAGTGAGCAAAAGTATGAATAGTCAATGGGCAAATATGGCACTGAGAGATGCCTTGTTTATGTGCTTTGATCTCGAAACAACGGGGATTAACATCGAATCGGATCGAATCGTCCAATTAGCAGTTTCATATTTTCAAGGTGGCCAAGTCGTTCAGCAGCATAGTCAAATCCTTAATCCAAACTGCCCCATTCCTGAGCAGTCGAGTGCTGTACATGGTATTTATGACAAAGATGTCGTAAACCAACCTAGTTTAAGTCAATTTTTACCCAAGCTTATCCCACATTTTAAAGGCGAAGTCTTAAGTCAGTTTTCAGCACCAATCTTATTGGGATATAACCTGGTCTCTTATGATATTCCGTTATTTAAATATGAGCTCAAACGGATAAATGTTAATGAAGGCTTGGTTGATTTACCCGTTATTGATTTAATTTACTTTGCACGTTGGTATTTGAGAAACCAAAAAATCAAGTTAGTCGATTTATGTCAATATTTTAAAGTGCCTTTAGAGCATGCTCACAACGCTCTGTTTGATGCTAAGGCCTGTGGTCTATTATTGCCCATGTTTTATCAAGCTGGGTATTTAGGAGAGACTGTTGGTGAGGTTTTAGAAATGCAAGCGCAAATTAAACCCAAACTAGATGCAGAGTATAATAAATATCGAATGTGGTTATATCATGACAGATTTACAGATGCCCTTATTCTAGGACAGGGTAAATATCAAGGGACTCCTTTAATTCAATGTGACCCGAGTTATCTCCAACATTGCGTTACCAATTACGATTTACCAAACGCTGTTAAACAAGCTTTTGAAGCCCAATTAAATCAAGGTTAAGCGGGGTTATGAGCTAAGGTTTATTAGCTTACACTAGCTTACACTAGCTTATAGTGGTTTACGCCGTCGTTTGCGTTTCTTAATGGGGCGCAAAATAAAGTCTTCATCAAGAGAGTTTGAAGTGATTAATGAGCGATCAATTGATTGAGAACGATCTAGAGTATTGCGTCTTAAACCAGAATCTCTATGGTCATTAGTATATAAACCTTCGTGATCTTCAATATACTGTGGTAGGTGACTGTCAGAGTTTAAACTCGGCTCAAATATAGGCTCAAAGGTTTGTACTTGAGGTAAGTCTTGAGTTGGATACTCAGCAAGAGTCTTCTCTGCTTCATTCTCATCAATCCTCAGTTTACTTGGTATAGCTTGCTCTTGAGCGACCTCTTTTGAAATCGACTGGTGAACGAGCTGAGTATTATGTTTATCACTCTGCCTTTCGAGCTTTTTATAGAATTGATATTCGGTGATAAAGTAATCAACACGATTCAACTGAAACCACCACGCATCGAGTTCAGTAGGTGAAAAACTACTCAGTTCTTCGTGTCCTTCAACAAGTTGATAAAATTGCTCTCGTTCTTGTTTCATTTCTCGATCGACATTGACCAATGATTCAAGAGAGGCAAACCAAGAGCCAAAAAGTAATGCTTTTGAAGAAGGTGAGTAGCGCTGCCATTGACTCATTTGGGCTTGACCCATGCGCTCCCATTTAGACAATGAGCGCAGGGGGGGGCGGCGCCAAGTATTTAGAGCTTTTGTATTGGCTCGCTCTTTAGAGTCATCATGTGGCTGCTTACTTTCGTTAGGAGAGGCAGAATGATGGATTGCTTGCTCATCTGACAGACTTTGGCTGCTTGTCATTCTTGAACTACTCATTGTTTTTTGGCGCTCTTTTTTTCGCTTCCGTTCTCTTCTTAAGCGTCGTTTACGACGAGCCGATCTTCTTTTTTCTCGTTCTTCATCATAAAGCTTCACCCTTGTGATTCCTTGAGGTTGGGCAGGCCTTATGATCTGATTTAAGCCATCTTTAGCAGGGATCATTGCTTCTAAAGATTGCTCATGATCATGCAGTGAGTCATCCGAGTTTAGATCATAATCATTCGTCCAATCTTGATCACTCAGTAAGAGTTGTTCAGCATAAGACTTATGTTCTGGGTGTATTTCGGCCTCATTGGCCTCATTAAATGAAGGCAGGTTTTGTTCATGATCATGAGTCTGAGGCTCTGAATCTTGCGGAAAAGCTGAGCTTGTTGTTAAGCCTAAACCGGGGAAAAACTCTGTGAATTGGTTTAGGAACTCTAGCTCATGCTCAGTTTTCTGCTCGGTTTCTTGCTGTTCTAATTGATCGTTTTGTTGAGTCTTTTCTTTTAAAGCTTGGCTCTTAAGCTGATTTGATTCAGACGAGTCCGTGCGATGACTCTCTTTGCTTTTTTGAGATTGATTTAGACGAGTGCTTTTTGGCTCTACTAAAGCTCTTAGCCACGACTGGCTAGAGCTTGAGTATAAGGTATTAGCTAGCCAATCTAAGGTTGCATTTAACCAAGTCCTAGGAAGTTTCCAAAATTGACTCATAGCTTGCTAATTTAAAACTTACTTAGATGATTGCTTAGCATAATCTCGTTTATGCAACCAATGTATGTTGGTACTTGGTCTGAGACATAGACTTAATTCCCATGAGATTTTTTCAGGTACATTCACAGCAGTGTACCGTGCAAACCACATCATCAAAAATCGAGTCGCAATCTCTTTACAGTAGATTTCACTCAATGAGATGTTTCCGGAAAAACCAAAGGGGGAAAAAATATGCATGGGTAATTGAGCCTCTAAATTACCCATCCACCGCTGTGGCCAAAAACGCTTGGGCTTTTGAAAATAGGATGAATGATGAAACTCCCAAGGACTTAGCCAAACTTGCTGATCAGTTTCAGCCTTGGGTAACTCACCTTTACCAGTGTCTTCGCTTGCAGAAACCAAAGGAAACTTTCCACTGCTGATCTTGAATTGAGCAAGCCAATTCGGTGGATATAGTCTCAAAGATTCTAAAACGACCGCATTATGAAGGGGCAATGTTTTCCATGCTTCTTCGTTATGGGGGGTAATTGGAGCTGGTGTTTTATCATCAATCACTGGTGGTGCAGTTAAAAGCTTTACAACAGCACTTGTTTCCTTGGAAAGCTCAGCGAGGAAATCATCAGCTTGTCCCAAAGATACATTGATAATTGCTCCAAAGAGCAGTTTAGGTAAGCTTGTGTATGCCATGGACAAAAAGGCGATTGCTTCATTAATAATTTGATCTTCTTTAAGAGACCGCCCATCAGAGCCTTTCGTTTGAATCCAACGACTGAGTAGGTCATCCCCTTCTTCTCCACCACCAATTTGATCACGAATAACGGGTCTTATGTGAGACTCAAGATCTTTAAGATATTGACTGGCAAGCTTGACATCACTACCGGGTAACCAATTAAAACGACCTCGCGCTCCTCCATAGGCAAGTCGGGCATAGACAGTGTCCAAGCCTTCAAGAGCTGCTTCAATTTCCTTTAAGGTATCCCCTTTAAATTTATTACAAACCGTACGTCCAACAATCATCATGGAAGCTGAGCGTAAAGATTCATACAGTTGGCTTGCGGTGTTACGGCCTTGTTCTTGGGCTTCTTCACGAGCTTGAGTATACACTTTTTTTAGGGCGGCTTCCGTCCAAGGTAGCCAGCGTTCAAAAAACTCACTTGGTTGATGCTTTTGAATCGCTTTCAGCGCGGGAGTCATGGGCTTAAAACGCTGAGTAAAGGTTCTTAGGTTTAGAGCCTTAGTTTCGATCTTGGCAGGATCATCCCAAACATCGGTTTTAAATTGAACATCTCGACCACTAAAAAAATCTTCAATGAGATGTGGGTGATGTAAGGTGTAAGCTTTTATATTTTCAAAGCTTAAGGGACGCCATTTTATATCAGAGTTTGCTTGTGCTTTGAGTGGAAATAAAGAGTTTAGCTCTATGAGAGGCTGCGCAAGCAACTGCTTATATGTTGACTTAGAAGCATTCTGACCCATCAATCGCTCCAAGAGAATAAGAGACCTATCTTTATAAGTCTCAAGGTTTATATATAAATGATTATGCTTGTCATAACACCATATTATTTTGATATATGTAAACAAAGATCAGCGTTTAGTAGTCGACTTTACTTATGCCTATGTTGTTAGGCAAGAGCTTTAAAGTGGGCATTAAATCGATTTTGTGATCTCTAAACCAATCTTTTGTAAGGCCCAAAATTGTTGTTCAATGGGGCTCGCTTCAGGATTTAAATCACGATAAACAATCACACCTAGAATGAGACTAAATAAAGCATCTAGTTGAGTGCGATCTTCAATACTAAGCTGTGAACTGATGGTTTGCAGGTAAGTGTTCAATACCTTATCTGTCAGTGACTTTGATGATTCTCCTTCGTATCGTTTATAGTCTAAAGTCACATGAATGATTTGGGCAAAACGACCTTCGCGCTGTCCAAGATAGCGAGATAGGTTAAGGAGTTTTATGGGCCAACTTTGATCAGCGGGAACCTCTTGAAGTGCGGCTTCGACATCGCTTTTGATCACTCGGTCAATCATTTGCTCAAAAAGAGCGAGTTTTCCATCAAAATAGTGATATAGAGTTCCGGTAGTAACACCAAGAGCTTCGCTTATTTTACGCATGGAAAGCGCATGAAAGCCCTTGGTCGCAAAAAGTGCTAAACAAGGTTCTAGAAGTTCTTCTCGTTTGGCATCATGGTCTACAATCTTAGGCATGTTTAAGTTGATGTCCTTTAGCTTGAGTTTCAATGTGATCGTTTGAAACTCGTTGAGCTTCAGATTCGATGTGTTTGTTCATAAGTGGAATATATAAAAACGGAAATAGTGCAAGAACAATCATCCCTGGATAGCCGGTTGGTAGCTGGTAGCTATAGGAAAAATGCCTCAGTTGGGCATAGCTACGTCTAGGATGAGCATGATGATCCGAATGTCTGCTGAGCTCGAAAAGCAAAACTCTGCTGATTGGATAATCTGCATTCCAAGAGTGTGAAGGGGTAACTGGCTCATAACGACCACGATCATTTTTTTGTCGCTGTAAACCATAGTGTTCGATGTAATTGACGGCTTCAAGCAAAGAAAAACCAATGAAGGCAGCACAGGTAAATGCGAATAAGGCTTGAGCACCTAAGCTCATGGTAATCACTAGCATAAAGACAGTTTCGATCAATACAAAACGTAAGGCCTGATTCTTTAGAGACCATGAACTCAAAGATTTACGTTCTAAGCGACGTGCTTCTAAAGCCCAAGCAGACTTGAAGCTACCGATGACAGAACGTAGCCAAAACTGATATAAAGTTTCATTTAATCGAGCCGAAGCCGGATCTTCCTCGGTTGCTACTTTGGCATGGTGACCACGGTTATGCTCAATAAAGAAGTGCATGTATAGTGAGGTTAAAAGTAATGCCTTAGCACCAAAACGAGACAGCTTATCCGAACGGTGACCAAGCTCATGGGCGGCATTTATACCATAAGCGCCACAAAGAATGCCCATGCTAAGGCTGTTACCCAGCCATTCAATACCTGTCCAAGAGTTAGAACTGGCCTGCCAAAGATATAAAGCAAGCATGAGATACTGCAATGGAACAATACTCAGCACTAAAGCATGATAAGAACCAGAATCACCGCGTTGCTTAAGCTCTTGATCGGATAGATTATCAGGTTGTGCCTTGGTAAGGAGTTCAATTAAAGGCACCAATCCAAAAGTAATCAAAGGCAGACCAAAGCTTGCCAAGCCACCATTGAAGAACCCATAAAGCGCCGAAAGTGATAGTAAGTGACCACATAAATAATAGTATATAGACATACAGGCTCCTTATTGATAACAGTCGTTATATTAAAGTGCATTAATCTCGGTTAAGAGTCAAGGTGAATCTGATTTTTACTTAACATCTCCTAGAAAAAATCTATGATTACAGATGATTATGCTAGGAATAGTAAAGAT
This sequence comes from uncultured Myxococcales bacterium, assembly GCA_937146725.1. Classification (GTDB taxonomy): domain Bacteria; phylum Myxococcota_A; class Bradymonadia; order UBA7976; family VGTA01; genus CAKZRU01. The sequence goes on from CAKZRU010000015.1 coordinate 54,983, forward strand.
TTAAAACAAGAAGCTTGCTAAAGTTCTCCGAGCTTCACTGACGATGGGGCTCTCATTGCCAAGGACTTCAAAGATAAGTAAGAGAGTCTGTCGACCAGCATCATCACGGTATGTTCTGTCATACATCACCACCTTTAATAGCGCATCACAAGCCTCTTTAAATCGGCCTTGAAACGCATAGCTCACGCCCAAACGATACCATATATCAACATTTTTTTGATCTGCTTGAAGTGTATTGAATAACTGCTCAATATGGCCTTGAAACTCAGCCAAAGAAAATAAGGCCTTAAGCTTTTGTGCACTTTGATACTCAGGTTGATCTTGTGGAATACTAAGGATTAACTGCTCGGCGGCTTCTAAATCGCCTAAAGCAAGCGTAGACTTAGCCATGGCAAGACGAACATCTGAACGGTTCGCATCCTCGAGTAGGGCCTGTTGCAAGTACTTGAGTGCTTCTTCATATTGACCTAGCCTAAGCGCTTCCATACCAAGCTCATATGGATCACCCTCATCGGCAGGTAAATGGCGATCAAGAAAGTTTTTTAGATCACTTTCTGATTGATTACCGACCAAAGCATCGACCGGTCTACCATTGATGAATAAGATCATGAAAGGTACACTTTGCACTCTAAGTGCCATAGCGACTCTTTGTGCTTTATCAATATCAACTTTTACAAGTTCAAAGCGACCTTTATATTGTGAGGCAAGTTTTTCAAGGGTTGGTCCTAAGGCTTGACACGGGCCACACCATTCGGCCCAGCAATCTACTAAAACCGGAACATTTAAGCTTCTATGGATGACCTCGGCTTCAAAACTAAGGTCATCGGCTTCATGGACAAATGGGTGATCAAGCTCAGGGGACTGCTCAGTGATCTGAGTCATCGCTTTTCTCCTCAAAGTATGTTTTAAATTGAATGGATCTTTAAAGTAAGCACAAACTCATCACAAGCAAGTTCAAGAGATAAGTATGCTCAAGCTCACCCAAGCCCTAAACAAACAAGCTGATCAAGTCTATCATCGCTTAAGCCAATACTTATCAAAGAACTCTGATTTACTGTCAAGTGATGAACTCACAACAACTCTTAATCCAACCATCGTTAAAGGCTTATTTGAGCTCATTCATACGACAGCTATGTCAAGCGAGATGAGTACATACCCTTTAGCAGCACAAGATAGTCTGAATGTAGACCGTCAAGATTTAGGTAGTCAAGGTTTAGAGATCTGTAAAGCTTACCTAAGAACTTTATCTAGCTCCGATACCACAGTCTTATTTCTTACTCTTGAAAAGATTGTTATGAACTCTGGAAAAGGACAGCTTTTTCAAACCTGGCGAGAGGCTTGGCAAAGATGCTTAGTAACTTGGCTCAAGCAGATAGAAAAGACGCAAAGACTTAAAGAACAGCTGAGTGCGCTTTTACCACTGAGTGAGCTTCAAACTCAGTTGTTGAGCCATCATCATCTAGACCTTAAAATGCTGAGTCAAAAAGTAGCAGATTACTTTTCGGGATATCTTGAAGGTCGAGGAGCACTTAGTCAGCAGCTCGTTATTTTGCTCAATCCGAATCAACATATTGCTTGGGATTTAATTAGCTTGCCGGTGCAAGAACTCATTCAAAAAAACCTATTGCAAGCTAAGCAAGAGTTATTTGGAACACCGCTTGGTCTCGAGCAAACTAAGGTTCCAGTTCAACTTGTCGCTCAACCTTCCTGTGTTTTTTTTACGATTACAGAGTTTTTAAAGATTATCTTAAGTAATCAAAAATCGCAGGATTATCCGCTGATTCATAGTCTAATTTATGGTCGATCGGTCCCCAAGCTTTTTGCAAGAACACCATCTGGCTCCTTACGCTTATGGTTATTACGTGAGTGTCGTACATTATTACAAACAACAGTAAACTTACCTTCGAATGTTCTGATCACACATGCTGAAAACTTGTCTCAGGCAGAGTTCAGTTTTTGGGCAGAAATCCTGGAGAGTCTTCGTTGTTTAGATAAGCCGTTTGCTTTATTTCTTCAAACAAAGAACATCGAATTTTACGAAGGGCATGAAGCCTTATTTTTCTTTAAAAGGCGACAGATTCTTTGTGAAGTCTTTAGTGAGACCCAAGGTGGAATTGAGCGTTCTAAGTTATCAGAACGCTTGAGTTCTTGGGACCAAAGATGGAGTTTGGCTTTACTTGGTTATTATCAATCGGAGTATGATGCAGAAGCGCTAAAACGCGATGATTTACCGGTGATTGATTTTGATTTGTGGCTTTCAGCAACTCTCAAGCTAGCACCTGAATTACAAGCCTTACTGTGTTTTTATCTTAGTCCTTTGAGTACATACTTACCCAAACTAGAGTTATTTGATCGTTCATGGTTGTGCAAAGAGTCTGTATGGCACACTCACTTAAATACCCTGATGACAGCCGGTTGGATTAAACAGATCGGCTCAGACATTAGAAGTACAACAGAGCTACTCGTACAAGTGGTGGAATATCTTGTAAAAACGCCCAAGTATTTAGCCGAAACTTTACCAAAAACAGCTTTCGCTTTATTAAGTTTAAGTTCCGATCTTTTAAAAACGATTACAGGTCCAGAGTCTCAAACTTCCGTTCACCATCAGGGCGGATTAAGCTTTGATTTAGATCAATATCAGTTACATCAGTTAAGGCAACTTACCCAATGGCTTCAAAACTTAAGTCAAGCTTGTGACTTGGGGGCTTCTATTACATTGAAAACAGTCTTAAAGGGGATTGCAGAAGCCGAGATCGCAAGCGGTCGTCAAGGCTTAAATATATCTAGATTAATCGAATCCTGTTCACAAAAAAGATCGTCTCCTTTAGTGCTGAATACCGTTGATATAAACTCGGCAACACTTTTTGAATACCAAGAAGAAGTGGCAAGTGTGGCTGGAGATTTAGAATTATTAGCCAAAGTTTTTAAACTAAGGGCGTATTGGACCTGCCAAAGAGACTTATTGGTATCCACAGTTGATGATCTTGCGAATGCACATCAGATCTTTTGTGAACTATCTCTCGATGATGAAGCCTTTGAATGTCGAGCAAGCTTTATTCTACTTTTGGCACAATCCGGTCTAGTCGATCTTGCAAAACCTCTGTTAAATATGGAATATAATACTTTAGATTTCTGTCAGGTTGATGAATCCTTAGCGATGATTGCAGGTATTGTGGCGGCCCAACGAAATGAGTGGACCCTAGCCTTGACTCATTTTAGCGGGATTAATGATAAAACAGATGAAGTTTTAATTTGGGAAGCGGTCAGTAGTCTAAAAAGTATATCCGAGTTAAGTTCTGATCCCAAGGTACGACAAAAACTATATCAGCAAGTTGCCTTACAGCTCACTGAAAGCCTTAAAAGCATTAAACTGAGTGAAATGATCTCTTTTGATCTTTGTGCATTGTACACATGGATTGAGGTACTACTTATGGTCATTCTCAAACATACAAGCAACTTTCAAGCATTGTACCAGAGATTACTTAAACTGAGTCAATATCCTGAGCTGAGCCGAGGACATCTTTATTGTGTGTGGACGAGTCAATGCCTAGAGCATTATGCACACTCTCTTTATGCTGAGTCAGCTTTGCTTTTAGCCTCTCCATTGGACTTTGCATTAAGTCCCATGATTGATGACTTAAAGGCCTTAAAGCAGAAGCTCCAAGGAAGCACCTCACAAGTTCATAAGGCTTGGCACAATGGATACGGGTTATTGTTGGCTCATTTACAAGATGACACTCAAGTTTTAAATAAACTTATATCGCCACATTGCTATAATTCTCAGCAACGTTCTGTGACTCCTTTACCTCAGAGCCGAAACATGCAACATCTAAAGCTTTGGGAACTCTCTGAATCAGGAGATCTTGAGCTTTTTGTTGCTAGCAAACCATGAATACCAAAGGCCGGGATCGAACCGGCACTCCCTTACGGGAAACGGATTTTGAATCCGTCGCGTCTACCAATTCCGCCACTCTGGCTTGCGTGCATAAGAAACATTTAACGATCTTATTCTTAGTTGTCAAGCTTTTCATGTTAAGTAAGATATGAAAAATATCATTGCTGTTATTGTTACAAGAAGAAGTGAAGTCTATGGCAGATTTTAATAACCATTGGAGGTTTGGTTTAGTCGCCTCTACAGCGAGTGCGACCGCATTATCATGGATGCAAATGTGTGAAACTCGCTTGCTCCCTCTTTTGGTGATCATTGGTTGGGTTGGCTCCATTATTCCTGATATTGATAGTGATACAAGCCGGCCACGGAAGTTAATCTTTGATGGTTTATGTCTGATCTTCCCACCGGCCTTAATTTATCGTATACCAATATTACATGCCCACCCTTTATATGCTGTGGGGGCTTGGGCATTGATGACTATTCTGATCCTAAAGCCTTTAAAGTGGTCTTTTAAGCGTTTTTCAAAGCATCGAGGGGTTTTTCACAGTATTCCAGCTGCCCTAATTTACGGGGTGAGCTGTACTTTGTTGGCTGTACATGAATCGGCCTCCAAATCCTTACAGCTTTCAATTTTAATTGTGGGTGTGATTGGTTTTTTGACTCATTTATTACTCGATGAAATCTGGGCGGTCGACTTCAATGGTAAACTGCCCTCAAGAAAACGCTCTTTTGGAACAGCTCTCACTTGGGGAGGACGAAGCACTTGGGCGAACTATATACTCTATTTTACCTTACTGATCAGTTTTCGAGCTTATTGGGCCTCATGGTATGATGAACCCTTTCTTCCAGAGCTATTAAGAGTCACCTTTGAAGCTTGGGGAGGTGCACTATATGAAACTATGTTCTAGTCTTCATTTCCTATATGCTTTGTTGGTAAGAATGGGCCTGAAAACAAATGTTTAAGCGAGTAGTAAATAGACCAATTGCGGTCTTGATGCTGAGTTTAGCGGCCGCATTATTTGGCTTTCTTGCATATCAACAACGTCCCTTGTCTTTAATGCCCCCTCTCTCTTATCCAACCTTAACGGTTTTAACCAGTTATCAGGGGGCAGCACCCGAAGAGGTTGAGATTGAAATTACCAATCAATTAGAGGAGCGTTTATCAACTTTAGAAGGTCTAACCTCGATCAGAAGTAGAAGCTTAGCTGGTTTGAGTGAAATTACCTTAGCCTTACGTTGGGGGACTTCTTTAGATGAAACCCTTCAAAGGGTATATGAAAGGCTTGATCGAGTCGAGTTAGCCAAAGGTGTATCAGCCCCACAAGTTCTTCGCTATGACCCAAGCCTTGATCCCTTAATGGTCCTTGCTCTTTCATCACCCCAACATCGACTTGATACTAAATCGGATGAGCGACTACAGCTTGCTAAGCTTCGGCGCTATGCCTTGGAAATCCTTTCGCCTATGCTTTATCAAGTTGATGGTGTGGCGGCGGTTAAAGTCACCGGTGGTGATCAAGCTGAAATTGAGGTGAAAGTACATTATGCAAGCTTACAGCGTCTAGGCTTGAGTATTGCTGACGTATCTCAAGCCTTACAAAATGCAAATGTAAATCAAGCAGGAGGTTTACTACATACCGATAATGGTGATGTTTTAATTCGGACTTTATCAGAGATTAAGTCGATCACAGCTCTCAAAAATCTAGTGATTAAGCATCTTGATACAGCCCCAGAGTCATTGAGTTCAACAAACAGGACTGATCAAGTCACGGCCAAAAGCAATGCTTGGGTTACCCTTGCTGATATTGCAGATGTTGAAGAAGGCTATGCGGAACGTAGTTCTTGGGTACAATTAAATCAAGAACCAGCGATTCGAGTACAGATTTATAAACAATCCGAAAGTGATATGGTGGAAATTGCTCATAGGATTAAGCAAACACTTAAGGATGAATCATTACTGATCGAAGATCACTCATCCTTATCGAATGCAGATTCTTTAGGATTAAAAGATGAAGCTCAAAAGAAATCTAAAGACTTTCAACTCAGCATCATCAGTGATCAAGCGACATTTATTGAAAGCGCACTGAGTGAAGTCAATCAAGCCATTGTTTTGGGTGGTTTACTTGCAATCTTTATCTTGTATGCCTTTTTAGCGTCATGGAGACAGACTTTTATTATTGCTGTTGCCATTCCCTTGAGTGTGATTCTAGCCTTTGTGCCTTTGGAATTATTTAATGTGAGTTTAAACCTCATGTCTTTAGGTGGTCTTGCTCTTGGTGTCGGTATGCTTGTAGATAATTCTGTTGTGGTCTTAGAAAGCATCTATCGTCAGCAAGAATTAGGCTTAGAGTTTAAACAAGCAGCGGAAAAAGGTGCTCAAGAAGTGGGGAGTGCTGTCTTTGCTTCAACGATGACCACGATTGCAGTTTTTGCACCGGTTGCCTTTATGGAAGGTTTTGCCGGACAGATTTTTCGAGATCTTGCGCTAACGGTTGTTTCTGCCTTGCTTGCTTCTCTCATCGTCGCCTTAGCGATCGTACCGACATTAGCGGCTTATCTAAACCATCAGAGTAAAGCAGTAGATGAAGGTATGAGTTTTGCCTTAGAACCTCGTTTAAAGCCCAATCAGTTTCCGATGTGGCTTGCTCGATGGAAAACGTGCACAACTTTCAAGGCAAGATTAGTGTGTATACTCACTTTACCTTTGTACAGCTTAGAGGGGGGGCTCTCACTTGTAATTGCTTTTATTTTAGTGCTTGGTTTGAGCTGTATGTGGTTATTAAAAACGATGATCAAACCGATCCTATTCGTTTTGGATATGCTTTTTAGCCTGATTTCCAAAGGAACAGGCCAATTTTACAATCTAGTACTGAACCTATATATCATTCTACTCAGGCAAAGTATGAAAATACCTTATTTGTTGGTATTTGCTGCTTTAATGCTCTCTGTTTATGCCTATGAATTGCAAAAAACAATTCCAAGAGCCTTACTGCCGGATGTAGCGCAAAACTTGGTGATTGCAGATTTAGAGTTTCCGGTAGGCACAAGTTTAGAGGGGACTCAGAGAAGAGTGCAAATATGGCTCACCCATTTTTTGAGTTTATCCGAAGTTAATCGGGTTGATGTGATGATTGGACAGGATCAATCAGATGAGCAGCCAGGTGAAAGACGAGGTCCACATCAAGCTCGGCTTTCCCTTGAGTTAGCAAGTGCTCAATATGAAGCGTTGATACAGCAAAACTTAAGAGAGTTTGCCAAGCATGAAGCCGGCCTTAAATTACGCCTTTCAAAGCCCACGCTAATCCAACTTAACACACCGATGAGAATCGTACTCAAAGGTCAAAATCTTGGGCAGTTGGAAAGTACGGAAAAAAAGCTATTCAAAGAGCTAGAGTCACTCGAATTATTATCTGATCTTAGACTAAGTTTTGGACAGGGGGCTCCAGAGCTTAAGTTAGAGTATGATCATGCAAAACTACGTTATTTAGGCTTGAGTCCCTTAGATTTAGCAGAACAAGTAAAGAGTCAGTTGAATGGGATTGAAGCTTTGGAGTTAATTTGGCATGGGGAGCGCCTGCCTTTAAGGCTTAATGCCGATTATGCTAGAACGATTCAGCAGCAAGAGTTGTTGACCTTGCCTATAAGGTCAACAGAAACTAAGAATATTTATCCTTTAGGTTCTTTAGTCTCCTTTAAACCCAGTGAAGGTCCTGCTGAAATTAGACATGTTGATGGACAAAGGGCAGCAGAGCTTACAGCCCAAGTAACAGCTTTTGAACTCGGCGAAAGTACACGTCAAGTTGAACAAGTTATCAAAGGTTTCCAAATTCCAGCAACCCTTGAATTAAAGCTTGATGGGCAAGAACAGGAAATGACAGAGAGTAGTCAAGAGTTGAGTGCCGTTTTATTGATTTCACTCTTTTTAGTTTTTGTAGTGATGGCTACTCAATTTGAAAGCTTGAAGATTCCTTTATTAATTATGGGAGCTGTCCCTCTTGCCTTAATTGGTGTAAGCATTGGATTATCCTTGGCTAAAGCATCACTATCTGTTGTTGTTTTTGTGGGGTTGATTACCTTGGGTGGTTTGGTTGTTAATAATGCGATCGTCTTTGTTGATGCGATTCAAAGAATTAGTCGTGAGCAAAGTGATTTAAAGCTAGAAGAAGTGCTGATACAGGCTGGCACACAGCGTTTAAGACCTATTTTAATGACCACGCTTACGACTTTGATCGCTTTGATCCCAATGTTGGTTGGACATGGAGAAGGCTCTGAGTTGAGAGTGCCTTTGGCCTTAACTTTACTCTCGGGTTTATCTTTCTCAACCCTTCTTATACTCTTTGTTATACCTGCTTTATATCAACTATTTATTTCTAGGCCGTTGTCTGACCATGTTTAGTCTATCTTTAGCGATCAATTCTATGTTTTTAAGTAGTTCAATGAGTCATATATCATCCTATTGGTTCATTGTTTATTTTGCCTTAATCGCAGGTGGCAAAGATCCTCAAAGTAATGACCAAAGTCATCAAGAACACCTTTCGCGTCTAATGAGTGCTTTAGAGCAACATCATATTCCTAGCTCACAAATCGCTTTATTTTGGGCTGATGGGGAAGCGGCTGCTCCCGATCGGAAATTGCCGGCCACCCAAAAACACAGTAACTATTGGGTTGTTCAGGATACGCCATGGGAGGGGTGGTTTGCTAAAGAGGATTTACTTGCCAATACTCGTTGGGAACAAGTTAAAGTATATCCAGCTAAGCGTTCCGAACTGAGAGCATGGTTTAAATCGATCGTTCCTCAACTTAAGTCCAATGATTCGATCGTTTTAGCGGTCACTGACCATGGGCGCCCAGATCCCAAAGGATCTTGGCAAACAGCCATTGAGCTTTGGGGAGAAAGCTTAAAGGTGGACGAACTCTATCAAGATTTACAGCTTTTACCCCAACAGCTTTCGATTCAACTTTGGATGTCTCAGTGTTTTTCAGGCGGTTTTGCCCAGCTCGCTACGATGGATTCAAGGGTATGTGGTGCTTTTAGTGCAGCCAGCAACCGACCTGCTTACGGCTGTTTTACTCTTCCTTCAGAGCCTAGTGTAGAAGGCCATTTTTTAAAGTTTTTGGAAGGTCTTAAGCAAAGTGGAAAACTTGATCAAGCCTCAAGATGGACAGTAGAAACTGATGCGACGCCCGATACTCCACATCTAAGTAGCGATGCTTTTGTGCGAAGAATTGTTAAGGAGCGCTCAGAGGCCTTAGGTATACCAGAAGGGCATTTAATTGATGCAGCTTTACCCGCTTTGAGTCAGCTCAATAAAGATCAACAGCAAATTGTAAAAACGATTACCAATACCTCATTAAGATTTAATCTTGGTTTAACTCATTCTTACACACGAGTCACTGGACTGAGTAAACAAGTCAACGAGTTAATCTATTCTTTAAAGACTTGGCATGCACAATGGAAAAGTCTATTGTATGAGGCAAAATTAAGACTTTTAAAACAAGCGCCAATAGATGCTTTTACCCAAAAAAAACAGCATCGTCGACGCTCACAAAAGCAAGCAAAGCTTCAACGTTGGATTCATCGTGCATTAAGGCGAGGAAAAGAAGGGCGTCGAGGGCTTTTAAAAGAATTGCACCAAAAGGTTGAAAGAGCCGAGGCCTTATTGGATCAACTCAAGGCGATTGAAGCAAGTTTATGGCGAATTGGTACTTTATATGCGGGCTTAGCGGCTAAAGATATTCTTACTGAGCATGATTATGAATTGTGGAATAAAATGAAAAGTTGTGAAGCAAGATCGATATTACAACCTCTTTACAGTGAACGTCGCAACCGATCGAGCAAGCGAGACAATACTCAACTGTCTACAGATTTTCAGTCAATGAATGAGCTACAAACAGAAGTTGAATCTCTAAGGCCGGGTTATATCGCTTTTCAGTATCGGGAACGATCAAAAGCAACTCGTTTAGAGGTCAGAGCCCTTGATTATGGTAGTCCACTTTGGGCGGTTGATTTACAAGTAGGTGATCAGATTGAGTCAATCAATAAATCGAGCCTAAACTATGCCGGGCAGATTAGAGAAATGATTGCTTTGCATCCCATTGGCGAATGGGTCAAAATTAAAAGACGACGAAATGGAAAAGCGCGCTCTATTCATATTCCAGTGGTTGGCGCCCCCTTATCGCCACCTCCTCCAAAAAAGGGGGAGCCCATTCCACCTTTGTCTTTAGATCCCATAATGCAGGATAAAAAAGTTGATTACCTTATGACCGGTGGTCGACCTACTCTTCTGTATTTTTGGTCTACATGGTGTCAAGAGTGCTTGCGGGTTGCACCTCAACTTAAAAAATGGGCTAAAAAACATGATATTCAAGTTTTAGCAATTACCAGTGAAGATCCACATTTAATACGAGCGGTTAATCAATCATCACCTTTGCCCTTTATGATTTTTCATGATCGAAATAGAGAAGCGAGTCGTCTGTTTAGAGCCGATCTGCAAAGCCATCAAGAAGCTGTATTTATTTACCTTGATGTTGAAAGACGCTTTATTGAAAGAGGGGTTGGATTGGGCGAAAAAGGGCCTAAAAGCATCGAGCTACTCTTTGATGACTAGAGTTTGCAGTCTAAAATTTATGACTCGAGTTTTAGTTGGATTAAGAAAAAAAGTCCCAATAAATGAGTCGCAATCATCAAACTTTGTGTTATCAAGTTTGACGTGGTAATGTACCTTATTTCAAATTAAAGATGACTGATCAAGCTTGAGACTGATCTAGGTTATTTTTGGTTCTGTTTTCAATGTAAATATACAAAGAAATTTGTCTTCTTTTGGAGGCCTTATGTTAGAAAGTAATCCATTCCAAATCTTGGATCAAAATGCACCTGCAACACTTAAACCAGCAGTTGATCCAAGTACCTTAAATCATCGCGATTTACTCGATGGTGACTTTTGGAAGAAGATTCCGGCTTACAGAGACGTCGATCAAGCCACTTTTCTTGATCACAAATGGCAAGCTAAAAATACGATTACTCGTCCGGATAAATTGCTCAAAGCACTACAGGATTTAGCTTCGGATGCTTTTATTAAAGATGTGGAAGCCGGTTTTGCTAAAGCACCAATGGCAGTACGAGTCAGTCCATATTTGCTCAGTTTAATCGATTGGAATAATCCAGGAGATGACCCATTAAGAATTCAATTTTTACCTATGGGCTCACGTTTTTTACCCGATCACCCTAAGCTTGGTCTTGACTCATTAGGAGAGCAAGCCGATGCGCCAACACCTGGCCTCACGCATCGTTATCGAGATAAGGCCCTCTTTTTAGCGATTGATACATGTCCGGTATATTGTCGTTTTTGTACTCGCTCTTACGCGGTTGGCTTAAATACCAATGAAGTAGAAAAGGTGAGCCTAAAGGCCAACTCTGGCCGTTGGGACCAAGCTTTTGCTTATATCGCTTCACGTCCTGAGCTAGAGGATATTGTGATCAGTGGTGGGGACTCGTTTAATTTACGTGCAGATTGGATTAAAGAGATTGGGGTACGGCTCTTAAATATGCCAAATATCAGAAGAATCCGCTTTGCTTCTAAGGGTTTAGCTGTCATGCCTCAAAAAGTTCTTACCGATGACCAATGGTTTGCTTCTTTGGTCGAAGTTCATGAGCTTGGTCGTAAGTTAGGTAAAGAGGTCTGCTTCCATACTCACTTTAATCATGCGAACGAAATTACAGCGATTTCTCAAAAAGCGATTACTCGGCTATTTAGTGAAGGCATCACAGTGCGTAATCAAAGTGTTTTGATTCGCGGTGTGAACGATACTGTTGAGACTATGTCCACCTTGGTGAAGCGCTTGAGTTATATCAATGTTCATCCTTACTATGTGTATATTCATGATTTAGTTAAGGGAGGTGAAGATATGAGAACAACTTTACAAACCGCTCTTGATTTAGAAAAACATATCCGAGGATTAACGGCTGGCTTTAATACTCCTACCTTTGTTGTTGATGCACCAGGCGGTGGTGGTAAGCGAAGTGCACACAGTTATGAGATTTATAATCGTGAAACCGGTGTATCTCGTTGGGAAGCGCCTTCGGTTAAACCCGGCAAAAGCTTTTTCTACTTTGATCCAATCGATCAGCTTTCTGAAGATATGCAGGCTCGTTGGGCAGATCCGGGAGAACGTGAAAAAATGTTAGATGAATTGCGTGGGCTAAGTCGATAAGCTAGGTCTTTCAAAAACAGCTTACTCTTGTTTACTCTACTCAGTTATAAAGATGCATTTATAAAGATTCATATAGAGGCCAAATTGAAAGCAAATGAACCACAAAACGATCAGGTCGAATCTTTAGCCAATCTTGATCAAATTCAAACCGAGTCAATTCTTCAACGAAGTGAACATGCTTGTTTGGAAATGGTTGCTCCTTTACGAAGCCTATCACAAAAGTTGTCCAATGAGTCACCCGAGGCTCGTCAACTGTGTAATCAACTGATTAAGCTTGTTGAGTTTGAGCGCTCTAGCTTGCGTGAACTAAGACATGAGCTCAATTTCAGTGCTTCTTCAGATCAGCACAGGCTTCAACAGCACTCATTAACCGCATTAATCAAAGAAACAATAAAGCATTTAGCATGTCCCTTGTCTTGGTTCAAAGAAAGTACTCTCGACTTCAAGGTGCCTTGTGTTCTTGATGATACGCGTCGTGGTTTTACACTATTGCTTTCTCAGATCAGTCTTTTAGATGCGGCACCAAATATTAGTTTAAACTCTGATAGTCATGAGACTCAGGTGAGCATTGAGATTACCACTAAAAATCATATCGCACTCAATGGCACCGATCAAATCCGTTTTGATCAAGATATGAATTACATTAGGGAAATTGCTGAGCGACAAGGGGGCACTTTACAGGTTCACTCTACCCTGAATGACTCTTTAAAAGTCTCATGGTTATTTACCGAAGCCCAAGTTGTAGAAAACGAGGTTGTTGAACAAGTTGTTAGTTCAGTGGGTAAAAGTCATATTTGGTTAATCGATGATGAGCCTGGGGTTCGTTTAACAGTAAAACGTTGGTTACAAAGCAGTGGCTATTCGGTAGAAACCTTTGAAGAAGGTGACAGCTTACTTGAATGTTTGACCCATGCCGACCTTAAACCGGCTTTGATTATTTGTGATGCGGATATGCCCGGTATGACTGGTTTAGAAGTTTTAGCCAATGTGTCCAAACAAAGCCCTCAAGTGAAACGTCTACTGTATACAGCGCGAGAACCAAACCGATGGGTAATTGAAGCCTTTAATCAAGGTGTCATTCATCGTTTTATTGATAAATCAGAAGGACCACAGGCCCTAAAGACTTGCTTGGAAGATATGCTTAAGGCAGATGAAGAACAAAATGCTCAGATTCATGCACTTGATGAACTTTTAAGCCAAGAAATGCTGAGTCTTCATGTACAGCCCTTATTTTCTTCAGAAACAAGAGAAGTTGAGGCCGTAGAAGCTTTGATGCGCAGTCAACATCAAGCCTTTAGAGGTCCTTTAGATATTTTAAATGCAACCCAGCTCGCTCAACGTGAGTTTGATTTGCAAAAAGTACTGACTCGCTTAAGCAAAAGTCTTCGGGAAACACTTCCTCAGCATATCAAGCTTTTTATGAATATTGATCCTTTTGTTTTTGGTTTTCCGGATCGCTTAGATGAGGTATTTTCGGACGTTTATCCCTTTGCCTCTAGTATTGTGTTAGAGCTTACTGAGCGAGGGCAACTCTGTGGAGATGCATGGGTGGAATCGGTCAAGTATTTAAGAGCAAAGGGGTTTGAAATTGCTTTAGATGACTTGGGGGCCGGTTATAACTCATTAGGTGCCGTGGCTGCTGTTTCTCCAGAAATCATCAAACTTGATATCTCTTTAGTGTCAAATGTACATCTGTCTAACTCAAAAAAAGAGATGGTCTATTTACTATCAGAGTATGCTCAAAAGCATCAGATCAAAACTGTTGCTGAAGGTATTGAAGTTGCTGAAGAAGCCGAGGTTTGCTCTGGTTTAGGGATTAAATGGCTTCAGGGTTATCATCTTGCACGTCCTATGCCATTAGATCAATTTATGAAGTCTTATGTAGAGATTGATTCAGAGGCATAAGTTTAATCTTTAAGCGGTTACAATCATATCAACTCTCTTTTAATTTATAGGTTAGCCTTAACGAACAGGAAGTTCCATGCAAGATATCATCAGTGAGGTTCATCAGTTTTTATCGGCATCAGTAGATCCTTTGCAAGAACGTTTCTTATTTCAAGGACGTCCATCTGAAGCTGCTTTAAAGGATTCTCCATTGATCCTAATTTTAGGTAATCATTCCTCAGGGAAATCAAGCTTTGTTAATTACTTTGCCGGGCAAGCGATTCAGCTGACGGGCATGGCGCCTACAGATGATGACTTTACTGTTCTCAAATATGGGGGAGCAGAAAATACTCGGCCAGGCTCATCGGTTGTTTCTAATCCAAGCTTTGGCTTAGAAGGCCTAAGTCAGTTTGGCCCAAAATTCCTAAGTCATTTACACTTGAAAACCCTACCCAACTCACGACTTGAAAAAGTCACTCTAGTTGATACGCCGGGTATGATTGATTCGGCAGATGCAAGTGCAAGTCGTGGCTATGACTTTCAAAGTGTTGTTCGGTGGTTTGCTGAGCGTGCTGATTTAATTATGCTGTTCTTCGATCCGGAAAGGCCTGGTACAACCGCAGAAACTCTTGAAGTCTATACAAATGCTTTAAGCGACTTTGATCACAAGCTTCAGGTTGTCTACAATAAGGTGGATCAATTTAATCGACTCTCTGACTTTGCACGTTGCTACGGTAATCTGTGTTGGAACCTTGGTAAGGTAATGAAAACCAAAGACTTACCACAGATTTATGCGACCTTTGTGCCCCAAGCTAGTGGAAATAAAAGCCCCTTAGACTTAGATGAGTTTGCTGAAGCCAGAGAATTGCTCATCCGAAAAATGGAGAATACCGCTCTGCAACGAGTAGATAATATTCTCACTGATGTTAGTATTTATTTAGATCGTTTGGTTCTCCATGTTGATATTTTAGAGTTAGTACGACATTGGCGAGCTCGCCTCACTAGACAAGTCCTTTTGATCAGTTTGATCATTGCCGGTGCTGGTTCTGCATGGTTTTGGTATATGAGTGCTTATGAGGAAAGTCTAAAATATGCTGGCGTGGCAGGCAGTATCTTCATTTCAGTCTTTTTAGGCATTAGTTTCCGAAACTTCCGAGTGGGCCGTAAGCTAAAATGGTTAGATCAACATCCAAATGAAGTTTTTGAGCTATATAGCACAACTCATCGGGTTCGAAATGATCGTTATCAACATCTGCAAGCTCAATGGCGCTTAATTTTTAAACATACGATGAAGGCTCTTAAAGATCTTGAGTCTCAAGGCTTACCTAAATTTAAAGCCAAGGAGCGCAAAGCGGTTGAGCAATGGAGAACTTTCCGTTTACCTCAACTCAGAACGGTTGTGCATCAGCGTGAAAATGAGGTTTTGAATCAAGCCCTTGAAGAAGCCATGAGTTTCACAGAGGCTGAAGCTGATGCCTTGTTGGATGAGTCTCATCCAATCGTTATAACCGATAAAGATCAAAAAACAGTGGGTCAAACTCAAGGTGATGAGCCACTTGTTCATGGCTAAAAGTTGAGCAAGCAATCAATATCATTTTGCTTATGTCCAAACATATATTCAGCACATATCGACTTGTTAGGCTTAGCTTATTAAGCTTATTACTTTGTATAGCCATGAGCTCTGTACAACACTTATTAGTATATGCTGAAATCTACACTTATGAGCAAAATGGGGTGATTATTATTTCATCCGAACCCCCACCCCAGCCCAAAAGAAGACATTCTCGTAGAAAAAAGCGACCTAAAAAAGCTCAAACTTCAGATTGGCAATTTGGGGAGTTACGACTCCAGCAAAATAAAAAAACAAGACAACTTAAAAAACTAAGACAAAAACAGCAAAAGCAAGCCACTAAGAAAAAAAGACGAAAAGCCAAGGCTAACAAAAAAATATCGGCCACAAAGCTACCCACTCCAAGGATTCTCCGTAGACTTAAAAGTCCATTACAAATCTTAAGTCAAAAGTATAAATTACCTGATGACTTATTACGATCGGTTTTTAAAAGCTGTCATTTTGTGAACCCTCAGATCCCTAGCTCGGTTAAAGCCATATCTAAGAGCAAGACAAATCCATATCTAAGACTGACCTGTGTCAGTTTAGAAGTTGCAGAGTTGATGGACAAGAGAAATCTGATGTTAGAAGTGGATCAGAAACATAGGTATTTAGAGTATGCATCTTGGTTGCTACGTAAATTGATTAATGACTACCGAGGGGATTTGACTCTTGCTTTATCAGCCTATTTTATATCCGCTCAGAATAAAAATGATTTTGAGTCAGTACTTGCCAAAGACCTCTCAAAAAAAGAGACGAGGATGACTTTGAGTTCACTCGTGAAAGCTAGTCAAACTTCATCTCGTCAATCCTTAGCTCGTCAAACCACTGTGGACAGCAGTGAAAAGCGTCAGCAGGCCACGGCTTTCTTCAAATATATACTTACTGAATTATAAAGGGATGTAAAATGGGAACCGATCGTTTACGGGCAGATCATCATTTACGGAGCATTCTCTTTATTATAGGTATTTTGAGCGTATTTAAGAGTCAATTTAGTTTGGCAAAGCTTTATAATTGCGAAAGAAATGGGACGATTGTCATATCTTCTGAGCCTTGTCAAAAAAGAAGAAAGCCCAAAGTGAAAACTGTTTACCGACAACAAACTTGTTTTTTAGAGGATCGAAAAACTTTGGAGCAAAGCTTGGTCAGTAATCCAAGTAGAGGACAACTTAGACGTTCAAGAGTGATTTGGTGTAAGCGAAAAGGCCAAGAGTCATCGCGCTTTGCGGAGAGCTCAGCTAAAATGACTCCAAATCACTCAAAAAGAAAAAGCTCATCACAGAGCTCATTATCGCAGAATAAGCGCAAGCAAAATGGTGGACATCATTTACCCAAACGTGCTGCAGCCTTTAAAGACTATGTCGCAAAAGCTGCCAAACTCTATGACTTACCTGAAGCTTTATTATGGGCTTTTATGAAGGTTGAAAGCGACTTCATACCCACAGCGGTCAGTCGGGTAGGCGCTCAAGGCCTGATGCAACTCATGCCTTTCACTTCAAAAGATATGGGCGTGCAAGACCCTTTTAACCCTGAGCAGAACATTTTTGGAGCTGCTAAACTCATTAGTATCTTGATGAAAAGATTTAATAATGAATTACCCTTGGTGATTTCGGCTTATCATGCTGGCGGTGGAGCCGTTACCAAAAAAGAGGGGATTCCTTACACACAAACAAGTCAATACATGACCTCTGTACTCAATGCATATTACAGATATATGAAATCTCCACCTTACATTAAAAAAGCTAAAAAAAAGCTAAGCGACTCGAATGAAGTTAAGTTTGAATAAGTCGCTCATCCTTTGCTAATGTCGCATGGCTTAAGAGGATAGCTTAATAGGGTAGCTTAACAGTATGCTAGACTAAGGTGGTTAAGTTTTCGAAATGAATAGTTTTTTTGTTCTACTGTGAAAAGTGAAATATTTTTTCTTGACTTTAGATTCGCTTTGTTCTAAACCTCTTTCTCGAATAAAGCTTACAGCTTATTTGCGGGAATAACTCAGTGGTAGAGTGCAACCTTGCCAAGGTTGAAGTCGCGGGTTCGACCCCCGTTTCCCGCTCTTAAGCCGACAAGTTCGGCTTTTTTTGATTTTAACGTTGTATTTATAACATGAGCTTGTTTTCTATATGACGTTGAGCCCAATATATTTAAAGTCTTCTAATCTTAATGCTAACCGGTACAAAAAACCTTGTGTTTTAGCTCAAAATTAGATAATAAGCATTGCTCTTTATAATAGAGTGTAAAACTCAGTTTAAAAAGAGATTATCTTAGATCTTTATTCATGATGAATATGTTCTTATTTTTTAACCCTTTCCCCGTGAACTAGTTCGCTAGTTCAGATGGCACAGCAGCTAATATGACTCAACCTGACATTAAAGCGCTTCGCGCACAAACCTCCGTCCCTGAAGATAACATCGCCAATGAGATCAGCAACTCTGAGTTTGCCGATCTTTTTAATCAGCATGAAGCTGAGAAACCAAAAATCCCAGGTGTTGTTACCGGTAAAATTGTTACTATCCGTGAAGATCTTGGCTATGTAGTCGTTGATATCGGACACAAATCTGAGGGACAAATCAAAATCGCAGAGTTTATGTCAGGTGGCAAACTAGACATCAAAGAAGGCGATGAAGTAGAAGTTTACGCCGTACTTAGCCCAAATGCTGATGAAGAAATCGAAGTCTCTAAGCGTGATGCCGATCGTCTTCGTGTTTGGGACGCAATTAGTATTGCTTGTGAGAATGATCAAATCGTTAAGGGTCGTATTACACAAAAAGTTAAGGGTGGTCTTAACGTTGATATCAATGGTGTTAAGGCATTCTTGCCCGGTAGCCAAGTTGACATTCGCCCAAGTCGTAACCTTGATCGCTTTGTCACCGAAGACAAAGATTATGACTTCAAGGTGATCAAGTTCAACCGTCGTAGAAATAACATTGTTCTTTCACGTCGTGTTCTTCTTGAGAAGGATCGTGCTAAGCTCAAGTCTGAGACTATGGACAAGCTTGTTCCAGGTGCAATTCTTGAGGGTGTAGTAAAGAACATCCAACATTACGGTGCCTTCATTGATCTTGGCGGTATTGATGGTCTACTTCACCTCACCGATATGAGCTGGGGTCGTATCAGCCATCCATCAGAAGTACTTGGTGAAAACGCTGAGAATAACAAGATTGAAGTTAAGGTTCTTCGCTTTGATGCAAAGACTGAGCGTGTTTCTCTTGGTCTGAAGCAACTCAAAGACAATCCTTGGGATAAGGTTGCCGAAAACTATGTTGCTGATCAGCGCGTAACAGGTACAGTTGTGAGCCTCACTGATTACGGCGCATTCCTTGAGCTCGAAGAGGGTATTGAGGGTCTTATCCACGTTTCTGAAATGTCTTGGACCGGAAACATCAAAAAACCTGAGCGTCTATTTGCTAAGGGTGATGTTGTGGAAGCACAAATCCTTGATATCGACATCGAAGGTGAGCGCATCAGTCTTGGATACAAGCAAACTCAAGAGAATCCTTGGATCCAACTTCAAGAGCAATTCCACCCTGGTAGCGTAATCAAGGGACCAATTCGTAATATCACCGACTTTGGTATCTTTGTAAGTATTACTCAAGAAATCGACGGACTTGTTCACATCAGTGACCTTTCTTGGACTCAAAAGATCAAGCATCCTAACGAGATCTTCAAGAAGGGTGAAGTTGTAGAGGCAGTTGTTCTTAATGTTGATGTTGAGCACCAACGCTTCAGCCTTGGTATCAAACAACTGACCCCTGACTTATGGGAGACTGATATTCCTCGTCGTTATGCTGTAGGTCGCGTTGTTAAGGGAGCTGTATGCAAGCTTACCGAGTTTGGCGCGTTCATTGAGCTAGAAGAAGGCGTTGAGGGTCTTATCCATATTTCAGAGCTAAGCGAAGATCACATTAAGGATCCAAGTGAAGTTGTAGAAATTGGCCAAGAGATTGTTGCAGAGGTAATTAACATCGATCGTATCGATCGTAAAATTGGCCTAAGTCTCAAATCAACTGATGTTGATGCACACGCTGACCTTCTTAATTACATGGAAGAAGAAGTCGCTGATGAGGGTAACTTCTCAACCGGTATCGGTGGATTAGAAGTGGGGAGCGAGGAGTAAGGATGACAAAGAGTCAGTTAATTGAAAAGGTTGCAGAGCACTTTAGTGACTTTAAAAAGCGTGAAATTGAACTTGCGGTTAATACCATCTTTGATTCTATGAAAGATGCTTTAATTAACGAGCGTAGAGTTGAAATTCGGGGTCTTGGTACCTTTCGTATCAAGCATCGTGAAGCGCGCCAAGGTCGCAATCCAAGTAGTGGTGCAGACGTGAGCATTCCTGATCGTAAGGTTCCTTTCTTTAAGGCCGGTCGTGCCCTTAAAGTTCAACTTAATGTTGAAGATAATTGATTGACTCTGTTCATTTAAGGTACGGAAGCGAAGTATAAAGTCGCCAGTGTACTTTAACTCAATTTAAAGAGTCTATGACTAAAAGCAAGGTAGTGAGCTACCTTGCTTTTTGTTTTTATACAGTAGTTTTTGTGAACTTTTATGAAGCGAAGGCTTGTTCTACAATCATTTACTGAGATAAGCGAGCTTGAAGCTCAGCCTTAAAGCTTTGTAAGCGAGCCGCTGTAATTCCATCGGGCCCCACATAATTAGGGTTGGTCGCTAATAGTTGATCAATCATGGAAGATGCTTGGCTTAGATGCCGCGGATCCTGTGGGCCTTCTAAGTAGATGCTTAAAGCATATAAATACTGGGTGTAACCATCTAAAGCTTGTCCTTGGCTACTCGCCTGCCAAGACTCTATACCATGGCGAACATAACTTGGTTGTCCACTTTTAATCAGAGCTTGCGCCCATTGTTGTAAAATGAACAAATCATTGGGCCACTTAGACTTGGCAGCATTAAGAAGCTGAACAGCTTTTCGTACCTCACCGCCATATAAAAGAGTTTTACCAACTTCAATCGCAATAAAGGGTGACATACGGCTTGGATCTAATGCATTTGGGCTTGTTTTTAGAAAAGCTAAAAGTTTAGTAGGATCTTTAATATCTTCCTCTGACAGGGGAGCCGGTTGAGCTTGATCTACAGGCTTGGCCATGACCCATTGCTTAACCGGTGGTGCAATCCCTCTTTTTAAATTATTCATAGAGTTAAGGGGCTCGGCATGAACCTGAAAAGAAGAAAAGCATAAGAATGCACAGTGAAAGATGCCTGTAAGAGGAGTAGGTGCATAGCGTTTAATAAGAGTTTTTAAATCTAAGTTGATTGCTTGATCTGACTTGGGCATGGGCAAACCTAATAAATATGTAACGAGTGATCATTTGTATTGTAGAGCAGCATTTAAGGAACATATATACACAAAGAAGAGTCCTGAGGACAATTCTTATACAACTCCTCAACTGTTGCTTTCAAACTTTGAATATAAAGCAAAGGTGCTATATCGCACCAAGGTGCTAAAATGAATAGGCGTTCATGCAGACGGGGATGAGGAAGTTCTAGATAAGGGCTATTGTATTGGTTAAGACTATTATATCGATCAAGGCAAGCACCAGTTGGATTCGATGTAGGATCATTGGGCTCGATAAATAAAATATCCAAATCCAAAGTACGCGAATCCCATCGAACGGCATGAGCGTTTCGATTTCTTCCATGACTAAGTTCTATCAGTAGTAAATAGAACATGAGTTTTTCGATGACCTGTCTATATCCTGAACACTTATGAATAAAGGTCATACGTTTAGTCCATAATTCTGAGTCAAGCTCATGGGACGCAATCATTTTTTGAGGATCTAAGTCGTTAATTGCTTGATCTAATCGTTCGCTATCTACTGTTAAGGCAATGACTTGATTTAAAAAACTCCCCTTAGCCACACCACCCCAAGGTGCACTTTCATATATTGGACTTTGATGTATTTGAAGATGACTTAGCCTACTTAATGACTTTATTCCTGCTCGTAAATACTCTATACGATCTCCTAGGTTAGATCCTAAGCTAAGCCAAACTTTTAAATACATCACTCATCCTTTGTTCTTCCTCTAGAGCGCTACTCTTGACAAAAGCATGATCAAAATCGCATTTATGTCAACCTTGGTTCATCATGGACTAAGATTGAATGCAACAAAGTTAAGTCAACAGTAATCTGATAAATATAACTTTTTCACCCTTTCAATATTGGAGTAATCATGAGTCTTCATAAGCTATTTACACAGAGCACTCGATGGTGCACTCAGTGGCAAAATGATCGACAGGTAGTACAAACTAGATCCACCTTAATGAGTTTGTCTATAATAATGACTCTGGCGGGTCTTTCACTACTCAGTTTGGGGTCAGTTTCGGCCCAGACTCCTACGGTCACAACCCCAGCTCCAGTACCCGTTACTGAGCCAAAAGTAGACGTTATCCCTTCATCAGCCAAAACTCTAATCCTCCCCGGAACGAGTGCACATGAAATTGCTGAAGTTGCTCAAACTGATCTTGGTAAATTACTGAGTGAAGGCCCTTGTCCATGTGATCCAAAGCAAACTTTATTGCAATGTATTCAAGCACAATCTTGTCCAGCTGCCACTGCGTTAGCTGAGTTTGGTGTGCAAAAATATAAAGAAGGGATGAGTTCTGACCAAGTCGCTGAGGCTGTCATTAATAAGTTTATCGCAGATTTTACACCACCGGCAGAGTTTGACCTAAGTAAAACTGCATTCAAGGGGTCACCTAATGCACCGATCACCATTGTCGAATTTGCCGATTTTGAATGTCCACATTGTTCTTTAATGGCTGGGATTATGAGTGAAGTCATCAAGGCAAGACCTCAAGCCGTTAAGCTTTACTTCAAGCAATTCCCTTTACCCTTTCACCAGCTTGCTCCTTTGGCCTCAAGAGCAACTATTGCTGCACATAAACAAGGTGCATTTTGGCCAATGCATGATTTAATTTTTTCTCAGCAAGAAAATCTTAAGGAGAGTAGTTTTATAGAGTTTGCAGAACAGCTCGGTTTAAACTTGATGGTCTTCAGGGCTGACTTTGCTAGTGAAGAAGTGAGTCAACAAGTAGAATCTGAAAAGGCTGAAGGTGCCAAAGCCGGTTTACAAGGTACTCCTACGTTATATTTTAATGGTAAAATGTATCGAGGTGAGCCAAATAAAGAAGCCATATTAGCTCATATTGATGGGCTACTTGTAAAACTTAAGACTGAACAAGCGACCCAAAAAAGTCCCAACTAAGTCACAAAAAAACTGATTCTTAAATATTTCACAGATTATTCCTTGAAAATGTGTGATCACATATTGACATTGAACAGCCAATAATCTAGTTTTCTCACCGCTCTACACTTGTTTGATGATATTTTCTTTGAGTATAATTCATAAAAACAAGTTATATCTTATCCATAACTAAGCCATTACTGAGAATCAACCATGCTCATGCTACGTAGCACAGTGTATTCATTCGCTCTCAGCGCACTTCTGTTAAGCCTCAACGCTTGTACTCCAACTTACCCAAAATGTGAGTCAGACGATCACTGCTCAGAAAAGGGTGAGGTATGTGTCGCTAACTTCTGTAAACAATGTCGTGATGACAATCAATGTTCAGTACCGGGACAATACTGTTCATCCAATCAATGTACCTATAAGCTAGGGTATTGTGATGATAGCCGTCCTTGTTCAGGAACACAAAAGTGTCGAGATAACATGTGCGGCGCAGAGTGTCTTGATAATTCAGAATGTGGCTCAAATGAGTTCTGTGATGAAGGATCTTGTACAGCTAAGCCTGAATGCGGAGCAAATGCTGACAAAACAGACTGTGATGCTGGTTATGAATGTGAATCAGGTAAATGTGTAGAACGCTTTACTGAATGTCGTCCAAATGAGCCGGTTTACTTCGATTTTGACCGTTCAAATATTAAACGTTCAGAAAGAAGCAAACTCGACGAAGTTGCTGAATGCTTCAAAGGTGATCATGTTGCTCGCATGACCATTGGTGGACATACTGATGAAGAAGGTGATGTTTCTTACAACATGGCTCTTGGCGAAGAGCGTGCAAACTCAGTAAGTAAATATCTAGAACGCGTTGGTGTAAATAGCTCATTACTTAATCCAGTGAGCTATGGTGAAGATCGTCCCGCAGTAAATGGAGCAGGTCGCCAACCAAAGAATCGTCGAGTTGAATTCGAGCGTTAAAATTACCTAGCTTGATACATACTCAAGGCGAAACTTGAGTTAAATGCCTAAGCCACTTGTTTTCTCAAGTGGCTTTTTTTTTATCTAAAAGGTATTTACTCAATATATCAAAGATACAATAAGATCATTGAGGACTATACAACATGAGTCAGCAAACTATGCATTTGAAAAAGAAAAGACAATTCGTTGAGCAAAAGTCATTATGGGCAGCAACCATTTACATTAAGTTGCTTGCCTTAATCGTTTTACTCCCCTTCTTCACAGGCTGTGTAACCCATTATCGTGCTCTTGAAATCGAAACACGGATTTTGGTTCTTGAGAGTAAATTAGATCAATTGAAAAAAGATGTCGCTCAGCAAGACGAAGCTCAAAATGCGACCCTTGAGCACATGAGTAGTGAGTTTAAGCGTTTTAATAAGGAAATCTTAGGCATTGTTGATAACCTAAGAAGAGGTAGTGCTGAAGATATTGGTAACATTGTTGCGCTTAAAGAGTTGATCCAAAAACAACAAGGTGAGTTAAGCGAGCTACAATTTAAACTGAATCAAATGAAAACGAATCCACAAGAAATGAAGGTGCCTCAAGACAAAGAGCAGCTTTATCAACAGGCGGAAAAATTACTGTTAGCTAAGTCATATCGTGAAGCTATTCGTTTTTACAGTGAGTTTGTAAAGCGCTTTCCAGAAGATGTCAGAGCTGATGATAGTCTGTATCATATTGCTGAAGCCTATTATCAACAAGCACGTTATGAAGACTGCGCCCGTGCTATTCAGCAAATTATGAATGAGTATGCAGATGAGAATCAAGCTGATAAAGCGCTTATTTTGCTTGCTGATGCTTATTTAGCAATGGATAAGTGTTCTAATGCTAAAGATGCCTTAAACTATCTTAAAGACAAATATCCACGCTCTAACCAAAAAAGAATTGCTGATCGCAAGCTCAAGCAACTGCGTTGTAAGTAATCAGCTGGTTTACTGAATACTTTTTAATACCAAGATTCAGGAATAAAAAGAATATCGCCGGGCTGTAATGGTGAGTTTGGTGCTCTGCCTTGGCTAATTTCCTTAAATGGAATCCTAAACTTTTGCTCAATCCCTTTTTGATCATTACGAATCAGAACTAAATCACGGGAAGCAAGGGTCTGAAGTCCACCGGCAAGTGCAATGGCTTGTACCACGGTCATTTGAGACTCAAAGGTATAGCTACCCGGCTTTTTAACCAAACCAAGAATAAAGACCTTTTTGGACTTAGTTTCTTTGACTAACACTGTCACTTGTGGGTCTCTTAGATACTTTTCTTTTAAACGACGAGTCAGTTCTTGAGTCAGTTCATAGGCTCCACCTTGACTAGCTTTTACCTCTCCAATTAATGGAAAGGTGAAGCTTCCGGTAGGCCCAACATGATATAAACCAGATAGTTCAGGTTCTCTATATACTCTTACTTCTAATACGTCTCCGGGACCCAGAGTATGCGCAGGACTTTGGGCAATTAACTCTTGAGAGCTAGGTAAACGTGGAGGTAATGTCGGCACCTGCTGCACACCACAGCTTGCAGCGACCAGACAAGGACTTAGCATTAATGGGATGAGCTTGCTAGACTGGGGCTTTAAATAAGAACTAAGTGTACTATACATTGGTTCCTTGCTACTGATCTATGATATGCCGAGCTTTTAAGCAAGCAACTCAAGGACTTAAAACTAGTTAAAGTAAAGAGCTAAAGTGAATAACTGTCTTTGATAAGAGGCAAAGTCAATAGGCTCATCTATCGGTAGTTTATACTCAGTAAAGTTACTTTCAATACTGTATGCTACTTGGACAGCTAAGTGGCTCGGTAATTTGGTTCTAACGGCGATTTGAGAACGAAGTACCGGATCCACTCTGCCTGCGTTATCAACCGCATTTGAAGCATCATAGGTGTAAGTGTCATAAGAGACATTACCCGAAAGCTGAAGTCTACTAGAAAGTTGAAAAGTACTCTTAGCAAAAAAACGGTCTAAAGTATAAAAGTTTGAAAAGCCGGAATCCTGTCCATCACGTTGATAACCAATGCTGACATCAACGACCGGAACAAACTTATAGCTCGCCTGAAACAGCCCTATGAACCCTTCAAAAGAATTACCATTTTTATTATAAGTGTTTGCGTACCCACCCTTCATAAAAAGTGAAAAGCGAGGAGTGATCAAACCAGATAGTCCCAATTGAGCTCTAAGAGGAGTTGAATCTCGAGAGGATAACTCTGGATTGACTGCTTCTGGATCCTCTTGGAAGTCGTTATAGTTATTAGACGTGTATGAAACATCTAAAGTGAGAAAGTTTTTGGGTAAAAAGCGCCAGCGGGTATCCAATGAAACCGTATGAGCTTGTTTTTCAGAACGATTTTGAATGTCGAGTCCTGTACCATCATTTAAGAAGAAAAGTGAGCGCATCTCATAGCCTAGGTTAATCCCAAGCGGGCCCCCGCCATTTCTTCGACCGGGTGCGAAGTCTATGGCCGCACCCAGGCGGTTATCCACTCTTTCAAAGCCGAATACAGTACCCTCATACGCCGGCCGCTCAATATAACTAAATCGTTCTTGTAGTATCACTTGGACATCGCTAAGTGCACCAAGTGTTAACTTGCCATTAAGGCGAGCAAAATCGATTCCATTACGACCTTGTCTAAGCTCCTCGACTCTACTTTCACTCTGCCCAGGTTGACCATCTAAAAAAGTATAATGTCGGTATGCGGACATTGCATCCACATTAAGTGCTACCGGACTCTTGCCTCGATTTTCAATCGTTAAGCCACCACCAACTTTAAGAACCGCACCTTGGTTGGGTATATTACCGGTGGGTTCTTCAGCGGCCTCATAGAAAACATTGTCATCATAATCAGCACTCAACCAAGCCTTGGGCTTAAAGTTTAGACTAGAACTATGAATGATGAAGGCATCAGCATAGGCTGTGGAAGTAGCAAAAAGACTTAACGAGACAACAGCAAGAGTAAGGATTAAACTCAAGCCATGCATATTATACCTGTCTTTTGAAATCGTGTGGATGTGTCGGATTTGCATTACGACCTTCATTGGACTAAGGTTGCTACTTTGAATCATGAAAAAAAGTGATTTACTCACTCGCTGAAATTGCCTCAGGGCGTTCTGTGGCAATCGGGTCGTAAATAATTACAGAACTTTCATCAGCGGTGGGTTCAAAAGCTTGAACGGCCTTATCGGAGATTTCAGGTTTAGACTTAAGTAATTGATTATTTAAAAGTGTATCTTTGCTGCCCTTAGCACAGTTTGCGACCTGTGAACGAAGATCACTCACCCGTTCAGCAGCCATACGGATTTTGACATACTCGTGGTTTACAAGATCAATTTGTCCGGTCACAACCGCCTCACTTAAGTTAAGCTCAGCTTCCTTAGATATTCGGAGTAAGCCTTTAACTGTGAGAAGCTTATCTTTAACACAGTTTGTCTGAACGACATCTTTATTATCAATCGAAGACTGGAGCTCTTTTAAGGTGTACTTAAGCGCAGATTCCATACTTGATAACGAGCTTGCCGCCATCTTTACTTTATCGCCATTTGATAGCTGTTCTGCCTCTCGGTAAGATTTACCTAAGTCAGCAAAGCTAGGGGCACTCACAAAAAAGCTGAGTCCAATGACAAGTAAGGTACGCAGAGTAAACTTGGGCAAAACTGATTGATTTTTGAGCCTTGGATATTTCATGTTGGCAACTCCTCTCAATAGTTGAGCTTTGAATGATACCAAATCAGTTTGATGGGGTGAAGACAAACGGATAAGTAATCGTTACGCTTCCACCAGAAGGCTTGGCAAAACGCCAACGTTTAATCTGCTTTTCAATGCAACCAGCCACAGCTCGAGAGCCCATAGTGTTTTGGATCGCTTTACTACTACTAACTCGACCTGACGGCTCAATCGTAAAGCGAATCTTCACCAAGCCTTGCAAAGTGTTATTCTTTTTGAGCTCAGCCTCATAGCAACCCTTTAGGCCACGGCTTCGGCGCTGAACAACTCTTTGGATTTTGTCTCTAGATAGAGTACCGGTTCCAATCGCTTCTGAAGGCTTACTGACTTTGATACGACCCTTAAGCTTCTTTTCGCGTTTCTTACCACTACGTACTTTTCCGGAACGTTTACCTTTTAGCTTAGAATTATCGATGCCCATGGTTT
Source organism: uncultured Myxococcales bacterium (assembly GCA_937146725.1). GTDB lineage: Bacteria > Myxococcota_A > Bradymonadia > UBA7976 > VGTA01 > CAKZRU01. Next base: position 82,929 of record CAKZRU010000015.1, read on the forward strand.
TGCCAGATGTTTCACCTGCTAAGCCTTTGACACGCTTAACATCAGATCCGGCAACAGCAAGTCCAACCCCATCAAATGCCTCAGCAATCGAAGTTCGTGCGGCTTCACCAGAAAGTTCACCCACAATGTTGGTACCACCACCAGCGCCTGAGACTAAATACTTTAGAGCGGTTGATTGAGTTACTTTTTCGGTTAGAATCTCACGTCTTTTAGCCTTATTTTCAGGAGTGTCAGGCTTAGGTAATTCTTTTTCTTCGATGACCTCATCAGTAGATTCATTGTTCTCAACTACTTTTTCAGGCTTTTTTTGTTCAGGCAAATCAACTGGAGGAGGTGGTTTCACCTCTTCGATCTTTTGCATAATCTCAGCAAAACGGCTAACCACTGCAGCAATATCTACCTCTTTCGGTGGATAATCTCGAGTGACGAGATAAGAAAGGGAGCTACTTTGGAGAATAAAACTACAGAGCAAAATATTAGCAAATGGCCAATCTAGTGATTTCCAAATATTACGTTTATATGCCGCCGGTAGTTGCGGTTTAACTCTTGGAGGAGGCGGCGTAATAAATTGGAAAAGTAAGTTAAACTCACCAATTTCAAGCTTACCTCGCATACGATCATTAAGTTCTAGTATTTGGAACTTTCCACTTGCCTTGGATAGGCCTTCATTAGCGATCGTCTTAAGATCAAGAGTTTGGGTTGTATTATTTTGTCCACCGACGGTGAGACGCCCATCCATCTTGGTGTTGAATTGTAAATGATACCGCTTGTTTATCACTTTGATCAGAGGAAAAACTGGCGGTAGGCCTTTAATCGAGAGCTGGAAGGTACACTTCTCAGAAGTTCCTACGGTCACAGGAGCAACCCTATGTAAAAGGTGCTCTTTGACGACTCTTCCGTTCTTGATCAGACCGATTCTGAGGATTTTGCGGTCTGTATGTTGGGCCATAATGTATCCCTTTTTGACAGTGAGTTACACAGAAAAATAGTTTGTAATAAACTATATGATGTATGACACGTGAAGCGGTAAGAAGTTTTCGAAATGCTGTAATTAGTTCGGCATAGTAATCAGCTGACTTAAGACTTTCAACCTAAAACATATTTAGATTGCTTGAACAAGTATAAAAATCCAAGGTCAATGATCATTTTTAGAGCCATAAACAAAAATCGCCATGATCTAAAGACCACGACGATAATGAAAAAGTTTACTTTTTCATTTTGTCTAAGCAGACATTTCTAGGGTCAAGTATTCAAACTTAAATCTTTTGTTTAAGTTGTCCACCTTTAACGACAGCAAACTTAAACTTGGTGAATGAAGCTTGCCCAGCGGTATAAATAACCTTGTTGATCAAACGATAATGAGTTTCACCATGCGCTATGATGGTGATGATATCTTTAAAGTTCTGCTTAAGTCTAGCAGCCAATTCTTTACGCTCTTTCACAACTTGATCTAAATGATCTTTAAGTTGAGGAATGGTTAAAGAGGTTGCATCAGAAGTATCAACTTGGTTGTTTTTGATCGTAACAACTGGTTTATCATCAACCAAAATGCCGTCTGCAGCTACTGTCAAAGTAGTCGTTTTTTCTTTGGCATTGAGCATGGTTGTTGATAATGGAAGTTGAAGCTTCTCATGCGGAGTGACTTTCATAGGATCCGTTGAGAAGTTCATCAAAAGAAAGATCAAGATAATAGTTACAGCATCCATCAGTGAGCTAAGGGTCACTCCACCATCATCAGGAAGGTCCTTCTTACGGCGTTTTTTACTTTTATCTTCGGCTTGTTGCTTAAGCCAAGCCTCAATAGATTGTTGTTTACGTGAATCCATGATTAATTCCTTACTGAACGATCGCAAAAGTAACTTGATCCCAAAGAGGCTTATAGGTAGAGGTTGACTTACCTCCTTCATCGCCTTCTTCTTCGACCTTTTTATACTTGGAGTTATTTGCAGCTTCACTTAAGTCAGCAATACTAGCCATTTTAACATCATCTGCAAATTGATAACGAACAACGTCCATTGTACGAATAAGATACTTGAACTCTAGCTCTGGCTCTGCAGTGAGGGTGAGTAATTTATCATCCTCATACATTTCACGAAGCTGTAAAAGCTTTTTATAGAGTTCGATGTAGTCATAAGTAGTCAGTTTTTCTACATCACCATTTTTGTTGCTATAGTCTTCAGTCTTCATCGGAATCTTGACTCCATTAGCATCAGCTTGGACACCAAAGACAGTTGCAAGATCAGCCCCAGTTGCTTTAAGTAGGAAACCATCTTTGCCTAATGCAACAGTAAGACCAAGAGGCTTTTTATCTTTATCCTCTTCTTGTGGCTTACTACTCGCTGGTCCTACTTTAGGGGCGCTCACGTTTACCATACCAATCTTGACAAGCTGGGTCTTGAAAAGAACCAAAGGAATCAAGCAAAGTACGAGGTTCATGATTGGTATGAGGTTGATATCCTCGACTTCTTCAACAAATTTAGACTTTTTACGAGCCATGGGAGAGTTTCCCTTCAAGAATGTGAGCTTAAAAAAAGAAAGCGATTAGTCTAGACTGACCGCTTTCAGACACCTTAAGTTGGGCTTAAACTAAACTTTAAGTTAAACAATAAGTGTCGTCCCTAGTTTCAAGATTAGCGATTTTGCTCACCTTGAAGACGAGTAACAAGAATATTTTCAAGCTTCACTGAGTTGTGCTCGATCTCATCAAGAATCTTCTTGGTAATTGAGCTAAGCATAACGTGAGAAAGCAAGCAAGGGATCGCAACCATGAGTCCGAACGCTGTGGTATTCATCGCTACCGAGATACCAGCTGTAAGCATCTTGGTTTGCTGCTCTGGGTCAGTGATTGTAGCAAGAGCCGAGAACGCGTCGATAAGACCAAGGATTGTTCCAAGAAGACCAAGAAGAGTTGCGATATTCGCAATGTTCTGTAGAAGTGTACCACGCTTGGTAATCTCAGGAGTTACCTCAAGAGCATGCTCTTCGATTGCGTTTTGAATCTTGTCTGGGCCTTGTGAAGCATTTTGAAGACCGGCAGCAAGTACACGTGCTAGCGCAGACTTTTGAGCACTTACACATACAGTAAGAGCTTGTTCAATTTGTCCAGTTGTTACGTGGTCAGTGATCTTTTTCATAAGTGCGTTTGCATCAATGTTGTGACGCATGAAAAGAAAAATGAAACGCTCTACGATTACTGCGAGAGCGACGATGCTCATAACAAGGATTGGATACATCCAGAATCCACCAGATTGGAAGAAATTACTGATATTTTCCATTGTGAGAGAGTCCTCCTGAGACGGGAGATGGAAGTGTGCCTATTGGCTACACATTAAAAACATACTGATACAATAGCTGAGCTGAGCTCAAAACTTGACATTCTCTATATCACTTAAGCGAGTTTGGGTCTAACTTTTTTTTATCTAGAGCCATTTGAACCGCTTTCGATTTAAATTCGCTGAACTATCTAAGATCAATAGAGAAATTATTAAAGAGGTATATTTACTTGAGAATTGAACTGAAAAAAAATAAAAATTAATGAACTTTTATTCAATCATGCTGTCCAACTTGGGTTATTTATCTTTGAGACAGAGTAAGTTGTTCAAAATGGTGGCTTTTTAACGCTGGCCTTAATTTCTTTAATAAAGCTCTTTTTTGGGATAAGACCTTTAAACTTAAGCTTACGTCTACCCATAAAAAATGATGCCGAAGGTCTTTGTACAGTACCTTGTAGATTGAGTTGCTTGAACTCGATCACTTTAGCACCTTGAGGCTCAGCATATGAAAAATGTGTGATTAAAAAGCTAAAAGTCAAAAAAACAAAAAGTGTTTTAAGCAGTGTTTTCATAACTAAATCCAATGTGGTGAGTTGTGTTGCTTATAAAGCTTCGATTTCTTCTACCGGTTCAATATCATCAATCGGTGTGGGCTCTTGTAATGGAACGGGTTCCATTTCTATTTGTTTAGGCTTTTCTTTTTGAGGTTCTTCGAGAGGCGCGGGTTCTTCGAGAGGTGCTGGTTCTTCGAGAGGCGCGGGTTCTTCGAGAGGCGCGGGTTCTTCGAGAGGCGCGGGTTCTTCGAGAGGCGCGGGTTCTTCGAGAGGTGCTGGTTCTTCGAGAGGTGCTGGTTCTTCGAGAGGCGCAGGTTCTTCAGCTGCTCGCTTTGCTTCTTCCTCAGCTGCTCGCTTTGCTTCTTCCTCAGCTGCTCGCTTTGCTTCTTCCTCAGCCGCTCGCTTTGCTTCTTCCTCAGCTGCTCGCTTTGCTTCTTCCTCAGCCGCCTGAGAAGCACGAGCTTGCTCTTTTAGTTTACCTTGTATTTCAATAAAGCGTAGGCATTCTTTTTTAAAGTCAGCAATCTGTTTTAGATCCGCTTGATTAACCGATAGCTTCTCAAACTGATCGATATATCTGAGAGAGGTTTGGAGTTGTTCAAGCTTTTCTAGTCCTTCAAAGTTCCCATCAAGATAGAGAATCGCTAAATTAAAGATAGCTGCCTCAAGCTTAGGCTGTTGAGCAAGGGCTTGTTCAAAGGCTGCTGATGCATCCGCATATCGTCTTTGGCCCTTAAAAGCATTACCCAGATTGACTTGCGCTTCAATCATTTGCGGCCACTTGCCAAGAGCAAGTTGGAACTGTTTTTCGGCACCAACAAAATCACCCCCTTTAAGATATACAAGACCTAAAATATTATGAACTTCGGCACTACTACCACCTAACTGCTTAGCCGATTCTTCAAGGGCAAAACGGGCCTGCAAGTCTTCGCCTAAAGCGCTTAGGCTATGATAAAGACCCAAAAATATTTCTGGGTCTCCAGGATTGAGCGCCTTGGCATTTTCAAGGATAGCCAAGCTTAATTCGTATTTTTGCTGCGCCGCAAAAGCCGAAGCTAAGGTGACCATGGCATACGTATTTTGTTCATCTTCACGCAAGGCCAACTTTGTCAGACGAATGACTTCATTAAGATTACGCCTTGTCTTTAGCTCAAGGCGAGCCTTGGCGTTCAGTAGCCCAACATTTTTTGGATTCTGCCTAAGTTGTGTATCTATTTCACTAAGTACAGCACCCTCATTCCC